>NZ_FOZO01000015.1:0-116931 GCF_900116055.1 Pseudomonas sp. NFACC42-2
GTGCTGTTCGATTATTGGGGATGGCTTGTGTGGTTTGCAGATCGGCACGATAGACGAGCACCTCAGCCTTGGCCACATCAACACCCACGACCGTTTGCGAAGTAAGGATTGTCATGACGAATCCTCGGAGCTAGGGTTTAAGAGCTTGTTGGGGTCTACCGGTGCGCTGACTTGTCTCTATCGTCGGTCTTGCCGATGAATTCCTTATTGGCGCTTTTGGGTAGAAGGGGTGGGACGAAGTCTCCCACGGTCTGTACTGGTTAGAGTCAGAATCGGGCTTTTAGTCCCACCCACCCCTTCAAGTCTAAACATACAAGGGGGCTTGCCCCCGATGACGGAGTGTCAGTCACCAGATGCAGTGGCTGAAACGACGCATCGGGAGCAAGCCCCCTCCCACATTTTTTTGAATTGCGCTGCTTAGAGACTTTCGAGGATGTCGGCCATATCGTCCGCATGCTCTTCTTCCTGAGCCAGGATCTCTTCAAACAGACGGCGCGTGGTCGGATCCTTATCACCGATGTACTGGATGATTTCGCGGTAGCTGTCCACCGCAATCCGCTCGGCCACCAGGTCTTCGTAGACCATTTCCTTCAAGCTGTTACCGGCCACGTATTGGGCGTGGGAGTTCTTCGACAGCAGGTCCGGGTTGAACTCCGGCTCGCCGCCCAGTTGCACGATGCGTTCGGCGAGTTTGTCGGCGTGCTCGGCTTCCTGGGTGGCGTGCTCGAGGAATTCCTGCGCGGCGACAGCGGCTTTAACGCCGCTGGCCATGAAGTAGTGGCGCTTGTAGCGCAGCACACACACCAGTTCAGTGGCCAGGGAGCCGTTGAGCAGGCGGATGATCTCTTCGCGGTCGGCGTCATAGCCCTCGGTCACGGCACCGTTTTCGACGTTCTGGCGGGCGCGGCTGCGCAGGGTCGCAACGTCAGTCAAGTTTGCTTCAGTCATCTCAATCTCCTGGGGCTAATCCGGTTTTACGCCACGCTCTGTCGGCGTGATCGCTCCCAGTTGTGAGTCACGGGCGCAGCAAAAAGTTTTATTGGATTTGCCTGGCGTGTCATCAGCGCGTCGCCGGAATTGGGCTAGCCTGCCATCATCCTCTCTTGATCAAGGACGTTCGCTTCATGTCGCAGTCGTTAGCCACGCGTTATCCCTTGGTGCTGGTGCCTGGCATGCTGGGGTTCGTGCGCCTGGGGTTTTTCCCTTACTGGTACGGCATTGTCCCGGCACTGCGGGCGGGTGGGGCGCAGGTGTTTCCCATCCAGGTGGCGCCGCTGGACTCCAGCGAGGTGCGTGGCGAGCAGCTGCTGGCGCAGATCGAGCGGATTCGCCTTGAGACCGGCGCCGACAAGGTCAACCTGATCGGCCATAGCCAGGGCGCGCTGACCGCTCGTTATGCGGCGGCCAAGCGCCCGGAGTGGGTGGCGTCGGTGACGTCGGTGGCCGGGCCCAACCACGGTTCGGAACTGGCGGACCATATCCACGCCCATTATCCGGCCGACAGCGTGAAGGGGCGGCTGATGAGCGCGCTGTTTCATCTGGTTGCAGCGGTGATGAGCCTGCTGGAAACCGGCTATCGCGGCCCGCGCTTCAAGGCGGACTTGCAGGCGTCCCACCATTCCCTGACCAGCGCAGGCGTGGCGCTGTTCAACCGCGACTATCCCCAAGGGCTGCCGCACACCTGGGGCGGGCACGGGGCGGAGGTGGTCAATGGCGTGCGCTACTACTCATGGTCCGGCACCTTGCAACCGGGCAAGACCGATCGCGGGCGCAACCTGCTGGACGGGACGAATCGCAGTTGCCGATTGTTCGCCCGCAGCTTCGTGCGCGAGAAGGGCCAGTGCGACGGCATGGTCGGGCGCTGCAGCTCGCACCTGGGGCGGGTGATCGGCGATGACTACGCCCTGGACCACTTCGACATCGTCAACCAATCCATGGGCCTGGTGGGCAAGGGCGCCGAGCCCATCCGCCTGTTCGTCGAGCATGCCCAGCGCCTGAAGGCGGCCGGGGTTTAAGCCTGGCGGCGCACTGGTGTGGTCCAGCGCTCGGACAAAATCACCCCGCCCAAGGTCAGCAAGCCGCCCACCAGGTGATACAACGCCAACTCTTCCTTCAACACCACGGCGGCAATCAATGCAGTGATCAACGGCAGCAGGTTGAAAAACAGCGTGGTGCGACTGGGGCCCAGGGTCTTTACCGAATGCATCCACGCCAGTGGCGCCAGCATCGAAGCCAGCAAGCACGCATAGAGCACCAGCGGAATATTCGTCCAGCCCAGGCCGGCTTTTGCCGAGAACAGAAACAGCGGAAACAGCACCACCACCGCCACCAGCACCTGCAAATACAGGAGCACCAGTGGCGGCAGGCGCAGTTGCCATTTTTTCAACAGGGTGCTGTAGACCGCGTACGCCAGGGTCGCGACCAGCATCATCGCATCGCCCAGGTTCACGCCGTGCTGCAGCAGCGCGCCGAGGCTGCCGGCCGACACCACCACCACTACCCCTGCGAATGACAGCACCGCACCCGTCAGTGCGCCAAAGGTCAGGCGCTGGCCCAGGCTGATGATGGCCGCCGTCAAGGCCATCAACGGCATCAACGACAGGATGATGCCCATATTGGTGGCGCTGGTCAGCGAGGCGGCGTAGTACGCCAGGCTCTGGTACACCGCCATGCCCAGCACGCCGAGGATGCCGATCTTGCCCAGGTTCGGGCGAATCAGCGGCCAGTGGGTGATGACCGGCTTGAGCATGAACGGCGTAAACAGCAATGCAGCCAGTAACCAGCGGTAAAAGCCGATTTCAGCCGGGAAAATCGAACCCACGGCCAGTTTGTTGACCACGGTATTGCCGGCCCAGATAAAGATGGCCAGCAGGGGATACGCGTATTGCATCGAAAGAAACCACCTGTGTTGATGAGGCAGGATTATCCCTTGTCTGGATCGAAGCCTATACTGCGATCCAGACAAACGACCTCTGTATCCAGACAATATGGCCCGACACACCGTACGCCTCGCGGATTTTGGCCACCTGCCAAGCCCCGTGTACTTCCGTTACTCCGACTTTGCCCCCGACACTGAGTGCACCCCGCATCAGCATGTCTGGGGCTCGCTGGACTACTCCGCCAGTGGCGTGATGCGCATGGAAGTGGCCGGCAACCGCTTTATGTCGCCACCGCAGTACGCGGTGTGGATCCCACCCGATACCGAACACAGTTCCTACAACGCCCAGGCGATTGTCTACCGCTCGGTGGGCCTTTCGCCGTCGCTCTGCGAGCAATTGCCCAAGCAGCCTTGCACCCTGGCGATCAGCGACATCCTCAAGGCCATCCTCAGCGACTTCGCCCAGCGTGACGTCAATATCCCGCACACCGACGCCGATATTCGCCTGGCCCAGGTGTTGGTCGATCAGCTCAGGCAGGCGCCGATCCACGATTGTTTCCTGCCCTACGCCCGTCACCCGGGGCTGCTCGGCGTGTTGGAAGGCATGCAGGCCGACCCCGCTGACAACCGCCCCCTGGCGCACTGGGCCGAACAAGTGCATGTCAGCGAGCGCACCCTGGCGCGGCAATTTGTGCGCGAGCTGGGCATGAGCTTCGGCGAATGGCGCCAGCGCCTGCGCTACCTTGCCGCCATCGAAGCCCTCGACAGCGAGCGCAGTGTGCAAAATGTGGCGTTTGACCTCGGCTACAGCAGCGCCTCGGCGTTTATCGCGATGTTCCAGCGCCAGGCCGGCTGCACGCCGGAGCAGTACCGACGGACGAATATTCGCAGCCGATGAAGATGTAACAAGGTTTGGCTACACTGCTGGGTAGGCCGTGCCTCCCGGCACGGTAACAGGGAGAAAACTCCATGAAGATGCTGCGTATTCCGCTGTTGATGATGGGCCTGCTGCTGTGTTCCCAGGGCTTTGCCGCCACTGCCCAGCAAAACAAGATGACCACCTGCAATGCCGAAGCCACCACCAAGACGCTCAAGGGCGACGAGCGCAAGGCTTTCATGAAAACCTGCCTGTCGGCGCCGGCGGCCAATGATGCGAAGACGCTCACCCCGCAACAGCAGAAGATGAAGGATTGCAATGCGTCGGCGAAAACCAAGGCGTTGACCGGCGATGCGCGCAAGACGTTCATGAGCACCTGCCTCAAGGGCAGTTGAGTACGCGAATCCCCTTGTGGGAGGGGGCGACTATTCGACTTGCCCCCTCCCACACTTGATCGTATTCGCAACCTATCCACTCGCTTGATTCTCTCAAGGCTGGCAGACTGCCCATCCTTTAACGCCGTTCGTTTTGAGGCTGTATGCCAACGTTTTCTCAGCGTCACGTGTTATTGCTGGCCAGCTACATCATCATTTTCGGCGGGTTGCTGCTGGTACTGCCGCTGAAATTGCTGCCCAGCCTGCTGGCCGGCCTGTTGGTCTATGAACTGGTCAACATGCTCACCCCCCAACTGCAACGGCTTATCGAAGGGCGCCGCGCGCGCTGGCTGGCGGTGGCCTTGCTCGGCACCCTGATCGTCAGCGTGCTGGCCCTGATCTTCGCCGGCGCCATCAGCTTCCTGCTTCATGAAGCGGAAAACCCCGGGGCTTCCCTGGATAAATTCATGGGCGTAGTCGACCGCGCGCGCGGCCAACTGCCGCCGTTCCTCGATGCCTACCTGCCCGCCAGCGCGGCCGAGTTCCGCGTGGCCATCGGCGACTGGCTAAGCAAGCACCTGAGCGAACTGCAACTGGTCGGCAAAGACGCCGCCCACATGTTTGTCACCCTGCTGATCGGCATGGTGCTCGGCGCGATCATCGCCCTGCAGCGGGTGCCCGACCTGACCAAGCGCAAACCCCTGGCAGCCGCGCTGTTCGACCGCCTGCACCTGCTGGTCCAGGCCTTTCGCAATATCGTCTTCGCGCAGATCAAGATCGCCGCGCTCAATACGGCCTTCACTGCGATCTTCCTGGCCGTTGTCCTACCGCTGTGCGGCATCCACCTGCCGCTGACCAAGACCCTGATCGTGCTGACCTTCCTGCTCGGCCTGTTGCCGGTGATCGGCAACCTGATGTCCAACACCCTGATCACCATCGTCGCGCTGTCGCTGTCGATCTGGGTGGCGGTGGCGGCGCTGGGGTATCTGATCGTGATCCACAAGGTCGAGTACTTCCTCAACGCGCGCATCGTCGGCGGGCAGATCAGTGCCAAATCCTGGGAGCTGCTCCTGGCGATGCTGGTGTTTGAAGCGGCGTTTGGTTTGCCGGGGGTGGTGGCGGGACCGATTTACTATGCGTATCTGAAGAGTGAGCTGAAGCTCGGCGGGATGGTTTAAGGCGTGTGTTGCCTGGGCGGGCCCCATCGGGGGCAAGCCCCCTCCCACATTTACTGTGTCTACACAGGTCGACTTGTGAACACGGTCAGTGTAGGAAGGGGCTTGCCCCCGATGAAGTCGCCACGGTATTTCAGGTGAAACTCAGCAGCCATAGCGCTTGCTCGCCTCGATCGCCAAGCCGCTGCCGATACTGCCGAAGATATTCCCCTCCACATGCCGCGCATTCGGCAGCATGGCCGAGATGCTGTGGCGCAGCGCCGGGATGCCGCTGGAACCGCCGGTAAAGAACACCGTGTCCACCTGGGCCACCGCCATCGAAGCATCGGTGAGCAACTGCGTCACGCTGTTGCGCACGCGCTCCAGCAAGCCATCGATGGCCGACTCGAACAGTGCGCGGCTCAGGTCTACGCTCAACCCCGGCTCAACCCGGTCCAGCAGCACGTGGCGGTTGTCTTCGTGGGTGAGCTGGATCTTGGTCTCTTCCACTTCCATGGCCAGCCAGTGCCCGGCGCGCTGTTCGATCAGCTTGAACAGGCGGTCGATGCCGCCGGTGTCTTCGATGTCATAGCGCATGCTGCCCAGGGCCAGCTGGGATTTCTGCGAGTACACCGAGTTGATGGTGTGCCAGGTCGCCAGGTTCATGTGGTGGCTGGTGGGCATGTAGGCGCCGCTTTTCATGCGGCTGCCGTAGCCGAACAGCGGCATTATGCCGGCCAGGGACAGCTGCTTGTCGAAGTCGGTACCGCCGATGTGCACGCCGCCGGTGGCGAGGATGTCGTCCTGGCGGTTGTCGTTGTGGCGGCGCTCCGGGGACAGGCGCACCAGCGAGAAGTCTGACGTACCACCGCCGATGTCGACGATCAGTACCAGTTCTTCCTTCTCGATGGTGGACTCGTAGTCGAACGCGGCGGCAATCGGTTCGTACTGGAATGAGATGTCCTTGAAACCGATCTTGCGCGCCACGTCGACCAGGGTGTTTTCGGCTTCCTGGTCGGCCATCGGGTCGTCATCGACGAAAAACACCGGGCGGCCCAGCACCACTTCTTCGAACTCGCGGCCGGCGGTGGCTTCGGCGCGGCTCTTGAGTTGGCCGATAAACAGCGCCAGCAGGTCGGTGAACGGCATCGCCGTGCCCAAGACGCTGGTGTCGTGCTTGATCAACTTGGAACCCAGCAGGCTCTTGAGCGAGCGCATCAGCCGGCCTTCGTAGTTCTCCAGGTATTCGTGCAGGGCCAGGCGACCGTAGACCGGGCGGCGCTCCTCGAAGTTGAAGAACACCACCGACGGCAGGGTGATCTTGTCGTCCTCCAGCGCGATAAGCGTTTCCATGCCGGGGCGGATCCAGCCGACGGTGGAGTTGGACGTGCCGAAGTCGATACCGCAGGCACGGGCTGGGGATGGGTTTTTCATGTCTATCGGGTTCCGGTTGAAAAACGGCCGCGCAGTGTATGCCAGTCGAGGGCGGATGCGTAGGCCGACCATCCGTTAAATCGTGCTTGAAAGTTCGGCATTCGCCCCCACATCTGGTGCATACGGCAAGCGCCGATAACACTTTGACGCACCCCCAGGCCACAAGACTCAACAGGTGCAAACCAGCGCACGTTGTGCCCCGGGCTGTGCGATCTCGATTAAGGATGGTGAACCGCCGATGGATTTCAAAGACTACTACAAGATTCTGGGTGTCGAGCCGAGCGCCGATGACAAGGAAATCAAGGCTGCCTATCGCAAGCTCGCGCGCAAATATCACCCGGACGTGAGCAAGGAAAAAGACGCCGAAGCCAAGTTCAAGGACGCGTCCGAAGCCTATGAAGCACTTAAAAGCGCCGACAAGCGCGCCGAATATGACGAGTTGCGCAAATACGGCCAGCATGGCCAGCCGTTCCAGGGCCCGCCAGGCTGGCAGAGCCGTGGCGGGTTTGGCGGTGGTCAGGGCACCGAGGACTTTTCCGACTTCTTCAGCTCGATCTTTGGCGGGCGTGGCGATGCGTTCGGTGGCGGCCAGCGCCGTCCCACCGGGCGCAAGGGCCAGGACGTGGAGATGCAGCTGTCGGTGTTCCTCGAAGAGACACTGTCTACCGAGTCCAAGCAGATCAGCTTCCAGGTGCCGCAATACGACGCCTCGGGCCGGCATGTCAGCAACACCACCAAGAGCCTGAACGTGAAGATCCCGGCCGGCGTGGCCGACGGTGAGCGTATTCGCCTCAAAGGCCAGGGCGCACCGGGTGTTGGCGGCGGGGCCAACGGTGACCTGTACCTGATCATCAAGTTTGCGCCGCACCCCAAGTTCGAAGTGGATGGCGAAAACCTGATCATCAACCTGCCGCTGGCACCATGGGAATTGGCGCTGGGCGCGGAAGTGGCCGTGCCGACCCTGACCGGCAAGATCAACCTCAAGGTGCCGGCCGGCAGCCAGAACGGCCAGCGCATGCGCGCCAAGGGCCATGGCTTGCTGAACAAGGCCGGGCAGCGTGGCTTCCTGTACGTGCAGCTCAAGGCGGTGATGCCACCGGCCGGCGATGACGAGGTGAAGGCGTTGTGGCAGGAGCTGGCGCAGAAAGCCGCGTTTAACCCGCGCGAGCAGTTCTAAGGCTCAAAACGAACGCCGTACCTGTGGCGAGGGAGCTTGCTCCCGCTGGAGTGCGAAGCGCTCCCAGGATTTCGGGGCCGCTTCGCGGCCCAACGGGAGCAAGCTCCCTCGCCACAGGTGGTTGTCTGTTGGTTTTGAATCAGAACAGGAAATACCGCTGCGCCATCGGCAACACATCCGCCGGTTCACACCACAGCAGCACCCCGTCGGCCTTGACCTGATAGGTCTGTGGGTCCACCTCGATATCCGGCAGGTAATCGTTGTGGATCAGGTCGGTTTTCTGCACATCGCGACACCCCTTCACCACCCCAATCTGTTTCTTCAGGCCCAGGGCTTGCGGCAAGCCCGCGTCCAGGGCTGCCTGGCTGATAAAGGTCAGGCTGGTGGCGTGCAATGAGCTGCCGAAGCTGGCGAACATCGGGCGGTAGTGCACCGGCTGCGGGGTGGGGATCGACGCATTGGCATCGCCCATCAGGCTGGAGGCAATCGCGCCGCCCTTGAGGATCAGGGTCGGCTTGATCCCGAAGAACGCCGGGCGCCACAGCACCAGGTCAGCCCACTTGCCCACTTCGATGGAACCGACGATATGGCTGATGCCGTGGGTGATCGCCGGGTTGATGGTGTACTTGGCGATGTAGCGCTTGGCGCGGAAGTTGTCGTTGCCGGGGCCGTCACCGGGCAGGGCGCCGCGCTGTTTCTTCATCTTGTCGGCGGTCTGCCAGGTGCGCGTGATCACTTCACCGACGCGGCCCATGGCCTGGCTGTCGGAGCTGATCATCGAGAACGCGCCGAGGTCGTGCAGGATGTCTTCGGCGGCGATGGTCTCGCGGCGGATGCGGCTTTCGGCGAAGGCCACGTCTTCGGCAATGCTCGGGTCCAGGTGATGGCAGACCATCAACATGTCCAGGTGCTCGTCGATGGTGTTGCGCGTGAACGGCCGCGTCGGGTTGGTGGAGCTGGGCAGCACGTTGGGAAAGCCGCAGGCCTTGATAATGTCCGGCGCGTGGCCGCCGCCGGCACCTTCGGTGTGGTAGGTGTGGATGGTGCGGCCCTTGAGCGCGGCCAGGGTGGTTTCGACAAAGCCGGATTCGTTGAGGGTGTCGCTGTGGATCGCCACCTGTACGTCGTACTGGTCGGCGACGCTCAGGCAGTTGTCGATGCTGGCGGGCGTGGTGCCCCAGTCTTCGTGCAGCTTCAAGCCGATGGCGCCGGCCTTGACCTGTTCGATCAACGGCTCGGGCAAGCTGGCGTTGCCCTTGCCGGTAAACCCGATGTTCATCGGGAACGAGTCGCTGGCCTGCAGCATGCGCGCCAGGTGCCAGGGCCCGGAGGTGCAGGTGGTGGCGTTGGTGCCGGTGGCCGGCCCGGTGCCGCCGCCGATCATGGTGGTGACACCGCTGGTCAGCGCCTCTTCGATCTGCTGCGGACAGATGAAATGCACGTGGGAGTCGATGCCGCCGGCGGTGAGGATCATGCCTTCGCCGGCGATCACTTCGGTGCTGGCGCCGATGGCCATGGTCACGCCGGGCTGGATATCCGGGTTGCCGGCCTTGCCGATTGCGTGGATGCGGCCGTTCTTCAAGCCGACGTCGGCCTTGACGATGCCCCAGTGGTCGATGATCAGCGCGTTGGTGATCAGGGTGTCGACGACTTCATGGGCGAGCAATTGGCTCTGGCCCTGGCCGTCGCGGATCACTTTGCCGCCGCCGAATTTCACTTCTTCGCCGTAGACGGTGAAGTCCTGCTCGACTTCGACGAACAGCTCGGTGTCGGCCAGGCGGACCTTGTCACCGACGGTGGGGCCGTACATGTCGGCGTAGGCTTGGCGGCTGATTTTCATGTGTGTGCCCTGAAATATTTGTGTTGAATGTGAAATCGCTATCGGGGGCAAGCCCCCTCCCACCTTTGGAATGCGTTCCCCTGTGGGAGGGGGCTTGCCCCCGATGAGGCCCTAAAGGTCGCCCATGATCCGCCCGGCAAACCCGAACACCCGCCGACCGCCGCTCAAATCCACCAGCTCGACCTCACGGCTCTGCCCCGGCTCGAACCGCACCGCCGTGCCCGCCGGAATATTCAGGCGCATGCCGCGGCTCAATGGGCGGTCAAATGTCAGCGCGTCATTGGTCTCGAAAAAATGGTAGTGCGAACCCACCTGGATCGGCCGGTCGCCGCTGTTGGCCACGCTGAGGGTGACGGTGCGCCGGCCGACGTTGAGTTCGATCTCGCCAGGCTGGATCTGATATTCGCCAGGAATCATGCAGGTTGCCCCAGGGTCTTGAAGTAGATGGCGGTCGGGCTGTAGCGCCCGTCCGGGCTTTGGCAGTAGTCGGGCAGTTCACCGATCTTGGTGTAGCGCAGCGACTGGTAGAAGGCTTCGGCAGGCGAACCGGCTTCGGTGTCCAGGTACAGCAGGCCGCGCTTGTGCTGGCGCGCGGCGAGTTCCAGGGTGTTCATCAATTGTTGGCCCAGGCCGTGGCGCCGCGCGTTGCTGTGCACCAGCAGCTTTTGCACTTCGGCGCGGTTCAGGCCGTTGGCTTTCTGGCACAGCGCCAACTGCACGCTGGCGATCACCTGCTCATCGCGCACCACCACCCACAGCAACAGGCTGGCGTCTTCAATGCTCGCCTGTACCCCGTCCAGATAGGCACGGGCCTGGGCCTCATCGAAGTCGGCCATGAAACCCACCGACGCACCGTGCTTGACCGCATCCAGCAACAGCTCGATCAGGCCTCGACGGTAGTGGGCAAAACTTTCAGCATTGACTCGACGCAGTTGCGCGGCGTTCATCGAACTCACTCCTTGGGCGGTTGCGCGCCCGGATTCAATGTCAGTTGCATAAAGGTCAGGTCCAGCCAGCGGCCGAACTTGATGCCCACTTGGGGCATTTGCCCGGTGGTGACGAACCCCAGGCGTTCATGCAGGCGGATCGACGCCAGGTTGCCGCTTTCGATGGCCGCCACCATCACATGCTTGCCACAGGTTCTGGCGCGTTCGATCAGGGCCTGCATCAGCCGTGGGCCAAGGCCCTTGCCGCGCTGGTCGTTGCGTACATACACCGAGTGTTCGACGCTGTAGCGGTAGCCTTCGAACGCGCGCCAATCGCCGAACGAGGCATAGCCGATCACTTGCTCATTTTCGGTCGCCACCAGAATCGGATAGCCCTGGGCCTGGCGTGCACTGAGCCAGGCCTGGCGGTTGCCGAGATCCACCAGTTGTTCGTTCCAGATCGCCGTGGTGTTGAGTACCGCGTCGTTGTAGATGTCGCGGATCGCCGGCAGGTCTTGCTCGGTTGCATCACGAATCATGGCCGTGCCTCACGCGATGGGTTGGTGGACGGTCACCAGCTTGGTGCCATCGGGGAAGGTGGCTTCCACCTGGATGTCCGGGATCATTTCCGGGATGCCTTCCATCACCTGTTCACGGCTGAGCAGGGTGGTGCCGTAGTGCATCAGGTCGGCCACGGTGCGGCCATCGCGGGCGCCTTCCATCAAGGCGGCGGAGATATAGGCGATGGTTTCCGGGTAGTTGAGCTTCACACCGCGCGCCAGGCGCCGTTCGGCGACTAAGCCGGCGGTGAAGATCAGCAGTTTGTCTTTTTCCCGTGGGGTCAGGTCCATGGTTCAGTCCGTCGTGAAATACATTCGTAAATACAATGGAGATTAAGTGTGGGAGGGGGCTTGCCCCCGATAGGGCAGTATCAGGCAATACAGCTGTCACTGACCCACCGCCATCGGGAGCAAGCCCCCTCCCACATTTTGATCTTCATGTGCTCCATATTCGTGGTGAGACTGCTTCCCGTCCTAGCACCGCCGGGCGTAACAGTTTCCATAAATCAATCAACCACCCCCGCGCCAGCAGCGCTTCACTGGCCAGGCAGCGGGCGACCAGCAAGCCAGGCAGTTGGGTCAGGTCGCCGCGCACGGCGTGGGGCAGGGCGCGGCAGTGTTCGAGTAATTCGGGCTCGATATCGCCGGTCACCAGCAGGGTGGCGAACACCGGTTGGCCGTCCAGGCCGATGGGCGAGTCGAGCAGGCCATCGGCGCCCACAATGCGCTGGCGCTCGTGCCAGAGCAACTGGCTGTCGCGGCGAATATCCAGGTGCGATTGAAAGTGGCCCAGGTCGAAGCGCTCGCCACTGGCCGGACGCCCCAGTGCGATCACGTCCCAGTAGAACAGCCGGGCATCGCCGTGCAGGTCGATGCGGGTGCTGAGTTCGGCCTGGGCGGCGCTGAACACAATGGTTTCCTGGGGCAGCCATTCCAGGGTCGCGCCGGCCTCCACGGTGAGATCAAGTTGCTGATACGCCGGGCCGCTGGCGCGATACCACTTCGCCGCGCCGGGGCTGGTCAATTGCGCCCACGCACCCTCGGCGACATGGGCGCGGATGTCCAGGCGGTCACCGCCGGCAATCCCGCCAGGCGGGTGCACGATGATGTGCTGGCACACCTCGGGGCCTTCGGCATACAGGTGCTTTTGCACCCGCAGGGGGCCAAGGTGACGGCGCATCACCGGGCGCGTGGTGTCGCCGAAACGCGCGTAGCCGAGGTCCAGCTCGGCGTGCCAGCTGGGGGTGAACAGGGCAGGGGAAACGGGCAGGTTCATGGTTTCTTGTGCTTATCGTCAGGACGCTACAGGTTAGATGGTAACCAAACCGCGCACACCCTCACTCTCCATATTTTCACCACGGCCCTGCTGCACGATTTCACCGCGCGACATCACCAGGTACTGGTCGGCCAGCTCGGCGGCAAAGTCGTAGAACTGCTCCACCAGCAGGATCGCCATATCGCCGCGCGCCGCGAGCTTCTTGATCACGGCGCCGATCTCCTTGATCACCGAGGGCTGGATGCCTTCGGTGGGCTCATCGAGGATCAACAGGCGCGGGCGGCTGGCCAGGGCGCGGCCGATGGCCAACTGTTGCTGCTGGCCGCCGGACAGGTCGCCGCCGCGCCGGTGCTTCATTTGCAGCAAAACCGGGAACAGTTCATAGATAAACGCCGGCACTTCCTTGGCTTCGGCACCGGGGAAACGCGACAGCCCCATCAACAGGTTTTCCTCCACCGTCAGCCGTCCGAAAATCTCCCGGCCCTGGGGCACGTAGGCGATCCCTGCGTGCACCCGCTGGTGCGGCTTGAAGCCGGTGATGGCCTTGCCCTCCCAGTTCACCGCGCCTTCCTTGGCCGGCAGCAAACCCATCAGGCATTTGAGCAGGGTGGTCTTGCCCACGCCGTTACGGCCGAGCAGGCAGGTGACTTCGCCGATCTTCACGTCAAAGGACAGACCGCGCAGGATGTGGCTACCGCCGTAGTACTGGTGCAGCTTGTCGACTTGCAGCATGTTCAGTTCTCCTTAGCGACCGAGGTACACCTCGATCACCCGCTCATTTTCCTGCACCTGTTCCAGCGACCCTTCGGCCAACACGCTGCCCTGGTGCAACACGGTCACGTGGTCGGCAATCGAGCCGACAAACCCCATGTCGTGTTCCACCACCATCAACGAATGTTTGCCCGCCAGGCGTTTGAACAGTTCGGCGGTGAATTCGGTTTCGGCGTCGGTCATGCCCGCCACCGGTTCGTCCAGCAGCAACAGTTGCGGGTCTTGCATCAGCAGCATGCCGATTTCCAGGAACTGTTTTTGCCCGTGGGAGAGCAGCCCGGCGGGCCGATGCACCGAAGCGGTGAGGCGGATGGTGTCGAGCACTTCATCGATACCATCCTTTTGCTCACCGCTCAGGCGTGCACGCAGGCTGGCCCACACCGACTTGTCGGTCTTCTGCGCCAGCTCCAGGTTTTCGAACACGCTCAGGGCTTCGAACACCGTGGGTTTCTGGAACTTGCGGCCGATGCCGGCCTGGGCGATCTGCACTTCGCTCATGCTGGTCAAATCGAGGGTTTCGCCAAACCAGGCCTTGCCGTGGCTGGGCCGGGTCTTGCCGGTGATCACGTCCATCAGGGTGGTCTTGCCCGCACCGTTGGGGCCGATGATGCAGCGCAATTCGCCGACGCCGATGTACAGGTTCAAGTCGTTGAGCGCCTTGAAACCGTCGAAGCTGACACTGATGTCTTCGAGGGTCAGGATGGTGCCATGGCGGGTGTTCAGGCCGGTGCCTGCGGCCTGGCCGATGCCGATGGCATCGCGGCCGCTGCCCGCGTCGAAAATAGGTTCGAGCATGACGTTCCTCATTTCTTCAACAGCCCGATAACGCCCTTGGGCAGGTACAGGGTGACGATGATGAACAGCGCCCCGAGGAAGAACAGCCAGTACTCCGGGAAGGCCACGGTGAACCAGCTCTTCATGCCGTTGACCACGCCGGCGCCGAGCAGCGGCCCGATCAGCGTGCCACGCCCGCCCAGGGCCACCCACACGGCGGCTTCGATGGAGTTGGTCGGCGACATTTCACTCGGGTTGATGATGCCCACCTGCGGCACGTACAACGCGCCTGCCAGGCCGCACAGCACCGCGCTCAGCACCCACACGAACAGCTTGAAGCCGCGCGGGTCGTAGCCGCAGAACATCAGGCGGTTCTCGGCATCGCGCAGGGCGGTCAGCACCCGGCCGAACTTGCTCCGGGCCAGGCGCCAGCCGATGTACAGGCTCGCCACCAGCAACCCCACTGTTGCCACGAACAGCACGGCCCGCGTGCCCGGTTCGGTGATGCCGAAACCGAGGATGCTGCGGAAGTTGGTGAAGCCGTTATTGCCACCGAACCCGGTCTCGTTGCGAAAGAACAACAGCATGCCGGCAAAGGTCAGCGCCTGGGTCATGATCGAGAAATACACGCCCTTGATCCGCGAGCGGAACGCGAAGAAACCGAACACCAGCGCCAGCACGCCCGGCGCCAATACCACCAGGCACAGGGCCCAGAGGAAGTGCTCGGTGCCGACCCAATACCAGGGCAATTCGGTCCACGACAAAAACGTCATGAACGCCGGCAGCTCATCGCCGGAAGCCTGGCGCATCAGGTACATGCCCATGGCATAGCCGCCGAGGGCAAAGAACAGGCCGTGGCCCAGGGACAACATCCCCGCGTAGCCCCACACCAGGTCCAGGGCCAGGGCGACAATGGCGTAGCAGAGGATCTTGCCCACCAAGGTCAGGGTGTAGGCCGATACATGCAGCGGGTTTTCCGGCGACAGCAGCGAACACAACGGCAGGGCCAGCAGCAGCAACAGCACCACCGCGCCGACTGCAATCGTCACCTGGGGGCCGGCCTTTTGTGCGGCCGTGAGCATCAATGGCTGGTTCATCAGTCGATCACCCGTCCTTTCAGTGCGAAGAGTCCCTGCGGGCGTTTCTGGATAAACAGAATGATCAGCGCGAGGATCAGGATCTTGCCGAGCACGGCACCGATCTGCGGTTCCAGGATCTTGTTGGCGATACCCAAGCCAAACGCCGCCATGACGCTACCGGCCAACTGGCCGACACCGCCGAGCACCACCACCAGGAACGAGTCGATGATGTAGCTCTGGCCCAGGTCGGGGCCGACGTTGCCGATCTGGCTCAGCGCCACGCCGCCCAGCCCGGCAATGCCGGAGCCCAGGCCAAAGGCGAGCATGTCCACCCGCCCGGTGGGCACGCCGCAGCAGGCGGCCATGTTGCGGTTCTGGGTCACGGCGCGCACGTTGAGCCCCAGGCGGGTCTTGTTCAGCAGCAGCCAGGTGAGCACAACCACAAACAGCGCGAAGGCGATGATCACGATGCGGTTGTATGGCAGCACCAGGTTGGGCAGCACCTGGATCCCGCCGGACAGCCACGCAGGGTTGGAGACCTCGACGTTCTGCGCACCGAACACCAGGCGTACCAGTTGGATCAGCATCAGGCTGATGCCCCAGGTGGCGAGCAGGGTTTCCAGCGGGCGTCCGTACAGGTGACGAATCACCGTACGCTCCAGGGCCATGCCGATGGCGGCGGTGACGAAGAACGCCACCGGCAGTGCGATCAACGGGTAGAACTCGATGGCCTGGGGCACATAGCGCTGCATCAGCAGTTGCACCACATAGGTGGAGTAGGCGCCGAGCATCAGCATCTCGCCGTGGGCCATGTTGATCACACCGAGCAGGCCGAAGGTGATCGCCAGGCCCAGGGCCGCCAGCAGCAGGATCGAGCCCAGGGACATGCCGCTGAAGGCCTGGCCGAGGATCTCACCCATCATCAGTTTGCGTTTGACCTGGGCCAGGCTGGTCTCGGCGGCGGTGTGCACGGCGGCGTCGGTTTCCACCCCGGGCGCCAGCAGCGCTTCGAGGCGCGTGCGGGCCAGCGGGTCGCCGGTACTGCCGAGCAGGCGCACGGCAGCGAGGCGCACTACCGGGTCGGTGTCCACCAGTTGCAGGTTGGCCAGGGCCAGGCTGAGGGCGGTGTGCACGTCCTCATTGGTCTCGGCGGCGACCTGCTGGTCGAGGAATTTGAGTTGCGCAGGTTGCGCGCTTTTTTGCAGGGTGCGTGCCGCGGCCAGGCGCACCTTGGGGTCGGCTGCGAGCAGTTGCTGGCTGGCTTGCACGTTGTCGATCAGGCCGCGCAGGCGGTTGTTCAGGCGCACGGTCCTGGTTTCACCGTTGAGCGTGAGCTGGCCCTGTTGCAGGGCGTCCACCAACTCGATGCGCGCCGGGTCGGGCTGGGCGGCCCAGTCCTGGAGGAGCTTGGCTTGTTGCGTCGGGTTGGCGGCCAGGAAGTCTTCGGCGTCGCCGGCATGTACCGCCAAAGGCAGTAACAGCAGCAATGCCAGGAAATAGCGATTGAGGGCAGCGGGCATAAACAAATGTCCTAGTCATGCGCGGACAGTGTGGGAGGGGGCTTGCCCCCGATAGCAGTGGGTCAGTAACAAGTGCATTGCCTGACACTCCGCTATCGGGGGCAAGCCCCCTCCCACAATTGACCTGTGGTCGGGCTTTAGTTGCTCTTCACCGCATAGTCCGGCTTCTTGTCATTGCCAGGAATGTACGGGCTCCACGGCTGTGCCCGGATCGGCTCCTGGGTCTGCCACACCACCGAGAACTGCCCATCGGACTGGATCTCGCCGATCATCACCGGCTTGTGCAGATGGTGGTTGGTCTTGTCCATGGTCAGGGTAAAGCCCGATGGCGCGGCAAAGGTCTGGCCGGCCAGGGCTTCGCGCACTTTGTCGACGTCGGTGGACTTGGCTTTTTCCGCCGCCTGCGCCCACATGTGGATGCCCACGTAGGTGGCTTCCATCGGGTCGTTGGTCACGGCTTTGTCCGCGCCCGGCAGGTTGTGTTTCTTCGCGTAGGCTTTCCAGTCGGCGACGAACTTCTTGTTCACCGGGTTCTCCACTGACTGGAAGTAGTTCCAGGCCGCGAGGTTGCCCACCAGCGGCTTGGTGTCGATGCCGCGCAGTTCTTCCTCACCCACGGAGAAGGCCACCACCGGTACGTCGGTCGCCTTCAAACCCTGGTTGGCCAGCTCCTTGTAGAACGGCACGTTGGAGTCGCCGTTCACGGTGGAAATCACCGCTGTCTTGCCGCCGGCGGAGAACTTCTTGATGTTGGCAACGATGGTCTGGTAATCGGCGTGGCCGAATGGGGTGTAGACCTCTTCGATATCTTTATCCGCTACGCCTTTGGAATGCAGGAACGAACGCAGGATCTTGTTGGTGGTGCGCGGGTACACGTAGTCGGTGCCGAGCAGGAAGAAACGCTTGGCGCTGCCGCCTTCTTCGCTCATCAGGTATTCCACCGCCGGGATCGCCTGCTGGTTCGGCGCCGCACCGGTGTAGAACACGTTCGGCGACATCTCTTCACCCTCGTATTGCACCGGGTAGAACAGCAGGCCGTTGAGTTCTTCGAACACCGGCAATACCGACTTGCGCGACACCGAGGTCCAGCAGCCGAACACCACGGCGACCTTGTCCTGGGTCAGCAGCTGCCGGCCCTTTTCCGCGAACAGCGGCCAGTTCGACGCCGGGTCCACCACGACCGCCTCAAGCATCTTGCCGTTCACCCCGCCCTTGGCGTTGATCTCGTCGATGGTCATCAGCGCCATGTCTTTGAGGGACGTTTCGGAGATGGCCATGGTGCCGGACAGCGAGTGCAGGATGCCGACCTTGATGGTCTCGGCGGCCTGCACGGTCCAGGTCATGCCCATGGCGACAATGGAGGCGGACAGGGTGAAAGCCTTGATCAAGCTGCGACGCTTCATGGTGCGGTCTCCGTAAACGTTTAGTTTTTTTTGATAGGCCGATGTGAACGCTGAACAGGTACTAGCAAAGGCTGTGCCCGATGGCGAAATGCCCGGTTTTACTGGAGAAAAGGACTGGCAGTGGTTGTGCGTGCACCAATAGCGAGCAGGTGGCCATGGGGTGTGCAGGCGATGCGCCTAAAGAGTGCTCTGTCCCGAAAACGCCTTGGATAACTATGCAGCGCCCTCGCTGTGATCCAAGCGAGGACGCTGTTGGGGGGCTGGCGTTCTGCGAGCCCGGTGCGGGTGAGCACCGACAATGAGCGTGATCAAGGAAGTGTCATGGAAGAGTATTTACCCAGAGAAAAACGAGCGGCCGCCTCGGCGGTGAGAGGCATTCAGTACAAGCTCAGTCCTGCATTTATCAGTGCCGACGATGCCGCGCGTTATGTGCACGCGCGCATTGGCACCAAGCGCGACAAGGAATACGGCAGTGTGATTCTCAAGCGCCTGGCGGATGACAAGGTCTTTGCCACCGAGCCGATTCCCGGCAAGGCGGTGACCTTCGATTTTTCATTGCTGCTGGAGCGCGGGGCGCGCAACGAGTTTCTCGATCCGGCGGGCTATAAACTGGTGGGCGGGGTGCACTCCCACCCTGAGCAATTTGACGATTTGAAGGCGAAGAACCCACGGTTCAGAGACCTTCAGGTGCGTATTTTCAACAGTTTTTTTTCCGAGCGGGACGTTGTCTTCAATCACTATGAAGGGCGAGCGTTTGGCGCCGCCTACCTGTCGGGTCCCCATGGGGTACTGCTCAAGTACCTGCCCAGCTTCTCCGAAGCCGAGCGCAGGTTTGTCGATTGGCTTGATAGCGTCAGCACCGCCGTGCCTGAGGATGGTCATGACGGCTCGCTGGAAGGTTTCATCAAGAAGGTGGCGTCTGTGGGCCGCTTGTCGTTGTTGGTCGCCAACGCTGATTGGGGCGGCGGCAATGGCGTCATCGATCATCTCTGGCAGCCTTACCTGCCCTTGAAGGCAGGGCGTGAGACGATTGCGTGTGGCGGGCTCTACCCTGATGTGACGCGGGCACTGAGTGCTGCGCAGGCCCGCATGAGGCGCACGCCCAATGTGCACCAGATGGCAATGGTGCTCAAACATGAGCTGCGTGATGAGTTCGTCGCTACCCAGGCTTTTTCCCTCAGCAGCGCAGCGCAACTGCCGGCCGATAACCAACTGCCGTTGCTTGCGGGCGGGCCGTTGTTGCCGGAGGGCTTTCACCTGCATGGGTTCTTCTATTTGTCGCGGCCGGTGCCAGCGCTGTTCCCCACGGTAGAACCCTGGCTGTACCAGCAATTCTTCAGCCCCGAGGAGCTGGCAGCCTACATCGCCGCGTCCCGTCGCTACCTGCATGCGTCGCCGTCTGTGCTGGGTATCTCGTTGTACCTGCGCACCCGGGACAATGCGCTGTTGCGCTACCGGTTCAGTGGCTCGCCAGCTGAAACCCGGTTGCTCGGTACTGAGCAGGCAGACCTTCAGCAGGCGTTGACCCCGCGTCAGTTTGTGGCGCGGGTGGCTGAAGCCGGCGAGCTGAGCGTCGAGCAGACCAGTCCGCTGTGGGATGTGGACGGTGTGGTCGAGAGTAGCTGGGCGCCCTATGCAACCTTCCGGTTCAAAAAACCAACGCTGGGCCAATCGTTTTCGTCGGCCGACAAGGCGGCGCAGTTCGCCCATGCGCAGGTGGGCGTGCGGCGTGACCGTGAATACGGGGCGCTGATACTCAAGCATCCCGACCAGCATTACGTGTTGACCGAACTGCTGGAAACGGGCGCCAACCCCTTTGGGTTCGAGGGATTTTTTCCCTGGGACATCTACAGCAAACAGCTGGCACTGCCCGATGGTTACCAGTTGCAGGCCTGGTTCGGCTCACACAGGACGGCGGCGTCCGGGGACCTCGATGCCGCGCTCAAGATGAGGTGGACCCAGGACGATACCCGCGTCCACGTCCAGAGCTTCTCGGATGTCGAGGCATACCGTATTCATCAGTTGCAGGTGCCGGGCTATCTCTCGGGCGCTGTGGACAGCCTGGTCGTGCTGGAACCCGAGGCGCCGGACCACGCCGAATTCACCCGTCTTTTCGCGCCGGCGACCCAAGGCAGCCTGATCTCCAGGCACCTGGCGGATGGTACCTACAAGCCCGCCGACGTCGTACGCAAGCTGGCAGAGGTCAGCCGATTGCGGGTTGTCCTGGGCAATGGGTTATGGGGGGCGGCCGGCGTTGTTGATCGGCACTGGAAACCCTTTGCGGCAGTACCTCGCCCCCAATCCCGGCCGGGTGGCGTCGACAGGGTGGTGGCCCTGCCGACCTTGAGTCCGGCGTTCATTTCGCCGGATGACGCGGCGCTCTGGGCCCACCGGCGTATCGGGGCGCGACGTGAACGCGAGTACGGCGGGGTGATTCTGCAAAACCCTGGCGGCTATTTTTTCGCCACCGAACCGGTGCATGGCAAAGAGCTCGAGTTCGATGTGCGCGAGGTGTTGAGCACCCATGCCGACGGCAGCTTCTTGTCGATCCCTGGGTATCAGCGGGCTGCGCTCTACCATTCCCACCCGGCGGACCATGATGTGGTGGCGAGCGGTAATCCGGATTTTTCCCCGCAGCAGGTGAAGGTACACCTGAATTTTTTCTCCACGTGGGACGCCGCCGCCGACATCGTCTGGCAAAAAAACTTCGCGCTTTCGTACGTGTCCGGGCCGGATGATTCACTGATTCGCTATCGGCCCAGTGGCTCATTTGCGGAAAAACAGTACGCCAAGTGGCTGTTGGGAGAAATTGCCGATGGCCCTTTCGGCAGCGATGGGACGCTGGAGGGTTTCATAAAAAAAATGCAGGTGCTGGGGGAGCTGAGTTTTGTCACCGCCAGCGCCCTGTGGGGCGGTTCTCGAGGCGTGGTGCCGACAAACTGGCAACCCTACCAGGCATTCGCGCAACCACCGACTGGGTTGCTGCCATTGCTGTCTGCCGTATGCAGTACGCCCACCGAGGCTATCCAGGCTGCCGTGGAAGGCCTGCCCGCCAGTCAGGACACCTGGCGTATCGGCCTGATCCTCAAGCGTAGTGGCCAGCCGGAATACCTGGCGACCCCAGCGCTGGGCACTCAGCAACCGCGGTTCTCCATGACCGACTTTCTGATGTGGAACCAGGACGGTCGTTATGTACTGCCTGATGGGTTTGTCATCGACGGGTTTTACTGTGATGCCCCCCCGGCGCGATCCCGGGTACCGGAGGCACAGCCGTGGCTTTATCGCAGCTTTTTCCCGGCGTTGGGGTTGGCGACGGCGGCGCAGCAGGCGCGTCTGATCCCCAGTGTGCAAGTGGCGGAGCAGGGCGTGGGGATTTATCAGCGGACCCCGGACGGCGCTGTGCTTGCGTACCGGTTTTCCTATTCGCAGAAGGAGGCTGGCCTCTATCGCGTCCAAGGCACTACGGTGGACGATCACGGCTTTGAAACCGCACTGCTGACGGGGGTACTGACCCCGCAGGCGTACGTCCACAAGGTGGCAATGGCCGGGACGCTGCAGGTGCTCAGTACCAGCCGGATCTGGGACCAGGCGGGGGAGGTGGTGGATAACTGGCGGCCTTTTTCGAACATTCCCGAACCGGTGGTCGGCCCAGCCTTTGCCTTGCCCGATGACGCCGCCTACTGGGCTCACACCAGTATTGGCGAGCGGCGGGACAAGGAATACGGCGGCGCGATCCTCAAGCGCGATAACCACTATTTCGCCACGGTGCCGGTTGCAGGTGACGGGGTGCGGTTCGACTTCCAGCGCATCCTGGCCACCGATGATCAGGGGCATTTCATCGCCCCGGCCTCTTATGAGTGCCAGGGTCTCTATCATTCCCACCCTGCCGACACTGGCGAGGTGAAGCAGCACAATCCCAGCTTCAGCGAGGAGCAGGTGGCGCTGTTCATCAGCTTCTTCTCGAACGCCGATCAGGTGTTTGCCCTGACCCACCGTGACTTCACGCCGGTGCATTATCTGTCCGGGCCTGACGGCTCGTTGCTCAAGTACACCAGCAGTGGTTCGAACGAAGAGCAAGTGTTATTGCGACAGATGACCGGGGCCGAGCCAGTGGTGCCGTTCACGGCATTTGAAGGTGCCGTGTGGAACCTGGCGAAAGCCGGAGACTTGCGGGTGGTGGTCGCCAACAAAGTGTGGGGCGGGATTCGCGGTCGTGTGATAAAGGGCTGGACCCTGGGCAGCCCCGTCAGCCGCGAGACCACGGTGCAGGACCAGCCGTTTTTTACCCCTCAGACCAGCATGGGCAGCACCGCTGTGTTGGTCGCCCTGAACAGTCGCGATCTATCGGGGCATGCCGCCATGGGGTTTGTACTCAAGCACCGAACGACCTCGAGTTATATCGCCACGTTGCCGGCGGCCCCGGGCACCACCTTGGGCAGCTTGTTTCCTGTGCGTGAAAACGGCCAGCCGAAGCTGGTGTCGAACTACCGCCTGGTGGGGCTCTATTACGCGAACTCGGCCCAGGCACCGCAGAAACTGCCGCCCGAGGACGCGTGGCTGTATAAACGCTTTGCGTCGCCAGCGCTGCTGGTGGATGTGATGACGCAGTCGATGGCCACCACCGGTATCCAGATCGCCTCCTTCGGGATCAAGCTCTACCTGCGAACTGTCGATAATGCCCTGCTGCACTGGCAGATCCCGAGTGCCGAGTCCGCCCAGGAGCTGTTTACCCTCGACGGCCAAACCGTCACCGACAAAGGCAATGAAGCGGCGTTGCTCGACGGCTCGCTGTCCCCCCGGGATTTTGTCCGCCGGGTGGCCCGTGCTGGCGACCTGATGGTGGTTCAGCGAGGCGGGCTATGGAACACGCTGGGGCTGGTGCATGACAGCGAGGCGTTGCCACTGGGCTCGACTGCAGTGTCATTGAGTGCCGCGTTCCTCACCGCAGATGATGCCGCACGCCATGCCCACGAGAAGATCGGCTTTCGCCGGGGAGCCGCCTATGGCGGTTATATCCTCAAGGGCAGCGCGGGGCGATTTGTGTTCACTGAGCCGATGATCATTCACGGCGATGGATTTGCCGCCGACCTGCTCACGCCGGTCACGGGCAATGGTGTGCTGGTGCCACCTGCGGGCTATCGGATTCATGCGCGCTATGCCTCCCACGCAGCGCTGTCTGCGAGTGATCGGGAACGCCAGCAGCGATTGAAGTGGACGCTGACCGACCTGGAGGTCAACACCACGCTGTTCTCGGATGTGGAGATCCGTTCGGTGATCCAGTCGCGGTTGCCGGCCTATTTGAGCGGTTCGCCCAATAACCTGATCAGCTACACCCCCAGTGGCTCGGACCGGGAGCTGCTGGTGCAAGGCAATACCACTCGCGAGCCGGGCAAGAACGGCTATTTCGAGCGGCTGGAGTCGGGCGCGCTCAAACCGGTGGACATCGTGACCCGACTGGCCGACGCGGGCAGTTTGCAGGTGCTGGTGCAGAGCGCCTTGTGGGGGCCGCGAGGGAGGGTCTACAACGACTGGACGCCGAACTTCGAGTACGCCACCGCTGCGCTGCAAACCCCGGCGTTGGGTGCGATTTTCAGCAGCCAGGACGCGGCCGCGATCAATGCCCATGTTCGCGGGTACGGCAGGAACCTGGATACCCAAGGGTGTACCGCGTACATCCTCAAGCACCCGCAGGCGGATGAGTACGTGGTCAGTGAACTGTTACCCGTCAGTACCAACGGGCGATGGTTGAGCGACAGGTCCAGAGGGAGCGGCTACCTGGGCGGTGGGAGTTTTGCCCAGCATTTCGTGCTGGTGGGGCTGCTTTATTCACAGCAATGGCAACCTTCGGGATTGTCGACCCTGGAGGCCTGGCTGACGCAGTTTTTTGTCACGCCCGAGGTGCTGTTGCGTGCTGAAGAAGAGGCCCGGCATCTGCCTCGCGCTTCCACCGAGGGCGTGCTGCCGGTCTACCTGTCGACCCTGGATGGCGCCCTGTTGCGTTACCAGCCCCAAGCTTCCACGCTGCTCAAGGCGCCAAGCGCTGACGAGGGCGTGACGATTGAAGGCATGAGCCTGCGCAATGGCACGTTTGATACGCGCCGGTACATTTCACTGATCGCCCGCGCCGGTGACCTGCGGGTGCTGTACAGCAGCCAGTGCTGGGACCGACGAGGCGTGGTGAGCCACGGCACCGAACAATGGCGACCGTATGCCAACTTCATCCGCCGCCGCCTGGGCCCGGCTTTCCACGATCAGGACGACGCGGCACGCCATGCGCGCTCGCTGCTCCAGAGTAACGGCTTGATGGGCGGCTTGATTCTCAAGCGTCCGGATGGTTTGTTCGTGGCCACCGAACCCCTGAAAGTGCCTCGGGAAGACTTTGACCCCAAGTGGATTTTCCCTGACGAAGTGGTCAGTACCGGCGGTTTCCCGGGTGGCCATACCATTGTCGCGCGCTACCGCTCGAGCTCGCCTCGCGACCTGCCGTTTGCGCTTGAAGCCCGGCAGGAGAGCCTCTATCGCAACATGCTGTCCACCCGGGTGATTTCTGCGGCCCTCTCGGGCCAGGATGCCAGCCTGGTTCGCGAGTACCTGTTGGGCTCCGATGGGTGTGTTCTGAGCTATACCCGCAGCCATACAACCCTGGAAGAACAACTGAAAAAGGACTTGGTGCCGCTGAACCTGGTACGCGCGAACCGCTTGGAAAACCGCATCGAACGCCAGATTCGCAAGGGCGAATTGACCCCCGCCGAGTTCGTGACCCGCCTGGGCAATGCCGGTGTCTTGCGTGTGGTGGAGGGCAGTCAGGCCTGGGGAATCCCGCGCAGGATAACGGGGGCATTCGTTGCTGTTCAGGTTGAGCCGTTGATGATCAGAAACGCGCTGGCAGACCCGGCGTTCACTCCGATCTTCACCCAGCAAAAGGATGCGGTGCGTTATGCCCATGAGCACCGCAGGCATGGTGAATACCTGCAATTTGGCTACGTCTTCAAGTCGAAGAGAAACGGGCGCTACATGGCCAGCCTGCCCCTGGTACGCCAGAGCTATCGTGATTTTGGGCAAGTCTTTCCCCATGGCCTGCTCCCCCAGGACTATGGGCTGGAAGGCTTCTATCTGTGTGCCAGCAATGAAGCCCTGGCCCCCGTCGGTGATCCGCTGCGCCAGGCGTTCTTTTCTCCAGGGGATATCGACACCGGCATCCGCTTTGCCTTGCAGGGGGTGAAGGACAAGCAACTGGCGTTTTACCTGTCGTGCCAGGACGGAGCCTTGCTTCAGTATCAGTACCAGGGCTCCGACGCTCAACTGGACAGTTGGGGGCGATTGGTCGAGATTCGGCAACAGTTGCGCGATGGCGTGAGGACGGTACTCAGCTACGTGCATGACCTTATCGCGACCGGCCAGTTGGACACCCTTGTTCAGGGACGAGTCTGGACCACGCGCAATCGTATCGATCAGTTCTGGCTGCCTGGCACTGCCGAGATCTTTGTCGAACAGTGGGCGGCGGCCTGTGGGCCGGTGTTTTCCCACGCGGATGACGCCGTGCGCGACCTCAAGCGCCGACTGTCGCCGTATCAGAGGCAGCAGTATCTCTCCGCGGTGCTTGCCAATGGCGAGGGGGCTTCGTTCCTGTCCACATTGCCGGTCGCTGCAGGGCTTGCCGAGGCGCTGATTCTGCGCTTGTTCTACAGCGGGCCCCAGGGGCCGGTCCAACCGGCGGTGCCACCTGCACCTATGCCGGACTTCCCGCCAGGCTATGCGGTTGCAGGCGTTCACCTGCTGTTCAGCCGCATGCCGGCCACGGACAGCCTTGAAGCCAGGGACCAAGCCCTGATCCGCAACTTTGTGGCACCGTCCGCCGTGAGCTATTTCATTCGGGTATTACGGGGTGGCACTCGTCAGCCCGCGGCGCTGTACCTGTCGGGCCTGGGCGGTGGGTTGTTGAAGTATCTGCCGAGCTTTTCGCCTCAGGAAAGCCAGGTGCTGGTGGCGGGTCCGAACGTGTATCCCAGCGTTTTTCTGAAGGGCTTGGTCAAGGTCGGGAAGCTGTTTGTCCTGGATAAGGATGATTTCTGGATGAACGAAGGGCAGTTGTCCGAACAACAACTGGAGCGTTCCAATGGCCCGGAAATCGAGGGCCCGGAGGAGGATGAACCGCTGAGCATTCGCGACCGTGATGAGCTGTAAGCGTTAGCGCTTGCGTATCAGGCCGATAAAGCACAGGTCACGGGGCGACGGTGCGCTGGTGCCGTCGCCCGGTAGCTCACAATGCCAGGGGCTCGCCTACTTCATGTCGAACCTGAGGTGGTTTCACGTTGCGTGAGCCACCGCGACAACACCAGGCGATCCAGCGCCCAGACCGCGATCAACGAGGCGCCCACCAGCGGAAACAGGATCGCCAGCGCGAGCATGATCACCATCGCGGTTTTCCACTTCGGCAGGTCGTGACGCAACGGCGGAACTCCCAGGCCGCCCTGGGGCCGGCGCTTCCACCAGATCACCACGCCACTCACCGCGCTGAGCAGGATCATCAGGCAGATCAGCAGCACGATCAGTTGGTTCACCCAGCCGAACATCTTGCCCTCGTGCAGCATTACGCCGGTCTCGGTGGCCCGCGCCACGATGTTGTAGTGCGCCCAGCGCACATCGGCGAGGACCTTGCCGGTGTATTGGTCCACGTGCAGGGTGGCGTCGTTGCGCGGGTCGTTGGCGAACACCGCCACGGTGAACACGCCCTCGGCAGTGGTCGGGAAGGTGATGCTGTAGCCCGGCTCGACTTTACGTGCAGTGGCCAAGTCTATTACTTGCTGCAAGCGCACCGTGGGCGCGGCGGGAGCAGCGTGCATGGCGCCGTGGTTCATGTGTTCGGCATGGTCGCCGGACATCGGCATCGGCGTGTTTTCCATGGCCCAGGGCACGGTCTGTTGCGTCGCGGTGTTGAGCACGCGCGCCTGTTGGTCGGACTGCGGCACGTTGTTCCACATCGCCGCCGGGAAGGTGTTCCACAGGTCGGCGTATTGCTTGCCCCAGAAGCCGGTCCAGGTCATGCCGCTAAGCAGCATCACCAGCAGAAACGCCGCGCCCCAGAAGCCGGCGACGGCATGCAGGTCACGCCAGAACACGCGGCCACGGCTCGTGAAACGCGGCCATAACACCCCGGCCGACGTTTTGCCGCGCGGCCACCACAGGTACAGGCCGGACACCACCAGCATCACGCCCCAGCCGGCGGCGAGTTCAATCAGGCGATCGCCGACGGTGCCGATCATCAGCTCGCCGTGCAGGGCGCGGGCGATGGCTTGCAGGTTGTTTTTCGCATCCTGCTCGCCGAGTACGGTGCCGCGATAGGGGTCGACGAACACCGTCACTTCGCGCCCGCCGTCGTGCATCACGAACTGCGCGCTGCTGGTGGCGTCGATGGGTGGCAGGTATTTGCTGATCTTGCCCTGGGGAAAGGCCGCCTGGGCGCGTTGCAACTGCTCGTCGGCGCTCAAGGCGTGCTCGGCGCTTTGCACCTTGAGCAGGTCGCCGTACATCAGCGGGTCGAGCTGGGGTTTGAACAGGTAGATGATGCCGGTCAGGGCCAGCAGCACCATGAAGGGGGCGACGAAGAGTCCGGCGTAGAAGTGCCAGCGCCAGGCCAGGTTGTAGAAAGAAACTTTTTGAGTGGTCATCGGGGATGCTCCGCAAAGCTTGAATTTTTTGTCGTTGGTCAGGCCGCCATCGGGGGCAAGCCCCCTCCCACATGTGGAATGCATTCCAACTGTGGGAGGGGGCTTGTCCCCGATGCTTTTAGAAGCTCATGTCCACCTTGGTCCAAAGGGTCCGCCCCGGCTCCTTGATGGCCTGCGGGTCGTTGGCCGGGTAGCCGAACCCGGCGTTGCCGGCCAGGTTCAGGTGCTCGGCGTAGGCCTTGCCGAACAGATTGTCGACGCCGGTGCTGACCTTGAAATTCTTGTTGATGCGATACGCGCCATTGACCGAGAACACGCCAAAGCCGCCGCTCTTGTCGTAGTCCTTGCCGACCACGTTGCCCTTGTCCTGGTCGATGCGGTTCTGCGCCGCCACTACCCGCCACAGGGCGCCGACGCTCCAATCGTCCTCGCTGTAGGTCAGGCCGAAACGTGCATCCAACGGCGGCATTTGCGGCAGGGCCTTGCCGTCGCTGCTGTTCTTGCCCCAGGCGTAGGCGAGGGTGGCGTCGGCTTTCCAGTGTTGCGTCAGCGTGTAGGCCGCGCCCAGTTCACCGCCCATGATGCGTGCGTCCACATTGCGCGCCTGGGAGGTGGTGCCCATCATCCCCGCCCGGTAGTCGAACAGGATGAAGTCACGCACCTGGCCGACGTAGCCCGAGGCCCAGGCTTCGAGGTCGTCAGCCTTGTATTGCGCGCCGACGTCGAGCTGGGTGGTTTTCTCCGGCTTCACGCCGTCGAAGGCGTTGACCGAACCAACTGCGCCGGTGTTGGGCGAGAACAGCTCCCAGTAATCCGGGAAGCGTTCCGAGTGACCCAGGCCCGCGTAGAGGGTGGTAGGACTGTCGGCCAGGTCATGCTCGTAACGCATAAAGCCCGAGGGCAAGGTATCGGCGCGGGTGTCGTCGGCGGTCGGGTTGGCGCGTGCACTCATCCCCGAGCCGGTGGTTTGCCGAAAGTCCTTGGCCGAGGCGCGGTCCAGGCGCGCGCCGGTGATCAGGCGGTCACGGTCGGCGGCGTACCAGGTCAGTTCGCCGAACACGCCGTAGTTGTGGAAGTTGGCGTCCTTGACCTTGGGCAAGTCCTTGTAGGTGTCGATGCCCATGCTGCTGCGTTGGCGGTGTTCGTTGGTCTGCGCATCCAGGCCGCTGATCAGTTGTACATCGGCCCAGCGCCAGGTGGCCTTGATGCGCGCGCCGAGGGTGCGGCGGTCGACGTTGGAGGCCATGGGCCCGGCCATCATCCCGGTGCCCGAGGGCGTGCGCAGGCTGTAGTTGTCCATCACATGGTCGGCGTAGTTGTAGTAGACCTGGGCTTCGACCTTATCCAGCACTTCACCGATATTCGATTTCTCGAAGCGCAGGCCCAGGCTTTCGCGCAGGAACTGCGAACCGTCCATGCCGCGCCCGGCGTAACGCGCTTCGCCGTCGCCACGGCCGGCGGTGAGCTCCAGCAGGGTGTCGGCATCCGGGGTGAAGCCGACGGCGACGTCGCCATTCCATTTGTCGTAGCGCGAGGCGACGGTGTCGTTGTTGCCGTCCTTGTAGTCATCGGCATGGGCCTGGTTGCCGATCACCCGCACATAGCCCAGCGGCCCACCGGCGGCGGCATCGATGACCTTGTCGAAGCGCCCGTTGGAGCCGGCCAGCACACTCGCGTTGAGCCGCGTGCCGAGTTCACCGAAGTGTTCCGGTTCGCGCTCGAACAGGATGGTGCCGGCTGAAGCACCGGGGCCCCAGAGTACGGTTTGCGGGCCCTTGATCACGGTGAGCTTGTCGTAGGTTTCCGGCGAAATGTAGGAGGTCGGCGCATCCATCCTGCCGGGGCAGGCGCCGAGCATCATGCTGCCGTTGGTGAGGATGTTCAGGCGCGAGCCGAACATGCCGCGCAGTACCGGGTCGCCATTGGTGCCGCCGTTGCGTACCAGGGCGAAGCCGGGGATGGTCTTGAGGTAGTCGCCGCCGTCGCTGGCGGGCACCGGTTGGCGCGGGTCCTTGGGGTTGGTGACCACGGTCAGCGGCGAGCTGGGCGCAATGGCGGTGATCACGGTGGGCGTCAGCTCATGCTCGGCGTGTTCATCGGCCTGGGCGTGGGGAACGAGCAGGGCGCCGCATAGGGCAGCGAGCACAGAGGTGCTTCCCAAACGGGAGTCAGCAGTAAACCTGGACATGACAAATTCCATCAATCAATCGTAAACAACACGGCCAGCAGCCTGCGGCTGTCTGTCTAAAGTCGGCCGGGGTGAAGTAACGGTGTCGGGTGCTTACGAGGCGATGGGCGGGGCGCGGCTGCGGGCGCCGGGGAAGATGCTCTGCCGGGCATGGCCCAGGCGCGGTGCGGGGGTAAGGGCATTGGCCGGCGGCGGGCTGCCGATGGCCACGAATGACACGCTGCCAGGCAGGGCCGGGCAACTGTAGAGCAAGTCGCAATAGCCGCACTTGGACCAGAGGGCGTGGTGTTCGTCAGGGGCTTTCTTGTGATGGGCGTCGCCGTGGTCGCCGGGCATGTCCATGGACATGTTCATCGACATACCGGCGTGATGATCCATCGGCATCGCTTGGGAAATCAGCGGACCGATAAAGATCATCAGCATGGCGAACAGGCTGATCCAACTGCCGCGCTTCACGCGGCGGTGTGGGGATAGCCTGGCGCGAGGGGCGCCCATCTGGGGTCAGTCTACTGAGGGTGCTTGTGCTCGTGACCGGCCATCGGCGGTACTTTCTGTACCGACACTTCCACCTCGACCTTGCCGGCTTTTTCAAAGGTCAGGGTCAGCGGGAATTGCTTGCCATCGGCCAGCAGGCTGCGGTCCTTGAGGCCCAGCAACATGACGTGATACGCCATGGGCGCGAAGGTCAAGTCACCCTTGGCCGGTACGGCAACGCTGGGGACTTGCTGCATCTTCATCAAGTCGCCCTGCATCACATGCTCATGCAACTCGGCCTTGTCGGCCACTGGCGTGTCGACACTGAGCAGGAGGTCCGGGGTAGCGCCGGTGTTATGAATCACGAAATACGCGGCGACGGTGGGCGCGTTGGGGGGCAATTCCTGGGACCAGGGATCGCTGACCAGCAGGTCGCCGGCCTTGTAGTCTTCGGCATTGGCAGCACTGAACACCGGCAGCAGCAACGCAGCCAGAAGCAGGGAAGATTTAAGCATGGCAGTTCTCCAGAACGGTTCTAAACGCAGTTCACTTGCGAAGAAGATCAGGCCGTCGGAGAGGCGCGGGGGTTAAGGCTCGGCCATTGCTGGCGCGGGGTGGGGGTTTGCAATGGCGTGTGTGGTTGACGCTGTACCGTCTCGAATCGCGTGAGATACAACTGCGGCACATGCCCCGGCAACGCCACCAACGGCGCCGAGCCCGAGCAACACCAGCAATGCTGCATGGTGGAATGATCGTCCTGCTGCGGCGCCGGAATCTCCAGCTTGCCCAGGGCAATGGTCTTCAGGCTGGCGCCATTGGACGAACAGAAACTGCCCCACAGCAATTGCTGCACGGGGTCCTTGGACTGCTGCATCGCGCTGGCCATTGGCATGGCAAAGGCGTTGAACAGCACTGCAAGGCAGGCGATCCAGGCAATTGCAACGCGTTGACGGGCCATGGCGGACAATCCGTAGGGTTAAACGATCAGGCGGGTATTTAGCCTGATCGGGGGGGAGAAGTAAAAAGTGGTGGTGTGGTTTGGTGTCGCAGTGCTGGGTTTGAGAATAGACGGGGAATCGAGAGGATGCCGATCTTCAAGTCAACGCCCCTCCCACATTTTGGATTGTGTTTGGCTATTGCTTGGCGTTGAGCCTGCGAGTCGCGCGGGCAATGTCGGCTCGCGCCACCTTGATCAATGAGCCATCGCCTGGGTCTTCTTCGATACAGGCTTCAAGGAAAGCATCCATCTCTTCTTGTGTGTGGAGATGGTCAGCAGCGTCGAAAACTGTGAACGTTGTCTTTCTGTCAGATAGGTATTGGGCTTTTTCCAGCCATTGGTTTAATCGAGCTGCGACTTCGGGTTCATCCAATTTCAGTTCGTCGGCCTCAAGGCTTAGCGCGTGTGCGAACTCTGGGTTCGGGATTATGTGCTCGATAATTGTGCTTTCAGCAGGTCGAGTCAGGTGCTGCGTACGGGGTTTGTTAGTCATGTGAACCTCATATTTACGCCGTAGGACAAAGCGTCGGGGATCATCGCCAAGGGTATGCGGTTCTAGGTAGTCAGCGGGTTCCGTTACGCATGTAGGTAAATTCTCCTTGACCCGCCGCGCAGCCCGAATATGAGGTCGTTCCACTGAAACTTCCGACACCTCTTTGAGGTTGCCGGTAGGAAACTCAATCTCTAGTCTTCGTACACCGCTGCAAATGCCGCGGACGGGCGTCGCGGCCCGACTTCCTAAGAGCAAAAGCGCTATCGTCTGCTTTCAGTTGATGCTTTTTTATCGTCTACTGTGCGGCGCTATGGCGGCTGTGCGCGGGATACCTTTGGGTATGCCGGGTTGCCTCGGGACCGGTCCGCGAACCTGCGTACAGCTGCCACCCTCTCGCGTCGCGGCGAATCAGTGGCAGCTCCACATTCCTGAGGAGCTTCACAATGATCAAACCCACCCCCAATCCCCCCGTCCGGCTGTTCACCGTGGCAGATGGCATCAGCACCGAAGACCTGTTGGTCAACCTCAGCGAAACACTCGCCTCGGCCAATGCGCTGAGTTGCGACCTGGCGTTTGACCTGGAAGGTTCGAAACGCGAGGAGTTGCTTGGCGTTGCGCAGTTGATCGAACTGGCGCAGTTGTTGGCTGATCGGGTACACCGCGGCGTTGGGCAGGTGTCCGCCGCGGGCAGCTAACAACGCAGTTCAAAATGTGGGAGGGGGCTTGCTCCCGATTGCAGTAGATCAGCCAATAAATCAGTGACCGACACACTGCCATCGGGAGCAAGCCCCCTCCCACATTTGAACTGCGTTGTTCAGGAAGATTGGATGGCCTGTAAGACCGCCGCCACTGTGGCGAACTCCCGATCCACCACAGCCAACACCGGCCGCTTCAACACCAACACCGGCACCCCTCGTTCCCGCGCCACTTCCAGCTTCGGCTCGGTGGCGGTGCTGCCACTGTTCTTGCTGATCAGCACATCGATCCCACGCCGTTCAAACAACGCGCGTTCATCTTCAAGCAGAAACGGCCCGCGCGCGCCGATCACTTCACAGCGATCATTACCGGGATACACATCCAGCGCGCGCAGCGTCCAGAACTGCTCGGGCGGGATTTCATCAAGGTGCTGCAACGGCTCGCGGCCCAAGGTGAACAATGGGCGCTTGAAGGGTTTCAAGGCCTCGATCAATTCAGCCCAGTCACTGACCTCCCGCCAGTCATCGCCGGCCTGCGGCTGCCACGCCGGGCGACGCAATGCCCAACACGGCACACCGCTCAACCGAGCAGCCTCGGCGGCATTGCGGCTGATCTGCGCCGCATACGGATGGGTCGCGTCGAGGATCAGGCTGATCTGTTCGTCGCGAACAAACTGCGCCAACCCTTCGGCGCCGCCATAACCGCCGACACGCACTTGGCAGGTGAGATCGGTCGGCACACGCCCCACACCCGCCAGGCTGTAGATATGCGCCGGCCCCAAGGTGCGCGCGATAGCCAGTGCTTCGGTCACACCGCCCAGCAGCAGGATGCGTTTCATCGCGGCTTGACCACTTCCAGCAGGGTGATTGGAAGCGCCTGCCGCCAGGTATCGAATTCACCCAGCGGCTGGGCCTGAGCGACGTGGATACGCGTCAGTTCGCCGCCATGCGCCGCGCGCCAGTTCATCACGGTCATTTCACTTTGCAGGGTGACGGCATTGGCCACCAACCGACCACCGGGGCGCAGGTGTTGCCAGCAGGTGTCGAGCACGCCGTCGCGGGTGACGCCGCCGCCGATGAAGATGGCGTCGGGTGCTGTAAGACCGTGCAACGCTTCCGGGGCTTTGCCACGAATCAACTGCAAACCGGGCACGCCGAGGGCGTCGCGATTGTGCTCAATAAGGCCCTGGCGGCCTTCGTCTGCTTCAATTGCCAATGCTCGGCAGCTCGGATGGGCGCGCATCCATTCGATACCGATGGAGCCGCTGCCCGCACCCACGTCCCACAGCAGTTCGCCGGGCATCGGGGCGAGGCGGGCGAGGGTCATGGCGCGCACATCGCGTTTGGTCAGTTGGCCGTCGTGCTGGAAGGCGGAATCGGGCAAGCCAGCGAGGCGCGACAGACGTGGTGTGTCGCTGGAGGCCAGGCAGTCGATGGCGACCAGGTTCAAATCGGCGACACAGGCGTGCTGCCAATCCTCAGCCAAACCGTCGATGCGCCGCTCATCCGCGCTGCCCAGGTGTTCAAATACTGTCAATCGGCTGGGCCCAAACCCGGATTCAGCCAACAACGAAGCAATCAACGCGGGACTGCCGCCGTCATTGCTCAGTACCAATAAACGCACACCTGTGGCCAGATGCGCATTGATCGCCGCCACCGGCCGGGCCACTACGGACAGCGTCACCACCTCCTGCAACGGCCAGCCCAACCGCGCCGCCGCCAACGACACCGACGACGGCGCCGGCAAAATCAGCAGTTCTTCAGCCGTCACCTGTCGCGCCAGGCTGGCCCCCACGCCATAAAACATCGGGTCACCACTGGCCAGCACGCACACAGGCTCGCCACGCCGCGCCAGTACCGGTTCCAGGGAGAACGGGCTCGGCCACACCTGGCGCTCACCGCGAATACACACCGGCAACAGGTCCAACTGGCGCTGACTACCTATAATCCGCGAAGCGCGCAACAGGGCATGCCGGGCATTCCTGCCCAGCCCCTTGAAGCCGTCTTCACCGATGCCTACAACCGTCAGCCAGGGCGACATATCAATTCCTTGAGCGACATCCGACGGGCAGGCTTTTCATGCCGCCGGACAAAGCAGGCATAATACCGCGCCTTTACCCGTCAACCGGTAGCCCCGTGAACCCAACGCCCGCTGTGAATACCTTGCGCCCCTCGGCTTGTCCGGGGTTGCTGCGTATCGTCCAGGCGCTGGATGGCGGCATCTGCCGGATCAAACTGGCCGGTGGTTCGATCAGCGCCGCCCAGGCCCGCGCCGTGGCGGACGCGGCCCAGGCCTATGCGGGCGGGGTGATCGAGGCGACCAACCGCGCCAACCTGCAGATACGTGGGATCGGTGCCGAGCAAGACGCCTTGATCGCCATGCTGCTGGCCGCCGACCTGGGCCCGAGTACCGCCGCTGGCGATGACGTGCGCAACCTGATGCTCAGCCCCAGCGCCGGTATCGACCCGCAGATGCTGTTCGACACCCGGCCGCTGGCCGAGCAGATCCTCGCCACCCTGCAAAACCGTCCGCGTTTCCATGAGCTGTCGGCCAAGTTCGCCGTGCAACTGGATGGCGGCGAGGCCCTGGCGATGCTCGAGCATCATCATGATCTGTGGCTGTCGGCGTTCGTACGCAATGGCGAGACACTCCTCGCGTTCGGCCTGGCAGGTTGTCCAGGATTGGATGCGCCGTTGGCCGCCGTGCCGTTGGCGCAGGGTCATGGGTTGGTGGTGGCGGTGCTGGAGGCGTTTCTTGACCTCGCCACCCCGGAACAAACCCGCATGCGCCACCTGGCTGTGGATAAGTTGTTGAGTCGTCTCAGCCTGCCGCTGCTGCCGGTCGACGGTTTCAAACGCCCGCCCAGCGGCGCTTTGCTGCACCTCGGTAGTTACCCACAGGCTCAAAACAATCAATTCTACGTCGCGGCCATCGCACCCTTGGGGCGCCTGGATTCGAAGATGCTCACCGGCGTCGCGCAGCTCGCCAACGAATATGGCGACGGCACCTTGCGCTTCACCCCCTGGCAAGGTGTGTTACTGCCTAACGTCGAAAAACCTCACGCCGTGACCCAACGCCTGGCGCAACTGGGCTTCCTCTGCACCGTCGATCAACCCTTGGCCCGCGTGATCGCCTGTACCGGTTCCAGCGGCTGTGGCAAGGCCCTCGCCGACACCAAGGCCGACGCCGTGCGCTTGGCCGCGCTGCATCCCGGCCATGACGTGCACCTGTCCGGCTGCCCACGTTCCTGCGCCGCTGCACATATCGCGCCGGTCACCTTGCTGGCGGTGAGCCCCGGCTACTACGACCTGTATTTTCGCGATGCAGCCCACCCCGGTTTCGGCCGGCTGCACGCACGCACCCTTTCCACTGAAGCGGCGGGCGCCTTGCTGCGCGCTCACCCACGGAGCAACACCGATGATTGATTACATCCGCGACGGTCAGGAGATCTATCGCAACTCCTTCGCGATTATTCGCGCGGAAGCCAACTTGGAGCGTATCCCGGCCGACCTGGAGAAACTCGCGGTGCGGGTGATCCATGCCTGCGGCATGGTCGAGGCCATCGACGGCCTGCAGTTCTCCAACGGTGCGGGTAAGGCCGGGCGCGATGCGCTGGCCGCTGGCGCGCCGATTCTGTGTGATGCGCGGATGGTCTCCGAAGGCGTGACCCGTGCGCGCCTGCCGGCCAACAACCCGGTGATCTGCACCCTGCGCGACGACAGCGTGCCGGAATTGGCGCGGGAGCTGGGCAATACCCGCTCCGCTGCGGCCCTGGAACTGTGGCGTCCGCACCTGGAAGGCAGCGTGGTGGTGATCGGCAATGCGCCGACGGCGTTGTTCTACCTGCTGGAAATGCTCGACGCGGGGGCACCGAAACCGGCGTTGATCCTCGGCTTCCCGGTCGGTTTCGTCGGCGCGGCCGAATCCAAGGCGATGCTGGCGGCGGACAGCCGCGGTGTACCGTTCGTGATCATGCAGGGCCGCCTGGGCGGCAGTGCCATGGCCGCCGCGGCGGTGAATGCGCTCGCCACGGAGGTCGAATGATGCCGGCACGCGGACGTTTGATCGGCCTGGGCGTCGGCCCCGGCGACCCGGAACTGATTACCCTCAAGGCCCTGCGCCTGCTGCGCGAATCGCCGGTGGTGGCCTATTTCGTAGCCAAGGGTAAGAAGGGTAACGCCTTCGGCATCATCGAAGACCATCTGGTGCCGCAGCAAACCTTGATGCCACTGGTGTACCCGGTGACCACCGAAGCGCTGCCGGCGCCGTTGTCCTATGAACAAGTGATCAGCGACTTCTACGACACCGCCAGTGTCGAGGTGGCCGTGCACCTGGACGCCGGTCGCGACGTGGCGGTGATCTGTGAAGGCGACCCGTTCTTCTACGGCTCCTATATGTATTTGCATGACCGCTTGGCCGAGCGCTACGAAGCCCAGGTTATCCCCGGTGTGTGCTCGATGCTTGGCGGCGCCTCGGTGCTGGGCGCACCGTTGGTGTATCGCAACCAGAGCCTGTCGGTGCTGTCGGGCGTATTGCCCCACGAAGACCTCAAGCGCCGCCTGGCGGATGCCGACGCGGCGGTGATCATGAAGCTGGGGCGCAACTTCCCCAAGGTGCGCCAGGTCCTCGAAGAACTCGGCCTGGCCGAGCGCGCGCTGTATGTGGAACGCGCGACCATGGCCAACCAGAAAATCGTGGCGCTGGACCAGGTGGAGCCGATGTCTTCGCCGTACTTCTCGCTGATCATCGTGCCGGGTGAACGGTGGCAAGGTTGATGAACCCGGCGATTGTCATTCTGGGCCAGGGCAGCCTGGCCACCGCGCGCAGGATCCAGCAGGTTTACCCTGGGGCACTGATCCACGGCCTGGCCGGGCGGGTTGAGGGTGCAGACCAGTCTTACAGCGAATTCGGCGCGACCCTGCGTCAGCTGTACCAGCAGGGCACGCCGCTGATCGCCCTGTGTGCGGCCGGCATCGTGATCCGCACCCTGGCGCCGCTGCTGCTGGAGAAAGGCGAAGAACCCGCCGTGCTGGCCGTGGCGGAAGACGGCAGCGCCGTGGTGCCGTTGCTCGGTGGCCTTGGCGGGGTGAATGTCATGGCGCGGGACATCGCGGCAGCAACGGGTGTCGCTGCGGCGATCACCACCAGTGGCGAGTTGCGATTCGGCACCTGCCTGCTCAACCCGCCCGCAGGTTATGAACTGGCGGACCTGGAGCTGGGCAAGCGCTTCGTGTCCGACCTGCTGGCCGGCGAAAGCGTGCGCATCGAAGGCGCGGCACCGTGGTTGGACCAGGCGAATTTGCCCCAGGACCAGCAAGCGCATCTAGCCATTCACGTGGGCAGTGCCGAGCGTGTGCCTGCCGCCAACGAGTTGCTGATCTATCCGAAGACTGTGTGCGTGACCTGCAAGCCGGGTACGCAGTTGGCCGAGCGTGTGCGCGCGGCCTTGCACGAGGCGGGCATTGCCGTGCAATCCCTGGCGTGCCTGTTGGCCAGCGATACGCAGATGGCTGACCCGTCGTTGCACGAAGCCGCGTCGGCGTTGGGTGTGCCGCTGCGCTTTGGGGGTGTTACCCAGGCTGCCGATATTGTCATCGAGATGGCTGACCAACCGCTGGACCTGGCCCAGGTCGGCCGCCGCCGTGGCCGCCTTGCCGTGATCGGCCTGGGCCCTGGCGCCGCCGAGCTGATGGTGCCGGCGGTCAAGGCCGAGCTCGCGCGCTGCACCGATGTGCTGGGCTACGAAACCTACGTGCGCATGGCCGGGCCGTTCCGTGACGATCAGGTACAGCATTGCACCGATAACCGCGAAGAGATGCAGCGCGCCCGCCACGCCTTCGAGCTGGCCGCCCAGGGGCGTTCGGTGGTGGTGGTGTCGTCCGGCGACCCGGGCGTCTTCGCCATGGCGGCGGCGGTGCTCGAGGCGTTGCACGAGTCCGGCGATCCGGCGTGGCATCAGGTCGACCTGGAAATCCTGCCGGGGGTTTCGGCCTCCCTGGCCACCGCGGCCCAGGCCGGCGCGCCGTTGGGCCACGACTTTTGCGTGATGTCGCTGTCGGACAACCTCAAGCCTTGGTCGATCATCGAAAAGCGCCTGGACCTCGCATCCCAGGCCGACCTGGCCCTGGCGTTCTACAACCCGATTTCGCGTTCGCGGCCTTGGCAGCTGGGACGCGCCCTGGAAATCGTCGCGCAACACCGCACGCCTGAGACCCCGGTAGTGCTGGGTCGCGATATCGGCCGCCCCGGCCAGACCCTGCGCGTCACCACCCTCGGGCAACTCACGCCAGACCAGGTGGACATGCGCACCATGGTGCTGGTCGGCTCATCCACTACCTGCACATTCCCTCGCGCCGGTGGCGGTGAATGGGTGTACACACCGCGCTGGTACGGTGCAAAGCCCGCCTCCTGAAAACGCCTGGGTGGCTGCACGAAAGCTCCGAATGACAATGGGTGATCACCTGCTGTTGCTCGGGGCTTTTTCTTTTTTGAGTGACGAAAGCCGGAAGGCCCCGAGGGGCGCCCTGTCATTGCTGGGCAGCGTTTTTTGCCGCGTGCCGGCAAGCGATGTTTGTGGCATGGAAGAGCCGCCGCTGACTGGACTAGTGTGGACACAAGCCCCGAGCCGGGGTGTTTGTGGAGAACTGAAATGGAGCGACATCACAGAAGGATCAACAACACAAAACGGCGCAAGTTGATTGCGCGCTACACATTGCCGAGGGCGCGAGGTGCGCAGCCCTCATTGCCGCTCGACACGGAGGACGACTGCAACGCGGCGGTAGTCAACAACAGCGTGATTTCGTTTGCCGAGGGGCTGTCCGGGCTGAACCGGGAATACATCCGTAAAAGCTATCTGCTGGCCAGCAGCTACGTCAGCGATGTATTGAAAATCCAGCGAGGTACCGAGGCCTGGTACGACGAATTTATCAAGGTGATGATCAGCCTGGGCTGGCTGCCGGTGCGCAGCAGTTTCGAGCGGGTCTCACAGTCGGGCAAGGGCCTGACCGTGCAACTGGCTGCGTTGAATATCATCACCGCGATACTGGCGGGGGCGTCGGTTTCGGGACCGCTGGTTACGGCGCTGCCGAAACTGGCGGCCGATGCGCTGGAGACACTGAAGCAGCAACCGAGTTCTTTCGAACTGTTCAAGCGCAACAGTACGGTGCACCAGGGCGGTGATTTCGGCCTGGCATCCTGCGCCGAAACCGACGGCGAATTGATGATGGTGCTGGTGACGTACAGCACCCAAGGCGTGAACAAACAGGTGGGGCTGCCGTTCCTGGAGTGGGACAGTTCCTCGTTCGAGGCCTTCAGCGGGCAGACCTGCCTGGTGCTGAATACCTCGATGGTCAACGAAAAAACCATCCAACTGATGCGCGAGAGCGCGGGCGACAAGGTGCAGTCGGCGATCGCCAAATACCGGATCTAAGGCACCAGGTAGCCGCGCACCCCGGTAAAGATGATTTGCGCGGCTAGGGCACACACGAACAATCCCATCAACCGACTGACAATCTGCAAGCCCTGGTCACCGAGAATCCGTTCGATACGGTTGGACAGGTACAGCACCACGCCGACCGTGAGGCTGGCCAGGGCGATGCTGAGGATGGCCGTGATCTTGTCATCCCAGTGCGGTTGGCTGACGCCCATGACCAACAGCGCACCGATGGTGCCGGGGCCGACCGTGAGGGGGATGGTCAGCGGCACGATGGTCACGTCCTGCTGCACATTGTCGGTCTGCACGGCCGACTTGCCCTGGGCCATGCCCAGGGCGGAGATAAACAGCACACTGCCGGCGCCGATGCGAAAGGCGTCGACGGTGATGCCGAACACGCTGAAGATCACCCGGCCGAACAGGTAGAGCAACACGCTGGACACCAGGGTTGCCAGCGCCACTTTCCAGGCCAGGCGTCGCCGTTCTTTGCTCGAATAACCACGGGTCAGGCTGATAAAGCAGGACAGCACGAAGAACGGGCTGTAGAGCACCAGCATCTTCAGGTAAACGCTGAATAACACGTGGAGCATGGGGGTGGCTCGCGGCAGGAAACGTGTGGAGAGTCTAACAGGCGCCACGGAGCAAATGTGGGAGGGGGCTTGCCCTGATGCCACTCAGTTAAGGAGGAACACCGTACCTGTGGCGAGCCCACTTTGGAATTACATCTTCAAGTCAGGACGGGGCGTGTTCAGGCCGTTGTTGACGCTGCGCCACCCAGAACTCCACCAGCTCACGCAATTGCGATAACTCCACCGGCTTGGCCATGTGCCCGTCCATCCCCGCCTGGCGTGCGCGCTCTTTGTGCTCCGAGAGGATATGCGCCGTGAGCGCTACCACGGGGGTGCGAATGCGCTGGTGGCTGACTTCCCACGCCCGCAGTTGCTGGGTGGCCGAGAAACCATCGAGAACCGGCATCTCACAGTCCATCAACACCAGGTCATAACGCTGGGCCTTCATCGCCTCAAGGGCTTCCTCACCGTTGCTGGCGGTATCCGGGTTGAGGTTGAGCTTGCCGAGCATGCCGCGAATCACTTTGGTGGAGATGCTGTTGTCTTCGGCCACCAGGATCCTGAAATCGCTGGGCACGGTCACCGCCGCCGGGACGCTGAGGGTCGGACGGGGCTGCACGCCACCTTTGCTGCGCTGGGTCAACTCGTCGGCCAGGGTGGTCTTGAGGGTGTAACCGGCAACCGGCTTGGCGAGGATGCGCTTGATCCCGCAGTTACGCGCGATGATCTTGCTCGGCGCATTGCTGATGCCGGTGAGCATGATCAGCAGGATGTCGTGGTTCAGGCTCGGGTCTTCCTTGATCTTCGCCGCCAGTTGCATGCCGGTCATGCCGGGCATGTTCTGGTCCAGCAGCACCACATCGAAGTAATCGCGCAGGTGCGCCTTGGTGCGCAGCAAGGCCAGGGCCTCTTTACCGGACGGCACGGCGCTGACATTCAGGCCCCAGGCCGAGCATTGCTGCACCAGCACTTTGCGGCACGTATCGTTGTCGTCCACCACCAGCACGCGCGCGCCTTTGAGCGGGCCGTCGAGGTCGGAGGTGGGGTGTTCCAGGCGTTCCGGGTCCAGCGGCAGGGTCAGCCATAGCGTGCTGCCCTGATGGCTGCCGCTCTTGATGCCGAATTCACCGTTCATCAACAGGATCAACTGGCGCGCGATCACCAGGCCCAGGTGGCCGCTCAAACGGGTGGCCGAGAGGAAGTTCTTGCTGTGCAGTTCGCTGTGCAGCAGGGCCTCGCGTTCAGCGGCTTCCATCGGCAGGCCGCTGTCCTGCACGGCAATGCGCAGGCGCGGCTTGGTGCTGCGGTCGTCCAGGGCGACGACGATCAGCACTTCGCCTTCGTCGGTTTTGTGCAGGGCGTTTTCCAGCAGGCTCAGCAGCGCCTGGCGCAGGCGGGTCGGGTCGCCGCTGATGACGCGGGGCACCTGGGGCTGGATGAAGCTGATCAACTCGACGTTCTGCTGCTCGGCCTTGGCGCGGAAGATGCTCAGGCAGTCTTCGATCAGCGCATTGAGGTCGAATTGCACGTCATCCAGCTCGATCTGCCCGGATTCGAGCTTGGAGATGTCGAGGATCTCGTTGATCAATGTCAGCAGCTCGTTCCCGGCGCTGTGGATGGTTTGCACGTAGTCGCGCTGCTTCACCGACAGTGGCGTGCCCAGCAGCAGTTCGGTCATGCCCAGCACGCCGTTCATGGGGGTGCGGATTTCGTGGCTGATCTTGGCCAGGAATTCGGCCTTGGCGGCGATCTCGGCATTGCTGGCGGCCAGGTCGCGGCTGAGGCTGAAGCGGGCCTCGACAATCGCGCGCTGGCGCTCGCCCAGGGCCAGGCTCATCAACAGGCCGCTCAGACAGATAAAGGCCAGCAATGTGACGATCAAACCCTGGGGCGACACCATCGTCAGCCCCAGCAAGGCCGGGAGAATGATCAGCGTGCCGATGTTGAACACCACCATGCCCGCCACGAACAAGCGCGCCGGGCGGTAGCCTTTCTGCCAGTGATACGCCGAGACAAACAGCATGCTCAGGCCCGCCAGGGCCACCAGCGCGTAGGTGATGATGTTCAGCGGCAGGGTACTGACGAACAACAGCAGCAGGCCGCACAGCACGATAAACAGGATGTCGGCCATCAACAGTTTGTTCAGCGGGTGCGGACCCAGGGGCATGAAGAAGCGATAGGCAAACATCAGCCCGCACGGCGCGGTCAGCAGCAGGGCCAGGTAGGCGCCCGGGGTCTGGACCGCGTGCCAGTTCGGCAGCCATGGGCCTACCAGGTTGAGCAGCAGCGCCAGGCTGAGCATCAGCAGCAGTTCGCAGGCCGCCAGCCACAGGCTGCTGCGCGAGCGGTGGTAAGCGAAACGCGTGAGGTTGTGCAGGATCAGCATCAGCAGGCAGCCGAACAGCAGGCCGTAGATCAATGTCTGGGTCTGGTCGGCGGCGGCCAGTACGGCCGGTTCCAGGGTGATATAGGGGCGCAGTTCGTGCTCTGAAACCAGGCGCAGGTAGACGTCGAGGGTCTGTTGGCTCTGGGGCATCGGCAGCATGAAATCGTTGCTGGGCAGCGGGCGTTCCGCCTGGGGCTGGCGGTTACCGCTGCTTTGTTGCTCGATCAGGGTGTCGCCGTCCAGCACATAGAGGCTCAGGTGTGCCAGGTCCGGGGCGAATACCCGCAGCACCTGCTCGTGCTTGCCGGGTTGCAGCTTGAAACGTACCCACAACGCACCGTCCGGTTCCGCGGCGGTAATGCGGTCCAGTTCGATGGGGCTGAATTGATTGGTGTAGCGCGAGGAGCGGATGTCGCTCAGCTGCAGGTCGGCCTGTTCATCAAGCAATACTGCCCAGCCACTGCCTTGCGCGGCGGCCTGGGCCGGGAACAGGCAGAGCAGCGTCAGCAGACTGACAGTGAAACCTATGGCGATCCTGAGCCAGCGCACGGCGAAATCCCTTCGTAGGTTGATGCACGGTTAACTATGCGCGGGGAGGCCTGTATACGGCAAGGGCCAGAAGCCCTTGCCTAACCGAACGGATAGCTTGCGTTACTGGTTTTCGCCACGTTCACGGGCAATGGCGCGGTAGCCGATGTCCGTGCGGTAGAAGCAGCCTTTCCAGTCGATTTTCGCGGCCAGCTTGTACGCCTGTTGCTGTGCGGCGTCGACGCTGGCACCCATGGCGGTGGCACACAGCACACGGCCTCCGGCGGTCACGACCTTGCCATCCTTGAGCGCGGTGCCCGCATGGAACACCTTGCCTTCCAGGGTAGCAGCCGCGTCCAGGCCTTCAATCACATCGCCCTTGGCGTAGTCGGCCGGGTAACCACCGGCGGCCAGCACAATGCCGACGCTCGGACGTGGATCCCACTGCGCTTCAACCTTGTCCAGGGCTTGGGCCAGCGCGGCTTCCACCAGCAGCACCAGGCTCGATTGCAGGCGCAGCATCACCGGCTGGGTTTCCGGGTCGCCGAAGCGGCAGTTGAACTCGATGACTTTCGGGTTACCGGCTTTGTCGATCATCAGGCCGGCGTAGAGGAAACCGGTGTACACATTGCCTTCATCGGCCATGCCACGCACGGTCGGCCAGATCACCAGGTCCATCACGCGCTGGTGCACGTCGGCGGTCACCACCGGGGCAGGGGAGTAGGCACCCATGCCGCCGGTGTTCGGGCCTGTGTCGGCGTCGCCGACGCGTTTGTGGTCCTGGCTGGTGGCCATCGGCAGCACGTTCTTGCCGTCGACCATCACGATAAAGCTGGCTTCCTCGCCGTCGAGGAATTCCTCGATGACGACGCGCGAACCCGCGTCACCGAAGGCGTTACCGGCGAGCATGTCACGCACGGCGTCTTCGGCTTCCTGCAGGGTCATGGCGACGATTACGCCTTTACCGGCGGCCAGGCCGTCGGCCTTGATCACGATCGGTGCACCTTTTTCACGCAGGTAGGCCAGGGCGGGCTCGATCTCGGTGAAGTTCTGGTAGTCGGCGGTCGGGATCTTGTGGCGCGCCAGGAAATCCTTGGTGAAGGCTTTCGAGCCTTCCAGCTGGGCCGCGCCGGCGGTTGGACCGAAGCAATCCAGGCCGCGGCTGCGGAACAGGTCTACGACACCGGCAACCAATGGCACTTCCGGACCGACGATGGTCAGGGAGACGTTTTTCTCGGCGAAGTCGGCCAGTTGCTCAAGAGCCAGTACGTCGATGGCGACGTTTTCGCACTTGGCTTCGATGGCGGTACCGGCGTTGCCGGGGGCGACGAAGACTTTCTGGACCCGTGGGTCCTGGGCAACTTTCCAGGCCAGGGCGTGTTCACGGCCACCGCTGCCAATGATCAAAACATTCATTCCAAAAACCTCAAATTCTGTAGGCGCTGTACGAGCGCTTTAATGTGGAGCCGGACTCTTGTGGCAAGGGCGCTTGCTCCCGTTCGACAGCGCAGCTTGCTCCCGCTGGGGGGCGCTTCGCCCCCCAGCGGGAGCAAGCTCCCTCGCCACGAAACCGGCTGCCACATTTCGCTCGAGTTAGCTCAGTGACGGAAGTGGCGCATGCCGGTGAAGACCATGGCAATGCCGGCTTCATCGGCAGCGGCGATCACCTCGGCATCGCGCATCGAGCCGCCCGGTTGGATCACGGCCGTCACGCCGGCTTTCGCGGCGTTGTCCAGGCCATCACGGAACGGGAAGAATGCATCCGACGCCATCACCGAGCCGGCCACCTGCAAACCGGCGTGCTCGGCCTTGATCGCGGCGATACGCGCCGAGTTCACGCGGCTCATCTGGCCAGCGCCGACACCGATGGTCTGGCGGTTCTTGGCGTAGACGATGGCGTTGGATTTAACGTACTTGGCCACTTTCCAGGCGAAGATCAGGTCGTTGATCTCTTGCTCGGTCGGGGCGCGCTTGGTCACCACTTTCAGGTCTGCGCTGCCGATCATGCCGATATCGCGGCTCTGTACCAGCAGGCCGCCATTGACGCGCTTGTAGTCCCAGGCAGCGGCACGTTCAGCCGACCACTCGCCGCAGGCCAGCAGGCGCACGTTGGCTTTGGCCGCCACGATGGCGCGGGCTTCTTCGCTCACGGAAGGGGCGATGATCACTTCGACGAACTGACGCTCGACGATGGCCTTGGCCGTCTCTGCATCCAGTTCACGGTTGAAGGCGATGATGCCGCCGAACGCGGATTCGGTGTCGGTGGCGTAGGCCAGTTCGTACGCCTGGCGAATGCCGCCTTCAGCGTCCGGGCTCACGGCCACGCCGCACGGGTTGGCGTGCTTGACGATCACGCAGGCCGGCTTGACGAAGCTCTTCACGCATTCCAGCGCGGCGTCGGTATCGGCCACGTTGTTGTAGGACAGTTCTTTGCCTTGCAGTTGGGTCGCAGTGGCGATGCCCACTTCGGCAGGCTTGGCTTCCACGTAGAACGCCGCGCTCTGGTGCGGGTTCTCGCCGTAGCGCATTTCCTGGGCCTTGATGAACTGGCTGTTGAAGGTGCGCGGGAACTGGCTGCGGCCTTCTGTGCTAAGGGTTTCGGCGGCCTGGTTCACGGTGCCCATGTAGTTGGCGATCATACCGTCGTAGGCGGCGGTGTGTTCGAACGCCTTGAGCATCAGGTCGAAACGCTGGGCATAGGTCAGGCCGCCGGCTTTCAGGCTTTCCAGCACGTGGGCGTAGTCGCCGGCGTTGACCACGATGGCCACGTCTTTGTGGTTCTTGGCCGCCGAGCGAACCATGGTCGGGCCGCCGATATCGATGTTTTCGATGGCGGTCGGCAGGTCGCAGCCCGGCTTGTTGATGGTGGCTTCGAACGGGTAGAGGTTGACGGCCACCAGGTCGATCGGCTTGATGCCGTGCTCGGTCATGATGGCGTCGTCGATGCCGCGACGGCCGAGGATGCCGCCGTGGATTTTCGGGTGCAGGGTCTTGACGCGACCGTCCATCATTTCTGCGAAGCCGGTGTAGTCCGCCACTTCCACTGCGGCCACGCCGTTGTCCTGCAGCAGCTTGAAGGTCCCGCCCGTGGAGAGGATTTCCACGCCCAGGGCTTCCAGCTCCCGGGCAAATTCGAGGATCCCGGTCTTGTCGGAGACACTGATCAAGGCGCGGCGGATCGGCAGGCGGGTAGTCTGGTCGGTCATTTCAATTTCCATCAAAAGCAAAGGAGTCAGCAAAAAAGGCGACCGGTTTTACGCGGGCGCCTTTCTGGTTTGATTGAATGCTTACAGCAAATCGTATTGCTTGAGCTTTTTGCGCAAGGTGCCACGGTTGAGGCCCAGCAGCTCACTGGCTTTGGTCTGGTTGCCCTTGACGTAGTTCATCACGCTTTCGAGCAGGGGCGCCTCGACTTCGGAGAGCACCAGGTTGTACACGTCCGTGACGGAAGCGCCCTCAAGGTGGGCGAAATAATTATGCAGCGCCTTCTCGACACTCCCGCGAAGGGTCTGGCCTTCTTCGCTCGGCGTGTTGAGGTGCTGTTTCAAATTGACGTTGTCGCTCACGGGTGTTGTTCCACTCACTAAAGTCTCGGTCATCATCGTCATGCGGCCACCCATTCTCCGTCCCCTGCTCTCAGGCTCTTGTCTCGTTCGGCAAAAAACTCACGAACGGCGGTGACCTGTGCTTGCGTTTCATCCAAACGATTGAACCCGGCGCGAAACTCCCTGGCGCCTGGCAGGGTTGCGAGATACCAACCCACATGCTTGCGAGCAATACGCACGCCCATCACCTCTCCATAGAAGGTGTGAAGTGCAGCCAGATGCTCTAGCAGAATACGTTCCACCTCGACCAGTTCCGGCGCTGGCAGGACTTCACCCGTACGCAGGAAATGCTCGACCTCACGAAAAATCCACGGCCGCCCCTGGGCGGCCCGGCCAATCAACACACCATCGGCACCGGTGGCGTGCAGCACGCGCCGGGCTTTTTCGGCCGAGTCGATGTCGCCATTGGCAAATACCGGCATCGACACCGCCTGCTTGATCGCGGCGATGGTGTCGTACTCGGCTTCACCGGTGTAAAGGTCGGCGCGGGTGCGACCATGCACCGCCAGCGCTGTAATGCCTGCCTGTTCGGCGATCTTCGCCACCGTCAGGCCGTTCTTGTTGTCCCGGTCCCAGCCGGTACGAATCTTCAGGGTCACCGGCACATCCACTGCGGCAACAACGGCCTGCAGGATCTCGGCAACCAACTGCTCATCTTTCAACAGCGCGGAACCGGCGGCCTTGTTGCAGACCTTCTTGGCCGGGCAGCCCATGTTGATATCGATGATCTGTGCGCCCAACTCCACGTTGGCCCGGGCCGCATCCGCCAGCATCTGCGCATCACCCCCGGCGATCTGGACCGAGCGGGGCTCGGGATCACCTTCGTGGATCATGCGCATCCGCGATTTGCGGGTGTTCCACAAGCTCATGTCGCTGGTGACCATTTCCGAGACTACTAGACCCGCGCCCAAACGCTTGCACAGCTGACGAAAGGGCTGGTCGGTGACGCCCGCCATCGGGGCGAGAATCAAGCCATTCTGCAATGTATATGGGCCGATGCGTACCGCCGACATAGGACTTCCCTGTTGTGGGGCCGGATCATTAGAGTTCGAAAAAGGGTTGGCATGATACCCGCTCTCGATGACTGGATAAAGGCTGAATTGGATAAAATCTGAACAGTTATTTCTTTATCGCCGCCGGTTTGGATGGGCGGTGCCCAGTCAATACTCCACCGTCAAGCGACGGTGCGTAGGCCGATTCACTCGGGCGAGTGGAAGCTCAGGCTGTAATTCACGGCTTTATTGCCCGGATCGAGGATATCCAGGGAGATATGGATCGGGGTTTGCGATGGCATTTCGCTCACCCCGGCCAACTCGCCGCTCAGGTATTCGGTGGGCTTGAAGCGACGATTGGCAATCAGGTTGCCGTTGAGGTCGGCGAAACGCAGTTCCAGCAGCGGAAAGGGCTGGGAGAACGTCGCGCGGTTATAGATGATCGCATCCACCACCAGCGCCCCGGCGAACTCCGGGTGGCTGCGTACCACCAGGTTGCTGCTCTTGATATGGGCGATATCGACCCGCGACGGCACTGTGCAGCCCAGTGTCGGGCACAGTTGCTGGAACCATGGGCGGTAAGCGTCCTGGCGGGCCAGATCGTCGAACTGATAGGCAATGTACTGCGCGGCCAGGCCGGCGGCGGCGATCAGTACCAGCAGCATCCAGATCAGGCGACGGCCCAGGCCCTGCGGGCGTTTTTGCGCGTACAGGTGCAGAGGGTCGTCTTCCAGGTCCTGGAGCAGGTCGTCATGGATGCCGGCTTCGGAGCGTGGGCGCTTGCGACGGGATTGCGCGCGCTCTTCGGGCTCCGCTTCATCCGCTGCCGCTGTCAGGGGCGTGAACGGCGGGTCGATGTGTTCATCTTCCGGGGTTGAGCGCAGCGCGGGCTCATCGTCGAGGTGCAACGACATGGAGGGCTCGGTGCGCTGCCTGGTCGCAGGGGCTTTGGTCGGTTCAGGTTCGTCTTCGGCGGCGGAGGCGCGTTCTTCAGGCGGTTCGCTGAACAGGCTGGCGGCCCATTTTTCTTCTTCGGCCTTGACGGTTTCGCGGCTGGCGCTGAGAGCGTCTTCTTTCTGCCGGCGGTCGGCACCGGGCTGGCGGCGTTCCGCGCCTACGGGCAGCGTGTGCTGAATCTCGCGGCGTTCCAGCTTGGCCAGTTCCTGGTCCAGGTCCAGATTGTCCAGGTCCAGCTCTTCGGCGCTCCACTGCTTCTGGCTGATTGCCCGCTGTGGTTCAGGCGCGGCTTCGCGCACAGGCTCGATCGTGGCCGGCTGCTCCGGCGCAGGCGCCTGGGCGCGCTGCTCCAGCAGCTGGCGGGCAGCGTTGAAGACTTGCAGGCACGAGCCGCAGCGAACCACGCCGCGAGCCACGCTCAATTGGGCGTGGTTGACGCGAAAGCGGGTTTGGCAATGCGGGCACTGGGTGACGAAACTGTCGGTCATGCGGCCATCCGATTCAGGCAAGCGCTCATTCTAGCGCCGACGTCCGCTGATGCGTACCCAGCCATCACGGTTAGCGATCGGATCCAGCTCGAAATCCTTGGCGTAGGCGGCGGCGACATCTTCGCCCTGCTCGGCGAGGATGCCCGACAGCGCCAGGCGCCCGCCCGGCTTGACCAGGCTCGACAGTTGCGGCGCCAGGGACACCAGCGGGCCGGCGAGGATATTGGCGACCAGCACGTCGGCCTGCACCTGGGGCAAATCCTGCGGCAGGTAGAGCGGGAATTTGCCGTCAGGAATGTTGTTGCGCCCGGCGTTATCCCGGGACGCTTCCAGGGCCTGCACGTCGATGTCGGTGCCCACGGCTTCCTTGGCGCCCAGCAACAGGGCGGCAATCGCCAGGATCCCCGAGCCGCAGCCGAAATCCAGCACGTGGCTGCCCGTCAGGTCCTGGCCGTCCAGCCACTCCAGGCACAACGCGGTAGTGGGGTGGGTGCCGGTGCCGAATGCCAGGCCCGGATCCAGCAGCAGGTTGACCGCGTTCGGCTCCGGGGCGGCATGCCAGCTCGGCACGATCCACAGGCGCTGGCCGAAGCGCATCGGCTGGAAGTTGTCCATCCAGCTGCGCTCCCAGTCCTGGTCTTCGATGATTTCGCTGTGATGCTCAGGCAATGGGCTGCCGGTGAGCAATTCCATATGGGCCAGCACGGCGGCGTCGTCGGTGCCGTCTTCGAACAGGGCCAGTAGATGGGTGTGGGACCACAGCGGGGTGGTATTCAGCTCGGGTTCGAAGATCGGTTGGTCTTCGGCATCCATGAAGGTCACCGAGACGGCGCCCACTTCGAGGAACGCGTCTTCGTAGGTTTCGGCTTGTTCTGGGCTGATGGCGAGACGGACTTGCAGCCAAGGCATGGCGGGCACCTTTGAAAAAAATGAGTGTGCAGCGGGGTAGGCTGCGAAAGCGCGCAAGTTTACGCGAGCGGCGGGCAGAAGACGACACTACTGACTGCACGCCGGTCAAATGTGGGAGGGGGCAAGCCCCCTCCCACATTTTGACGGTGTACATCTTCAAAAAAGTAGAGGGCCCACAAACAACAAAGCCGCCCGAAGGCGGCTTTGTTGGGTGGAGCACTTACTGGTTGGCCAGCTTGTGTTCCAGGTAGTGAATGTTCACACCACCTTCGCAGAAGCCTTCATCACGAACCAGGTCCCGGTGCAGCGGGATGTTGGTCTTGATGCCGTCGACCACGATTTCGTCCAGGGCATTGCGCATACGGGCCATGGCCTCGTCGCGGGTCGCGCCCCAGGTGATCAGCTTGCCGATCAGCGAGTCGTAGTTGGACGGAACCTTGTAGCCGCTGTACAGGTGCGAATCCACACGTACGCCGTTGCCGCCGGGCGCGTGGAAATGCTTGACCAGGCCAGGGCTTGGGATAAAGGTCTTCGGGTCTTCGGCGTTGATCCGGCACTCCAGGGAGTGGCCGTGGAGCTTCACGTCGTCCTGGGTGAAGGACAGCACGTTGCCGGCGGCGATGCTGAGCATCTCCTTGACGATGTCGATACCGGTGACCATCTCCGACACCGGGTGCTCTACCTGCACGCGAGTGTTCATCTCGATGAAGTAGAAGCGGCCGTTCTCGTAGAGGAACTCGAAGGTGCCGGCGCCACGGTAGTTGATGTCGATGCACGCCTTGACGCAGCGAGCCAGGACTTCCTGGCGAGCGGTTTCGTCCAGGCCCGGTGCCGGTGCTTCTTCCAGCACCTTCTGGTGACGACGTTGCAGCGAGCAATCGCGGTCGCCCAGGTGGATGGCGTGGCCCTGGCCGTCGGACAGCACCTGCACTTCCACGTGACGTGGGTTGGTCAGGTACTTCTCCAGGTAGACCATCGGGTTGCCGAACCAGGCAGCCGCTTCGGAGCGAGTCTGCTTGGCCGCTTCGATCAGTTCTTCTTCCTTGTGCACCACGCGCATGCCGCGACCACCACCGCCACCGGCGGCCTTGATGATCACCGGGTAGCCGACTTCGCGACCAATGCGCAGTGCGGTTTCCTCGTCTTCAGGCAGCGGGCCGTCGGAGCCAGGAACGGTTGGCACGCCGGCGGCGATCATGGCGTCCTTGGCCGAGACCTTGTCGCCCATCAGGCGAATGGTTTCGGCTTTCGGGCCGATGAAGGCAAACCCGGATTTTTCCACCTGTTCGGCGAAATCGGCGTTTTCCGCGAGGAAGCCGTAGCCCGGGTGGATGCCATCAGCGCCGGTCACTTCTGCGGCGGCGATAATGTTCGAGACTTTCAGGTACGAGTTCGTGGCCAGTGGCGGGCCGATGCAGATGCTCTCGTCCGCCAGTTTCACGTGCATCAATTCGGTATCGGCCGTCGAGTAAACAGCGACGGTCTTGATGCCCTCTTCCTTACAGGCGCGCAGGATACGCAGCGCGATCTCGCCGCGGTTGGCGATCAGGACTTTTTGCAGTTTCTTCGCAGGTTTCAACATCGAAGGCGCTCCGCGGTTCAAACGATGGTGAACAGCGGCTGGTCGTACTCAACCGGCTGACCGTTTTCTACCAGGATGGATTCGATGACGCCGGCTTTTTCGGCCGTGATGTGGTTCATCATCTTCATCGCTTCAACGATGCAGATGGTGTCGCCCACTTTCACGGTCTTGCCTACTTCAACGAAGGCTGGCGAGGTCGGTGCCGGGGTGCGGTAGAACGTACCGACCATTGGCGACTTGACCACGAAACCGTTCAGCGCAGGGGCTGCCGGTGCGGCAGGTGCCGCGGCAGCAGCAGGCGCGGCGGCCGGAGCAGCAGCCGGTGCCGGTGCTTGCATCTGTGGTGCGTAGAACTGTTGGGCCGGGGTCTTGCTGTGGCGGCTGATCCGTACGGACTCTTCGCCTTCCTTGATTTCCAGCTCGTCGATACCGGATTCTTCCAGCAGTTCGATCAGTTTCTTAACTTTACGGATATCCATGAATCATCAACTCCCAAGGGTCGGTCAGGGGCGCTTGGCCTGTTCTTCAAGCTGTTCCAGGGCGGCCTCCAGGGCCAGTCGGTAACCGCTGGCGCCAAGGCCGCAGATCACTCCTACCGCAACGTCGGAGAAGTAAGAGTGATGGCGGAAAGGTTCGCGTTTGTGCACGTTCGATAAATGCACTTCGATGAATGGGATGCTCACCGCCAGCAGCGCGTCACGTAATGCAACGCTTGTGTGCGTAAAAGCGGCGGGATTGATCAGGATAAAGTCCACGCCTTCGCTACGGGCGGCATGGATGCGATCAATCAATTCATACTCGGCATTGCTTTGCAGGTAGAGCAAATGGTGGCCGGCTTCACGTGCCCGTCGTTCCAGGTCAAGGTTGATCTGATCGAGGGTTACTGCCCCGTAGACGCCCGGTTCACGGGTGCCGAGCAGGTTCAGGTTGGGTCCGTGAAGAACCAGTAAGGTCGCCATCGGCTGTTCCTTGTTATTGGTGTGGGCAAGGCAGAACCCGGCGACTATGCCGCAAAGCCTTTGTGACTGTCCAGTTCTATGCAGTAGGCAGCACGATTAGCGAGGATTGCGCAAAATTTGTGACTGGGGGTCGGGATCCGGTCATTGGTAATACGCCCTTGAATCCCGTGGAGATCAAATGTGGGGGCTTGCTCCCGATTGCAGTGTGTCAGTCTCGCATCTGTAACTGATCCACCGCTATCGGGGGCAAGCCCCCTCCCACATTTTGATTTTCATTTGATTTTGGATCTTCATGGGGCGGGTCAGACGCGGAACGCCTGCACTGCCGTATTGAGCTGCCCACCCAGCACCAGCAAATGCTCACCCTGGCTGCGGCCCTGGCCGATGCGCAGCAAATTATCCTCGCCGAGCTGATGAATCCGCTCGCTGTTGTCGCGAATCTCACTCACGGCGCCACTTTGCTGCGCCGTTACATCGGCAATCCGCACGGCGGTGGCGGAAATGGTCTGGATCGCGCCGACGATTTCATCCAGCGCGCCATCCGCCGCCTGGGCTTGCTGGGCGGTGGCTTCGGCGTGTTCGACCTGGGCGCGCATGCCCTGCACCGATTGGTGCGCGGCGGTTTGCAGGCCGGTGATCAAGCCCTGGATCTCGGCGGTGGCGCCAGCGGTGCGTTGGGCCAGGGTGCGCACTTCGTCGGCGACCACGGCAAAGCCGCGCCCGGCCTCACCGGCGCGTGCGGCTTCGATGGCGGCGTTGAGCGCCAGCAGGTTGGTCTGGTCGGCAATCGAGCGAATCACGGTCAATACGCCGCCAATGGTGGCGGACTCCTCGGCAAGTTTCTCGATCATCTGCGCATTTTGCTGCACTTCACCCACCAGCGCGTGCAGGCCGGTGAGGCTCAGGCCGATCACGCGCTGGCCTTGCTCGACCGCCTGGCCCGCGCTGCGGCTGGCGCCGGCCGCCTGGCTGGCATCACCGGCGACTTGCTGGATGGTGGCCTCCAGTTCGCCCAGGGAGTCACGAATCTGCGCGGTATCCCCTGCCTGGCGTTCGGCGCCGTCGTGCAGGCCACTGCTCAGTTCGGCCAGGGCGCGGCTGCTGCCGGCCACTTCTTCGGCATTGCCACGGATGGTTCCCACCAGATCCACCAGGTAGGCGCGTAGACGGTTGAGGGACGCTTCGATGTCGCGCAGCTCGCGGTTGGTCTTGCCCAAGGTGATCGGCTGGCTGAAGTTGCCCTCGCCCCAGGTCGACAAGGCGGGGGCCAGGTTGGTCAGCACCCGCGCCAGGCGCCGTTGCAGGGTGTCGATCAACAGGGCGATCAGCAGAATCAGGCCGATCATCACGCCTTGCATCAGGCGCACTTCGCCCTGGATCTTGCCGTGTTGCGCACGCACCACCGGCTCGAGGCCGGCGATGGCCTGCTGAACGGCGGCGATTTTCAAGTGGGTGGCGGCGCCCAGGTCGGCACGCTGCTGGATCTGCGTGCGGGTGCGCTGGAGTTCGGCGGGGTAGCGGGCCAGCAGGCCGTTGAGTTCGCGCTTGAGGTCGACGCCGGTGTCCTGGGCTTCGGTTTTTGCGCTGTTTTCCAGGCCCATCAAGGCCGAAAAATCATCGGTGTTGGATTCTGCGCTGGCCTTTACCCCGAGTAATGGCAGTTGCTCCAGCAGGTCGGCCTGGCTGCGCATATTGCCGACTTCGCGTTCCACATCGTCCGCCAGTTCCGCGCGGCCGCTGCTCACCAGTTTGTCGCGGGCCAGGGACAGCTTGTCCAGGTGCAGTGAGGCCGCCAGCAGCGGTGGCAGGTAGCGCGCGGCTTCGGCGCTGTTGACGCCCATTGCGTATTGGCTCAACTGCTCCAGGTTGGCGCCCAGCTCCCGCTCGGCCTGCAGCAACAGGGCTTGTGGGTCACCTGCCAACTTACCGGCCGCCAGCAGGTCGGTCTTGCTGAAGGCATCCAGGTCCGCAAGGCTGGGGCGCAGGTTCTGCGCGAGATCGGCGGGCAGTTCATCCAGGTGCTGCAACAGGCTTTCCAGGCTCTGGCTGGCACTGCTCAAGCGCAATGCATCACCGCTGGCGAGGTAGTCGTCGATATTGCGCGCGGCCTGGTTCTGGAAGGTCTGTGACAGACCGAGGTAGCGTTCCATCAGCAAATAAGGTCGTTCCAGCGCCCGTTGCGACCACCACAGCGTCGCTCCAAGTGCCAGGCACACGGCCACCAGCAGGAGGGTATTGAGATTGGTCAGCAGCTTCAGGCGCATGCGGGGTATCAACCGACAGCAAAAGGTAAGTGCCTGAAGTTATTGCGTTTTCATTACAGGGTTATGACGGAATCACTGGATTCTGGTGAAAAGGTGGCACTTTGCTTTGACGTGCGCGCCGCGTGCACGCGGTTACGCCCGGCATCCTTGGCGCGGTACAGCGCCTCGTCGGCCTGGGCGGCCATCATCAGGCTGTCGGAGCCGTCACACAGCTCCACCACCCCGGCGCTGAAGGTGCACCACAAATCCTGCGGTTGCGCCGGGTAGTGAATCTCGGCAAAACGCCCACGAATTTCATCCAGCACCTTACAGGCCGAGTCCAGGTCGGTGTCGGGCATCACGATGGCGAACTCTTCACCGCCATAGCGGCCGATGTAGTCGGTCTTGCGCAGGCGCTGCTTGAGAAACAACGCCAGGCTCTTGATCACGCGGTCGCCCATGGGGTGGCCGTGGCTGTCATTGACCCGCTTGAAGTGGTCGATGTCGAGCATGGCAAAGCTCAGCGGCTTGTTCTCGCGGCGCGCGCGGAAGCTGCAGTCTTCGAGCAATTGCAGGATATGGGTGTGGTTGTACAGCCCGGTCAGGCTGTCACGCACCATCCGCGCCTTGAGGTTGCGCGCACGGGCGGCACGGTTGCGCACGGTGGTGATCAGGTGGCGCGGCTTGATCGGTTTGGTGAGGAAGTCGTCGCCGCCTTCGCTCATGGCGTCCAGTTGCTTGTCCAGGTCGTCTTCGGCCGACAGGTAGATGATCGGCACACTGACGTAACGGTCATTGTGGCGAATCACCTTGGCCAGTTCGGTGCCGGTGCAGGCCGGCATGTACATGTCGAGGATGATCAGGTCGGGCTGGAAGTCTGCCAGCTCGGCCATGGCCTGGATCGGCTCGATCAAGGTGCGGGTGACGATGCCGGCACTGTTGAGCAAGCGCTCGGTGTGCAGCGCCTGGGCGCGCGAGTCATCGATGATCAGCACTTTGTACGGTTCGTACTGGGCGACGCAGGTCAGCACTTCGATCTTTTCCAGCAGGCTGGAGGCTTCCAGCGTGCCGGTGAGGAATTCCTGGCCGCCGGCGCGCACGGCGGCGAGGCGAGTGGGGGTGTCGGTTTCGTGCAGGCTGAAAAACAACAGCGGCAGCTTATGCTCCAGGCCTTCCTGGGCTTCGGCGGCGAGCTTGAGGCCCAGGCCGGTGCCGCAGAAGTCCACGTCCATCACGATCGCCGACGGCAGGCGCTCGGCCATGGACGCGCGAAACGCCGCGACGCTGTCCAGGGACTGGGCGCTCATGCCAAAGAATTCCAGCTGCTTGGCCAGGCGTTCGGCGCGGTCGTGATCGGCCAGCATCACGTAAATCGGCTTGCGCATCGGCGGCAGGAAGGTTTGTTCCAGCTGGTCGCCCTGGCGCAGGCCGGTGCGGGACAGGCGCTGCATCAAGCGGTTGAGCTCGGTGATCAACTGGCTGCTCAGGCGCCCGCGGTTTTCGTCCACGGCCTTGAGCGATTCGCCGATGTGCCGGGCCAGTTGGCCGTGCTCGGGCTGTTCGAAACGCTCGGCGAAGCGCTGCAGGCGCAGGTTGGCCTCGCTGAGTTCGGAGAGGTCGGCGCCTGACCATTCGCTGCGTTGCAGGCGCTGCCAGATCTCAAGAATTTGACGTGCCTGATGAATTACCCGCTGGGCAAAATGCTGCTTGAGACGCTCACGGCTGGGGTCTTCTGGCTCGGTCATATCCTGACTACTAGTGAGGGTGCATGCTGAGGTCGAACTGATGGCTCTATGCTAGCACCTCTTTTCAATGGGATGAGTGTCATATGTCAATTAACTGCGTGTCCCTGATATTCAGTGGGTGACCTGACGGTCGCGCAGCTTAAAAAGCGTGCATCCTTTATAGTCGAATGCTTGCCGCATGCACGTTTGGTGAAAAGCCCCGCATGGGCGGGCACGATGGGGTAGGGTTGTGGTCGGAGTGTTTGAACGCACGCCCTCAATTCAAGTGCATGAACTCAAGTGATTGAAAGGATATCGCCATGCTGGACTGGAAAAACCGTGCGGGCAGTGCCAAAGGCCCTGCCCCTGAGCCCAAGTCGGCCAACCGCAGCTATTTTCGTACCCTGCTGATGAGCCGAGCCGTGCTCAGCGTGCTCGGCCTGTATCTGTTGGTCACCGGCGCCCTGGGTTGGTACTGGAGCGAAGAGCCGGCGCTGTTCCCGGTCCAGCAGAACGCGCAGCTTGCTGCCGAGAAGGAAGGCAAGCAGATGGTGGTGGGCTATACCACCGTCGAAACCCTCAAGACCGTGGTCGGCACGTTGCTGAACAAGCCCGGTGGCTATATTTCCAACGACCGTTTCCCGCCGGGCCTGTGGATGGACAACATGCCCAGCTGGGAATACGGCGTGCTGGTGCAGGTGCGCGACCTGACCCGCGCCCTGCGTAAAGACTTCGCCCGCTCCCAGTCGCAGTCGGCCGAAGACGCCGATCTGGCCAAGGCCGAGCCGCGTTTCAACTTCGACAACAAGAGCTGGGTGCTGCCGTCCAGTGAGTCGGAGTACCAGGAAGGCATCAACTCCCTGAACCGCTATGAAGCGCGCCTGTCCGACCCGAATCAGCGTGGCGCCTTGTTCTATGCCCGCGCCGACAACCTGAACAACTGGCTGGGCGATGTGGCCACTCGCCTGGGTTCGCTGTCGCAACGCCTGTCGGCCAGCGTCGGCCGGGTCAAATTGAACACCGCACTGAAAACCGAAGCCCTGGCGCCGGGCGAAGTGCCGCAGGTCGACGAAGAAGTGGTGGAAACCCCATGGATGCAGATCGATAACGTGTTCTACGAGGCCCGTGGCCAGGCCTGGGCGCTGTCCCACCTGTTGCGTGCCATCGAAGTCGACTTTGCCGACGTACTGGCCAAGAAAAACGCCACCGTCAGCGTGCGCCAGATCATTCGTGAGCTGGAGGCTTCGCAAGAGCCGGTCTGGAGCCCGATGATCCTCAACGGCAGCGGTTTCGGCGTGTTGGCTAACCATTCGCTGGTCATGGCCAACTACATTTCCCGGGCCAACGCGGCGGTGATCGATTTGCGTCAACTGCTCAACCAGGGTTGATGATGGACGCTGCTCAAAACGAGGCCGCGCACCGTGCGGCCTCCGATGCCGAACTGATCTGCTGGGTCGACGAGCAGGACAACCTGCTCGGCCACCTCGTCAGGTCCGATTTGCGCCAGCGCGGCCTGATCGGCCGTTGCACCTTTATCTTCCTGTTCAATTCCAAGGGTGAGCTGTGCGTGCATCGGCGCACCCTGAGCAAGGCCCTGTACCCGGGGTTCTGGGATACGGCGGCGGGCGGGATGGTTGCGGCGGGTGAGTCCTACGCGGTGTCGGCGGCCCGCGAGCTGGAAGAAGAGTTGGGTGTCGGCGGGGTGGAATTGATCGAGCATGACCATTTCTACTTTGAGGATGGCAACAGCCGGCTCTGGTGCAAATCCTACTCGGCGACCTGGGACGGTCCCCTTCGCCTGCAGCCTGAAGAGGTCATGGAAGCGCGCTTTTTGCCCGTGGAAACGGTCCTGCAGGAAGCCGAGCACAAGCCTTACTGCCCGGACGCCCAGGAGGGCTTGCGGCGCTATCTGGCCTCACGTCGCTAAAGCTGCATAAATTGGCGCCATTTGGCTCTTAGCAAGTGGGCTTTTTGCCGTTACACTGCGCGACTTTTCACCCGAACCGCCTTGGCGGCTCGGTAGCGCTGCCCCTGCCTGAGTGGGGCTTCGCGGTCGGTCGTCCCTTAGCGGAGGCCGATCAGTCTTTGTCCTCCCAAGAGGATTGCCGGTGGCCAAAAAAGCCGCATCCTTCGCCGCCCTTGGTGGCCTGGTATTTTCCACCGACGCAGGTCGACACTGCCCGGACTGTCGTCAGCCCGTGGATTCGTGTACCTGCAAACAGACCCTGATCCCCGAAGGCGACGGTATTGCCCGCGTGCGCCGCGAAAGCAAAGGCCGTGGCGGCAAGACGGTGACCACCATCACCGGCGTGCCGTTGGCCGAAGAGCCGCTCAAGGCACTGGCCACCACGCTGAAAAAGCGCTGTGGCACCGGTGGCGCGTTGAAAGACGGTGTCATCGAGATCCAGGGCGATCACGTCGAACTGCTGTTGGCCGAGCTGATCAGGCTGGGTTACAAGGCCAAGAAGTCCGGCGGCTGAAAGCCTCTTCCCAACCTGTGTCTAAACTCTGTCCTGCGAGTGGGGTCTACCTTGCTTACAGGCAAATCGTCATTTTCATTCTTTAGACTGCGCCAGCCTCGAACGAGAGGCGGCGCCTTCGCCTTCATTTATAGGGGACTTCGATGTCCGTACGACGCACACGCAAAGACGATGGCAGCCAATGGACAGTTGCGGACAGCCGCAGTGTTTACGGGATTCGCCATTGGGGGGCCGGGTATTTCGCGATCAATGATGCCGGTCGCGTTGAAGTCCGTCCGAACGGCCCGAACAGCACACCCGTCGACCTTTACGAGCAAGTGGACGAGCTGCGCAAGAGCGGTCTTTCCCTGCCGCTGCTGGTGCGTTTTCCCGACATCCTGCAAGACCGTGTACGCCAGCTGACCGGCGCTTTCGACGCCAACATCGAGCGCCTGGAATACCAGAGCAAGTACACCGCGCTGTACCCGATCAAGGTGAACCAGCAGGAAGCGGTGATCGAGAACATCATCGCCACCCAGAACGTTTCCATCGGCCTCGAAGCCGGCTCCAAGCCTGAGCTGCTGGCCGTGCTGGCCCTGGCGCCGAAGGGCGGCACCATCGTCTGCAACGGTTACAAGGACCGCGAGTTCATCCGCCTGGCGCTGATGGGCCAGAAGCTCGGCCACAATGTGTTTATCGTGATCGAGAAAGAATCCGAAGTTGAACTGGTGATCGAAGAGGCCGCCAGCCTCAAGGTCAAGCCACAGGTGGGCCTGCGCGTGCGCCTGTCGTCCCTGGCGTCGAGCAAGTGGGCGGACACCGGTGGCGAGAAGTCCAAGTTCGGGTTGTCGGCGGCGCAACTGCTGTCGGTGGTCGAGCGCTTCCGCGCGGCGGGCCTGGACCAGGGCATCCGCCTGCTGCACTTCCACATGGGTTCGCAGATCGCCAACCTGGCCGACTACCAGCATGGGTTCAAGGAAGCCATTCGTTACTACGGCGAACTGCGCAACCTCGGCCTGCCGGTGGACCACATCGACGTGGGCGGCGGCCTGGGCGTGGACTACGACGGTACCCACTCGCGTAACGCCAGCTCGATCAACTACGACATGGACGACTACGCCGGTGTGGTCGTGGGCATGCTCAAGGAATTCTGCGACGCCCAGAGCCTGCCGCACCCGAATATCTTCTCCGAAAGCGGCCGCTCCCTGACTGCCCACCACGCCATGCTGGTGGTGCAGGTCACCGACGTCGAGAAACACAACGACGAAATCCCGGTCATCGAAAACAAGGAAAGCCTGCCCGAAACCGTGCAATGGCTGGTTGACCTGCTCGGCCCGACCGATATCGAAATGGTCACCGAAACCTACTGGCGCGCCACTCACTACATGAGCGATGTGGCCACCCAGTACGCCGACGGCAAACTGACCCTGGCCGAGAAGGCCCTGGCCGAACAGTGCTACTTCGCCGTGTGCCGCCGCCTGCACAACTCGTTGAAAGCCCGCCAGCGCTCGCATCGCCAGGTGCTGGACGAACTCAACGACAAGCTGGCCGACAAGTACATCTGCAACTTCTCGGTGTTCCAGAGCCTGCCGGACACCTGGGCCATCGGCCAGGTCCTGCCGATCCTGCCGCTGCACCGTCTAGACGAAGAGCCGCTGCGCCGCGCCGTGCTGCAAGACCTGACCTGCGACTCTGACGGCAAGATCAAGCAGTACGTCGACGAGCAGAGCATCGAGACCAGCCTGCCGGTGCACGCCTTGAATGAAGGCGAAGACTACCTGCTGGGCATCTTCCTGGTGGGCGCCTACCAGGAAATCCTCGGCGACATGCACAACCTGTTCGGTGACACCGACTCGGTGAACATCTACCAGCGCGAAGACGGTTCGGTGTACAGCGCCGGCATCGAGACCCACGACACCATCGAAGACATGCTGCGCTATGTGCACTTGTCGCCGGAGGAGTTGATGACTCACTACCGTGACAAGTGCGCCAGCGCGAAGATCAGTGTCAGTGAGCGTACACAGTTTCTGGATGCGTTGCGGTTGGGGCTGACACGGTCTTCTTACCTGTCTTCCTGACACTGGGTTGAATGACGCGCGCTGCTTCTCGCGGATCAGTGCGCGACCAGGCACAGACTGAGCGGGCATTGACCCGGGTTGAATTCAAGGACAACCCGTTCAATCTTGTCAGCATTGCCGCTGGTACGCGCCACCGTGACACTTCTGCTGTTGATGGGCAGTTCAATCCGTGCATTTGGAGCGAGGGGGTGAAATTCGGTCCCTTGGATCACCGTCAGGTTGGACTGGCTGCTGTTTGTGATCTGCAATGTGCCCGCGACCGTGGTCGGCCCTTGCCCATTGGTGCATCCGGCGATGGTTGCCAGTGTGCAAGCGGCGGCGACCCACAGCGTTTTTTTGATGTTCATATCCGACTCTCCTTGAAGGTATGGAATGGGTTTTACCCACGGCCATTCAACGCCTGGAGTGCCGGTTTGTAACCTGTCAGAACTAACAGGTAGGTTCAGTGGGCGCGGGGCCGAACCATTCACTCCGCTGCTTGAGCCGCCAGGCGATGACCCCCAGGGTCAGGCTGCGCAGTGCCATGAACAGCAGAAAGGTTATCCACAGTCCGTGATTGCCCTGGCCCTGCAATGCCCAGGCGACGGGCAGTGTCAGCAGCAACGTCAGCAGCATCCCATTGCGCATCTCCCGCGCGCGCGTAGCGCCGATAAACAGGCCATCGAGCAAGTAACTCCACACCGCAATCAACGGCAGTACCGCCAGGTACGGCAGGTAGAGGTCAGCGGTTGCGCGCACGCTGGGGATGTCCGTCTGCATGGCGATAAATAGGTGGCCGGCGACGCTGAACAGCAGGGCAAAACCCACACTGGCGATCAGTGACCAACCGCCGGCAACCACCAGCGAACGGCGCAGGGCCGGGCGGTCACGGGCGCCAATGGCGTGTCCGCACAGCGCCTCGACGGCGTGGGCCAAGCCGTCCAGCGCATGAGCGGTCAGCAGCAGGCCGTTGAGCAACAGCGCGTTGGCCGCCACGGTGGCATCGCCCAGGCGTGCGCCTTGCACCGTGATCATGAAAAACACCGACTGCAACGCCAGGCTGCGGATAAAAATGTCGCGGTTCACCGCCAGCAACGGGCGCCAGCTTTGCCACACCTTGAGTGCGGCCCAGGCGATATGCCCGGGGTAGGCGCGCAGGGCTTTTTGCGTGAGGGCAAGGCCAAGCAGGGCGCCGGTCCATTCGGCGATCACCGATGCGCGGGCCGAGCCGACCACGCCCCAGTCCAGGCCCAATACGAACCACAGGTTCAGGGCAATATTCACCAGGTTGGTGGTCAGCAGAATCGCCAGCGGCGCCCGGGCGTTTTGCGTACCGAGGAACCAGCCTACCAGCGCATAGCTGGCCAGCGCAGCGGGCAGGCCGAACAGACGCGCGTGGAAGAACTCACGGGTCAGTTGGTTGAGTTCGGGGGACGGTTGCATCCACTCCAGCGCCAGATGGCTCAGCGGGATGCCGACGGTGCCCAGCAGCATCGCCAGCCCCAGCGCCAGCAACAGGCCTTGCAGCAGGATTTGCCGCAGTGCCGCCCCATCATTGCGGCCCGCAGCCTGGGCAGCGAACCCTGTGGAGCCCATGCGCAAAAAGCCCATGGCCCAGGCGAGGAAGGTATACAAGCTGGCGCCGACGGCCACGGCGCCCAGTTGGTGGGCGTGAGGCAGGTGGCCGATGACCATGCTGTCGACCAGTGCAACCAACGGCACGGAGATGTTCGACAGGATCATCGGCGCAGCCAAAGCCCATACGCGGCGATGGGTAGGGCGGTGGCGCCAGTCGGTGAGTAAGGTGGACATGCAGGCTCCTTGGGGGAACGGCATTGTAACCGCCCCTCCCACATGTTGATCTCCTATGTCCGTGGGATTTGGCTGGGACTTGAGAACGTTGAGAACCAACTCACCCTCCGTCGGTCAATGTGACCAGCGCCACATCGGCTTTGCCGGCGCTGATATATAGTTCACCCCTCGGTTCCCTCTGACTACGAGTGCCCCATGCTTAACAAAGGATTGTTCCTGGCCTGTGCGCTGGCCCTGCTGAGCGCCTGCGATTCCTCAGATAAACCGGCTGCACCGCCTGCGCCCACCGTGTCGGCAGCGCCGAAACCGGCCAAGGCGGCGGTGGACGTGGCGGCATTGAAGCAGCGCTATGCCGGGCGTGAGTTGAGTGTGGTGGACGTGTCCGAGGTGCAGTTGGACGGGGCCAGTACCTTGTCGGTGAGCTTTTCCATTCCGTTGGATCCGGAGCAGAAGTTTGCCGACAAACTCCATCTGGTCGACAGTAAGTCCGGCAAGGTCGACGGCGCCTGGGAGCTGTCCGATAACCTCATGGAACTGCGCCTGCGTCACCTGGAGCCCCAGCGCAAACTGGTGCTGACGGTGGATACCGGGGTGAAGGCGGTCAACGCCAACACGCTCGCCGCCGAGTACATCGCGCGCCTGGAAACCCGTGACCTGCAAGCCACCGTCGGCTTCGCCAGCCGTGGCACATTGTTGCCGACGCGCCTGGCCGAAGGCCTGCCGGTAATCGCGTTGAACGTCGACAAGATCGACGTTGAGTTCTTCCGTATCAAGCCCGAATCCCTGCCGTCGTTCCTGGCACAGTGGGGGCGCAATACCAGCCTGCAAAGTTATGAATCCCGCGAACTGCTGCCGCTGGCCGACCTGGTCTACGGCGGCCGTTTCGACCTGAACCCGGCGCGCAATACCCGTGAAACCCTGCTGCTGCCGATCGCCGGCCTCAAGCCATTGCAGCAACCGGGCGTGTACCTGGCGGTGATGCGTGCCTCGGGCACCTACAACTATTCGCAACCGGCCACGCTGTTTACCTTGAGCGATATCGGCCTGTCGGTGCACCGCTACGCCAATCGCCTGGATGTGTTTACCCAGGCGCTGGAAGGTGGCAAGGCATTGGATGGCGTCGACCTTGAAGTGCTCGATGCCGACGGCCGTGTGCTGGGCCAGGGCAAGACCGAGAAGGGCGGTCACGCTGAGTTGCCGTTGCCGAAAAAGGCCCAGGTGCTGCTGGCCAAGCAGGGCGAGCAGACCAGTATGCTGCGCCTGGACAGCGCTGCGCTGGATCTGGCCGAGTTCGATATCGGCGGCCAACCCTCCCATCCGTTGCAGTTCTTTGTGTTTGGCCCGCGCGACCTGTATCGCCCCGGCGAAACCGTGCTGCTCAACGCCCTGCTGCGGGACAAGGACGGCAACGCGGTCAAGCCGCAGCCGGTGAGCGTCGAAGTGCGTCGCCCGGATGAACAGGTGAGCCGCAAGTTCGTCTGGGATGCCGATGCCTCCGGCCTCTATCAATATCAACTGCAACTGGCCGGCGAAGCACCGACCGGCCGCTGGCAGTTAGTGTTCGACCTGGGCGATGGCAAGCCGCAGCTGTATGAGTTCCTCGTCGAAGACTTCCTGCCCGAGCGCCTGGCGCTGGAACTCAAGGGCAGCGACACGGCATTGAGCCCGGCGGATAACCCGGTGATCAAGGTCAACGGTCGCTACCTCTACGGTGCTCCCGCGTCGGGCAATCGCGTCAGCGGGCAAGTCTATGTGCGCCCCCTGCGCGAAGCGGTCAAGTCGCTGCCGGGCTATCAATTCGGCTCCGTCACCGAAGAGGAACTGAGCCAGGACTTCGAGCTGGACGAAAGCGTGCTCGACGCCAAGGGCCAGGAAGACTTGACCCTGGAAAGCAAATGGGCGGAGGCCAAATCTCCCCTGCAACTGATCGTGCAGGCCAGCCTGCACGAGTCGGGCGGGCGGCCGATCACCCGGCGCCTGGTACAGCCGATCTGGCCGGCCGAGCAACTGCCGGGCCTGCGTGGCCTGTTTGACGGCAAGGAAACCAATGGTGACGGCCCGGCAGAGTTCGAAGTGCTGCTGGCCAACCAGGACGGGCAGAAACTCGCCGCGCAAAACCTCAAGGTCCGCCTGGTGCGCGAGCGCCGTGACTACTACTGGAACTACTCCGACAGCGATGGCTGGAGCTATCACTACAATGAGAAATTCCTCAACCTCGATGAACAGACCCTGAACATCAAGGCCGGCGATACTGCCAAGGTCAGCTTTCAGGTGGAGTGGGGCCCGTACCGCGTCGAGGTCGAAGACCCGCAGACCGGCCTGGTCAGCAGCCTGCGCTTCTGGGCCGGCTACCAGGCCCAGGACAACACCGAAGGCGGTGCCGTGCGGCCCGATCAGGTCAAGCTGGCGCTGGATAAACCCGCCTATGGCGACGGCGACACCGCCAACGTCACGGTCACGCCGCCGGCTGCCGGTAAAGGCTACCTGCTGGTGGAATCCGCCGAAGGGCCGCTGTGGTGGCAGGAAATCGACGTGCCGGCCGAAGGCAAAAGCTTTGCCGTGAAGCTTGATCCGAAATGGTCGCGCCATGACCTGTACGTCAGCGCCCTGGTGATTCGCCCCGGCGAGCGCAAAGCCAATATCACCCCCAAGCGTGCGGTAGGCCTGCTGCATCTGCCGCTGGATCGCACCCAGCGCAAGCTTGGCGTGACCCTGACCGCGCCGGAAAAAATGCGCCCCAAACAACCGCTGACGGTGAAGATCGCCGCCAAGAACGCCGATGGCAGCGTGCCGAAACAGGTGCACGTGCTGGTGGCAGCGGTGGACGTGGGCATCCTCAATATCACCGAGTATCCGACACCGGATCCGTATTCCAGCCTGTTCGGCCGCAAGGCCTATGGCGTGGACCAGTTCGATATCTACGGCCAGTTGATCGAAGCCGGGCAGGGCCGCCTGGCCAGCCTGGCCTTTGGGGGTGACGCCGCGCTGGCCAAGGGCGGCAAGCGCCCGGACACCAGTGTGACCATCGTCGCCCTGCAAAGCGCACCGGTGACCTTGAATGAGCAGGGCGAGGGTGAGGTCAGCGTCAACATCCCCGACTTCAACGGTGAACTGCGCTTGATGGCCCAGGCCTGGAGCGACGACCGCTACGGCATGGCCGAAGGCAAGACCGTGATCGCCGCGCCGCTGATCGCCGAGCTGTCGGCGCCGCGCTTCCTCGCCGGCGGTGACCAGACCACACTGGCCCTGGACCTGTCCAACCTGTCGGGCAAGGCGCAGAAACTCGATGTGCAACTGAGTGCCGAAGGGCAGTTGGAGTTGGTCAACACGGGCGCGCAAAGCGTCGAGCTCAAGCAAGGCCAGCGCACCACCCTGCGTATCCCGGTGAAAGCCTGGGGTGGCTTGGGTCAAGGCAAGGTGAAGGTTACGGTCAATGGCCTGGACCTGCCCGGTGAGAACCTCCCGCCGTTCAGCCGCGAATGGACCCTGGGCGTGCGCCCGGCCTACCCGGCGTTGCTCAAGCATTACCGCGCGGTGCTCAAGGGCGAGCCGTGGAGCCTGCCCGCCGGCGCATTGGATCAATTCGATGCCTCTGGGCGTGAGGCGCTGCTGAGCCTGTCGAGCCGGCCGCCGCTGAACCTGGGTGCGCAGATCTCGGCGCTCAAGGCCTACCCGTATGGGTGCCTGGAGCAGACCGCCAGTGGTCTGTACCCGTCGCTGTATGCCGACGACGCGCTGCTCAAGCGCCTGAGCATCAAGGGCGAGCCGGATGCCGAGCGCAAACGCAAGATCGAGCTGGGCATCGAACGCCTGCTGGGCATGCAGCGCTACAACGGCAGCTTCGGTTTGTGGGGCGCCGACGGCGAAGAGGAATATTGGCTGACGGCCTATGTCACCGACTTCCTGTTGCGTGCCCGTGACCAGGGCTTCGCGGTACCGCCCGAAGCGCTGAAAAAAGCCAGCGAGCGCCTGCTGCGTTATGTGCAGGAGCGTAACCTGATCGAAGTCGACTACAGCGACAACGCCGACCACACGCGCTTTGCCGTGCAGGCCTACGCCGGCATGGTACTGGCGCGCAGTCAGCAGGCGCCATTGGGCGCATTGCGCAGTATCTTCGAGCGGCGCAGCGACGCGCGTTCCGGGTTGCCGTTGGTGCAGTTGTCCATCGCATTACAGAAGATGGGTGACCAGCCCCGCGCGGATCAGGCCTTGCTGGCCGGCCTGGCGACGCAACGCAACGCCAAGGAGTGGCTGGCCGACTACGGCAGCCCGCTGCGCGACCAGGCGATGATCCTGGCGTTGCTGGAAGAAAACGACTTGGCCAAGGGCAAGCGTGAGGAACGTTTGTTTACCCTGTCGGACCAATTGGCGGCCAGCCCGTACCTGTCGACCCAGGAGCGCAATTCGCTGTTCCTGGCCGGGCGCCTGGGGTTCGCCCAGCCCGAGTCTGCCTGGAAGGTCCTGCTCAATGGCAGCGGTGGGGAACATGAGCTGAACAATCAACAGTCGACGCTGGACCTGGAAGGCAAGCTGCTTTCTGGCGATCTGAACCTGACCAATCAGGGCGATGTGCCGGTCTACCAGCAACTGACGATCTCTGGTTACCCCCAGGTGCCACCGGCACCGGGTGGCGACAACCTGAGCATCCGCCGGGAATACCTGGGCATGAATGGCCAACCGCTGAACCTGCGCAACCTCAATAGCGGCGACCTGGTGCTGGTGCACCTGGCGGTGAGCGCCAGGCAGCGCGTGCCGGATGCCTTGGTGGTGGACCTGTTGCCGGCGGGCCTGGAGCTGGAAAACCAGAACCTGGCCCAAAGTGCCGCCAGCCTGGAAAACGCCAGCAGCCAGGTGAAGGAATGGCGTGAGTCGATGCAGAACGCGGCGCTCAGGCATCAGGAGTTTCGTGATGACCGTTACGTGGCGGCCATCAACCTTGACGGCGATGGCACCACGCACTTGCTGTACCTGGCCCGTGCCGTGACACCGGGCACTTACCGCGTGCCGCCGCCGCAGGTGGAGTCGATGTACCGGCCGAACTGGCAGGCAGTGGGGGAGACGCCGGCGGACCTGGTGATCAAGGGACGCTGAGACGGCGCTGGCAGATACCGTCTTATTCGCACCGCGCAAACCCTACGGATTTGTGCGGTGTTGGATAAGACGGTGTCTACGGGATGAGGAGAGGGGTTAGTGCACGACCCAACTGAGCAGCCACAGGCCAAGTATCAGCCAGATCACCCCGAAGACGATCGAAGCGCGCATGAAGGCGCGTACGGCTGAGTACAGAAACAGCAGGCCGACGATCAGGGTGAGGATGCTGATGATCGAGGTGTCCATGCCCAATGTGCGTGACAGGCCTTCGACAAAGTTGCCGCCGGCGTGGGTCAAGGCTCCGAACAATCCGCTGAGCCCGTCGACGATAAAGCGGATGACGGAACCAAGCGCCTGGCCCAACCATTCGAAAAAGCTTTCTACCTGCATATGTGTGTCCTGATAAGAAGGTGGGCGTATCTGTGCCTTTGGTTGTTATTGCAACAGGCTAGTTCCCTACAAGCATAGAGGTTTGCCCGCTTGAATTTGCGTTTACTTGTCCGTTGGGCCCTGGCGAGCCTGGTCTTGATGATTGCCCTGCTGTGGCTGGCCGATCGTATCTGGCCGTTGCCGTTGCCCAAGGACGACCTGGCGCGGGTGGTGCTGGCCGAGGATGGCACGCCGTTATGGCGGTTTGCCGATGCCAACGGCGTGTGGCGTTATCCGGTACAAACCAGCGAAGTGTCGCCGTATTACCTCGATGCACTGCTCACCTACGAAGACCGCTGGTTCTATCAGCATCCCGGTGTTAACCCGTTGGCGCTGGTGCGGGCGACGTGGCAGAACCTGACGGGCGCGCGGGTGGTGTCGGGTGGCAGTACGTTGTCGATGCAGGTGGCGCGTCTGCTGGATCCTCACTCGAGGACCTTTCACGGCAAGTTGCGCCAACTGTGGCGCACGGCGCAGTTGGAGTGGCACCTGTCCAAGGAACAGATTCTCAACCTGTACCTGAACCGCGCGCCGTTCGGCGGCACGTTGCAGGGCGTGGCGGCCGCCAGCTGGGCGTACCTGGGTAAATCCCCGGCACAACTGACCCACGCCGAAGCCGCTTTGCTCGCGGTATTGCCCCAGGCGCCGAGCCGCCTGCGCCCGGATCGCCACCCGCAGCGCGCCCAGGAGGCCCGCGACAAAGTACTGCGCCGCCTCGCCGAGTTCCAGGTGTGGCCACAAGCGGCCGTCGACGAAGCGCTGGAAGAACCGTTGCTGCTCGCCCCGCGCCTGGAGCCGAGCCTGGCGCCGCTGCTTGCCCGCCGCCTGAACCGTCCGGACAGCCCGCCGCTGATTCGCACCACGCTGGATGCCACCCTGCAGCGCCGTCTTGAAGACCTGTTGCTGGGCTGGCGTGCACGGTTGCCGGAATACACCTCGGCCGCAATCCTGGTGGTGGAAGAAGAAAACATGGCCGTGCGCGCTTACCTGGGGTCAGTGGACATCAACGACGCCAAGCGCTTTGGCCATGTGGACATGATCAGCGCGCTGCGTTCGCCGGGCTCTACCTTGAAGCCGTTCCTGTATGGCATGGCCCTGGACGAGGGCCTGATTCACTCCGAATCGCTGCTGCAGGATGTGCCCCGGCGTTATGGCGATTATCGCCCGGGCAACTTTTCCATGGGCTTTACCGGCGCAGTGCCGGCGAGCACGGCGCTGTCCAGTTCGCTGAACCTGCCGGCGGTGCAGTTGCTGGAAGCGTACGGGCCCAAGCGGTTTGCCGCGCAGATGCGCATCGGCGGCGTGCCATTGGCCCTGCCGGCGTTGGCCGAGCCCAACCTGGCGCTGATCCTCGGCGGCGCGGGCAGCCGCCTGGAGGATCTGGTCAGCGGCTACAGCGCCTTCGCCCGCGACGGCAGGAGCGCCACCCTTCGATTGCAGCCGGACGATACGCTTAGAGAACGGCCCTTGCTGTCGCCAGGGGCCGCCTGGATTGTTCGGCGCATCCTCAGTGGCCAGGCGCGGCCTGATCGCGACCCGCGTGCCGAGCTGGTGCAGCGCCCGGTCCTGGCCTGGAAAACCGGCACCAGCTACGGTTTTCGCGATGCCTGGGCGATTGGCGTCGGGCCGCGCTATTTGATCGGTGTGTGGATCGGTCGCCCGGACGGCACGCCGGTGCCGGGGCAGTTCGGTTTGGCCTCGGCGGCGCCGCTGATGTTGCAGGTGCATGACGTGCTGACCAATCGCGACAGCCAGCGCGGCATCAGCGCGCAGGTGGTGGCGGTGCCGACCAATGTCGGCGTGGCGGCGATCTGTTGGCCGTTGGGCCAGCCCATGAACCGCAGCGATCCGAATTGCCGCCGCCAGCGCTTTGCCTGGACCCTGGACAACACCACGCCGCCGACCTTGCAGGCGCTGGATCAGCCGTTGAGCGTTGGCTTGATGGAAAGCGTCTGGGTCAACGCCAAGGGCTTGAGGGTGGATGCCCATTGCCCTGGGGCGGAGTCTAAAAATATCGCCTTGTGGCCCGCGCCCCTGGAGCCATGGTTGCCCAGGATCGAGCGCCGTGAAGCGCGGATTCCCGCCGCCGACCCCGACTGCCCGCCACCGGCGCTGGCGGCGTCCTCGCCGCTGTCGATTGTCGGCGTGCGCGAAGGCGACCAACTGCGCCTGCCCGCCGCCAGCCAGCAAACCCTGCGCCTCAAGCTTTCCGCCCTGGGCGGCAGCGGCCGGCGCTGGTGGTTCCTCAACGGCGCACCGCTGGGCGACAGCGCCAACCAGGACAGCATCAATGCCAGTTTCGAGCGCCTGGGCCGCTACCAACTCAGCGTCCTCGACGAAGCCGGCCAGACCGCCCGGCTCGAATTCAGCGTGGTGGATTAGGGCCTCAGCGGCGGCAAGTCGAATCGTCGCACCGCCGCTATTCACTTGCCTTCACTCTCCATCCCCCTGAAGCTATACCCATTCAGGAGCCCCCCATGAACCTCGAACACCTCACCGAACGCCTGCACCGCATCCGCGATACCAACGACTGGAAGCCTTTCCACAGCCCGAAGAACCTGGCCATGGCCGCCAGCGTGGAAATGGCCGAACTGGTGGAAATCTTCCAGTGGCTCACCGAAGACCAGTCCCGCCAGTTACCCGCCGACAAACTTGCCCACGCCGGCCAGGAAGTGGGCGATATCGTGCTGTACCTGCTGTTGCTGTGCAGCGAGCTGGGCCTGGACATGAACGAGGTGGTGCGCGCCAAACTGGCCGACAGCGAGCGGCGGTTTGCCCATGAGTGACCGGCATTTCGACCAATTGGCCACGCGCTTCGCCGAGAAAATCTACGGTGGCGCAAAAGGCGCGATTCGCCTGGCAGTGCTCCAGGCCGACCTGGCTGAGGCTCTGCCGGAGCGCCCGTTGCGCGTGCTGGATATCGGCGCGGGCCTGGGGCATATGTCGCTGTGGCTGGCCGAGCGCGGCCATCAGGTGACCCTGGCCGAACCCGCCGAGCCGATGCTCGAGGGCGCGCGCCAGCGCTTCGCCGAGGCCGGACAGGACGCCACCTTTATCCACGCGCCGTGGCAAGACCTGCTAGGCCAACTCACGGAGCCCTACGACCTGGTGCTGTGCCACGCCGTGCTGGAATGGCTGGCCGAACCCCACGGGATCCTGCCGGTGCTGCACCAGCTGACGCTGCCCGGAGGCTGGCTGTCGCTGGCGTTCTACAACCGCGATGCACTGATTTATCGCAACCTGCTCAAAGGCCATTTCCGCAAGATGCGCAAGAATGACATGGCCGGCGAAAAGCAGAGCCTGACCCCGCAACAGCCCCTCGACCCGCGCGAGCTGGCGGCGCAACTCGAAGGGCTTTGGCAGGTCGAAAGCCAAAGTGGCGTGCGGGTATTCCACGACTATATGCCGGTGGAATTCCAGGCCCGCGCCGACTTGAAGGACCTTGTAGAGATGGAGCTCGCTCACCGTCGTCACCCAAGCTTTGCCGGACTTGGGCGTTATTTGCACTGGATCTGCCGTCCGGTATAAGCGGCCCAGTCTGCGGAGGTCGAAATGCGTCGTCTCTGTTTGATCCTGTTATCCCTCGGGCTGGGCGCCTGCTCCAGCCCCAACCCTTATGTGGCGGCTTCTGCGCCCATGCCGCCGGCGCCCGCGCAGGCGGCCACTACCTTCGACGCCAGCGCCTACCCGGCGCCGGTGCGCGACTATGGCGCCTACCGCAATTGGGCCTGGCGCAACGGCCAGCTCCCGGCCGGCACGGCCTGGGCGGACTCGGCGCAGATTGCCGAAGCGGTCAGTGGCGCCCTTGACCAGCGCGGCCTGCGGCCCTTGCACGACAACCGCCCGGCGGACCTGCTGGTGAGCGCCGATGTGCGCCTGGAGAAGCGTCTCAAGCAGGTCCGGGACGATTACGGCTACGGATACGGCGGCTATAACCGCTACGGTCCGGGCTACGGCATGTACAACTCGGTGCCGATCGTGCGCACCTATGAAGTTCAAGTGGTGGTGGTGCGCGTCAACCTGTTCGACGCCCGCAGCGGTCAGCCGGTGTGGAGTGCCAGTGCGGAAACCGGCAGCCAGGGCAGCCTCAGCGAGCGTGCGGATGCGTTGCGCCAGGCCGTGCAGAAGGCGATGACCGCCTATCCTCCGAGTTAACAGCTATTCTCATCTAAAGCCCGGTCGCTTGTTGGAGATCAACCATGTTTCGTCGTATCGCTACGCTAGCTTTTGTTGTGCTGCTGGGCGGTTGCCAGACCAGCCAGGTCAACCACGATTTTGATGCCAGCCGCGACTTCGGCGCCTACCGCAACTGGGCCTGGAAAGACCCGGCGCTGCAATACCGCCCCGATGATCCACGGATCAAGAGCGACCTCACCGAACAACGCATCCGCCAGGCCGTGGGTGAACAGCTTGACCAGCGCGGCCTGCGCCCGGCAGCCGCAGGCACCCGGGCTGACCTGAACGTGCAGGCCTACCTGATCGTCGAAGACCGCCAGCAACAAGTCACCACCAACTATGGCGGCGCCTGGGGTGGCCCGTGGAACGGCTATTGGGGCGGGCCGATGTACAACGAAACACGCAACATCACCTACAAGGTGGCGACCATCCAGATCGACCTGCTCGACGGCAAGGACGGCAAGCTGGTGTGGCGCGGCAGTGATGAACAGATGATGAGCAGCACGCCCAACCCCCAGGATCGTAATAACGCAATTCGCACGACGGTGACCCGGATCCTCTCCAGCTACCCACCGCACTGACCGTTTGTAGCGACCGGCCGGCGCACCTGCCAAGCCTTGTCTACACTCCACCGCAACACGGAGAGTAAGCGCTAAGGAGTGCCTGATGTCTCCCCGACTCGGTTGCAGGCAGCGTGGTGCGATTGGCTTGATGGCAGCGGGCACCCTGGCGTTAGCGCTGGTGTTCCTGCTGCTGGCGGTGGACAGCGGCCGCCTCTACCTGGAAAAGCGCAAGCTGCAGTCCATTGCCGACACCGCCGCCCTGGAGGCCGCCGGGCGTGGTGGCCTGTGCAGCCCGACCACCAGCGCCAACGACTATGCCGTGCAGAACGCCGCGCGCAATGGCTTCACCGTGGTTGCCGGCGACAGCAGTCGTGGCCTGGCCGTGACCTGCGGCACATTGACGACCAATGCCGGCAACATCCGCGTATTCAGCGCCGACGCCAGCAAAAACGAGGCCATTCGGGTAGTGGCGACGCGCAGCGTAGTAACCAGCGTCGCCACCGGTATCTGGAATATGTTCAGCGGTACGCCGGCGTCCACCCAGATGACCCTGGGTGCCACCGCCGTGGCCGCGTACGCGCCGCCAGTGGCGCAACTGACGATTCGCAGCAACCTGGCGACGGTGGATTCTGCGAAGTCCCCGCTATTGAACATGGTCATTGGCAACCTGTTGGGCGGCAGCCTGTCGCTGACGGCGGCGGGCTGGAATGGCTTGCTGGCGACGAACGTCAACCTGCTCGGCTACCTGGACCAGTTGGCGATTGAGCTGAACGTGAGGGCGGGTGACTACGATGCGCTGCTCAACACCGCCGTATCCGCCAACCAGTTGATCGATGCCGCGGTAAAGGTGCTGCAAAAAAACGGCGCGGTGGCCACGGCCGTCATCAACGATGTGATTTCATTGAAAGCCATCGCGCCCACTACCCAGCTGCTGAAAGTCGCAGACCTGCTGAAGGTTGCCAGCGGAACACCGGCCGCGGCGTTGAATACCAATGTGCAGTTGTTTCAATTGCTGGAGGCCGTGGCGCAGCTGTCCAATAGCAAGAGTGCGGTGAGTGCGGCCGCTCAGGTGAATATTCCCCTGGTGGGCAATGTCTCGATCCAGACCAAAGTCATCGAGCCGCCGCAATTGTCGGCGATCGGTAATCCGGCGAAGGCCAAGGCGGGGCTTCTGAATAACCCGCAGACGGATCAGATTGTTGTCCGAACCGCGCAAGTGCGCACATTGGTTACGGTAGATGCGCCGATTATCAAGCTGGTGTCGGGGGTTTCATCAATCCTGACCGGGTTGGCGACACCGGTGTCGAAGGTGGTCGGCGGCCTGTTGAACCTGAATATCCCGGCAGTGGTGGGCGGCGTGTTGTGCCTGGTGGCGTGTAACGTCACCGACGTGGATATCACACAATCACTGTCCATCTACATCGAAGCGGCCAGTGCGCAGAGTCAAGTTACGGACTACAGCTGTGCCACGCCGGCCACAAAGTCGCTAACGGTGCAGGCCACCACCACCATGGCCACCTTGGGCGTGGGCTATGTCGACCCTGCCACCGCGTTTTCGTCATCGGCGCCAGTCACCGTGCAGCCGGTCAGGCTGATCGATTTTGGCCAGCGCTATTGCATTGTGCTGTCGCTGATATGCGGCACGCGTACAGCGGGTGTAGGCGGTGGTTTGAATGTGAAGGCGTTGTCTACCGTGGCGGCGCAGACCAGCTCGTTGCTGTTTTTACCGGTCGCCGATATGAATGCCGCGCCGACCTACAAAAGTCCACCCGGCACCGCCAATATCGTCAATAGCCTCGGAGCAACCCTGAGCGGCCTGCAGGTTACCTACGTACCGCCCAGCGGCAGCACACCCGGTGCGGCGAACGGCACTGTTACGACGGCCCTGGCTACCATCACCAGCGCGGTGGTCACCCTTGTCCAGGACGTCCTGTCACCGCTGCTCGACCCCATTGTCAACACGCTGCTCCCGGCCCTGGGCATCAACCTGGGCAACGCCGAAGTCGGCGCCAACCTGACGTGTCAGATGGGCCGCGCCTACCTGGTGATCTGAACCACCGGCAGTTCCACACAAAACCGTGCGCCTTCCTCGCCATTGATCACGCTCAAGCGCCCACCCATGTTTTCCACAATCCCGTAGCTTACCGACAGCCCCAGGCCGGTCCCCACCCCAATCGGCTTGGTGGTAAAAAACGGCTCGAAAATCCTCTCCAATAATCGTGAATCGATGCCGCCCCCGTTGTCCTCGACCCAGATGCGCACATGCCGGCTGTCGTGCTCGCAGTGCAGCGCAATCCAGGGGCGCGATTGCGCGGCTGTTTCGCGCTGGCTCAATAGCGCATCGCGGGCGTTGACCATCAGGTTGATCAACACCTGCTCAAGCTGGTCGACATGACCTTTGACCTGCACCCTGAAGTCCGCAGGTGTGATGCGCAGGTCCACGCCTTTGCCGCGCAGGCCTTCACTCAGCAGCGACAAGGTCCCTTCCACGGCTTGCACTGGGTCGAACGGTTGCTGTTCGATTTCCGAACGGCGGCCAAACACGCGCATATGGTCCACCACCCTCGCCGCGCGTTGCACTTGGGTGTCGATGCGCTTGAGTTTTTCGGTGAGATAATCGATCTGCGCGTCGCCGTTGGACAGGCGCTTGAGCACATTGACGATCGCCATGCGCATCACGTTCAGCGGCTGGTTGATCTCATGGGCCAGGCCCGTGGCCATTTCGCCGAGGGTCGCCATCTTGGCGCTCTGGGTCAGTTGTTGCTGGGAGCGACGCACTTCGGTGTTGTCGCGGCCCACGGCCTGCACCTCCACCAGTTGACCTTGTTCATCAAACACACCACGGTCGGACCATACCCACCAGGCATGTTCGCGCCCGGGCAGCTGCAGGCTGATTTCGGCGGTGCTCACCGGAAACTCGGGGGTCAGTTGGCGGATGCGTTGGATAAATGCCTGGCGCTGTTCATCCGACAACCACGCGTCCAATTGCCGCCCCGGCAGTTGCGCGGGCAAGCACTCCAGGTAGTTGGCCAGTGGCGTGTTGCCAAACGTCAGGGTCAGGTCCGGGCGATAACGGCAGATCATTGCCGGCGAGTCTTCCACCAGGATGCGGTAGCGCTCTTCGCTCTGCCTGACCTGTTCGGCGGCCAGGGTCGCGTCGGTCACATCGAGCCATAGCCCCACGGCCTCCACCGGCAGGCCCAGGTCATCGCGCAGCAGCTTGGCCTCATCGAGCAGCCAATGGTAGTCGCCGCGGGTGTCGCGCACCCGGTAGCGGCTGCGTACATTCCCTTCGCGTAGTAATTGACGGGTGCGTTGGAAGTACAACTCACGGTCTTCGGGGTGGATCAACGAGGCCAGCCCGTCATGGCTGCAATCGGCCAGGCTCCAGCCCAGCAGCGGCAACAGGCTGTCGCTGAAAAACGCCGGGTGCAGCGCGCCGCCGACGTAGCGCTGCACGTAGATTACCGCCGGTGAACTGGCGATCAGGTTATCCAGGCGTGCATGGGCGGCGGCGGCTTGCAGTTGCTGGTTCTTGATGTCGCTGATGTTGAGCATGAAACCGACCCAGCGCCGGTTGTCGCCCACGCCCAGTACCTGGCCCTGCACGCGATACCAGATGGGCGTGTGGTCCGCGTCACTGCCTGGCAGGCGCACGCTGGTCAGCAGGGGTTTGTCCAGTGCCTGCAGGTCTTGCAGGTGGCTGAGCAGTTCCTGGCGATCAGCGGGGTGGATCAGCTCCAGCCACAGGGCCAGTGCCTGGCGAGTGTCGCCGTGTTCCTGGCCCAGGCTATGCAACAACTGGGGGGCGAGCTGGATCTCCTGGGTGGCGGGCAGCAGTTCCCACCAGCCGGTGCCGAGCAGTTCTTGCAGGGCCTCCATGCGCTCCAGTTGCTGATGGCTGCGTTGTTCGCGCAGGCGGCTCAGCAGCGGGGCGGCGAGTGCGGCGGTGAGGTCCAGCCAGTCACGTTCGCGGGTGTGCGGTTCGCCGCTGTAGAAACCGCAGAGCAACCAGGCCGCCACGCCCTGGCTGTCACGGTAGGGCACCAGCAAACCGTCGATATCGCCGAAAATGCTCTGCAGGCGGGGGTTGTCAATGCGCCCGCGGGCCAGGCTCAGGAGCGCGTTGCCGTTGACACTGTCCAGGCTGGCCCCCAGATGTTGGCCGGTTTGCCACAAGCCCGGGGCGTCGTGAGCGGTGTATTGGCTGTAGATCCGCCAACCCTGGTTGGCTTCATCGAGCAATGCCAGGGCCACACAGGGGATACGCCAGCGTTGGGCCAGGCTGCGCAGTTGCTCGTTGAACGTCTCGGGCAAGCGACTCAGGCTGCACACTCGCAACTGTTCGCTCATCCTGCAGGCGAGTTGGTGGTTCTGCTCGCGCTGTTCAGCCAAGTGGCGGCCGGCGAGCAAGTCGCCGATGTCCAGCAGGTGCAGCACCCAGCGGTCGCCCTCCGGCTCGACCCAGCCGCGGGTGGGCAGGACCTGGCCGGCAGAGCCCTGGAAGTCCAGGTCCAGGGTATGGGGTTGCCAGTCGGCAGGGCTGCCCTCGATACTCAAGGCGCTGCTGGCGCACAGCAATTCCCGCAGCAGCGGCCGTGCTTCACCCGCGACGGGCATGGCGAGTTGCGAGCGCAGTGTGCCGCTGATGTCCACCACATGGCCTTGATGATCCAATAACACGCGCAGCCCTGCCGCAGGGACAGTGGGCGCCTCGAAGGCCTGGGTGCCGACACGGCCCCGCAGGCGCTCGAAGAAATTATTCCCCGCAGTCAAAACTGAAGACTCGAGCTGGCCGAAAGGTTGGTCGGCAGGTTCGGTACAGTGCCAATGCCTGGCACCACCAGCGCCGGGAATACGGAGTAGAGGTTGGAGGAGGGGTATTTGATCGTGACAGTCAGCGTGGTGCCGGTGTAGGTGGCGCTGATGAAGGACGGCTGGAACTGGAAGTTGGCGGGGATCCAGCTCAATTGCGCCGCTACCGCATCTTTCGCACGCTGGGTGACAAGGGTGGGATAGGCCGATCCTGCCGCAACCGGGTCTACCGCCATGGCCTGGCGCACGGCCTCGGCCGCTGCCTGGTTGAACGACTGCATCAACAGCAGCGGCAGGCTGAAGCTGATCAAGCCATAGAACACCGCAAAAAAGATCCCGAAGACCAAGGCGAATTCGATCGCCGCAGCCCCTTTTTGCTTTACCGGCAGGCCTGTTTTCATGACTGCGTCTACCCTGACGTCTACGACTCGATATCAGCATAGAATCATTCAGCGAAAAGGAACGGTTTTTACGTGATTCATGGCGTAGTGATAATGCTTTGGCTGGGAATCTGTGCGGTGCAGGATATTCGCCGGCGACAGATCGCCAATGGCTTGACCCTGGGCGTGGCGTTGCTGGCGCTGTTATACCTGTTGTGTACAGGTGTCACCTGGCTGGGCGCGCCCGCGAGCGCCGGTCTCTTGGCGTTTTCCCTGGCGCTGCTGTTGACCCTGCCGGGCTATGCGCTGGACCGCTTCGGTGCGGGCGACGTGAAGCTGCTCGCGGCGCTGGGCCTGGCCACCACGGTGGATCATGTGTTGTGGTCGCTGATCGGTGCCGCCATCACCCTGGTCGGCTGGTTGGTCGTTCGTCAACAGCTCGGTCCGCGCGCTGCTGATCGGGTACAAGGCCCGCCTGCCAAGCAGCCTTTCGCCACGTTTTTATTCGCGGGTTTTGTGCTGTATGGGGTGTGGACCCTTTAGTCGCACAATGCCTCTATTGCTATGTACAGAGTCGGAAAGTAGGTCTACGTTTATGGAACGGATGTATAGGATTCTTCGTCCAAACGGATAGGTCAGTCTTTTGGCTTGCCAGGCATGGAGTCGCGTGTGAACAAGCTGAAATCGGCTGTAAAAGTGCTGGTGGTCGACGACCAACCGATTATCGTTGAGGAGCTTTGCGAGTTCCTCGAAAGCAGTGGCTACCACTGCGTCCCGTGTGAATCCAGCCGCCAGGCCTTGCAGCGTTTCAGCGAGGACGCCGAGGTCGGCCTGGTGCTGTGTGACCTGCACATGCCGGACATGGATGGGATCGAGCTGGTGCAGTCGATGCAGAAGATCGCCGGCAAGCAGCGTGCGTTCGAGGCCATCATGCTCACCGGGCGTGCTGACAAACAGGACGTGATCAAGGCCCTGCGTGCGGGCATCTCGGATTACTACCAGAAGCCGATCAACCTCGATGAATTGCTCGAGGGCCTGCAGCGCCAGGAAGCGGCGCTGGAAGAGCGGCAGAAGGAGCTGCAACTGGGGCACTTGAACCAGAAACTGCAGTACCTTTCCGAATCCATCAATGACTTGTACCAGGACCTCGACAAGGTACGGCGCGGCCCGCTGCAGGACGCTGACGCCGAGGGCGGGCAAGACGCCGGGCCGGCGCAGATTCCATCCATCTTCAACCAGTTGTCACCGCGTCAGATGGAGGTTGCGTGGCTGGTAGGCAAGGGCCAGACCAATTACCAGATCGCCTGCGAATTGGGCATCACCGAAAACACCGTCAAGCTGTATGTGTCCCAGGTGTTGCGCCTGACCCATATGCACAACCGCACCCAGCTGGCGCTGGCGTTGTCGCCAAGCCACTCGCCGATGCGCCAGCAGATGAGTGCGCACTGACGCACGGGGTTCATTGGCTCTTGCCGCCCGCCTCCGACTTGGTTTCAAAGAACTCCGGGATCGGGTGCTTGTGACTGTCCAGCCAACGCTGCAAGGCCTGCTCCTTTTCCGCCGGAGTGGTGCTCTGCGGTGTCGGCGAGGCTGCCCGCCCATTGACCTGCAATGCCATCCAGTTTTCCGTTTCGGCCTGCTGCGGGGACGAGGGCCCCGGTGGAATGGCCGAGGCGCTCAATGGCAGCAGCGCCAGACACACAACGTAATGGGCTTTCATCATCGACTCCTCACTTGATACTCACCGGCAGGGCATCGGCGGCCGTCGCGACGTTGCGCGCGGTCCTGGCTGAGCGCTTGAGCCGGGCCGCGCGGGCCTGTGCCTCGGTGACCTGGCCGGGGTTCAAGCCCAGCTGGCTGACCACTCTGGCCGCTTGCCCCCAATCATCCTGATAAATCAGCAAGGTCACCAGGTTGACCGCAGCCAGCGTGTCGCCCTGTTTGAGCTCGATAGCTGTCATGAACTCAAAGCGTGCGTCTTCCAGGCGTAATTGGTTGAGGTACACCACGCCCAGGTCATTGCGGATTTTTTCATCGGTGGGCGCCAGGCGCGCGGCCCTTTGCAGGTGAGCCATCGCCTGTGGGTGGTCGCCCTTGGCCGCTGCCAGTTGCCCCAGCCCATGTTCGCCTTCGGCGGTCATGCAAGTACCCAGCAGGCTGCGATACAAGGGTTCGGCCTCACTGCGGCCCAGCAAGCGAAAGTTACGGGCCTGGCGCTGGCGCACCTGGGGCAAGCTGTCGGGCAGGTTCTGCAGGTTGGCCAGGCTGGCGTGCAGCTTGCCCTCGTTGGCCAGGTCATCGGACAGGTTCAGCGTCAGTTCCTGCTCCGCACTGGGTTTGGCGCAACTGCCCGGCGCGGTCAACGCGGCCCATGGGGTGTGGCCGTTGGTGGCGCATCCGCCGAGCATCAGCAGGGTCAGGCCGGCAATCAGTGGTTTCATCAAGGTGGTCCTCAGAATTGGCTCAAAGCGCGGGCGATGCCGATAAAGGCGGGGCCGCCGAGCACGATCAGCAAGGCGGGAAACAGGAAAACCATCATCACCACCGACATTTTGGCCGACATTTTCGAGATGTATTCCTGCATGCGGGTCAGGCGCCGGTCGTCGAGCAATTGCTTGAGCGTCAGCAGGGATTTCATCGCGCCACCACCCTGCTGGATCAATTGCTGGAGGATGATGCAGGTGTCGGTGAACTCATCCACCTCCAATATGCGCGCGGTCTTGCCCAGTTCTTCGCTCAGTTCCAGGCCGGAGTCGACGCGTGCCAGGATCAGGCGCAATTCGTGGGTCAGGTCTGGAAGCAAGCGCTGGGCTTCGTTGGCCATCACGCGCAGGGATTGTTCAATCGCCATGCCCGACTCGAACAGGATGCGCAGCAGCGGAATGAAGGTTGAGATTTCCTTGGCGATGCGCTGCTGGCGGAATTTGGCGGCAGCGGCGAGCACGCGTTTTGGCAACAGGTAGCCGATGCCCAGGGCGACCGCCGGGGCAATCCAGGCGGGACTGGCGTGAGGGAAAAGTAGTTGCTGGCCGAGCAGGGTCAGGCCCATCGCCGCGACAGGCACGCCGATCTGGAAGGCGGCAAACAGCGAGCGCTGGCTGGCCTTGCGCCAACCGACCCGGTTGAGCAGGACCTGGGTCTCGTTATCCAGGCTGACTGAGCGCTGGGCCAGCGTGCTTGCGCCCAGTTGGCGAATGAATGTGCCAAGTTTGTCATCGCTGGCGCTGCGCCCTTGCAAGCGCTCAACGACCCGGCGATCACGACGGCGATGTTCGAGCCATTGCCCGCCCACCAGTACCATGGCGGCGAGCGCCAGCAACAGACTGACCATCAGGGCCATCTCACACACTCCTCAGCATGCGCCACATGGCAAAGGTGCCCGTCAGGTCCATCGCCAGTGCGCCGAACAGCAGGGAGCGCCCCGTGTCGTCGTTCCACATGGTCATCAAGTAGCCAGGGTTGACCATGATGAAGTAGCCCACGATCAGGATCGGCAAACCGCCCAGCACGTAGGCCGTCATGCGGGTCTCGCCCGTCATCGCCTTGAGTTGCCGGGCGCCCTGGTCCCGCTCGCGGATCATCTTGATCAGGTTTTCCAGTAGTTCGCTGGCGTTGCCGCCGTAGCGGTGGTTGACCTTCAGGCCAAGGGCGAACAGGCGGAACTCGTCCTGTTCGTAGAATTCGGCGAAGTCGCTGGCCGAATCCGGCAGGCTCACCCCCAGGCGCACGTTGCGCTGCATGCGGCCCATGGCGTGCTTGAGCGGGTTTTCCACGCTCTCGATACCGCCCAATACTGCGTCGGCCAGGGTGCGGCCGGATTTGAGGCTGCGTACGCTATGGTCCAACAACTGCGGCAGTTGCTCGACCATACGTTGCACCCGCTGCTGGTAACGCCAGGCGATATAGGCTCGCAATGCCAGGGGCGGGCCCAGGGCCATCAACACCAGGCCCAGCCCGTCGGCGACCAAGTAGCCCAGCAGGGCGCCGACCACCCACGCGCTCAGCCACAGGCCGAGGCGTTCCTTGGGTTTGCCCAGCCCGGCGCGCAGAAACATGCGCTCAAGGCCGGTCCAGGTGCCGGGCTGCTCCTGTGCCTCGGGTTGGCCATCGCCGAGGCGCTCCAGCACGCGACTGGTCCGAGCCTTGCGCAGGCCATGCTGAAACAGCCAGAACGACAGACCGATCAGCAACAGGCAAACCAGCAGCAATACAGGTCCGGTCATCAGGCGCTCCCTACAGCGGCATGGCTGTGGCGCGGCGCAACTTATCGCCGGCCGGGTTGATGGCTTCGCGCAGGAAACCGACGCCGGTGCGCCGGTCCAGCCGGAACAGGGTATTGGTGACATACACGTCATCGCGCACACCGACCACTTCCACCACCTCGCTCACGCAACGACGGCCATCGGGCATGCGCGTCAGCTGGATCACCACATCCAGCGCTGCGCAGATCATCTGGCGCAGGGTTTTTTCCGCGATCACGCGGCCGGTCAGGCCCACCAGGGTTTCCAGGCGCAGCAACGCATCCTGGGCATTGTTGGCGTGCACGGTGCTCATGGAACCGTCGTGGCCGGTGTTCATGGCCGTCATTACGTCGAGTACTTCCACGCCACGGATTTCCCCCAGGATGATGCGGTCCGGGCGCATCCGCAGGGCGTTGCGAATCAGGTCGCTGGACCTGACCTCACCGTGGCCCTCGGCATTGGGCGGACGGGTTTCCAGGCGCACCACATGGGGATGCCCCAGTTGCAATTCGGCAACGTCTTCGATGGTCACCAGACGCTCGTGGGGATTGATCAACTGGCTGAGGATATTGAGCAACGTGGTCTTGCCGGTGCCGGTGCCGCCGCTGATGAGGATATTGCAGCGCCTGCCGACGGCTTCCTGGAAAAACTCGAAGATGCTCTGGTCGATGGTCTGCATGGCAACCAGGTCGCTGCTCTTGAGCATGTCCTTGCGGAACTTGCGGATTGACAGGCATGGCCCATCCAGGGCGATCGGCGGGATGATCGCGTTGACCCGGCTACCGTCAGGCAAGCGTGCGTCGACCATCGGCGAGGACTCGTCCAGGCGCCGGCCCAACGGCGCGAGGATGCGCTGCATCACACGCTCCACGTGGTGGTCGTCGATAAAACGCAGGTCACTCTGATGCAGCAGGCCCTCACGTTCGATAAACACCCGGTGCGGCCCATTGACCAGGATTTCGGTGACCGATGGGTCGCGCAGCAGCACCTCCAGCGGGCCGAAACCGGTAAGTTCGTCGACGATCTCTTCGGCCAGGCGTTCCATCTCATAGCGCGAGATCGCCAGGCGCATGCGTGTGATGTACTCGGACACCTTGTCGACGACAAATTGCGCCAGGGATTGGCGCGTGTCTTCAAGCAGGTTCTTACCCGACTCCTCGATAGCGTCGATGATGTAGCGATGCAGCACCAGCTTCAAGCCATCGTGATCCGTGTTGCCGCCGCTGCGGGCCGGGCCGCCGAAGAGTTTCTCGCCGTTCATCGCACCGTCCCCAGGATGCGTTCGAACCAACGCATTGATGGTTTTTCCAAGCCCTCGGAGCGTTTCGCCAGGCGTTCGCCCAAGGTGCGCACGGCCTGGCTCAACGCTTCACGTGGGGCCAGGGCAAACAGGGTCTGGCCCTGGTTTTTTACGTTCAGGCGCAGTTCGGCGCTCAGCGGCAGCACGGCGACGCACTCAAGGCCGTAGCTTTTTTCCAGGGTGTCGGTGTCTGGTACGCAGGACTTGATATAACGGTCGACCACCAGCCTGGCGTGGTCGAGTTTCATGCCTTTGTCGCGCCAGCGGTTGAGCACCGCGAGGTTGCGGCGACAGTCCAGTACGTTCTGGTCGGTGCACCACAGCAGTTTGTCGCAGTGGCCGACAAAGGTGCGCAGTGCGTCGCTGTCCGGTTGCCCGGTAAGGTTCACGACGATGTGCTGGAAGTGCTGGCGCAGTGCGCTGAGCAGCATGTACAGCTCGGCGGCGCTGGTCAGTTTCAGCGGTTCGTCGCCGGTGGCATACGCCAGGATGCGCAGGCCATCCGCGGTTGTGGTAAAGGCGCTGTTGATCAGCGTGGTATCGAGGCGGCGCAAATGCCGCAACGCGTCACCGAAGTTGAAAGTGCTCTCCAGCCCCAGCAGCGCCAGGCTGTCGCTGCGTGGCAGGCCCAGATCCAGCAGCAGGGTCTGCTGGCCGCTTTTTTGCACCACCAGGGCCAGGTGAGTCGCGAGCATCGCTCCGTCGGCGTTGCTTTGGGTGCCAAACAGAACGGTCAGGCCGCCCAAATGTGCACTGGGGGTGACGGTCGGCAGGCGCTTGCTCAAGCGGCGCACCAGGCCGGCCACTTCGCTGGAGCGTGAGCCGTAGGCGACGAAATCCCGGGCGCCGGCCCGCATGGCGTTGAGTACCAACTGGTTGTCCATGCCGTCGCCCAGGGCGACCACGGCGAGCATCGGCTTGGCCTCCAGGGCGCCTTCGATCAGCGCACTCTGGGCCACCAGGTTTTCACGGTCCAGACCGATGAACACCAGGTTGGCAAAGGTCACGTCTACCAGCGCCAGTAGCTCGTCCAGGCTGCCGGTGCCAGCGCTCACGACTTGGCCAAGGGGCGCCAGGGCACCCTGCAGCCACTCCAGGTCGATGGTGTTGCGAGTGATGGCGAGGAACGTCTGGCTCAAGCTATCGCTCATTGGGAAAGTCCACTGCGGCGGTCGAAATTACCGTTTTCGAGGAAAAACAGGCGGTACCAGTTGGGGTCATAGTTGCGCAGTTTTTCGCCGGGCAAGGAAGGCAACTGAGCGTTGGCCGCCAGCGGTTGCACCAGGTGCGGCGTGACGATCATCAGCAGCTCCTTTTCTTCGCGGCGGATATTGGTGTCGCGGAAAAACGCACCCAGGACCGGGATATCGCCCAACCCCGGAAACTTGCTGATGCTGGAGCGGTTGTTGGTGCTGATCAGGCCGCTGATCACAAAGCTTTCGCCATCGGCCAGGGATACGCTGGTGTCGGTGCGGCGTACGGTCAGGGCCGGCACCTGGATGCCCTGGATCTGTACGGCGTTGCTGTAGTCCAGCTCGCTGACCTCCGGCGCTACCTTGAGGGTGATGCGGTTGCGATCAATCACCGTCGGCGTGAGGGTCAGGCGAATGCCGAATTCCTTGTATTCGATGGAGATGGTGTCACTGCCGGCGCTGGGTACGGGTATAGGTACTTCACCGCCGGCCAGGAAGGTTGCGCTCTGGCCGCTCAGGGCTACCAGGCTGGGACGCGCCAGGGTGTAGGCAAAACCGCTGCTCTCGAGGGCGTTGATCATCGCTTTGACCCGACCGCCGCCAAAACCGACATTGAAAGACTCGGCACTCACCGGCAGTTTGAACACGCCTTCTGCCGGGGAGAGAAGGCTGGGGCTGCCGAGGAAAAAATTGTTGCCCAGTCCCAGGAACTGGGTGCTGGCTTCCTTGAGCTTGGTGCGGCTGACTTCGACAAAGCGTATATCCGTCTGCACCTGGCTGGGCAGCAATGGGTCTTCGGAGGGTGGCCGCGACAAACTGGTCAGTGCCGACGTGGCCTTGCCCTTGACGAACACCATGCTCTGGCGCGGCGCCTTGGTACAGGCAGTCCACACCATCAGGCTGGTAGCGCCGCTGGCGACGCCGGTCAGCAGGAAATGACGGTCACCATTGACGCGCACATCCGCGATCTTCGGGTCGCCAATCGCCAGGCGGGTGATTGGCACCGGCGATTGCAGCTCCTGTTGCAAGCCTTCGCCCACCTCGACCACGGCAGGCAACTGGCCCATGGCGCTGCAATTGCCGGGTGCCGCCAGGGTCATGGCGGCTGGCAGGCTTGTCAGCATCAAGGCCCAGGCAATTGGCGTGAACATGAGGGCGTAGCGATGGCTCATTCAAGGCATCCTTGCTCAATCACGGGGTTTGTTCAGTGGCCTGCGCGCCGCGAATCACCTCGACGCCCCGGCGTACAGCGGGTGCGCCGCTGATTTGCGCGACGCTTTTGGGCGGTCCCACAAGGGCAAGCTGGGTGAATTGGTAGAGGTCACGATTGGCATTGGCCAGTTTGTCCGAAGCGTCGTTTTCCCCGGCCCAGTACTGGCTGAGCAGTTGCTCCTCGGCACTGCGCACGGCCAGGCGCAAGGTACCGGCTTGCGACGCCAGCATCAGGCGGCTCAATAGAGGCTCCGGCACGGCCAGCACCACGGTGCGTGCAGCAGCGCGACGCTGGGCAGCCTGGGCGCGCTCCTCGGGCGTGGCGGCGGGCGGCACGGCCGGCAAGCCATCGTTGGCCAGGCCCAATTGGTCACCGACGCTGAGCAGGCGCAGGGCCGGAAGGACGATTTGTGCCGACTGCTCCGCGTTGCCAGCATCCTGGCGCAGGAACAGCAGCACATCCACATAATCGCCGGGGCTCAGTTGGCCTGCCGCGCCGATCACCTCGTCGACGGCCACGGCCAATGCGCGCTCATCGGGACGAATCATGCGGGCAAGCGGGCCGCCGGCGCTGAAGCTTTCTTCGCTGAGCCAGGTACCTGCTCCGAGTGCGCGCAGTGGTTGGCGGCCGATGGCCTGGTCCAGCCGCGTCAGGCTGCCGACGGGCACCGTGCGGAGTTTCTCCACGACCAGGTCGGCAGCGGTAAGTGCAACGAAGGCAGGGACGTCATGCGCCAGTACGACCACTGGTTGGCGGGTCTGGTCTTCGACGACAGCAGTGGGCTTTTCGGCAGAAATGACAGGTGTTGCGACGGGCTCCGGTTGGCGGCTCAACACCAGCCCCCAGTACCCTGCAATCAATGCCCCGATTAGCAGCACAGCGGCCAGGGCCATGCTGATGCGACTGTTCATGACGGCTCTCCCTTTCCCGTTGCACTACCTGCTCGTCAATCCAAACGAACTAATTCGCAACCTGGCTGTGATGAACATCTAACGATTTGGCTATTTGAAGGTAGCTCAGCCAGGACGAAACGCCATTTGTCACGGATAAAATTTTATTTGAACGCTATTTGCAGCCGGGTAGTCAGGCATGCGCCGACGACTAATACTTTCTGATTAATGAGTTCTTACAGTTGTGAGGCTGAGGTTTGTTGGCAATGCTCTAATTGCACGTCGCAAACATCGTGCTAGAGCCGTACTGGCTTTTAGTGGCGTATTAGGGAGAAGTCGTATGTTCCTTGACCTGATGTTGAAGTTATATGTTCAAACACAACTGTTCTTCAAACGCAAAGAGGCTGCTTCAGGTATTGAGTACGCCATTATCGTGGCGCTGGTGGCCCTTGTCATTGTGGGTGCCGGAACCGGCCTGGGCACCAAGATAAGTGGAATTTTCACGTCGATCGCTACCAAGCTGCCAACGGCGACCTGACTGCCAAGTTGCAGCAGCTATTCTCCAATTACCCCATTCTTCCAGGTACGGCCATGAGCACATCTTCTTTGTCTCGCCAACAAATACTATTGGTGGACGACGAAGAGGATGCTCTGGTTGAGCTGGCCGAATCCCTCGAACACGAGGGCTTTGTCTGTTTTACCGCCACCTCCGTGACCTTCGCCTTGCAAGAATTGACACTGCATCCGGATATCGCCCTGGTCATTACCGACCTGCGCATGCCTGAGGAAAGCGGCATTTCCTTGATCAAGCGCCTGCGCGAACACACCTCGCGCTCGCACCTGCCGGTGATCGTGATGTCCGGCCATGCCGAGATGGATGACGTCAGCGACATGCTGCGCCTGCAGGTGCTGGACCTGTTCCGCAAGCCGATCTATCTGGTGCGCCTGATCGATACGCTCAACAACCTGTTTCCTCTCTCTCACTCCAGGTATTAAGCGCTCATTCACAGCTGATAAGTGAAGCTCAGCGTATACCGCGGCCGTCGGTCGAAGTTATCCCGCGCCACATCCGCCATCGGCTTGGCCGCTTCCACGGAAATGTTGTAGTACCTGGCGTCGCCAAAACGCAGGCCCAGGGCTGCCGATGACATATCGCTGCCCTTGACCGGCAGGTCGTTGAACCAGGCCCTGGCGCGGTCGAGCACCATATAGGGCTGCAGGATCCGCACCCACTCGCCGGTACGGTTGTAGCTGTAGTTGATCTCATACGCCACGCCCCAGCCTTTGTCGCCGGAGCCCTGGTCATCGGGGTAGCCACGGCCGAAATTCTGCCCGCCGAAGGTGGCGCGCTCGCTGTCGGGCAGGTCGTCGTGGCTCCAGTAGAGTGCGCCGGAGAGTACACCTTGCCAGTTATCGAAGAGCCTGTTGCTCTGCACGCCGGAGAGGCGCAGGCGGAAGAAGTCGAGGTCCGGCTTGAGCCCGCCGAAGTCTGTGCGGGTCTTGGCGCCCATGCCGTTGATGCCTTGGTACACACCGGCGCTGAGGATGCGCAGTTGGGTCGTGTCGGCCTTGCGCCAATCGCCTTCGAACGCCAGTGCGCGCAGGTCTGTTTGCAGCGTCAGGCGTTGCGGGAAACCTTCGAGTTGGTAGCGCGTAGTCTGGTCGACGGCATAGTAGCGGGCGCCCAGGTTCAATGACTCGTTGGGCGACGCGATCAGCGGGTGGCTGAAACCAATGGCGTAGCGGTCGATTTCCTGGTGTGGCTTGAGCTCCAGGCCTTCGCCCAGTTGCAGGCTGGTGCGTGGATCGGCGCGATAGCGTTCACCCGACAGCGTGAGCTGGGTGCCCTCGGCATTGATGAATTGGCTGTAGGCTGCGCGGTAGTAATGTTCTTTGTCGTCGCCGGGCGGGAGCAGGCCGCTGAGGCTCAGTTGTTCGCCCATGGAGGTCCAGGAGTTGCCGGTGCCGGTGAGCAGCGCCTGCGTGCCGCCTCGGCTGGCCTCGTTGAGGCTCATGCTGGTGGTGAAGGGTTTGCGGCTGGCGGTGATGTGCATCGGCGTGCCGCCGTCGGTGGTGGCGGGCGGCGGTACCTGGGCCTGCAAGGTTACGCCCGGGATGGCGCTCATCAGTGTCGTGTAACGCTCGAACGTCTTACGGGTGAGTGGACGTTCGGCCTTGAGTTTTTCGGCGAGTTTGTCGACGTAGGACGAAACCGGGCCGATGTCGCCTTGCAGCTGGTAATCGCGGATATAGCCTTCGACCAGCACCACATGCACCAGGCCGCCGTCGAAGCGCTGTTCTGGCAGGAACGCATAGGACAGCAGGTAGCCATCTTCCTGGTAGCGGCGGGTGATGCTGCGGGTGGCTTCGATCAATTGCGCCAGGTTGGTCTCATGGCCGATCAGCGGTTCGAATGCCTGGGCGACGTCCCTGAGCGGGTAGACCGTGCCACCGTCGATCTGCAGCTTTCGAATGGTCACCTTGGTGTCCATCAGCAACGGCTGCTCCGCGCTGGCAGCAGGGGCGGGCAGTCGGGTCTGCGGGGGCGCCGGTCGATAGGCGTCGGCGGGCAGGTTAGGCACGGGCAGGTTGCGGACGGTGTCGTTGCTATTCAGGAAACTGGGCAGGGGGTCGGCGTGGACGGAAGCACTGAGGGTGAGCAGTAACAATGGTGTCAAAGCGCGCATAGGACACTCCATGGTCAAAACTGCTGCAGCGTTTTGCAGGTTCCCGTCGGGCTCGGGGAGCGCGGTCTGGGTGTTTTCAGGGGGCGATCATTGACCCATGAAAAAAGACGAGAGACTTAGCTGGTCTCTCGTCTCAACCAAGCGTAGGCGCTGTAGGTGAGGCCGTCTAATCGGCCAGGTGCAATCATTTTCTGCCGGTCAGGCCACCCAGCAGCCCGCCCAGGGCACCGCCATTCGTGCTGGTGCTGGCACCCGCGGAGGTCGTCACGGCCAGGCCGCCGCCGAGCAAACCACCACCGGTGTTGGGGCCGCCGCTGACCACTCCTCCGACCGAGGCCACGGTGCCACCCACTGCGTTGACGGTACCACCCAAGGCGTTGATGACCGGGTTGGCGTTGGTGCCGGTGATTTGGCTGCCCAGCCTGCTGACGGCGCCGCCGGCGTTGGTGGCCAGGCCGTTGATTGGAGTGCCCAGGCCGGTGGCATTGCCGACGTTTTGAGTGAGGCGGGTGACGCCACTGGTGACGGGGTTCAACGCGCCGCCGACCTGGCTGGTCAACGTGGCAATGGGGGCGCTTGCGGCGGTGTTGGGGACGCCACTGCCGCCCAGAAGGGTGCCCAGGGATGCCACGGTAGTGCCCGCCTTCACACCGGTGACGCCGGTGGCGCTGACCAGACCGCTGCTACTGCCGGCATTGAGGCCGCTGCCGGCGCCCGCTATCACGCCGCCGATGAGTTCCGCCAGGCCCGGTCTGCGGTTGCTGCCGCCACTGTTACCCGTGGCGTCGACATAGCCGCTGGCCTTGCCGACCACGGTACCCACGCCATTGAGCACGCCGCCCACGGCGCCGGTCGCCGGGTTGCCGCTGCCGCCGGTGTCGGCGACTTGATTGCCCAGGCTATCGACGGTATCGCCGAGCTTTTGCAGCAGGCCGCCCACGGGACTGTCCAGGCCGGTCGTGCTGCCGACTTTACCGGTGGTGCTTTCCACCAGCGACACCACAGGGACCAATACCTTTGCGCCAAGCGTATGGGTGGCCGAACCCAGCGGGCCGGTGGTGCTGGCGGTGCTGAGGGTGTCGCCGAGCATGGTCACGGCATTGCCGAGCTTGCCGACGACGTTGCCTGCCACGGGTGCCGCGCCGCTGACCACAGGCACGTGCCCCAGCAAGGTGGCGACGTTCTGGCCGGTGGCGGTCACGCCTGCACCGAGGTCGGAGACGCCGTCGGCCACGCCCGCAACGGTGTTGCCCAGTGCATTGCTGTCGGTACCCAGTGAACCGAGGCCATCCGACAGGCCGTCGCCGATGCTGCTGACGGCGTTGCCGGTAGCACGCACCAGGCTGCGCGTGGTTGCACCCACGATAGGCAGGCTGCCGAGGGTAGTGCCCAGGCTGCTGACGGTGCCGCCGAGGTCGGTCACGGTATCGCCGAGGGTGTCGGCCACGCTGGCCGTTACCAGGGTGCTGGTTGTGCCGGTACCGCCACCGTCTGTGCCTCCACCACCGCTGCCGCCACCGCCAGCGGCAGTACCCGAGGAAGCGGAGCCCCCACTGTGATGTCCGCCGCCACCGCTGCTGCAACCGCCGAGTGTGAGTGCGATTGCCAGTGCCAGTGTGGTACTTGCTTTCCAGAACATGACTTGAGTCTTCATGATTGAGTTCCTTGCACCTGTACAACCTGAGTTGTCTCAAACGCTGGCTATTTCTGCGGATAGCGATGCGTTTGTCCGTGTGGCTATAACAGGCCCGGGCGCTCTTTCTCTCAATGCTCAAATTGGTATTAATGATTTATATACGGCTGGCTTGTACCGTTTAAGCGACTAATGCCAAAGGTATAGGGCATGATATTTCTGGATGTATATATGATTTAAAATCAAAAACCTGTATATAAAAAAGCGAGCCTGAAAAGGCCCGCTATCACTTAGGGTGTATATATACAATTTATCAGTCGCTTTTATGCAATGGGCTGCCATCTACCCAGCATATGCTCGATGTCACCCGCGCCTTTCAATAAGAATTCGCCGCTGGAACCGGCGGCGCTGGCCAGTAGCCTGACGTCACTGGGCAGGCGCACGGGCTTCCTGAACTCCACGTCTATTTCGATATTGGCGGCAGGCAGGTGCTCGCCCAAGGCGGCGAGGGTGTGCGCCTTGTTCCATAGCCCGTGGGCGATGGCCTGGGGGAAACCGAACAGTTTGGCGGTCGGCGCACTGAGGTGGATCGGGTTGTAGTCTCCTGACACCCGTGCGTAGCGGCGGCCGATATCGGCTGGGGCCTTCCAGCGAGTCAATTCGCTGATCTCGGCAGGGCTGGGACGGGCGTCATCGGTCGCTTCGCCTTCGAGCTTTACACCCCGGCACAGCATTCGGCTCTCGGCTTCCCACAGCAGGCCGAGAGAGTCTTCAACTGTGGTGACCACTTCAAAGGTCGCGCCCTTGGGGTGGGGCCTGAGGTTCTGCGTGTGCACGCCGATGGACAATTCGCTGACTCCGCCCAGTGGGCGATGGATGCGGATACGGTTACTCAGGTGAATCAATCCCAGCAGAGGGAAGGGAAACTTCTTATCGGTGAGCAACTGCATCTGAAGACCGAATGCCAGGATGTGCGGATAGGTCGCCGGCAGCATGGGGCTCTCGGTAAACCCGCAGACATGGCGGTACGCCGCCACCTGCTTGGGGTCGACGCTCACCCGGCAGCGCAAGCCTTGCTCGGGCAGCGTGTTGCCGGTGATCTTGCGCTTGAGCGCTGCCCGCCAATACAACGGTGGCAGAAACGGCGTACTGCCTAAGGTTTGCCAATCCATGCTTACGCTCCCAATAGACTTTGCCCACACACCCGCAGCGCTTGCCCGCTGACCGCACCGGAACCCGGCTGGCTCAGCCAGGCCACGGCTTCTGCGACGTCCTGCGGCAAACCGCCCTGGCCCAGGGAACTCATGCGCCGCCCGGCTTCACGCAAGGCGAACGGAATATGCGCGGTCATCTGGGTTTCGATAAAGCCTGGGGCTACAGCGTTGATGCTGATCCCGCGTTCCTCCAGCAACGGTGCCCACGCCTGTACCAGGCCGATCAAGCCGGCCTTGCTCGCGGCATAGTTGGTCTGCCCACGGTTGCCGGCGATGCCGCTGATGGAGGCCAGCACCACCACGCGGGCGTTGTCGTGCAGGGTGCCGCTGTCCAGCAGTGCCTTGGTCAGCACCTGCGGGGCATTGAGGTTGACCGCCAGCACCGCGTCCCAGTATTCCGGGGTCATGTTGGCCAGGGTCTTGTCACGGGTAATCCCGGCGTTGTGCACCAGGATGTCGAGGCCGTCGGGCAGGTGTTCGATCAACTGGCCGGCGGCGTCTTCGGCGCAGATATCCAGCACCACGGTGCGCGCACCCAGGCGTGCGGCCAGGGCCTCGAGGTCGGGCTTGGCCTGGGGCACGTCGAGCAGGATCACTTCGGCACCGTCGCGGGCCATGGTTTCGGCGATGGACGCGCCAATGCCACGGGCTGCGCCGGTGACCAATGCCTTGCGCCCGGCGAGGGGGCGAGTCCAGTCTTCGACGGGCGTGGCACAGGCCTTCAGGCGAATCACCTGGCCGGAGATATAGGCGCTTTTCGGTGAGAGGAAGAAGCGCAGTGCGCCTTCCAGTTGGTCTTCGGCACCGTCGCCGACGTAGAGCAATTGCAACACGCCGCCGTTGCGCAGTTCCTTGGCCAGCGACCGGCTGAAACCTTCGAGGGCGCGCTGGGCGCTGGCGGCGAACGGGTCGCTGAGGCTTTCCGGCGCGCGGCCGAGGATCACCAGGTGTGCACTGTGATCCAGGTTTTTCAGCAACGGTTGGAAAAACTCACGCAGTTGCTTGAGCTGGTCGGTGTGTTGCAGGTCGCTGGCATCGAATACCACGGCCTTGAGCTTGGGGCCGTGGCCGGGAATCCAGGTCGAAGTGTCGGCGCCGTACGTGTAAATGGCGTCGGTGAGCCGGTTGGCGAACGCTTTCACGTTCGTTGCCAGCGCGCCACCACCCAGTAACAGCGCACCTTCCACCGGGCGCAGGCGCCCGGCTTGCCAGCGTTCCAGGCGTACCGGTGACGGCAGGCCAAGGGCGGCGACCAGGCGATGGCCGAGGCTTGAGTTGGCGAAGTCGATATAACGGTCAGACATGGAACGCTCTCCGAAGGCTGGGGTTCAAAGGGTTGACCATCCCAGGGTAGCAGTCGTTCGACTAGGCTCAGTTATCCAGACCACAACCGACAGGGAGCTTTCCATGACTCAATTGCGCCGTGTAGCGATCATTGGCGGTAACCGCATTCCTTTCGCCCGCTCCAATGGCCCTTACGCCACGGCGAGCAACCAGGCGATGCTGACCGCGGCCCTGGAGGGCCTGATCGAACGCTACAACCTGCACGGCCTGCGCATGGGCGAGGTGGCCGCCGGCGCGGTGCTCAAGCATTCCCGCGACTTCAACCTCACCCGTGAATGCGTGCTGGGTTCACGCCTGTCGCCGCAAACCCCGGCCTATGACATTCAGCAGGCGTGCGGCACGGGGCTCGAGGCGGCGTTGCTGGTGGCCAACAAGATCGCCCTGGGCCAGATTGAATGCGGGATTGCCGGTGGGGTGGATACCACGTCCGACGCGCCTATCGGCGTGAATGAAGGGCTGCGCAAGATCCTGCTGCAAGCCAATCGCAGCAAGTCCATGGCGGATAAATTAAAAGTCCTGTTACAACTTCGTCCCCAGCACCTCAAGCCTGAGCTGCCGCGTAACGGCGAGCCGCGCACCGGTTTGTCCATGGGCCAGCATTGCGAATTGATGGCACAGACCTGGCAGATTCCCCGTGCCGAGCAGGATCAACTCGCCCTCGAGAGCCACCAGAAAATGGCCGCTGCCTATGCCGAAGGCTGGCATAACGATCTGCTCACGCCGTTTCTGGGCCTGACCCGCGACAATAACCTGCGCCCCGACCTGAGCCTGGAGAAACTCGCCGCACTCAAGCCTGCGTTCGAGCGCAGCGAAAAAGGCACGCTCACGGCCGGCAATTCCACACCGCTCACCGACGGTGCATCCCTGGTGCTGTTGGGCAGCGAGGCATGGGCCCAGGCGCGTGGTTTGCCGATCCTGGCGTACCTGCGCGATGGCGAAGCGGCTGCGGTGGATTTCGTCAACGGCGCCGAAGGCCTGCTGATGGCGCCGGTGTATGCGGTGCCCCGCTTGCTGGCGCGCAACGGCCTGACGCTGCAGGATTTTGATTACTACGAGATCCACGAAGCCTTCGCGGCCCAGGTGTTGTGCACGCTCAAGGCGTGGGAGGACGCGGGCTACTGTAGGACCCGTCTCGGGCTGGACGCCCCATTAGGGGCCATCGATCGCAGCCGCCTGAACGTCAAGGGCAGTTCCCTGGCGGCCGGGCATCCGTTTGCCGCCACCGGTGGGCGCATCGTCGCCAACCTGGCCAAGTTGCTCGACGCGGCGGGCAAGGGGCGCGGGCTGATTTCGATCTGCGCCGCCGGCGGCCAGGGCGTGACGGCGATCATCGAACGTTGAATTCGCCGAAATTGGCATATTGGATGCATTCTTGAGTGGTCAGAGGTCGGTAGCCCCTCCCACCGGCGAGCCGATTGCCGTATAACGAGTGCCATACGCGTATTTGGTAATAAAGGACCCACAATAAAAGCTGATGAAGACTCCTAAACGCATTGAACCCCTGATCGAAGACGGTCTGGTCGACGAAGTGCTGCGCCCACTCATGAGTGGTAAAGAAGCAGCTGTTTATGTGGTGCGCTGCGGCAATGAATTGCGTTGCGCCAAGGTTTACAAGGAGGCGAACAAACGAAGTTTTCGTCAAGCGTCCGAATACCAGGAAGGCCGTAAGGTCCGTAACAGCCGGCAGGCCCGGGCCATGGCCAAGGGCTCGAAATTCGGCAAGAAAGAAACCGAAGATGCCTGGCAGAACGCCGAAGTAGCGGCGTTGTTCCGCCTGGCCGGTGCGGGCGTTCGCGTGCCCAAGCCATACGACTTCCTCGAAGGCGTGTTGTTGATGGAGCTGGTGGCCGACGAGTACGGCGATGCTGCGCCACGCCTGAATGACGTGACCCTGGAGCCGGACCAGGCGCGTGAATACCACGCCTTCCTGATTTCCCAGATCGTGCTGATGCTGTGTACCGGCCTGGTGCATGGTGACCTGTCCGAGTTCAACGTACTGCTCACGCCGACCGGTCCGGTCATCATCGACCTGCCCCAGGCGGTCGATGCGGCGGGCAACAACCACGCGTTCAACATGCTGGAGCGGGATGTGGGCAACATGGCTTCCTACTTCGGGCGTTTTGCCCCGGAGTTGAAGAAGACCAAGTACGCCAAGGAAATGTGGGCACTCTACGAAGCCGGCACCTTGCACCCGGCCAGCGTCTTGACCGGCGAGTTCGACGAGCCGGAAGAACTGGCGGACGTGGGCGGTGTGATCCGCGAGATCGAAGCGGCGCGGCTGGATGAAGAACGGCGTCAGGCCATTCGGGCGGCGGATGATGCGCCACCGAGCAAAGCGTCGGAAGAGCCACCGCCGCCGCCCTGGATGCAGTGATCTTCGGGTACATGAAGATCAAAATGTGGGAGGGGGCTTGCTCCCGATGGCAGTGTGTCAGTCTCTATATCTGTAACTGACACACCGCTATCGGGAGCAAGCCCCCTCCCACATTTGGTTTTGCATGCATTCAGATAGATTCCGTCACGCGCAGCAGCTTCCCGACGCCAACTCCTTGAGAATCGGACAATCCGGCCGGTGATCGCCCTGGCAGTGCTCCACCAGGTCCTGCAACGTATCGCGCAATTGCCCCAGCTCCAGGATCTTCTGGTTCAGCTCATCGATATGCTGGCGCGCCAGGGCTTTCACATCGGCGCTGGCCCGTTGCCGGTCCTGCCACAAGGTCAGCAGTTTGCCCACCTCTTCCAATGAGAACCCCAGGTCCCGCGAGCGTTTGATAAACGCCAGGGTGTGCAGGTCGTCGGTGCCGTAGATGCGGTAGCCGCTGTCGGTGCGATGGGCCGCCTTGAGCAGGCCGATGGATTCGTAATAGCGAATCATCTTCGCGCTCAGCCCGCTTTGCCGGGCGGCTTGGCCGATGTTCATGGGCGTTGATCCTCCAATTCCTTGGGTTTCCAAGTTTTCAACAGCAAGGCATTGCTCACGACACTGACGCTGGACAAGGCCATGGCCGCACCTGCAAGCACCGGATTGAGCAGGCCGAATGCGGCCAGGGGAATGCCGATCAAGTTATACACAAAGGCCCAGAACAGGTTCTGGCGGATTTTGGCGTAGGTCTTGCGGCTGATCTCCAGGGCGGCCGGGACCAGGCGTGGGTCGCCGCGCATCAAGGTGATGCCGGCGGCATGCATGGCCACGTCGGTGCCGCCGCCCATGGCGATACCGATGTCGGCGGCAGCCAGGGCCGGCGCGTCGTTGATGCCGTCGCCGACCATGGCCACCACGCCGGTTTTTTTCAGTTCGGCGACGGTGGCGGCTTTATCGGCGGGCAGGACTTCGGCGTGTACGTCATCGATGCCCAGCGCTTCGGCAACGACGCGGGCGCTGCCGCGATTGTCGCCGGTGAGCAAGTGGCTGCCGATGTGCCGGGCCTTGAGTTGTGCCACCGCTTCCAGCGCGCCAGGCTTGAGCGTGTCACCAAAGGCAAACAGCCCGAGCACACGGGGTTGTGCGCCTTGCTCGATCAGCCAGGACAAGGTGCGGCCCTCGGCTTCCCAGGCCGTGGCAGAGTCGGCCAGCCCACCCGCGTCCAGGCCATTTTCTTCCAGCAGGCGCCGATTTCCCAATGCCAGTTGACGCCCGTCGAGAGTGCCGGCAATGCCACGTCCGGTCAGGGATTGGCTGGCGCTCACATCCGCCACCGTCAGCCCTTGCTCGCTGCACGCATCCAGCACAGCCTTGGCCAACGGGTGTTCGCTGCCACGTTGCAGCGCACCGGCCTGTTGCAGCAATGTGGCTTCATCGCCATCCACTGCCGCTAAATGGGCAATTTTCGGGGTGCCGGAAGTGAGGGTGCCGGTTTTATCGAACACCACGGTGCTTACTTCATGGGCACGCTCCAGCGCTTCGGCGTCCTTGATCAGGATGCCATAGCGTGCGGCCACGCCGGTGCCGGCCATGATGGCGGTCGGTGTGGCCAGCCCGAGGGCGCACGGGCAGGCGATCACCAGCACCGCCACGGCGTTGATGATCGCGGTCTCCAGCGGCGCACCGTACAGCCACCAGCCCACCAGCGTGATCAACGCCAGCACCAGCACGGTCGGCACGAATACCTGGCTGACTTTATCCACCAGCTTCTGGATCGGTGCCTTGGCGGCCTGGGCGTCTTCCACCAGGCGGATGATGCGCGCCAGTACGCTTTCGGCACCGAGTGCGGTGGTACGCACCAGCAGACGGCCTTCGCCATTGATGGCGCCGCCGGTGACGGCATCACCAGGTTGCTTCGGCACCGGCAGGCTTTCGCCGCTGATCAATGCCTCATCGGCATGGCTCTGGCCTTCTACCACTTCACCGTCCACCGGGAAGCGCTCGCCGGGTTTGACCAGCACCAGGTCATTAAGCTTGAGCGCGTTGATGGCGACATCTTCCTCGCGACCATCCTGCACACGAATCGCGCGTTCAGGGCGCAGGGCTTCCAGGGCGCGGATGGCGCTGGCGGTCTGGCGTTTGGCGCGGCTCTCCAGGTATTTACCGAGCAGCACCAGGGCGATCACCACGGCCGACGCTTCGAAGTACAGATGGGGCATGGTGCCTGCGGGCGCGGTCAGCCATTCATAGAGGCTCAGGCCGTAACCGGCGCTGGTGCCGATGGCCACCAGCAGGTCCATATTGCCGGCGCCGGCCCGCACGGCCTTCCAGGCTGCGATGTAGAAGCGTGCACCGAAGATGAATTGCACCGGGGTCGCCAGGAGGAACTGCACCCAGGCCGGCAGCATCCAGTGCAGGCCGAAGGGCTGCACCAGCATCGGCAGAACCAGGGGCAATGCCAGCACAACCGCCAGCAGCAGTGACCAGCGCTCGCGGTGCAGGCGTTGGGCCTGATCGGCCTCGGTCCTGGTTTCGCTTTGCGGCAGGCTGGCGGTGTAGCCGGCTTTGTCGACGGCGGCGATCAGCACGGCTGGGTCGATCTGGCCCAGCACTTCGACGTGGGCGCGCTCGTTGGCCAGGTTGACGCTGACGCTTTGCACCCCCGGCACTTTGCCCAGCGCGCGCTCGACACGCCCGGCGCAACTGGCGCAGGTCATGCCGCCGATGGGCAGGTCAAAGGTGGTGGATCCATTCATGGGGCAGTCCTCCAGAGAAGTTGCCCCTAGGATCAACCTTGACCTGTGGGGAAGGTCAAGCGTCTTCAGTATTCCAGTGCGGCGGGTTTGAGGTACATGCCTTCCGGGCCCTGGGCAATGCGCAACTTGCGTACGTCACCGGCCTTGAGTGTGATGTTCTGCGCCGGCGGCGCGAGCAGGCCCGGCAAGCAACCCGGTGACTGGCCCGGCAGCAGTTTCAGGCGTAGCGACACATTGCCGGCGGGCAGGTTGAACGAGGTGGACTGTTCCTGGAACAGACGCCCGGCCAACTGGTCCTGGATGTACAGGCCGATCTCGCAATTGGTCGGTACTTCCAGGCGTTCGCGGGAAATGATCAGCACCGCATAGTCTTCTGCGGCGAGGGCATGGGCCGCAGCGGCAGACAAGCTCATCAGGCCGACAAGGCCAAAAAACGACCAGCGCATGGCGAATGCTCCGTGGTTTGAATCGAAGATGGGTGAAGCTTGGCCGACGCCGCGGTGTAATACCAGCCCGGCCGAAAGTTTCAGAACTTGACCTTGCCATCGTGGCAAGGTCAAGACTGGGTTCAACCTCATCAAAGGAGTCATGTCATGCAAATATTCAGCGTTGAAGGAATGACCTGCGGCCACTGCGTTCGGGCCGTGACCCAGGCGGTGCAGAGCCAGGATCCGGCGGCCAGCGTGAAGGTCGACCTGGCGGCGAAAGAGGTGGGCGTCGAAAGCCGCCTGTCTGCCGAGGAAGTGATCAGCCTGATCAGCGAAGAGGGCTACAGCGCCAAGCTCGCCTGACCCATTCAAATAGTTAGCGAGCTATCGTATTCAATGCACCCAAGCGCGGCTAAACTGTCGGGCTGCCGACACACTTGGGTGCCTGATGAACCTTCGCATAATCCTGATCCTGGGTGCCTTGAGCGCCTTCGCGCCGCTGGCGATCGATTTCTACCTGCCTGGCTTTCCTGCCATGGCGACGGCCTTCGGGACCGACGAAAAACATATCCAGCTGACCCTGGCGGTGTATTTCGCCGGCCTGGCCATCGGCCAACTGATCTACGGCCCTCTGGCGGACCGCTTTGGTCGACGCGGCCCGCTGCTCAGCGGCGTGACCCTGTTTACCCTGGCATCCTTTGCCTGCGCGTACGCGCCGTCCCTGGAATGGCTGATTGGCGCACGTTTCGTGCAGGCCCTCGGCGGTTGCGCGGGCATGGTGATTTCCCGCGCCGTGGTCAGTGACAAATGTGATGCGGTGGGCTCGGCCAAGGTGTATTCGCAACTGATGCTGGTGACCGGCCTGGCGCCGATCCTTGCGCCATTGGCGGGTGGTGTGATGGTCGGGTTGTGGGGCTGGCAGTCGATTTTCCTCGCACTGTCGATCTTCAGCGTGATGGCGGCGATTGCCGTGGCGGTCGGTTTGCCGGAAACCTTTCCAGCCCATCAGCCGCGTCAACCCTTGTCGGGATCGCTGCGCCGCTATGGCGCGCTGTTGTCAGACCGGGTCTACCTCGGTTACGCCCTGACCGGGGGCATTTCGATTGCCGGGATGTTTGCCTACATCGCCGGCTCCCCGTTCGTATTTATCAAACTCTATGGCGTGCCCGCCGAGCATTACGGCTGGCTGTTCGGCTCCAACGCCGCTGGGTTCATCCTGGTTGCACAGGTTAACGCGCGGTTGCTGGCCAAGCGTGGCCCGGCGTTTCTGCTGTCGCGCACGGTGTGGGTCTATCTGCTGGCGGCGCTGTCACTGTTGGGCATCGCGGCCTTGCGCACCGATGCGCTATGGCCGTTGCTGGTACCGCTGTTCATCTGTATCGCCAGCCTGGGCTGCATTCTGCCCAACACCTCGGCCTGCGCCATGAGCGGGCAGGGCGCCCGGGCCGGCAGCGCGTCGGCCTTGCTCGGTTGCATTCAGTTTGGCGTGGCGGCAGGGGCGGCTTCGTTGGTGGGCGTGCTGCACGACGGCACGGCGATACCGATGGCGATGGTCATCAGCTTGTGCGGGGTGTTGGCGGTGACGATTGCGATGTCGACCCAGCGCCTGCAACGGGCAAGGGCCACGCAGGCGCAGGGCTGAAATGCAGGTCAGCCAGCGGCGGAGCGTTGCTGGCTGAGCGGGAAGCGGTGGGGAGCCTGGATGCGGGCTTGCAGGGTTTCGGCAAAGGCGCGGGCCTCGGCCTCGCTGCGGAAGGTGAACGCATCGCCGTCGAGACGAACCTGCCATTTATTGCCGGGGGATTTTGCTAACGCTTTTATCAGGATTTTCATTGCTGACTTCCTCACGTAAAAGAATCGTGGCAAAGGCGGCCAATATAAACCCGAATACGCTCACAAATATGACAAAGATCAACTCTCTGACTAGCGGTGTCGTCCCTCACTCACACGAATAACGGACGACACTGATAGACGTTATCTTCAGAACCCTTCCAGCACGATCTTGCCCTTGGCCTTGCCGCTTTCCAGCAGGGCATGGGCACGGCGCAGGTTCGCCGCATTGATCACACCGAAGTGCTCGCCCACCGTCGTTTTCAAGGTGCCGGCGTCGATCAGTTCGGCCACGCGATTGAGCAGGTTGTGCTGCTCGATCATGTCCGGCGTCTCGAACATTGAGCGCGTGTACATGAACTCCCAATGCAGCGACAGGCTCTTGCGCTTGAGTTTGCTCACGTCCAGCGCCTTGGGGTCGTCGATCAGCGCCAGCTTGCCTTGGGGTTGCAGCGCTTCGACCAGTTGGTCCAGGTGATGCTCGGTCTGGGTCAGGCTGGCGACGTGGGTCACCTGCGGGTGGCCGGCTTGTTTCAGCGCTTCGCTCAGCGGTTGGCTGTGGTCGATCACCAGGTCGGCGCCGAGTGCCTTGGTCCATTCCTGGGTTTCCGGGCGCGACGCGGTGCCGATCACCGTCAAGGCGGTGAGCTGGCTGGCCAGCTGGGTCAGGATCGAACCCACGCCACCGGCGGCACCGACGATGAGCAGGCTCTGGCCTTCAGCCTCTTTACCTTCACGCACTTGCAGGCGTTCGAATAGCAGCTCCCAGGCGGTGATGGCGGTCAGCGGCAGCGCGGCGGCTTCGGCAAAGCCCAGGCTCTTGGGCATATGGCCGACGATGCGCTCATCGACGGTGTGCAGTTCGCTGTTAGCGCCCGGGCGGACCAGGGAACCGGCGTAGAACACCTTGTCGCCGACTTTGAACAGGCTCACTTCACTGCCGACGGCCTTGACCACACCGGCCACGTCCCAGCCCAGCACTTTGGCCGCACCGTTCTCCGGGGCGACGTTCTGGCGCACCTTGGTGTCCACCGGGTTGACCGAGATGGCTTTGACTTCTACCAGCAGGTCCCGGGGGCCGGCGACGGGCTCCGGCAGCTGGATGTCTTGCAGGGATTTTTCATCGTTGATCGGCAGTGATGCGTAGTAGGCAATGGCTTTCATGGGGGGGGCTCCGGAAAAAGGCGGTGATCAGGCGAGAAACTTCAGGCGCTTGAGTTCGAAGTGCTCGATGACATCAGCGGCTTTAGCGCGAAAATGTTGGATATGTGCGCTCTGGTCGTGGTCGGCGAGTGCGGCGTCATCGCTCCAGCGTTCGAGCATGTAGAAGGTCTCAGGGTGTTGCAGGTCCTGGTGCAGGTCGTATTGCTCGCAGCCGGCTTCAAGACGGGTGGGTTCCAGCAGGTCACGCAGCAGCGGCTCCAAGGTGGCCTGTTGGCCAGGTTTGGCGATCAGTGTGGCGATGACGTTAAAGGCTGTGGACATATTCAACTCCAGACACGTGATAACGGGATGGGCAAATGATTAGCCATTTCCCTACAAGATAAAAGCGGCTAAAACAGCACTCTGTTTCAATAATATTTTGATAATGGGTGGTTGAATGCTGCGTTTTGATGATTTGCAGTTGTTTGTACGCGCCGCGGACCTGGGCAGTTTGTCGGCGGCGGCGCGGGTGATGGACCTGTCGCCCGCCGTGGCCAGCGCGGCGCTCAAGCGTATCGAACAGCAGCTGGGCACGCGTTTGCTGGCGCGCTCCACCCGCAGCCTGCGCCTGACCGCCGAAGGTGAGGGTTTCCTGGAATATGCCCGAACTGCATTGAGCGCCCTGGACGAAGGACGGCGCTTATTGGCCAGTGGCCAGGACCATGTCAGTGGGGTGTTGCAACTCTCGGCCCCCTCGGATTTCGGCCGTAACCAATTACTGCCCTGGCTGGACGAATTTCAGCACGAGTACCCGCAACTCGCCGTGCGCCTGCTGCTGGGCGATCGGATTGCCGACCTGTTCCGCCAGCCGGTGGACATTGCCCTGCGCTATGGCGAGCCCGAAGACTCCAGCCTGGTCGCCCTGCCCGTCGCGCCGCACAACGTTCGCGTGTTGTGTGCAGCCCCCAGCTATCTCGTGCGTTATGGCGAGCCGCGACAGCTGGAGCAATTGGCCCAGCACAATTGCTTGCTTTACATGCTTGGCAGCCGAGTGCATGACCACTGGAGCTTCCACGATGGCAAACGCGAAGTCAGCCTCACGGTCAGTGGTGATCGCTTCAGCGACGATGCCGATGTGGTGCGCCGCTGGGCGGTGGCGGGCGTGGGCATTGCCTACAAATCCTGGCTGGATGTGAGCACCGATGTGCTGGCCGGGCGCTTGCGCCTGGTCTTGCCTGAATTGCGTGGCGAGCGCACACCGCTCAACTTGCTATGCGCCCATCGGGCCCAGTTGAGCAAACCCATCAACCTGCTGCGGGAAATGCTCGTGTCGCGCTGTGCGACATTGACCGCTCAATTGCCGGAGCGATTGGGTACGACGTATTAGCCTCCATCACACAAGGAAATTTCACTCAGCTCATGTCCCTATTCATGCTGTCAGACGCCGCGGAACCGCTGGTTTACGCACCTATACTTTGGCGCCCACCACAGCAGAAAAATAATTCGACAGGGAGTGAATCGATGGAAGAAGCACCATGCATCAGTCAGATCGCCAGCTTGCTCGCCGAACCCAAACGCACCGCCATGCTCTGGTCCCTGATGGACGGCTCGACCAAGTCCTCGGAGGAACTGGCGCTGCTTGCCGGGTTGTCACCCGCCTCGGCCAATGCCCATCTGGCACGGCTGACGGGGAGTGGCTTGCTGCGTACCGAGGGTCGGCGTGGCAAGCGGCTGTTTCGCATGGCGGCGGCCGATGTCAGCGTCGCCATCGATGCCTTGGCCAGTACGACACTGGCCAGCGCAGCACGTACTGCGCCGCATGCTTCACCGCCGGTGTTGGTGGCGCCGCCATTGTTGCGACATGCGCGTCTGTGCCAGGGCCACCTCGGCGGCGAAGTGGCGGCGCAGCTGCATGAGCGGATGTTGGCGGCGGGGTGGATCGAGCGTCATGAGCAACGCATTGAGGTGACGATCAAGGGCGCACAGCACCTGGCGGGCCTGGGTATTTATACCCAGGCGCTGGCGTCGCCACTGGTGTGCGACTGCTTCGATTGGAGCCAGCGGCAACCGCACCTGGGCGGCGCGCTGGGTGCGGGGCTGTTGCAGTTGTTCCTGCAATCGAACTGGATCAGCCTGGTCAATGAGTCCCAGGCGGTGCAGCTCAACGACAACGGGCTGGCAGAAATCGCCCGATTGGCCATGTCCGAACAACCTTAGCCTTGAGGGTTTGCGATCATCGCCCTGGCCTTTTTGATTCCATGGACCTGGCGATGATGACTTTGCGTCCAGTCAGGGTTTTACCAGGCGCGCATCCAGGCTGTTCTGCGCCAGGCGTTTGGCCTGGTCCTGGGTCATGCCCAGCGAGGTGTACAGCGCGTGGAAGTTCTCGGTGACATAGCCGCCGAAGTACGCCGGGTCATCCGAGTTCACCGTTACCTTCACGCCACGCTCGAGCATGTCGAGGATGTTGTGCTGGGCCATGTCGTCGAACACGCAAAGCTTGGTGTTGGACAGCGGGCAGACGGTCAACGGGATCTGCTCGTCGATGATGCGCTGCATCAGGCGCTCGTCTTCGATGGCGCGTACGCCATGGTCGATACGCTGGATTTTCAGCAGGTCGATCGCTTCCCAGATGTACTCGGGCGGGCCTTCTTCACCGGCGTGGGCGACGGTGAGGAAGCCTTCGTGGCGGGCACGGTCGAACACTCGCTGGAACTTGCTCGGCGGATGACCCATTTCCGAACTGTCCAGGCCCACGGCCACAAACGCATCGCGGAACGGCAGCGCCTGGTCGAGGGTTTTCTCGGCTTCGGCTTCGCTCAGGTGGCGCAGGAAACTGAGGATCAAGCCGCTGGTGATGCCCAGCTGCTGTTCGCCATCTTTGAGCGCCGCGGCGATGCCGTTGAGCACCACTTCGAACGGTATGCCACGGTCGGTATGGGTTTGCGGGTCGAAGAAGGGCTCGGTGTGGATCACGTTCTGGGCTTTGCAGCGCAGCAGGTAGGCCCAGGTCAGGTCGTAGAAATCCTGGGAGGTGCGCAGCACATCGGCGCCCTTGTAATACAGGTCGAGAAACTCTTGCAGGTTGTTGAAGGCATAGGCCTTGCGCAGGGTTTCGACGTCGTTCCACGGCAGCGCGATCTTGTTGCGCTCGGCCAGGGCGAACAGCAGCTCAGGCTCCAGCGAGCCCTCCAGGTGCAGGTGCAATTCAGCCTTGGGCAGGGCGTTGAGCCAATCGTACATTTTCTAAATTCTCATCAGGTGCAATGGCGGCATTCTACAGGCCGTGGCTGAAATAATCGGCAAAACCTGACCAGCAGAAGAGTATTCGATTTATTCACGCAAGGGCTGTGTGAACTAAGGTGTAACGAAACGTTAGCGGCTTGGCGCAGTCTGTACCCCATCAATGACTGATTTGCCGTACTAAAAGGCCCGGAATGCTCACATCCCTCAAGCAAGAAAAATTCATGCTGCTGGCGCTGATTGCCGCCATCGCCGCCTACCCGCTGGAGCACTGGATGCTGCACAGCGGGCAAATGGTGGCACTGTTGGCCGGCGTGGTGTTGATCGGTTTTATCGTCGTGGCGTCGATGCGTGTGGCCCACCATGCCGAGCAACTGGCGGAAAAGGTCGGCGATCCCTACGGCACCATGATCCTGACCCTCGCCGCAGTGCTGGTGGAGGTGGTGATCCTGGCGATCATGATGAGCAACGAGCCATCACCCACCTTGGTGCGGGACACCATCTATTCGGCGGTGATGCTCGATATCAACGGCATCCTCGGCCTGGCAGCGTTGATGGGCGGCATCAAGCATGGCGAACAGTCCTACAATGATGATTCGGCGCGGACCTACAGCGTAATGATCCTGACCGCCATGGGCGTGTCGATGGTGGTGCCGGAATTTATCCCCGAAGCCGACTGGAAAATTTACTCGGCCTTCACCATCGGCGCGATGGTGGTGCTCTACACCCTGTTCCTGCGCATGCAGGTGGGGCCCCACAGTTATTTCTTCAGCTATAGCTACCCGGAGAAGCGCCGCAAGACACTGCCCGAGGAACAAGCGTCGCCGCCGGTGAACCTGGCGTTTTCCATCGGCACCCTGGTGTTTGGCGTGGTTGTGATCGGTGCGCTGGCCGAGGTGATGTCCAAGACCCTCGACCTGGGCCTGGAAGGCACGGGCGCACCGCCGGTGATCACGGCGATCGTGGTGGCGGCTATTTCGGCGGCACCGGAGATTCTGACGGCCTTGCGTGCTGCGCTGGCCAACCGCATGCAGTCGGTGGTGAACATCGCCCTGGGTGCGTCGTTGTCGACGGTGATCCTGACGGTGCCGGTGATGGAAGCCATGGCGCTCTATACCGGCCAGCCGTTCCAGATGGCGATGACGCCGGTGCAAACGGTGATGGTGTTTATCACGCTGATCGTCAGTGCGATCAACCTCAACGATGGCGAAACCAATGCCATCGAAGGGATGACCCATTTTGTGTTGTTTGCGACCTTTATCATGTTGTCGCTGTTGGGCTTGTAAGCACCGCTCACTCCAAGTGGGAGGGCGCTTGCCCCCTCCCACATGTTTGAGCGGTGTTTGGCTTAGGTTCCGGCGATTAGCCGCCGTGCCGCCTGGCTGTGATCGGCGATCAAGCCTTTCAGGTCCAGGCCTTCCACCTGTCCGTCGATAACCCGCCATTTGCCGCCGATCATCACCCGGTCCGCCCGATCCGCGCCGCACAGCAGCAGTGCGGAGATCGGATCATGGCTGCCGGAGAAACGCAGCTCATCCAGTTTGAACAGCGCCAGGTCGGCCTGTTTGCCTACGGCCAGTTCACCGATATCCGTACGCCCCAGTAGCTGCGCCGACCCCTTGGTCGCCCAACCCAGCACGCCTTCGGGGGTGATCTTTTCGGCGCCGTAACGCAGGCGCTGGATGTACAGGGCCTGGCGGGTTTCGAGGATCATGTTCGACGCATCGTTGGAGGCAGAGCCGTCCACACCCAGGCCGATGGGCGCGCCGGCAGCGATCAGGTCCAGGGTCGGGCAGATGCCGGAGGCCAGGCGCATATTTGAACTTGGGCAATGACAGATGCCCGTACCGGCGGCGCCCAGGCGCGCAATTTCATCCGGATTGAAGTGAATGCCATGGGCCAGCCATGTGCGCGGGCCGAGCCAGCCGACGCTGTCCAGGTAATCCACCGTGCGCAGGCCGAAGCGCTGCAGGCAGAAATCTTCTTCGTCGAGGGTTTCGGCCAGGTGGGTGTGCAGGCGCACATCCAGGCTGTTGGCCAGTTCGGCGCTGGCTTGCATGATTTGCGGGGTGACGGAAAACGGTGAGCAGGGCGCCAGGGCAATCTGGATGTACGCGCCATCGCCGCGTTGATGGTATTCGCGGATCAGGCGCTGACTGTCGTCAAGGATGACCTGGCCCTGTTGCACAGTCTGTTGCGGTGGCAGGCCACCGTCGGCTTCGCCCAGGCTCATGGAACCGCGGGTGAGCATGGCGCGCATGCCCAATTCGCGCACGCTGTCGACTTGCACATCGATGGCGTTTTCCAGGCCGTCGGGGAACAGATAGTGGTGGTCTGCCGCCGTGGTGCAGCCCGAGAGCAGCAACTCCGCGAGTGCCACCTTCGACGCCAGGGCGAGTTTTTCCGGAGTCAGTCGCGCCCAGACCGGGTACAGGGTTTTCAACCAGGGAAACAAGGGCTGATTGACCACCGGCGCCCAGGCGCGGGTCAGGGTCTGATAGAAGTGATGGTGGGTGTTGATCAGCCCGGGCAGGACCACATGCTCACGCGCATCGAACACTTGGGCGCAGGGCTGTGCGGGTTCCTGACCCTGTGCCAGCACTTCGGCGATCACACCGTCTTGCAGCACCAGGCCGCCACGGGCGTCGAGGCCGTTGGCGGTGAAAATCGCGAGGGGTTTTTTTAACCAGATACGGGTCGCAGGCATTGGCCGGCTCCTCTGAATGATGGGTTCAGGTTTGCCAGCTCAGTGATGCCCTGTCTGCTGATCCAGGGTCGCCGGTGAGGGCGAGGTGGGCAGTCTACGCGCGGATCGTTATCGACGGCAATCGCTCGATAACGACCCTGTGCGGCTTACCAGGCGATGGTGTCGCCCTTGTAGTCCACGAAGTGATGGCCGCCCTTGCCGGTGTAGGCGTTCACCTGGTCTACCAGGCCGCGCACGCTGGTGTCGACATCGATGTGCGCGTTTTCGCCGCCCATGTCAGTCTTCACCCAGCCCGGGTGCAGCGACAGCACGGTAAGTTTGTGATCGCCCAGTTGGGTAATGAAGCTGTTGGTCATGGAGTTGAGTGCGGCCTTGCTGGCCTTGTACAGCGCCAGGTCCGAGCCGTCGGGGATGGTCACGCTGCCCAGTACTGAACTCATGAACGCCAGCACGCCGCTGTCCTTGCGGATCTGCCCGACAAAGCGCTGGGCCAGGTTGATCGGCGCCACGGCGTTGGTGAAGAACAGCTGGCCGACTTCCGCCAGGGTGGCATGGCCAGGTTCTTGATTGGCGGGGCCCTTGACGCCTGCGTTGACGAACAACAGGTCGAAGGTGCGGTCCTTGAGGCGTTGGTTCAGGGCGATCACGGCTTGCTGATCGTCCATGTCGAGTTTCTCGATCTGCACCGGGCCCACGGCTTTCAGGGCATCGGCCTTGTTCGGGTCACGCACGGTGGCGGTCACTTCCCAGCCGTCCTGGAGCAATTGCTTGACCAGGCCGAGGCCCAGCCCGCGTGAGGCGCCGATGATCAGTGCGGTTTTTGGCGTAGACATGAAGGCTTCCTTTAAAAGTCGCGGTTCAGGGTGTTCAGCGAACAACAGTAGCAGTTTCAGCGTTGCAGCAGGATGCGCCCACGGCTCAGGTCGGCGAGCTGGGTTTGCAGGGTGTCGATGTGGGCTTCGCCCAGGGCCAGTTGTAACTCCACGCCATTGGCGGTGAAGGTTTCTTCCAGCACCAGCCCGCCCAACTCGGCGACGCGCAGCTTGACCAGGTTCAGCTCGGAGAATCCGCAGGCGCAACTCAGCGGCACGCGGCTGATCAGTTCGATGCGCTCGGCATTTTGCAGGCACTTGTTCGCACCGCCGCCATAGGCGCGGGCCAGGCCGCCGGTACCGAGTTGTATGCCGCCATACCAGCGAATCACCAGCACCGCGACCTGATCGAAACCTTGGGCCTCGATGGCCGCCAGGATGGGCCGTCCTGCGGTGCCGCCGGGTTCGCCGTCGTCACTGCTGCGGTATTGATCGGCCAGCTTCCAGGCCCAGCAGTTGTGCGTGGCGTTAAGGTCGCTGTGCTGCTCAAAAAATGCCTGGGCTTCTTGCGGGCTGGTGATCGGTGCGGCCAGGGTAATGAAGCGGCTTTTGCGAATTTCTTCGCGGAACTCGCAAAGGCCGGTGAGCGTGAAAGACATAGATGGCTTCGTCTAGAGGGCCGGCTTGATGCCGCAGCCCTTGAGAATGATGTGGATCAGGTTGGTGCCGGCGTCTTCCATGTCCTGCTTGGTCAGCTTGGTGCGACCGGTGACGCGGCAGATCTGGGTGGCGAAGTCGGCGTAATGCTGGGTGCTGCCCCACAACAGGAAGATCAGGTGCACGGGGTCGATGGGGTCCATCTTGCCGGCGTCGATCCAGGCCTGGAACACCGCCGCCCGACCACTGAACCAGGCGCGGTAATCCTGGCTGAAATATTCGGTCAGGCATTCGCCGCCGCTGATGATCTCCATGGCGAAGATCCGCGAGGCCTGGGGCTGGCGCCGCGAAAACTCCATCTTGGTGCGGATGTAGCGGGAGAGGGCTACGGCCGGGTCGTCCTCGGCGGTCAGCGTGTTGAAGGTGCTGTCCCACAGTTCGAGGATATTGCTGAGCACCGCGATATACAGGCCCAGCTTGTTGGTGAAGTAGTAGTGCAAGTTGGCCTTGGGCAGCCCGGCACTGGCAGCAATGGTGTTCATGCTGGTGCCCTTGTAGCCATGGCGCGCGAACTCATCTTCAGCAGCCTGGAGAATCGCTTGTTCGTTCTTTTGCCGAATGCGGCTGGCGGGCTTACCGGCGTGGTTGCTGTGGGCAGGAACTTCGAGGCTCATGGAGGTTTCCGTGCTGATCGATAGAGACGACGTGTGCACAGATAACCCACCCTCAAGCCTCAGACAAGTCCCGATGCAATAAAACCGTCAAAGCGGTTCCAGGGTGTCGCTTTCCTGCGCGTGGTTTGCGTCACGAGCGGGCACCTTGGATTCCGGCAGTAACAGGCACAACACGATGGCGGTCAGGCCGCCGCTGGTGATGGCTGAGTCGAACAGGTTCTGCACCAGGGTTGGCATCAGGTGCAGCAGGTTCGGTTGGGCGGCGATGCCCAGGCCGACGCCGAACGAGGTGGCGATGATCAGCATGCTGCGACGGTCCAGTGGTGCCTGGGCGAGGATGCGTACGCCGGCGGCGGCCACACTGCCGAACATCACCAGGGTGGCGCCGCCCAATACGGGCTTGGGGATTTGTTGCAGCACGGCACCGATCAGCGGGAACAAACCCAGGCAGAACAGCACCACGCCGATGTACAGGCCGACGTAACGGCTGGCCACGCCAGTCAGTTGGATCACGCCGTTGTTCTGGGCAAAGGTGGTGTTGGGGAAGGCGCTGAACGTGGCGGCGATCATGCAACTGACGCCATCGCCGAGGACGCCGCCTTTGAGCCGGCTTATATAGGAAGGGCCGCTGATGGGCTGGCGCGCGATCATGCAGTTGGCGGTGAGGTCGCCGACGGTTTCAATGCTGCTGATCAGATAAATCAGCGCGATCGGCAGGAAGGCGCTCCAGTCGAAGTTGAAGCCGAATCGAAACGGGATCGGCAGGCTGACCAAAGGCAAGTCGCCCAGGGCCTGGGGCACCAGCTTGCCGCTGAACCAGGCGGCGAGGCTGCCGAGGGCCAGGCCGATGATGATCGCCGAGAGGCGCACCCAGGGTGTGTGGGAGCGGTTGAGCAAGATGATGGTCAGCACCACGAACAGGCCCAACGCAAGGTTGGCCGGTGCGCCGAAGTCCGGTGCGTTGAAACCGCCGCCCAGGTCGGTGATACCGACCTTGATCAGGCTGATGCCGATCAGGGTAATGACAATCCCGGTCACCAGCGGGGTGATCACTCGGCGCAGTTGACCAATAAAGCGGCTGAGAATGATCTGCACGGCAGCGCCGAAAAAGCACACGCCGAAGATCATCGCCATGATGTCTTCCGGGCTGCCGCCGCGTTGCTTGACCAGAAACCCGGCCGACAGCACCGCGCCGAGAAACGCAAAGCTGGTGCCTTGCAGGCAGATCATCCCGGCGCCGATCCCAAATGGCCTGCGGGCCTGAATGAATGTGCCGACGCCGGACACCATCAACGCCATGCTGATCAGGTAGGGCAAGTGTGCGGTCAGGCCCAATGTGGAGCCGATGATCAGCGGTGGCGTGATGATGCCGACAAAGGCGGCCAGCACATGTTGCAGTGCGGCCAGCAATGCAGGGGCGGGTTTGGGGCGGTCATTGAGACCGTAGATCAGGTCGCTGGGGCTGGAGGATTCTGGTGGCATGGCAAGCAAACTCGAGGCGTACGGTTCTAGGTCCTCGTGTCCTTGCAAAAAGCTGTCCAGGTGCTCAGCTTTTTTCGTAAGGCCCGCGTTAGCGCGTTGCCGCCAGACTTTCCAGGAAGCTTTCCAGCACCAAATGAGGGCGACGGCCTTTGCGCGTGACCGATGCCAGGCTTAAATCGTAAAAGCGCGTAGCCGGTTTCAGCGCGCGCAGTCGGCCTTGTTGCACCCATAGGCTGGCGTAGTGGTCGGGCAGGTAACCGATGTAGCGACCGGTGAGAATCAGGAATGCCATGCCTTCGCGGTCCGAGGCGCTGGCGGTGCAGTTGAGCGCCTGGTAGTGGGCCTGGATCTCGGCGGGCAGGCGGAAGGTGGGGGCGATGGCGTCCTGGGCGTCGATGCGCTCGTCGCCCAGTTGCTTGTCGTCGGCATAAAACAGGGGGTGGCCAACCGCGCAGTAAAGCAGTGAGCGTTCGCTGTACAGCGCCTGGTATTCCAGGCCGGACAGGGCGCTGGCCTGGGGCACCACACCGACATGCAGGCGGCCGTCGAGTACGCCTTGTTCGACTTCGTTGGGAGCGATCATGCGGATCTGGATTTGTACGTCCGGTCCACGCTCCTTCAGCTGTGCCAGGGCGTGGGTGATGCGCATATGGGGCAGGGTCACCAGGTTGTCGGTGAGGCCGATGATCAACTCGCCACGCAAGTGCTGGTGCAGGCCGTTGACCTCGGTGCGGAAACTTTCCAGGGCGCTTAATAGTTGCAGGGCCGATTGGTAGACCTCGCGGCCTTCTTCGGTCAGCGAGAAACCGGCGCGGCCGCGTTGGCAAAGTCTTAATCCGAGCCGCTGCTCAAGGTCGCTCATTTGCTGGCTGATGGCGGAACGGCCGATGCCGAGCACGGTTTCCGCCGCCGAGAAGCCGCCGCACTCCACGACGCTGCGAAAGATGCGCAGCAGGCGAATATCGAAGTCGCTGACTTGGGCCAGGGGATCGGGTCGACGGCTGCTCATAGTTTAGTGAAGGCCTGACTGAAGGTTAGAAGAGTTGGATTTCACCGACTTTATCCCCGTGGCAATTTAGCTGCAACAACGCTTTTTCAATCCCGACGCTGCCTGTTGCCCTGCGAGGTTTTGCTGATGAACATGCCCGAAAACGCCCCATCGTCCCTGGCCAGCCAATTGAAGTTGGACGCTCACTGGATGCCCTACACCGCCAACCGTAACTTTCAGCGTGACCCGCGCCTGATCGTGGCCGCTGAAGGCAGCTGGTTGACCGATGACAAGGGGCGCAAGGTCTACGACTCGTTGTCGGGCCTGTGGACCTGTGGCGCCGGGCATACGCGCAAGGAAATCCAGGAGGCGGTCGCCAAGCAACTGGGCACGCTGGATTACTCTCCAGGCTTCCAGTACGGCCATCCACTGTCCTTCCAGCTGGCGGAAAAAATTACCGATTTGACCCCAGGCAACCTCAACCACGTGTTCTTCACCGACTCCGGTTCCGAGTGCGCCGATACCGCGGTGAAGATGGTGCGTGCCTACTGGCGCCTGAAGGGCCAGGCCACCAAGACCAAGATGATCGGTCGCGCCCGTGGTTATCACGGTGTGAACATCGCCGGTACCAGCCTGGGCGGCGTCAACGGCAACCGCAAGATGTTTGGTCAGGCGATGATGGATGTTGATCATCTTCCGCATACCCTGCTGGCGAGCAATGCGTTCTCCCGGGGCATGCCGGAGCAGGGCGGTATCGCCTTGGCCGATGAGTTGCTCAAACTGATCGAACTGCACGACGCGTCGAACATCGCCGCGGTGTTTGTCGAGCCAATGGCCGGCTCCGCTGGCGTGCTGGTGCCGCCACAGGGTTACCTCAAGCGCCTGCGTGAGATCTGCGACCAGCACAACATTTTGTTGGTATTCGACGAAGTGATCACGGGCTTTGGTCGTACCGGTTCGATGTTTGGCGCTGACAGCTTTGGCGTGACCCCGGACCTGATGTGCATCGCCAAGCAAGTCACCAACGGCGCGATCCCCATGGGCGCGGTGATTGCCAGCAGCGAGATCTATCAGACGTTCATGAACCAGGCGACGCCTGAGTACGCAGTGGAATTCCCCCACGGCTACACCTACTCGGCGCACCCGGTTGCCTGCGCGGCCGGCCTGGCCGCATTGGACCTGCTGCAGAAGGAAAACCTGGTGCAGAGCGTGGCCGAAGTCGCCCCGCACTTTGAGAATGCGCTGCACGGCCTGAAGGGCAGCAAGAACGTGATCGACATCCGTAACTACGGCCTGGCCGGTGCGATTCAGATTGCGCCGCGTGACGGTGATGCCATCGTGCGTCCATTCGAGGCCGGCATGGCTCTGTGGAAAGCGGGATTCTATGTGCGCTTTGGCGGTGACACGCTGCAGTTCGGGCCAACCTTCAACAGCAAGCCGCAGGACCTGGATCGTCTGTTCGATGCGGTCGGCGAAGTGCTGAACAAGATCGACTGATTTCTCCTTCTATATAGAACAACTTTTCAGGAGCCCTGCATGAGCCTTATCCAGCATTTGATCAACGGTGAGTTGGTCAGTGAATCCGGCCGTACTGCCGATGTGTATAACCCGTCCACCGGCCAGGTGATTCACCAGGTGCCACTGGCCAGCCGCGAAACCATTCAACGTGCTATCGACTCGGCCAAGGCGGCCTTTCCGGCTTGGCGCAGCACGCCGGCGGCCAAGCGCGCCCAGGTCATGTTCCGGTTCAAGCAATTGCTGGAGCAGAACGAAGCGCGCATTTCGCAGCTGATCAGTGAAGAGCACGGCAAGACGCTGGAAGATGCCGCTGGCGAACTCAAGCGCGGGATCGAGAACGTGGAGTATGCGTGTTCGGCGCCGGAGATTCTCAAGGGCGAGTACAGCCGCAATGTTGGGCCGAACATTGATGCCTGGTCGGACTTCCAGCCGTTGGGCGTAGTGGCCGGTATTACCCCGTTCAACTTCCCGGCGATGGTGCCGCTGTGGATGTATCCGCTGGCGATTGTTTGCGGTAACTGCTTCATCCTCAAGCCTTCGGAGCGTGATCCGAGTTCGACGTTGCTGATCGCGCAACTGCTGCAGGAAGCCGGTCTGCCTAAAGGTGTGCTGAGTGTTGTGCACGGCGACAAGGGCGCGGTGGATGCGTTGATCGAGGCGCCGGAAGTCAAGGCCCTGAGTTTTGTGGGGTCGACGCCGATTGCCGAGTACATCTATTCCGAAGCGACCAGGCGCGGTAAGCGCGTACAGGCACTGGGTGGGGCGAAGAACCATGCGGTGCTGATGCCGGATGCAGACCTGGATAACGCGGTCAGTGCTTTGATGGGCGCGGCCTATGGTTCCTGCGGCGAGCGCTGCATGGCGATCTCGGTGGCGGTGTGCGTAGGTGATCAGGTGGCGGATGCGTTGATCGCCAAGCTGGTGCCACAGATCAAGGCGCTGAAGATCGGTGCGGGCACGACATGTGGACTGGATATGGGGCCACTGGTGACGGGCCAGGCCCGGGATAAGGTCAGCGGCTATATAGAAGACGGTGTTGCGTCTGGTGCGGAGTTGGTGGTTGACGGTCGTGGACTGAGTATTGCCGGGAATGAAGACGGCTTCTTCCTGGGGGGTAGTCTGTTTGACCGTGTGACGCCTGAGATGCGCATCTATAAGGAAGAGATCTTCGGGCCAGTATTGTGCGTGGTCCGGGTGAGCAGCCTGGAAGCGGCGATGCAACTGATCAACGATCACGAGTATGGCAACGGTACGTGCATCTTCACCCGTGACGGGGAAGCGGCGCGTCTGTTCTGTGACGAAATTGAAGTGGGGATGGTCGGTGTGAATGTTCCATTGCCTGTGCCAGTGGCTTATCACAGCTTTGGTGGCTGGAAGCGTTCGTTGTTTGGCGACTTGCACGCCTATGGGCCGGATGGGGTGCGTTTCTACACCCGCCGCAAGGCGATCACCCAGCGTTGGCCGCAGCGGGCCAGCCATGAAGCGTCGCAATTCGCTTTCCCTAGTCTGTAAGGCTCAGCAAGCAGAAAGCCGGCCCCTTGGGGCCGGCTTTTGCGTTTTTGGGCGTTTTTGACTTATATGACAGAAAGATGAAAAAGAAGGTTGACGGCAGATTCTGGACGTCTATAATTCGCCCCACTTCCGGCGCAGTCGAAACGTAAAACTCCTTGGTAAACAACGAGTTATGCAGAATAAGGCAGCGGATTGCTTCAGTTCATCGAAGCCCAGAAGTAGTTGGTAGAGTCGTGTTGTTTGGCGCTATTAACGATTCGATCTTCTCGGTCGAAAGCGGAGAAAAAGAGGTGTTGACAGCAGCGTGTAACGCTGTAGAATTCGCCTCCCGCTGACGAGAGATCGCAAGCGCAAGTGGTTGAAGTTGTTGAAGAAATCTTCGAAAGCTT
>NZ_FOZO01000031.1:0-49838 GCF_900116055.1 Pseudomonas sp. NFACC42-2
TTCATCGCTACTACACGGGCCAAAATCTCGTCGTCGGTTTTATTTGGGCTGTTGTGAGGTCGCCGGGACAGTTCGGATAAAGACCTCAAGTCGCCGTCGTGCCGGGCAATCCACTTATCGACGGTAGGTCGGCTAACGTCAAAGCGGCGTGCCAACTGGCTTTTGGTGAAGTTGCCAGAAAGCCAATCAGCTACCAGCTTGATTCTTTGATTCATGGGGGACTCTTGGTTCCAGGGCATGATCAGTTACCTCCTGATCATGCGTATTAGCCTGTAAACCATGTCCCCGGTTAGAAATGTAAACGATGTCCCCGGTTTGTACCGGGGCAAGCCCCCTCCCACAGGGGGGTGTATCTACAGGGTCAGGGTCAGGCGTTTAACCAGGGCACCTGGCAACAGGTTGGACGCAGTATTGCGCTGGCCGTAGGTGCTGGCCGACAGCAGCAGTTCCCGCTCGGCGGTCAGCGCTTCCAGTTGCGAACCGAGCAACTGGTAGACGCTGTCATCAAAACGCATGGTGCTGACCGGCGCCTTGATCTCGCCGTCTTCCACCCAGAACGTGGCAAAGCGCGTCATGCCGGTCAGGCGTGCGGCGGGCAGGTCGGAGTAGTTCAGGTACCACAGGTTGCTGATGTAGAGCCCGGTGCCCAGTTGCTTGAGGATCTCGGCCTGGGCCAGGTTGCCTGCCGCGATCTGCAAGGCGCTCGGTGACTCATCGCCGCTGGCGCCGTTGGCGCTGAGGCCATATTCGGCAGCGCTGCGCGAGTTCACCAGTTGGCCCTCGGCCTGGCCGGCATTGATCAGCGTGACGTCACTGCGCGGGTAGCCTTCGCTGGAGAACGCCTGGCTCAGGGAGTCGGTGATATGTTCTTTCACCGTCACCAGGGGGCTCAAGGACTGCTCGCCGGCATACAGCCGTTGCAACGAGCTGCCTTTGCTGGCGATGGCCTGGGCGGAAAAACCACCCCAGGTGATGATGCTGATGATTTCTTCCAGCGCCGCCGGGGCAAGGTAGGCGCGGTATTGTCCGGGCGCCAACGGGTGCAGCGGGCGGCCGAGGAATTCCAGCTGTTCACGCGCCAGCTGGAAGCGCCGGGCGAACTCGGCGCTGTCCCAGGCGTCGCCGGCGTAGCTGGCTTTTACCGCCTCGCCATTGGCGTGGAACAGGCTGAAATCGAAGTTGAAGCTATTGGCCTGATGCCAGCCAAACGCGCCGTCCGAACTGGCGAAGCCCCGGCTGATCGGGCCGGCGGCATAGAAGCCGACCAGGTCGACGCCATCGGCCGCCTGGCTGATTTCTTCCAGTACCTGGGCCAGGTCGGGCAGGGGGCGGGCTTGTTCGTGGTGGCTTTGCCAGGCGTTGTGGTTGAGCAACAGGTACGGGTCATGGGGCAGCAGCGGCAGGGTTTCGCGCAATTGCCGCAGGCCGTCGGCGAGGCGCTGGCGATCCAGCTCGGGTTCGCCGGCCAGGGTGATGCCGAGGTCGGCATGGCGGCCATCGTTGATCAGCTTGAGGTTGAGGCTGGCCTGCTGCACGTGCCCGGCCTGACGCACCTTGGCGTGGTTGAAGCGCACGAACTCGGACGATTCTGCCGCGTAGCCCAGGTGAAATTGTTCCTTGTCGGTGATGGCCTGCTTGAGCCACTGCACCAATGCCTTGAAGGTGTTCATCAGGCATCTCCTCCAAATACGTCAACGTTGCTGAACACACAGGCCGGCGACGCATGGCCGACGCGGATCACCTGGTTGGGCTCGCCCTTGCCGCAGTTCGGCGTGCCCAGCACCTTGAAGGTGCTGGCGTCGCCCACGGCGCTGAGGTTGCGCCAGAACTGCGCGGAAATCGCCCGGTAGTTGGGGTTCTTTACCACGCCCTTGAGCTCGCCGTTTTCAATCAACTGGCCCCACTCGCAGCCGAACTGGAACTTGTTGCGCGCATCGTCAATGGACCACGAACGGTTGGTCGACATCAGGATGCCGCTTTCGATGCCGCCAATCAGTTGCGCCAGGCTCTTATCGCCGGCTTCGATATTCAGGTTGGCCATGCGGTCGATCGGCGCGCGGTTCCAGCTGCTGGCGCGGCTGTTGGCCACGCCGCCCATGCCCGAGCGGAACTGCGACAACGCCCCACCCAGGGGCTTGAGCAGCAGCCCTTCGCGGATCAGGAATTGCTTGCTGGCGGCGGTGCCGTCGTCGTCATGGCCGTAGCTGGCCAGTTGCTCGGGAATGTTCGGGTCGAACGTCACGTTCAACAGCTTGGAACCGTATTGCAGCTGGCCGAAGTCGCTGGCCTTCACAAAACTGGTGCCGGCGTAATTGCGCTCGTCGCCGAGGATGCGGTCGAGTTCCAGGGGGTGGCCGATGGACTCGTGGATCTGCAGGATCATCTGGTCGGGCATCAGCAGCAGGTCGCGCGGGCCCTGGGGCGTGTTGGGCGCCAGCAGCAGTTGCAGGGCTTCGTCGGCAATGCGCGGCGCGGCGCCCACCAGGCCGAAGCGGCTGATCACGTCAAACCCGCCTTGCTGGCCGAAGTTGCTGCCGCCGAGGGTGCGCGACTGGCTGTCGTTGCCGTCGTAGGCGGTGACGTTGACGCCGGGGAACACAAACCGCTGGGCCTGGCGCAGTTCGGCGCCGGCACTGTTGAGGTAGATCTGCTCGACATGGGTCAGGCCGAGGCTGACTTCCCAGTTCACCAGGCGCTCGTCCTGGGGCACTGCAGAGGACTCATCGCCGAGCAGTTGGTAGCAGTCGCTCAAGGACGGGAAGGCGTGCTCCAGGTTTGGTGACAGGTAGTCGGCGACGTCGCTGGACACCGGTTGGTCGCGCAGGTCGAGCAGGGCGTGCGGTTTTATCAGGCGGGCTTGCTGTTCGGCGCGCTCGAGGGCGGCTTGCAGGCCGGCAAGGGAAATCTCGTGGGTGGCGGCGTAGGCTTCTGCACCGTTGACGCGCACGGTGAGCATGACGCCTTCGTCGTGGTTCAGGTGGGGCGGTTCGGCGACGTTCTTGCGCACCGACAGGTACTGGCCGGATTCGCGCACGTAGCGCAGGGAGAAGAACTCGGCGGTGGTGCGCAGGGCACTGAAATGCTTTTTGAGTGTGGCGTGGTGTTCGAACATGGGGCCTTCCTTGTGGGCGGCTCAGCGCGGGCAGGCACACAGAGTAGGCCTGGGCTGGGGGCTGATCAAGGAAAGTGTAGAGGCAAGGTTTGCAGTGCCTGATCGGGCCCTATCGGGGGCAAGCCCCCTCCCACACTTGATTTGTGAATACATTCAAATGTGGGAGGGGGCTTGCCCCCGATGAAGGCACCGCAGTGAATCAGTTACTGCGCAGTCGGCCCCACTTCACGCAACGGCTTGCCACGTACCGGCGCATCGCCCGCCACGTAGTAGTCGGCAGTGCTGCGCGGCAGCGGCTGGCGGCCACGGATCTTGTCGGCGATTTTCTCGGCGATCATGATCGTCGGCGCGTTCAGGTTGCCGGTGGTGATGATCGGCATGATCGACGCATCGACTACGCGCAGGCCCTGCATGCCATGCACGCGGCCTTCGCCATCGACCACGGCCATCTCGTCGTCGCCCATCTTGCATGAACAGGACGGGTGGAACGCGGTCTCGGCGTGCTCGCGGATGAACTTGTCCAACTGCTCATCGGTTTGCACCTCGATGCCCGGGCTGATTTCGCGGCCACGGTACGGGTCCAGTGCCGGCTGCTGCATGATTTCACGGGTCAGGCGGATGCCGTCGCGGAATTCCTGCCAGTCCTGCTCGGTGGCCATGTAGTTGAAGAGGATGCTCGGGTAGTCCCGTGGGTTCTTCGACTTCAGTTGCACGCGGCCACGGCTCGGCGAGCGCATGGAGCCCATGTGCGCCTGGAAACCGTGCTCTTTCACACCGTTGCTGCCGTTGTAGTTAATCGCGACCGGCAGGAAGTGGTACTGGATGTTCGGCCATTCGAATTCTTCACGGGTACGGATGAAACCGCCCGCTTCGAACTGGTTGCTGGCGCCGATGCCGGTGCCGTTGAACAGCCACTCGGCACCGATGGCTGGCTGGTTGTACCAGAGCAGCGACGGGTACAGCGACACCGGCTGGGTGCACGCATATTGCAGGTACAGCTCAAGGTGGTCCTGCAGGTTTTCGCCGACGCCGGGCAGGTCGTGGACCACCGGGATGTCGAGGCTTTCCAGCAGCTTGGCCGGGCCGACGCCGGAGCGTTGCAGCAGTTGCGGCGAAGCGATTGCGCCGCTGCACACCAGCACTTCTTTGCGCGCACGGGCTTCAACGCGTTCTTCGGCGGCACCGATCAGGTAACGCACGCCCACGGCACGCTTGCCTTCGAACAACACCTTGTCGGTGAGGGCGTGGGTGACGATGGTCAGTGTGGAGCGCTTCTTGGCTATGTCCAGGTAACCACGTGCGGTGCTGGCGCGACGACCGTTAGGCGTGACGGTGCGGTCCATCGGGCCGAAGCCTTCCTGCTGGTAGCCGTTCAAGTCTTCGGTGCGCGGGTAACCGGCCTGCACGCCCGCTTCAACCATGGCGTGGAACAGCGGGTTGTTGCCGGCTTTAGGCGTGGTCACGCTGACCGGGCCATCGCCGCCGTGGTAGTCGTTGGGGCCGATGTCGCGGGTTTCGGCCTTGCGGAAATACGGCAGGCAGTCGAGGTAGCTCCAGTCTTCCAGGCCTGGCAGCTTCGACCAGTTGTCGTAGTCCATGGCGTTGCCACGGATGTAGCACATGCCGTTGATCAGCGAAGAGCCACCCAGGCCCTTGCCGCGCCCGCACTCCATCCGGCGGCCGTCCATGTGTGGCTCCGGATCGGTTTCGTAGGCCCAGTTGTAGCGGCGGCCTTGCAGCGGGAAGGCCAGGGCGGCTGGCATTTGGGTACGGAAATCGAGGCGGTAGTCGGGGCCGCCGGCTTCCAGCAGCAGGACGGTGACGCCTTCGTCTTCGGTCAGACGGGTCGCCAGGGTGTTACCGGCGGAGCCGGCACCCACAATGATGTAGTCGTATTCTTGGGACATAAATGCACCCTCTTTGAAGTGTGGTCAGCAGGTCGGGCCTCATCGGGGGCAAGCCCCCTCCCACATTTGATCGGGTTTACACAGTCAAAGGTGGGAGGGGGCTCGCCCCCGATGACGGCCTCAAAGGCACGACAAAACCCGGGTCTTAGAACACCGAGGCGTAGTCGCCCAGCTCAACCTGTACCGATTTGATGCGGGTGAAGTTGTTCAGCGAGCTGATGCCGTTTTCACGGCCCACACCGGATTGCTTGTAGCCACCCACCGGCATCTTCGCGTCGGATTCGCCCCAGGCGTTGATCCAGCAGATACCCGCTTCCAGCTGGTGAATCACGCGGTGGGCGCGGTTCAGGTCCTTGGTCACAAGGCCCGCAGCCAAGCCGAAGTCGGTGTCGTTGGCGCGGCGGATCACTTCTTCTTCGGTTTCGTAGGTGAGGATGCTCATCACCGGGCCGAAGATTTCTTCACGGACGATGGTCATCTCGTCAGTGCAGTCGGTGAACACGGTCGGGGCCACAAAGGCGCCTTTGGCCAGGTCGCCGTCGGTCAGGCGGTCGCCGCCGCACAGCACGCGGGCGCCTTCTTCCTTGCCTTTGGCGATGTAGCCCAGCACGCTTTCCATGTGGGCGAAGCTGACCAGCGGACCGAAGTTGGTGTTGGCGTCCTGCGGGTCGCCAACGCGGATGCGCCCAACGCGCTCAACGATCTTGGCTTCGAATGCCGCTTGCAGGTGCTTGGGCACGAACACGCGGGTGCCGTTGGTGCAGACCTGGCCGGAGCTGTAGAAGTTGGCCATCATCGCGATGTCGGCCGCACGATCCAGGTCGGCGTCTTCGAACACGATCAGCGGCGACTTGCCGCCCAGTTCCATGGTCACTTCCTTGAGCGAAGAACTCGACGCGCTGGCCATGACTTTCTTGCCGGTGTCGGTGCCGCCGGTGAACGAGACTTTCTCGATGCGCGGGTGCTCGGTCAGCCAGGTGCCGACTTCACGGCCGCTGCCGGTCAAGACGTTGAACACCCCTGCTGGAACGCCGGCTTCGGTGTAGATCTCGGCCAGTTTCAGGGTGGTCAGCGAGGTGACTTCGCTTGGCTTGAAGATCATCGCGTTACCGGCGGCCAGGGCCGGTGCGGACTTCCACAGGGCGATCTGGATCGGGTAGTTCCACGCGCCGATACCGGCGACCACACCCAGGGGCTCGCGGCGGGTGTAGACGAACGAGGTGTCGCGCAGAGGGATCTGCTCGCCTTCGATGGCCGGTACCAGGCCGGCGTAGTATTCCAGCACGTCGGCGCCGGTGACGATGTCGACGTACTGGGTTTCGGAGAAGGCTTTACCGGTGTCCAGGGTTTCCAGGGCGGCCAGTTCGTCGTTGCGCTCGCGCAGGATGTCGACGGCACGACGCAGGATGCGCGAACGCTCCATGGCGGTCATGGCGGCCCAGATTTTCTGGCCTTTTTCAGCGCTGACCACGGCACGTTCAACGTCGTCGAACGTTGCGCGTTGCACTTGGGCGAGAACTTCACCGTTAGCCGGGTTGATGGCTTCGAAGGTGGCATCGCTGCCAGCGTCGCTGTAGCCGCCGTCAATGTAGAGTTTTTGCAGGTCGAAACGGGCCATAAAGTCCTCGCAAGTGCATAAGTGGTTGGCGTTACCCGCCGCACAGTGGGCCATGAGGGTGTGGCAACACTGGGCGGCGGACGTTCAGGGGTTGAGCGTTTATAAGGGCTCTAACTCACCTGCTTGGCCAATTGGAAATCCATGTATTCGTAAGCGATCCGTTGCGCCTGCGCCGTGTCGAAAGCGTCTCCCGACAGGGCACCGCGCAACCACAAACCGTCGATCAGGGCCGCCAGGCCTCTGGCTGCTTTGCGTGCGTGCGGCAGCGGCAGCACTCGGCGGAACTGGCAGCACAGGTTGGAATACAGACGTTGATCGTTGATCCGCTGCAACCTGTGCAATGACGGGTGATGCATGCTGGTGGCCCAGAAGGCCAGCCAGGTTTTCATTGCCGGGCCATTGACCTGGCTGGCGTCGAAGTTGCCCTCGATGATCACCCGAAGGTGCGCCCGTGGGCTGTCGTCCTTCAGCGCAAGCCTGCGTTCGTGGACGTTCTCGATCAGCACGTTCATCAGGTAGCGCATCGTCGCGGCGATCAGGCCGTTCTTGTCCTGAAAGTAGTGACTGATGATGCCGTTCGAGACCCCGGCCAAACGGGCGATCAGCGCAATGCTGGCATCTCCCATTCCGACCTGGTCGATGGCCGTCAACGTGGCTTCGATCAACTGTTGGCGGCGTATGGGTTGCATACCGACCTTGGGCATGTAGCACCTCTCCTTAGGCCTGCCGACGGGCGATGAACGTTCGTCGACTTGAAGGCCAGTCTATTTTGTTTTGATTGAACGTTCAATCAACAAAGAATAAGCTCTGCGACAAATGGTCGCTGCCTACAGGTATTTCCTACGTGAGGGCCGCGACATCCGGCACCTGCAAAAACCTTTGAAACAGGCGGTATCAAGGCCTGCCCACTGCCTGGTGGGGCTCAAGGATTTTCGGGGTGTCTTTATAACACCCGTCCGTCGACTGCCGAAAAATCGATAGGTCGGGATAACCGCTGCCTTGTGTTTCTCTCTCGCACTGCCCGGAGCATCTGCGCCATGAGTTCTGCCTCTCTTATAAAGACCCCGCCGGAAAAGGTGCGGGTCAACGGTTGGGTGTTCTACACCTCCACCGCACTGATTCTGTTGTTGACCGCCATTCTGATCATCGCCCCGCAGGAGGCCGGGCGCATGCTCGGCGTAGCTCAGGCCTGGCTTTCCAAAAGCTTCGGCTGGTACTACATGGTGGTCATCGCCGCTTACCTGGTGTTCGTGGTCGGCCTGGCGTTTTCGTCCTATGGCAAGTTGAAACTGGGCAGCAAGGACGACACCCCGGACTTCAGCTACGGCGCCTGGGCCGGCATGCTGTTCTCGTCGGGTATCGGCATCTCGCTGCTGTACTTCGGTGCCTCCGAGCCGCTGGATCACTACTTCAACCCGCCCGAAGGTGCCGCCGCCAGCAACGGCGCGGCACGCCAGGCGTTGCAGTTGACCTTTTTGCACTGGGGCCTGCATGGCTGGGCGATCTATGCGCTGGTCGGCCTGGCCGTGGCGTACTTCGCCTACCGGCATAACCAGCCGCTGGCCTTGCGTTCGGCGCTGTACCCGCTGGTGGGTGAGCGTTGGGTGAAGGGCGCGGCCGGTCACGCGGTGGACGGTTTCGGCATGTTCGTGACCCTGCTGGGCCTGGTGACGAACCTGGGCATCGGTTCGATGCAGGTGTCGTCCGGCCTGGAAAACCTGTTCGGCATGGCGCACAGCAACACCAACCTGCTGATCGTGATCATTGTGATGAGTACCGTGGCGACCATCGCCGCCGTGTCGGGCGTGGAGAACGGCATCCGCCGCCTGTCCAACCTCAACATCGTACTGTTCAGCGGTTTGCTGATTTTCGTGCTGCTGTTCGGCCCGACCCTGCACCTGCTCAATGGCCTGGTGCAGAACACCGGCGACTACCTCAACGGCATCGTGCTGAAAACCTTCGACCTCTATGTGTACGAAGGCGACGGTGACAAGACCGAACGCTGGATGGGCCTGTGGACCCTGTTCTACTGGGCCTGGTGGATTTCCTGGGCGCCATTCGTAGGTATGTTCATCGCGCGGATTTCCCGTGGCCGTACGGTGCGTGAACTGGTGGCCGGCGTGTTGCTGATTCCCCTGGGCTTTACCCTGGCGTGGCTGTCGATCTTCGGTAACTCGGCGCTGGACCTGGTGTTGAACCATGGTGCGGTGGAGTTGGGCAAGACGGCGCTGGAACAACCGTCCATGGCCATCTACCAGTTGCTGGAGCATTACCCGGCGTCGAAAATCGTCATCGGCGTGTCGATCTTCGTGGGCTTTGTGCTGTTCCTGACCCCGGCGGATTCCGGCGCGGTGATGATGGCCAATCTTTCGTGCAAGGGCGGCAATGTGGATGAAGACGCACCGCACTGGCTGCGCATCTTCTGGTCGGCGGTGATCACCCTGGTGACCATCGGCCTGCTGTTTGCCGGCAACTTCGAAGCTATGCAAACCATGGTGGTGCTGGCGGGGCTGCCGTTCTCGGTGGTGCTGATTTTCTTTATGTTCGGTTTGCACAAGGCGATGCGCCAGGACGTGGCGATCGAACAGGAGCAGGCGCAACTGGCTGAACGCGGGCGTCGTGGCTTCAGCGAGCGTTTGACGGCACTCGACCTGCAACCGAGCCAGGGCACTGTGCAACGCTTTATGGACAAGCACGTCACGCCGGCGCTGGAAGAAGCGGCGACTGCGTTGCGTGAACAAGGTTTGGAAGTGCAGACGCTGCTGGGTAAATCCAAGCGCTGCATCGGTGTGCGCATCGAGATGGAAGAGGGCAACCCCTTCGTTTATGAGGTGAGCCTGGATGCTTACTCGTCGGCACCGAGCGACCTGCCCGAAGAAGAACGCACCCGCTATTACCGGGCCGAGGTGTACCTGCACAACGGGCCTCAGGAATACGACCTGATGGGCTTCGCCCAGGAACAGATCACCCGGGACGTGCTCGATCAGTTTGAAAGCCATCGGCAGCTCCTTGGCCGTGTCTATAGCTGATGCGTTGAAAACCCGGTGGTGTCACTGACGCCACTGGGGCAAAAAATGTGGGAGGGGGCTTGCCCCCGATTGCAGTGTGTCAGTCAGTCCATCTGTTACTGATCCACCGCTATCGGGGGCAAGCCCCCTCCCACATGTTTGACCCAGTTTCTCCAATGGCGTTTGCGGTGTTTGCTAGCCCAGGTTTTTGCCCAGCAGGGCGTGGTAGAGCTCACTGTCGCCGAGGATCCCCACCACCTGGTTGTTGTCATGCAACACCAGCTTGTTCCCCGTCTGATAACGAATCTGCAGCGCATCACGCATGCCGATATTCGAATCCACCAGGGTCGGTACCCGGCCCAAACCTTCCACCGGTTGCCCCGGTGCCCAGTTTTGCAGGTTCATCACCACGCCATTCTGGCGGGCGCCCTGGATGGTGTTGCCTTCGGACAGGTCCAGCCACGAATCGCCGCCCGGGTCGAGGCACACCGAACCGTTGACGCGTTTGCAGTTGTCCAGTGTGCGCATCAGGCTGCGGCCGCACAGTACGTTCAGCGGGTTGGTATGGGCGACGAAGGTACGTACGTAGTCGTCCGCCGGGTTCAGCACGATCTCTTCCGGCACGCTGTACTGGATGATCTTGCCGTCTTTCATGATCGCGATGCGGCTGCCCAGCTTGAGCGCCTCGTCGAGGTCGTGGCTGACGAACACGATGGTCTTGCTCAGCTTGCTTTGCAGTTCCAGCAACTCGTCCTGCAGGCCCTGGCGGATCAGCGGGTCGAGGGCGGAGAAGGGCTCGTCCATCAGCAGGATGTCGGCGTCCATCGCCAACGCGCGAGCCAGGCCGACGCGTTGTTGCATGCCGCCGGACAGCTCATCGGGCTTCTTGTTGCGCCATTGGGTCAGGCCCACCAGCTCGAGTTTATCGTCCACCAGCTTGCGCCGTTCTTTTTCCGGGCGGCCCTGCATTTCCAGGCCAAAGCTGATGTTCTCGCGCACCGTCAGCCAGGGCATCAAGGCGAACTTCTGGAACACCATGGCGATGCGCTTGGTGCGCATCATTTTCAGCTCGGCGGGGCTGCAGGAGGCGATGTCGATCTGGCGACCTTCATGCTCGACGAACAGCTGGCCACGGCTGACGGTGTTGAGGCCGTTGATGCAGCGCAGCAGGCTCGACTTGCCGGAGCCCGACAGGCCCATCAGCACGCAGATCTCGCCTTTTTCCACATCCAGGCTGGCCTTTTCAACGCCGACAATCTGCCCGGTCTTTTTCAGGATTTCGTTACGGCTCATGCCCTGGTCCAGCAGCTTGAGCGCTTCGCGTGGGTCTTTGGAGAAGATCACGTCGACATTGTCGAATCGGATAATGCTCATGCATCACCCCCTACTTTGGCGTCGGGTTGTTTGCAGATGCGGTCGAGCATGATGGCCAGCAGCACAATCGCCAGGCCGGCTTCAAAGCCCAGGGCGATGTCGGCGGTATTCAGCGCGTTGACCACCGGCTTGCCGAGGCCGTCGGCGCCCACCAGGGCGGCGATCACCACCATCGACAGCGACAGCATGATGCATTGGGTAATACCGGCAGCGATGCTCGGCATGGCGTGGGGCAGTTCAATGCGCGAGAGCAACTGACGGCGCGAGCAGCCAAAGGCCTTGCCGGCGTCCATCAACTCTTGCGGTACATCACGGATACCCAGGTAGGTCAGACGGATCGGCGCGGCAATCGCGAACACCACCGTGGAAATCAACCCAGGCACCACACCCAGCCCGAAAAGGGTCAGGGTAGGGATGAGGTAGACGAAGGTCGGTACGGTCTGCATCAGATCGAGCACCGGCCGCATCATGGTGTAGAACAGCGGTTTGTGCGCGGCAACAATGCCCAGCGGCACACCGATGACCACGCAGACCAGGGTGGCGAACAGCACCTGCGCGAGGGTCTCCATGGTTTCCTGCCAGTACCCCAGGTTGAGGATCAGCAGGAAAGAGACGATGACAAAAACAGTCAGTCCCCATTTACGTTGAATAAAGTGAGCCAGCAGCGCAATCAGACCGATCAATGCCAGCGGATTGAACCAGGTCAGCGCGAACGTCACGCCGTGGATCATCGTTTCCAGTGTCGATGCGATTGCGTCGAAGTAGTTGGCGCCGTGTTGGGTCAACCATTCGACGAAGGCAGCGATGTACTGGCCTAGTGGGATTTTCTGTTCAGTCAGCATGGTAGTGAATGTCCACATGCGAAGAGGGAAAACATCCCGGGGCAGCGCACCGCCCCGGGGTCAGCGGGATTACTTGGCGAGATACGCTTTGACGGCCTCCAGGCCTGGTTTGCCATCGACGGTATTGACTCCGGCGAGCCAGGTGTCGAGGACTTGCGGGTTCTTTTTCAGCCAGGCCTTGGCGGCGGCATCGGGCTTCATCTTGTCGTCCAGGACGTTACCCATCAGGGTGCTTTCCATGTTCAAGGTGAACACCAGGTTCTTCAGCAACTGACCGACGTTGCTGCATTCCTCGGTGTAGCCCTTGCGGGTGTTGGTGTAGATGGTGGCCTGGCCGTAGTTGGGGCCGAACGAATCGTCACCCCCGGTCAGGTACTTCATCTTGAAGCGGGTGTTCATCGGGTGCGGTTCCCAGCCGAGGAACACGATGGCCTGGTCACGCTTGGTGGCGCGCTCCACCTGGGAAAGCATCCCGGCTTCGCTGGATTCGACCACTTTGAAACCGGCGGTCTTGAGGCCGAAGGCGTCTTTGTCGATCAGCGTCTGGATGGTGCGGTTGCCGTCGTTACCCGGCTCGATGCCGTAGATCTTGCCACCCAGCTCATCCTTGAATTTGGCGATATCGGCGAAGTCTTTCAGGCCCTTGTTGTACAGCGCTTCGGGTACCGCCAGGGTGTACTTGGCGTTTTCCAGGTTGGCGCGCACGGTTTCCACGGTGCCGGCATCACGGTACTGCTTGATGTCGTTTTCCATGGTCGGCATCCAGTTGCCGAGGAACACGTCCATGTTCTTGCCGTCGGCCAGGGACTTGTAGGTCACAGGAACGGAAATCATCGTGGTCTTGGTCTTGTAGCCCAGGCCCTTGAGGATTTCGCTGGTGGTCGCGGTCGTGACGGTGATGTCGGTCCAGCCGACATCGGAGAAGTTGACGGTCTTGCACTGTTCCGGTTCTGCGGCGTGCGCCATGACTGGCAGACTCAGCATGGCGGCCAACAACAACGAGGGTGAACCTTTCATCTGGGTAGACTCCTGTGTTTTTTCTGGCGGCATTCGCCGCGCTTTATAAGTGTTGCGGTTGGAGCGTGCGGCGACAGCTCTGCCACGGTGCCTTGCAAACGAGTCGAGACTGATCATGTACCAGTGAAAATCTGACGCCTACAGGGGGCGTCGTATCCAGTACAGGGAGGGTCGTATCCAGTGTCGGTGACGTCGCTTACAGGTTTTTCCCAAGGTAAAACCGCTGTTTTTGCCCATCTGCACCGCTAAAAACGGCTGAAACAGGCGATCGCACGGGAGCGACGCTGGTGAGCATGGGTGCGTCGGTGTGAGACGCCGTGAGCGACAGCAAAAGCTTGATGATGCCGCCATCTGGGCGATCTGAGCGTAGCACCTCGTTCAAGCCTGGCCGTGCTTATCGAGGAGTTCTACCGCAATGGCTATCAGTGTTTTCGACCTGTTCAAGATCGGCATCGGGCCTTCCAGTTCTCACACCGTCGGCCCCATGCGCGCCGCGGCGTTGTTCGTCCAGGGGTTACGTGAACGTGAACTGTTGGAACAAGTCAGGCGTGTCGAAGTTCAGCTGTACGGTTCGCTGTCCGCCACCGGCATCGGCCACGGCAGCGACACCGCCACCATCATGGGCCTGATGGGCGAGTGGCCGGATGCGATCGATCCATCGCAGATCGGCGTGCGCATCCACACCCTGCGCGAAACCGACACATTGCTGCTCGACGGGCGTTTGCCCGTGCCGTTCGTGTGGGCCCGGGACATGCGCCTGCTCGACGAAAACCTGCCGTTCCACCCCAACGCCATGACCCTGGTGGTGTTTGGTGATGACGGCGAGCTGCACCGCGACACCTACTACTCAGTGGGCGGTGGTTTCGTGGTGGATGAAGCCCAGGCGCAGAGCGGTGTGGCGGACATGGACCGCACCGAGTTGCCCTATGATTTCTCCAGCGCGGTGGAGTTGTTGCAGCTGTGCAAGACCCACAACCTGCGCGTTGCCGAGTTGATGCTGGCCAATGAAAAAGTCTGGCGCTCCGAAGACGAAATCCGCAGTGGCCTGATGAAACTCTGGCGCGCCATGCAGGCGTGCGTGGAGGAGGGCCTCAAGCACGAAGGCATCTTGCCCGGCGGCCTCAATGTGCGCCGTCGTGCCGCCAAGTTGCACCGCAGCCTGCAGGAGTTGAACAAGCCCAATGTGATCGGCTCGACCTTGAGTGCGATGGAGTGGGTCAACCTGTTCGCCCTGGCGGTGAACGAAGAAAACGCCGCCGGTGGACGCATGGTCACGGCGCCCACCAACGGTGCGGCGGGGATCATTCCGGCGGTGCTGCACTATTTCATGAAGTTCAGCGACGAAGTCACCGAAGCCAACGTGGTCGACTACCTGCTCAGTGCGGCGGCGGTGGGGATCCTGTGCAAGAAGAACGCCTCGATCTCCGGGGCCGAAGTCGGTTGCCAGGGTGAAGTGGGTTCGGCCTGCGCCATGGCCGCTGCCGGGCTGGCAGAGATCCTCGGCGCAACCCCGGAGCAACTGTGCAACGCCGCCGAAATCGGCCTGGAGCACAACCTCGGCCTGACCTGCGACCCGGTGGGCGGGCTGGTGCAAGTGCCATGCATCGAGCGCAATGCGATTGCCGCGGTGAAGGCGATCAACGCGGCGCAGATGGCCCTGCGCGGTGATGGCCAGCACTTTATCTCCCTGGACCGCGTGATCCGTACCATGCGCGATACCGGGGCGGATATGCATGACAAGTACAAGGAGACGTCCCGGGGCGGGTTGGCGGTCAGTGCGGTGGAGTGCTGATTAGCTTGTTGTGATGAACAGGGCCTTTGTGGTGAGCGGGCTTGCCCCGCGCTGGGTGGCGAAGCCTCCCCAATAAAGGCACCACATAGTTTCAGATAAACCCGGTCGCCTGATTTTGGGGCGGCTTCGCCACCCAGCGCGGGGCGAGCCCGCTCACTACAAGTGAACACTCCAACCAAAATCGCCACCTTTTAGCGCGTCGCAAACAGATAAGTAGCTTCCAAACGATTTTCCCCTCGACCACCCGTCACCTGTGCGTGCGGTGACAGACTTTTCCTACGCGCTGAAAGCGCCTTCCCACAAGTGATACCGAACTGCTCACACACCTTGAGCAGGGCCGCTCCGACGTCTATTTCAGCCATATCCCGTACTCCTCGCGCGGGCTTATTTAGACGCGTCATCAGGTCGTTTTCAGGATTTGTTGAATGGCCATTCAAATTTAGGCATGGCATTTGCTCTATGAATTCAAAGCCTCTCGCCTTGCTGGATGAAGAGCGCAATAACAAGAGCCTCGCCTGAGGCCATCACCTGCTTTGTGTGAGGAGATACCGCCATGACGTCGTTCAACTCCGGGGCCCAACCCCAGAACCGTGCGCCTCAATCCATCGGCTTTTTGCTGCTGGACAATTTCACGCTGATTTCCCTGGCGTCGGCCGTGGAACCGCTGCGCATGGCCAACCAGCTGTCCGGCCGCGAGCTGTATCGCTGGACAACCCTGAGTGTCGACGGCAACCAGGTGTGGGCCAGCGACGGTCTGCAAATCACCCCCGATGCCTCCATGCACAAAGCCCCGGCCCTGGACACTGTGATTGTGTGCGGCGGCGTGGGTATCCAGCGGACCGTGACCCGTGAGCATGTGTCGTGGCTGCAAAGCCAGGCGCGCCAGTCCCGTCGCCTTGGCGCGGTGTGCACCGGCAGCTGGGCCCTGGCCTGTGCCGGTCTGCTCGACGGCTTCGATTGCAGCGTGCACTGGGAATGCCTGGCGTCGATGCAGGAAGCCTTCCCGCGTGTGTCGATGAGCACCCGTTTGTTCACCCTCGACCGCAACCGCTTCACCAGTTCGGGCGGCACCGCGCCGCTGGACATGATGCTGCACCTGATCAGCCGCGACCATGGCCGTGAACTGTCGGCGGCGATTTCCGAGATGTTCGTGTACGAGCGCATCCGCAACGAACAGGATCACCAGCGTGTGCCGCTCAAGCACATGCTGGGCACCAACCAGCCGAAGCTGCAGGAAATCGTCGCGCTGATGGAAGCCAACCTCGAAGAGCCGATCGACCTCGACGAACTGGCGGTGTACGTCGCCGTGTCGCGTCGCCAGCTGGAGCGGCTGTTCCAGAAATACCTGCACTGCTCGCCGTCGCGCTACTACCTCAAGCTGCGCCTGATTCGCGCGCGGCAGTTGCTCAAGCAAACGCCGATGTCGATCATCGAAGTGGCCTCGGTGTGCGGGTTTGTCTCCACGCCGCACTTCTCCAAGTGCTACCGCGAATACTTCGGCATTCCGCCACGGGATGAGCGCGTAGGCTCCAACACCACCCAGCAGGTGGCGATGATGCCGATTCCGCAGGCGCTGGTGTTGTCACCGCTGTCGGGACCGATGGCGGCGCTGAGCCAGGCGCGCAATGAGTCGACGTTTGCGAGCGTACGGCTCTAAACCGAGTTGACTGCATCGGGGGCAAGCCCCCTCCCACACTTGACCGAGTTGTCATGACGAACATGGCCAGATGTGGGAGGGGGCTTGCCCCCGATAGCGGTCTGTCAGGCGCCGGAGTTCTGTTTGAACTGCATCAGCGCCGGCAACAGTTGCTTATCGATCGCCTGGCGCACCGCCGGCAAAATCGTCGCACTGCCGGTGTACATCTGCTCAACCATACCCTTGAGCGCCTTGGCCCGTGCTTCGCTCAAACCGCGTACCGCGCACTCGCAGGCCTGTTCGGCGCTGGCGCCGCTGGACACCTCGAAACCTAGGGAGCGCAGTTGGCTCAGCAGGTCATCCTGGTCAATCAAATCCGCATGCATCATGACGTTTATCCTGGTGAAGGGAGCGGGGATCGACTTGGATTCTGGTAGGCCCCCGGCCGGTCGGCAAGGGCAGAATGCACGAATGGCTCAGATGGCTATGAGCGTGTCGTTTTCGGGTCATTTACCCACTGAAGTAATAGGCACACTGTCCACCAGCAAGCAGCTTGAAGGTTTGGTCACCCTCGGGATGCACGGCTCACACAAGGCACTCTGCCCCGATCCAGTCACGGCTGGACCGGGGCTTTTTTAGCGCTGCAGCACCAGGATTCGTGAAAGCAGTTCATCCCGGTCGATATAGCAACCCTGAAAGTGCCGCGCCCCGGAGGTGGGATCAAACGCATTGCGCGCATGCAACGTGCGGCGGTTATCGAAGCACCACAGCTCGCCCGGGTTCAGGCGCTTGACCAGCCGAAAGCGCGCCTCGCGCGTCATCGCGATAAAGCGTCGATAAGCCCGATACAGCAACGGCATCTGCGCCACCGACGTCTCGAACGGCCCACGCAAAAAGTTGGCCATGCGAATCTCTGCCACATCCCCCAAGGCGTCCAATGCGATGATCGGCGCGAGGCGACGATAGTCGCTGTGACGGTCTTTGTTGCGAAACTCCACGGGTATTTCACACAAGGCGCGAAATGCTTCGGGATCTTCCTCGCGCAGGGCATTGGCGATGGCAAACCCATCGACAAAAATACTTTCGCCCCCGTCGGCATCGTTGACCAGGCAATGCAGGAATTGCAGCCCCGGTTGCAGCTCCCGGGTCGGCAAATCACTGTGCAAGGGCAGGTTGAAAGCGGTGTAGGCATTGCTGTCGGCATTGGCCTTGGATTGCACGTTGAACAGCACGCCGAAATTGCTCTCGCGGATAAATGAAATACGCTGGGCGACACGCGCCAGGGAGCCGGGTTCGGTGGGGACGCCGCGCATTTGCGTCAGGCCCGCATCGCGCAAGGCCAGTAGCCATTGCAGCAGCGCCGCAGGGTCTTGCATGACCGCCGCGTAGTCGAATATAGGCAGTTCGAAGGTGTTGTCCCAGAGCCGCGACTTTGGTTTCGCCGCCCGGCGTTCGGCGCGGGATTCATCGTCGTAGGCATGGGCCCGCAGCCAGCCGGGATCGTACCGGCTGCGATGACCGCCGTGCCATTCCACGCTGAGGAAGCCCTGGTCGATACGCACGCTGATGGCGCCGAGGTTTTCATCCACATCGACAATTTCCAGCACTTGCTCGCGGGTCACGCTGTACACGCATTGCGTGCACGGGCAGTTGTCCCGCAGCCACTGATGATGAAACGGGCTGACCCGGCCATCGGCCCATGTCACGCGAACCTGATCGTCCAGCACCTGTGCATCGGCGAGGTCGCAGAGTTTCGGGTAAATACGGAAATCGGCAACAGCGGCGGCGGTTTGCATGATGGCTCCTTATTTTTTCGGGGGCAGTCCAATCACTCGGCCGAGGAGCGCGGGCCTTGGCAGGTCGGCTTGCTCAGCGCTGATCGCAATGAGTTTCTCCAATGTCGCCTCGGCAAACGGGGCCGAATGCGGACCCGCCAGGTCGACGTGCAGCAGCATCTGTTCGTTGCCGGCCAGTTCTTTCTCATCGCCCACTAAATGCAGGCTGTGATAAAGGTGCAGGCGCTTGGCGTCGTGGGCGATCAGTTGCGTGTGCACCTCCACTTCGGCACCGAGTTTCACTTCGTGCAGGTAGTTCAGGTGCAGTTCCAGGGTGAACAGCGAATGGCCGCTGGCTTCGCGGTTTTCACTGTCCAGGCCGAGGGTGTCCATCAGCGCGTCGGTGGCGTAGCTGAAGATCAGCAGGTAGAACGCGTCGCGCAGGTGGCCGTTGTAGTCCACCCAGTCGGCAAGGATTGGGGTGGTGTAGGTGGTCAGTGCAGGCATGGTGAGGGTTCCGTTATTCGGCGAAGGTCATGCCGTGCTTGGCTTTGGTGGTTTTCACCGCTTCCAGCACCGCCAGCAGGCAATCATCACGATAGCGTTCCAGCGCCGAAATGCTGTGTTTGCCCAGTTGCTCGCTGGTGCCATCGACCACATCGTCGATCAACTTGTCGGTCAGCTCCGGAGCCGGCAGGTAGGTCCACGGCAATTGCAACGCCGGGCCGAACTGCGCCATGAAGTGGCGCATGCCCGCATCGCCACCCGCCAGGGTGTAGGTGAGGAAGGTGCCCATGAACGACCAGCGCAGGCCGGCGCCAAAGCGGATGGCATCGTCGATCTCGCCGGTGGTGGCCACGCCGTCATTCACCAGGTGCAATGCCTCACGCCACAGGGCTTCGAGCAAGCGGTCGGCGATAAACCCGGGGACTTCCTTGCGCACATGCAGCGGGCGCATGCCGAGGGATTCGTACACCTTGATCGCGGCCTGGATCGCTTCCGGCGCGGTGTGCTTGCCGCCGACCACTTCCACCAGCGGCAGCAGATAAACCGGGTTGAACGGATGGCCGACCACACAGCGTTCCGGGTGGGTCGAGCCCTCGTAGAACTCACTCGGCAACAGCCCCGAGGTACTTGAACCGATCAATGCATCGGGCTTGGCCGCGGCGCTGATCCTGCTGTGCAATTCCAACTTCAGCTCCAGGCGTTCCGGGGCGCTTTCCTGGATGAAGTCGGCGTCTTTCACGCATTCTTCGATGGTGGCCACAAAGCGCAGGCGGTCTTGGGATGCGCCGGGTGCCAGGCCCTGTTTTTCCAGGGCGCCCCAGGCATTGGCGACGCGCTTGCGCAGCGCCGCTTCGGCACCTGGCGCCGGGTCCCAGGCCACCACATCCAGGCCGTGGGCCAGCGCGCGGGACACCCAGCCGCTGCCGATAACACCGCTGCCGAGGGCGGCGAAGGTTTTGATCTCAGTGATAAAGCGCATGGCAAATTCCTAAAGCGTTCGGTGATTCCCTGTGGGGGGGCAAGCCCCTCCCACATTTTTTGATTCGGTTAGCCGCGTTTGGTAAGGCCCATCTTGATGCGACCCTCCGCCGGGGTCATGACCCGCGCGCCCAGGCGGCTGAGGATTTCGCCGGCGCGTTCCACCAGTTGGCCGTTGGTGGCGAGTACGCCCTTGTCCAGCCACAGGTTGTCCTCCAGGCCGACCCGCACGTTGCCGCCCAGCAGCACCGCCTGCGCGGCCATGGGCATTTGCATGCGGCCGATCCCGAACCCGGCCCACACCGCGTCGGCCGGCAGGTTGTCAACCATGGCCTTCATGGTGGTGGTGTCGGCCGGCGCGCCCCATGGAATGCCCAGGCACAGTTGGAACAGCGGGTTGTCGAGCAGGCCTTCCTTGATCATCTGCTTGGCGAACCACAGGTGGCCGGTGTCGAAGATCTCCAGCTCGGCCTTCACGCCCAGTTCCTGGATGCGCTTGGCGCCCGCCCGCAGCTGCGCCGGGGTGGAGACGTAAATCGTGTCGCCATCGCCAAAATTCAGGGTGCCGCAGTCCAGGGTGCAGATTTCCGGCAGCAGTTCTTCCACATGAGCCAGGCGGGTCAGCGGGCCGACCAGATCGGTATTGGGGCCGAATTCCATCGGGTGTTCGCCGCCGCCGATTTCCAGGTCGCCGCCCATGCCGGCGGTGAGGTTGACGATGATGTCGATGTCGGCCTCACGGATGCGCTCCATCACTTCGCGATACAGGGCAACGTCGCGGCTGAACTTGCCGGTCTCGGGGTCGCGCACATGGCAGTGCACCACGGTGGCGCCCGCCTTGGCGGCTTCCACCGCAGCGGCGGCGATTTGCTTGGGGGTGACCGGCACGTGTGGGCTTCTGGCGGTCGTGTCGCCAGCACCGGTGAGTGCGCAGGTGATGATGACGTCGTGGTTCATGAGGCAGGTTCCTTACAGGCGTGGTGATGCCGTTCGCGGTCGGTAGTGACCGCGAAACGGTGATTCGAAGAAGGTTATTTGCTGGTCAATTGCAGGTTGGCCGCCGCCGGTTTGCCGTCGAAGGTGGTCACACCTTCCAGCCAGCGGGCTTGGTCCTGGGGATGATCCTTGAGCCACTGCCTGGCGGACTCGAGGGCGTCCTTGTGATCCAGCAACGGCTGCATCATCCGGCTCTCGTCGGCGGCGGTGAAGGTCAGGTTGGTCAGCAGCTTGTGCACGTTGGGGCACTGTTCGGCGTAGGTCGGCGCGGTGACCGTCCACACGGTAGCCATGCCTTCGTTCGGGCCCAGGGCGTCATCGCTGCCGGTGAGGTAGGTCATCGCGATATTGACGTTCATCGGGTGCGGCGCCCAGCCGAAGAACACCACGGCTTCCTTGCGGCGTACCGCACGGTCCACGGCGGCAAGCATGCCGGCCTCGCTGGATTCCACCAGTTGGAATTTGCCCAGGCCGAACTGGTTCTTGGCGATCATCGCCTTGATCTGGGTGTTGGCCCCCGAGCCCGGCTCGATGCCGTAGATCTTGCCGCCCAGCTCCTTCTCGAATTTGGCGATGTCGGCAAAGGTCTTCAGGCCTTTGTCCGCCAGGTAAGTCGGCACCGCGAGGGTCGCGCGGGCGTCTTCCAGGCTGGGTTTGTCGAGGACTTTGATTTGCTTGGCGTCGACGAACGGCGTGATGGTCTGGGTCATCAGCGGGTTCCAGTAGCCAAGGAACAGATCCAGGCGCTGGTCACGGATACCGGCGAAGATGATTTGCTGGGAGGCGCTGGTTTGTTTGGTCTTGTAGCCGAGGCCGTCGAGCAACACTTGGGTCATGGCGCTGGTAGCGATGACGTCGGTCCAGTTCACCACGCCCATGCGCACGTTCTGGCAGGATGCCGCGTCGGCAGCCCATACGTTCGTGCTCAAGATGGCGCTGGCGCTGAGTGCAAGCACGCAGCGGCGAATCAGTCGGTTCATGGTGGATCCCTCGGCAGGTCGTTATTGTGGGGGCCGGCGTCTTTGTGCGCCGTGAGGCCAAGTTACGTAGCTTTGGAGGCGACAAAACGCACGGCGGCGACCAGCTCTTGCACTGCAGCGACCTGCCCCCTTGAATCCACCCGAGAACGGGAGTATCACAGTGCCACGCTGCCCGTCCTACGAGAGCGCCACCATGTCCCAGGATTTCTACTTTCTGCTGATGCCGGGGTTCTCGGCCATCGGCTTTATTTCTGCATTGGAACCTTTGCGCGTGGCCAACCGCTTTCGTGGCGAGTTGTACCGCTGGCATGTGCTGAGCGCCGATGGCGGCGCGGTGCTGGCGAGCAATGGCATGTCGGTCAACGCCGATGCCGCGCTGGAACCGCTGAAAAAGGGCGCGACGCTGTTGGTGGTTGCCGGCTTCGAACCGCTGCAGTTCGCCACGCCGGCGCTGGAGCACTGGCTGCGCCGCCTGGACCATGACGGCGTGACCCTCGGCGCCATCGACACCGGCGCCTGCGTGCTCGCCGAAGCCGGCCTGCTCGACGGCCACCGCCTGACCCTGCACTGGGAAGCTATCGATGCCTTCAAGGAGTCGTACCCGCACCTGAGCGTGACCCAGGAACTGTTCGAAATCGACCGCCGCCGCATCACCTGCGCTGGCGGCACCGCCTCCATCGACCTGATGCTCGACCTGATCGCCCAGGCCCACGGCGCCGACCTGGCGATCCAGGTCTCCGAACAGTTCGTACTCGGCCGCATCCGCCCGCGCAAGGACCACCAGCGCATGCAGATCGCCACACGCTACGGCATCAACAACAAGAAGCTGGTGCAAGTGATCGGCGAGATGGAGCAGCACACCGAACCGCCCCTGAGCACCTTGGCGTTGGCCGACGCGATCAAAGTCACCCGGCGCCAGTTGGAGCGTCTGTTTCGCCTGCATTTGAACGATACCCCGAGCAACTTCTACCTCGGCCTGCGCCTGGAAAAAGCCCGGCAGCTGCTGCGCCAGAGCGATATGAGCGTGCTGGAGGTGAGCATTGCCTGCGGGTTCGAGTCGCCATCGTATTTCACCCGGAGTTATCGGGCGAGGTTTGCCAAGTGTCCTAGGGAGGATCGGCGACGGGAGGTGGTTTGACGGGCAATTATAGTGAATTATACTCATCACTATAATTTATAGTTGTTTTCATAATTGAGTATAAATCCATGTCCAAGCACAGCGGCTTCGTGTTCCGTCGCCCCGCCCTGGCAAGCAGTATTGCCGATGGCCTAGTGGGCGCCGGTATTCAGGATTTCACCTCTGGCCTGTTTCTCGCGGCGCCCCGTCGCACCGGCAAAAGCACTTTCCTGCGCGAAGACCTGATTCCGGAATGTCAGCTCCGGGGCTGGCTGGCGGTGTATGTGGATCTCTGGGCTGACAAGGAGAAAGATCCTGCGGAGTTGATTGCCAGTGCTATTGCGGCTGCCCTGGTTCCCTATGAAAAGGGCATCCGCAAACTGGCCAAGAATATTGGCATCGAGAAACTGAGCTTTCTGCGGACGCTCTCCTGGGACTTTACCAAGCCACAATTGCCTGTCGGTGCGACGCTGACCCAAGCCCTGGAATTGCTCCACAGTGCTGCAGAAAAACCCGTTGTGCTGGTGATTGACGAAGCGCAGCACGCCTTGACCACCGAGTCGGGTATCAATGCGATGTTCGCCTTGAAGGCTGCCCGGGATCAGCTCAACCAGGGCCGTGACGAAGAGGGCAGCGGCTTGCGCCTGGTGTTTACCGGTTCCAATCGCGACAAACTCGCCCATTTGGTATTGGGTAAAAGCCAGCCTTTCTTCGGTTCCAGCATCACGCCGTTTCCGCTGCTGGGTAAAGAGTTCACCCAGGCCTACACCGTGCACCTCAACGCGCACCTGGCCGAGACCAACCAGTTCAACGCGGCTGATATTGATGAGGCGTTTGAGCTGGTAGGTCGGCGTCCCGAGATGTTGCGCACGATCATCGGTGAAGTCGCGTTGGAACTGGGCGAGGCGAGCAATCTGGGCCAATTGCTGCACAGTCGCGCCGAACTGCTGCGCGCAGGTGTATGGACCGAGTTCGAAAGCGCCTGGAATGCCCTGACTATCCCGCAGCGCGCCGTGCTGGAGGTGATGGTGGAGCGTTCCCAGAACAACGAACCCTTCGCCCCCTTCACCGACAGCACCCTCACGGCTGTCAGCAAGGCGCTGGAAGCCATGGGCAGCGACGTGGTGCCGGGCACCCAGACCGTCCAGGCCTGCATCGATGCCTTGCGCGACAAGGAATTGGTGTGGAAGTCGGGCCGCGGTGGTTATGCCCTGGAAGACAAAGCGTTTGGCGACTGGCTGCGGCACAAGCGCCATACACCCCACTGAAAACACCACACATTGGATTGTGGTGTAGCTTACTTCTTCAGCAGTGCCGAACACGCCGCCTTGAAGGCCTCATGCTGATATTTGTTCAACGTCGCCGGCAGTTCGAAGCTGTGCTTCTTGTTCTGCGCATTGATGGTCTGCGGCGACAGCAGCGTCACCTCAACCCCCTCCAGCAGTTGAAACACCCCTTCAATCTTGAACGTGGTCGGGCCACCGGCGAATTCGCCTTTTTTGCTGCGCTTCTTGATCACGATGCGAGTGACGGCGTTGGCCTGCACGAAGGCCTTCACCTGGGCGGCAAAGGCTTTGACGTTGGCCGCTTCATCATCGTCTTCAAGGGCGATTTTCTTGGTAGCCAGGGCGACGTGGCTCAGCGCCTGGTTGTCCAGGGAGGCGACAGCGATGATGGCTTCGCTGCCTTTGATTTCGATGCCGCAGATACTCATGAATGGCCTTGGTTCAAAGAGAAAGTGGCGGCGATTGTCGCTTATTCCTGCCCAATCGACTCCAAAAACTCCGACCGCTCATCACTCATCCGCGCCAGGCAGTCATTTTGCGCAATCGCATAGGCTTTGGTGCCGGTCACTGCCGGGAAGGTGTCCACCGCGCAATCGGCGTCACGCAGTTTTTCCCACTTCTGCTGGGCATCCTTCAGACGAGCGGTAATGTCGGCGAGCTTGGTCTTGTCGCTGCCATAGGTGGAATGCATGCGTTCCAGCAGGCCTTGATAATTATCCTTGAGCAATTGCTCGGCAGTGGTTTTGTTGTAGGTGGCGCATTCCAGGGTTTGCTTGTCGTTTTCGATGCCATCGCACGGCGTGCTGTCGGTGTCTTCGGCCGCGTGGACGCCGGTTGCGATGAGTGCCAAAGCCAGGAAAATCGATTTCATTGCGCCGTCTCATATCAGGTGATGCGGGAATTCTGGCTCAAGCGTAAGACAAATAACAGCCGCCAGTCAGACCACTCATAACAGCCTTTGTCGTGGATTGACGCTTTCGGCAATTCCCCTGTCGTTTTTGCACCCGGCTCGGTCGGCCCCTGGGCATATGCTGGCCCCAAAGCGCCGGCAGACGATTCGGCGCATGAATTGCCAAAATAAGGGGACGCCTGATGAGCCCAGCCGAATTGCACGCCGACAGCATCGTTATCGACGGGCTGATCATTGCCAAGTGGAACCGCGACCTGTTCGAGGACATGCGCAAAGGTGGCCTCACCGCCGCGAACTGCACTGTGTCGGTATGGGAAGGGTTCCAGGCCACGATCAACAACATCGTCGCCAGCCAGACCCTGATCCGCGAGAACAGCGACCTGGTGATCCCGGTGAAAACCACCGCCGACATCCGCAAGGCCAAGGAACAGGGCAAGACCGGCATCATCTTTGGCTTCCAGAACGCCCATGCATTTGAAGACCAGCTCGGGTATGTGGAGATCTTCAAGCAGCTCGGCGTCGGTGTGGTGCAGATGTGCTACAACACCCAGAACCTGGTCGGCACCGGTTGCTACGAGCGCGACGGCGGCCTGTCGGGCTTCGGGCGCGAGATCGTCGCCGAGATGAACCGCGTCGGCATCATGTGCGACCTGTCCCACGTCGGCTCCAAGACAAGCGAAGAAGTCATCCTCGAATCGAAAAAACCGGTGTGCTACTCCCACTGCCTGCCGTCCGGCCTTAAAGAACACCCGCGCAACAAGTCCGATGAAGAGCTGAAGTTCATCGCCGACCACGGCGGCTTTGTCGGCGTGACCATGTTCGCGCCGTTCCTGGCCAAGGGCATCGATTCGACCATCGACGACTACGCCGAAGCCATCGAATACACCATGAACATCGTCGGCGAAGACGCCATCGGCATCGGCACCGACTTCACCCAGGGCCATGGCCAGGATTTCTTTGAAATGCTGACCCATGACAAGGGCTACGCCCGCCGCCTGACCAGCTTCGGCAAGATCATCAACCCGCTGGGCATCCGCACCGTCGGCGAGTTTCCCAACCTGACAGAGACCCTGCTCAAGCGCGGCCACCCCGAGCGTGTGGTGCGCAAGATCATGGGCGAGAACTGGGTCAACGTCTTGAAGGACGTTTGGGGCGAATAAGCCAAGCACCCACGGGCAACATCACAACGAATTTTTCTGGAGTTAAGTTTCCATGGCCAAGATCGCCCCGCAATTGCCTATTGAAGTCGACAGCGAAACCGGTGTCTGGACGTCCGACGCCCTGCCGATGCTGTACGTGCCGCGTCATTTCTTCGTCAACAACCACATGGGCATCGAAGAGGTGCTGGGCGCCGAGGCCTACGCCGAGATCCTCTACAAGGCCGGCTACAAGTCCGCCTGGCACTGGTGCGAGAAAGAAGCTGAATGCCATGGCCTGGAAGGCGTCGCGGTGTTCGAGCACTACATGAAGCGCCTGTCGCAACGCGGCTGGGGCCTGTTCAAGATCCAGGACATCGACCTGGATAAAGGCACCGCCAGCGTCAAGCTCGAACACTCGGCCTTCGTCTATGTGTACGGCAAGGTCGGGCGCAAAGTCGACTACATGTTTACCGGCTGGTTTGCCGGCGCCATGGACCAGATTCTGCAAGCCCGTGGCAGCCAGATCCGCACCGTGGCCGAACAAGTCTACGGAGGCTCCGAAGAGGGCCACGATGACGGCTTGTTCACCGTCAAGCCGTTGTAAGCCGAGGACCGTGCCATGGCTTTCGAAGCAATGTTCCAGCCGATCCAGATCGGCAAACTGACCATCCGTAACCGCGTGCTCAGTACCGCCCATGCCGAGGTGTATGCCACCGACGGCGGCATGACCACCGACCGCTATGTGAAGTACTACGAAGAAAAAGCCAAGGGCGGTATCGGCCTGGCGATCTGCGGCGGTTCCTCGGTGGTTGCCATCGACAGCCCCCAGGAATGGTGGAGCTCGGTGAACCTGTCCACCGACCGCATCATCCCGCACTTCCAGAACCTGGCGGATGCCATGCATAAGCATGGCGCCAAGATCATGATCCAGATTACCCACATGGGCCGTCGCTCGCGTTGGGATGGCTTTAACTGGCCGACCCTGATGTCGCCGTCCGGCGTGCGTGAGCCGGTGCACCGTGCCACGTGCAAGACCATCGAACCGGAAGAGATCTGGCGCGTGATCGGCAACTACGCCAGCGCCGCCAAGCGCGCCAAGGCCGGTGGCCTGGACGGTGTGGAACTGTCCGCCGTGCACCAGCACATGATCGACCAGTTCTGGAGCCCACGGGTCAACAAGCGTACCGACGAGTGGGGCGGCACCTTCGAAGGCCGCATGAAGTTCGGCCTGGAAGTGTTGAAAGCCGTGCGTGCCGAAGTCGGTGACGACTTCTGCGTGGGCATGCGCCTGTGCGGTGACGAGTTCCACCCGGACGGCCTGTCCCACGAAGACATGAAACAGATCGCCAAGTACTACGACGACACCGGCATGCTCGATTTCATCGGCGTGGTGGGCTCGGGTTGCGACACCCACAACACCCTGGCCAACGTGATCCCCAACATGAGTTATCCGCCGGAGCCGTTCCTGCACCTGGCGGCCGGTATCAAGGAAGTGGTCAAGGTTCCGGTGCTGCACGCACAGAATATCAAGGACCCGAACCAGGCCACGCGCATCCTCGAAGGCGGCTATGTAGACATGGTCGGCATGACCCGTGCGCACATCGCCGACCCGCACCTGATCGCCAAGATCAAGATGGGCCAGATCGACCAGATCAAGCAGTGTGTCGGCGCCAACTATTGCATCGACCGCCAGTACCAGGGCCTGGATGTGCTGTGCATCCAGAACGCCGCGACCTCCCGTGAATACATGGGCGTGCCGCATATCATCGAGAAGTCCACCGGGCCGAAACGCAAGGTGGTGGTAGTCGGTGCCGGCCCTGCCGGGATGGAAGCCGCGCGGGTGGCCGCCGAACGTGGCCACGACGTGACCCTGTTCGAGAAGAAAGAATTTATCGGCGGGCAAATCACCACCGCCTCCAAAGCGCCGCAACGCGACCAGATCGCCGGTATCACCCGCTGGTTCCAGCTGGAGCTGGCGCGCTTGAAAGTCGACCTGCGCCTGGGCGTGGCCGCCGATGCCGAGACCATCCTGGACCTGCGTCCGGACGTGGTGGTGCTGGCGGTCGGCGGGCATCCGTTTATCGAACAGAACGAACACTGGGGGGCCGCCGAAGGCTTGGTGGTGAGCAGCTGGGACGTGCTCGACGGCAAAGTCGCGCCGGGCAAGAACGTGCTGGTGTACGACACCATTTGCGAATTCACCGGCATGTCGGTGGCGGACTTCCTGGCCGACAAAGGCTGCCAGGTGGAAATCGTCACCGATGACATCAAGCCGGGCGTAGCCATCGGCGGTACGTCGTTCCCGACCTACTACCGCAGCATGTACCCCAAGGAAGTGATCATGACCGGCGACATGATGCTGGAAAAGGTCTACCGCGAGGGCGACAAGCTGGTGGCGGTGCTCGAGAACGAATACACCGGCGCCAAAGAGGAGCGGGTGGTGGATCAGGTGGTGGTCGAAAACGGCGTGCGTCCGGACGAAGCCATTTACTACGGGCTCAAGGAAGGTTCGCGCAACAAGGGCCAGATCGACGTCGAAGCCCTGTTCGCGATCAAGCCGCAGCCATGCTTGAGCGAGGCGGGCGAAGGGTACTTGCTGTTCCGCATCGGTGACTGTGTGGCGCAGCGCAATACCCACGCTGCCATCTATGACGCCCTGCGCCTGTGCAAAGACTTTTGATGAGGTGAACGCGGTCAAATGTGGGAGGGGGCTTGCCCCCGATAGCGGTGGTTCAGCGACAACTGTACCAACTGACAGTCCGCCATCGGGAGCAAGCCCCCTCCCACATTCGGGCCAGTTTCACAGTAGACCTGTGCGGTCTGTGGGAGCTTCACCATGTTGAACACCTTGCTGCCTATTCTCTTATTTACCGCCCTGGGCCTCGCCGTCCTCGGCGCCCTGCGCCGGGTGAACATGTGGCGCCGTGGCCGTGCCTCCAAGGTCGACCTGCTGGGCGGTCTGCTGGCCATGCCCAAGCGCTACATGGTCGACCTGCACCACGTGGTCGCCCGCGACAAATACATCGCCAACACCCACGTCGCCACGGCCCTGGGCTTTGTGCTGTCGGCGCTGCTGGCAATCCTGGTGCACGGCTTCGGCCTGCATAACCGTATCCTCGGCTACGCCTTGCTGCTGGCCTCGGTGTTGATGTTTGTCGGCGCCACCTTCGTTTACCTGCGGCGGCGCAATCCGCCGTCGCGCCTGTCCAAGGGCCCGTGGATGCGCCTGCCGAAAAGCCTGATGGCGTTCTCGGTGAGTTTCTTCCTGGTGACGCTGCCGGTGGCGGGGATCCTGCCCGCCGACTTCGGTGGCTGGCTGCTGGCCGCGCTGCTGAGTGTGGGTGTGCTGTGGGGCGTGTCCGAGATGTTCTTCGGCATGACCTGGGGCGGCCCGATGAAGCACGCCTTCGCCGGTGCCCTGCACCTGGCCTGGCACCGTCGCGCCGAACGCTTTGGCGGTGGTCGTTCCACGGGTTTGAAACCGCTGGACCTGAGCGACAAGAGCGCGCCCCTGGGCGTGGAAAAACCCAAGGATTTCACCTGGAACCAACTGCTCGGTTTCGACGCCTGCGTGCAGTGCGGCAAGTGCGAAGCAGCGTGCCCGGCCTTCGCCGCCGGCCAGCCGCTGAACCCGAAAAAGCTGATCCAGGACATGGTGGTCGGCCTGGCCGGCGGCACCGATGCCAAGTTCGCCGGCAGCCCTTATCCAGGTAAACCGATTGGCGAGCACAGCGGCAACCCGCACCAGCCGATCGTCAACGGCCTGGTGGACGCCGAGACCCTGTGGTCGTGCACCACCTGCCGTGCCTGCGTGGAAGAGTGCCCGATGATGATCGAGCACGTCGACGCCATCGTCGACATGCGCCGCCACCTCACCCTGGAAAAAGGCGCGACGCCGAACAAGGGCGCCGAAGTCCTGGAAAACCTGATCGCCACCGACAACCCCGGTGGTTTTGCCCCGGGCGGCCGCCTGAACTGGGCGGCGGATCTGAACCTGCCACTGCTCAGCGAAAAAGGCAGTGCCGACGTGCTGTTCTGGGTCGGCGACGGTGCCTTCGACATGCGCAACCAGCGCACCCTGCGCGCATTCGTCAAAGTACTGAAAGCGGCCAAGGTCGACTTCGCGGTGCTCGGCCTGGAAGAACGCGACAGCGGTGACGTGGCGCGACGCTTGGGCGATGAAGCGACGTTCCAGCTGCTGGCCTCGCGCAATATCCAGACGCTGGCCAAGTACAGCTTCAAGCGCATCGTCACCTGCGACCCCCACAGTTTCCATGTGCTGAAAAACGAATACGGCGCCTTCAACGGCAACTATCTTGTGCAGCACCACAGCACCTTCATGGCCGAGCTGATCGGCGAAGGCGCGCTGAACCTGGGCCAGCACAAAGGCAACAGCGTGACCTACCACGACCCGTGCTACCTGGGCCGCTACAACGGCGAATACGAGGCCCCGCGCCAAGTGCTGCGAGCGTTGGGTATCGAGGTCAAGGAGATGCAGCGTTCCGGTTTCCGCTCACGCTGCTGCGGCGGCGGTGGCGGCGCGCCGATTACCGACATCCCCGGCAAGCAACGTATCCCCGATATGCGCATGGAGGACATCCGCGAGACCGGTGCCGAGCTGGTGGCGGTGGGTTGCCCGCAGTGCACGGCGATGCTCGAAGGTGTGGTTGAACCGCGCCCGTTGATCAAGGACATCGCCGAGCTGGTGGCCGATGCTTTGCTGGAAGACGTCGCACCGGCCAAAGCTCCCAACAAGCGTGAACCTGCGGAGGTGCACTGATGAGCGACATTATCCGCCGCGACCCACGGGCCGAATGGATCGCCCGTAACCGTCTGCACCCGCTGCATGCGGCGATGCAGCCGCTGCAACACAGCTGGATGGGGCCTAACGGCATCCTCCGCAAGAACGTGCATGGTGTCGGTTTTATCGGCCCCAACGGCATCAAGCGCATCGACCGCAGCGGTGCCCAGCAGGGCGGTGCGGCCAAGCGTACGGCGGCGATTGAAGTGCAGTTGCCGCTGCATCAGGTGCCTGCGCCTGCGTTCTACATCAACGTAGTGCCGGACATGGTCGGCGGCCGCTTGAGCAGCCACGACCGCGACCTGCTCGGCCTGGCGCGGCAACTCGCCGGCAACGACGGCGCGGTGCTGGCGGTGGTGTTTGGCGAACACAAGGAAAGCGCGTTTGCCACGGCCGGTGTCGATCGCCTGCTGGTGCTCGACGGCCACGAATTCGACGGTTATTCACCGGAGCAACGTGTCCAGGGCCTGCGGGCTGTGGATAACCAGTTCAACCCGCGCCACTGGTTGCTGCCCGACAGCCGCAGTGGTGGTGGCGAGTTGGGTCGGCGCTTTGCCGCCAGTCTCAAGGAGCGCCCGGCCACTCGCGTCTGGCAGATCAAGGGCGACGAGTGCATCGGCCGCGCCGGTGCGGGCCGGGAAGACTTGGCGCGGCCGCTGCCACGCCTGATTCTGGCCGCCGCCGAATGCGCCGATCCGGTCAGCGACACACGCCATGAAGTGCTGCCTGTGGAGTTATCCACAAGCCTGGCGCGCAGCCTGCCGCGTATCGAGGATCTCGGCGCGGTGGCGGTGGACCCGGCGGCGATTCCCATGGCCGAGGCCGAGTTTATTTTCTCTGGCGGCAACGGCGTGAAGGACTGGGCGCTGTTCCACCAGACCGCCGCGGCATTGGGGGCCACCGAAGGCGCCTCGCGGGTGGCGGTGGACGATGGATTCATGGCCCGTGATCGCCAGGTCGGCGCCAGCGGTACCTGGGTGACGGCGCGGGTGTATGTGGCCGTGGGGATTTCCGGGGCGATCCAGCACCTGCAAGGCATTGGTGCCTGCGACAAGGTGGTGGCGATCAACCTCGACCCGGGCTGCGACATGATCAAGCGTGCCGACCTGTCGGTGATCGGCGAAAGCGCCGCGATTCTGCAAGCCTTGATCGCTGCGGTCGAGGCCTACCGCAACGGCGCCAAGCGCGATGCGGCTTGAGGACATGACCATGACCACGAATGTAATCAGCCTGGTGTCCATCGGCGCCCACCCCACCTCCGGCCGGCCACGCCGCGCCGAACAGGATGCGCGCGCGGTCGAACTGGGTCTGCAGATGGCTGGGGATAAGTTGCAGGTGCTGCACGCCGGTAACATCGCCGAACCGACCCTGCGCAGCTACCTGGGCATGGGCCTGCCACAGTTGCACGTGCTGGAACAACCGGAGGGCAGCGATGCGTTGCCGGTGCTCGGCGAGTACCTGCGCCACGCCGGTGCCCAGGTGGTGCTTGCCGGCAGCCAGGCCGAAACCGGTGAGGGCTCGGGCATGTTGCCGTTCCTGTTGGCCGAGCAATTGGGCTGGCCGCTGATTGTCGGGCTGGCCGAGGTGGAGTCTATCGACGGCGGTGTGGCCCATGTGCTGCAAGCCTTGCCCCGTGGGCAGCGCAGGCGCTTGAAGGTGCGCCTGCCGTTTCTGGCGACGGTGGATAACGCCGCGCCGAAGCCCCGGCAGAGTGCCTACGGTCCGGCACAACGCGGTGAATTGGCGGCCCACGAAGTGGAAGTCGAGCAGGACGCGCTATTCACAGGCGCCGTGCTGCAACCGGCCAAGCCCCGGCCCAAGCGCCTCAAGGTGATCAAGGCCAAGAGCGGCGCCGACCGCATGAAAGCCGCCACCGCCAAGGCCAGTGGTGGCGGTGGGCAGGTGCTCAAAGGTGTGAGCGCCGAGGAGGGCGCCCAAGCCATTCTCAAGTTGCTGATCGAAGAAGGCGTCGTGCGCTAACCCACTAACACTGCAAAACCAAGGTGGGAGGGGGCTTGCCCCCGATAGCGGTGCTTCAGTTAAAGATGCTGAGACTGACACATTGCAATCGGGGGCAAGCCCCCTCCCACATTGGATCTTCATTGGGGCGCAGGTTCGGGCGCAGGCTTGGGCACCAGATCCGGCAGCGGGGGCGGCAGGGGTTGCCAGGTGGCATCCGGCTGTTGCATCGGCGGGGGCAGCGCCGGCGTGGGGTCGCCGCCAATCGGCTTGAGGATCATTTTATCGGTGGTGTCGCGCAGGATCATGCCCTGGGTCGAACTGCGCGCCTCGGTGCCGCTGTGGAAGGTGCTGATCTGGGCAATCGGCAGGTCCAGGTTGCGTTCGATCCTCGGGGTCAGCAGCAGGATGATCTCGGTTTTCTGCTGGGTATTCTGGTTGGTGCCGAACAGCTTCTTGCCGATCCACGGGATCTGGCTCAACCATGGCAGCCCCGAGCCCTCGTCGACGTCCGCCGTACGGATCAGCCCCGAGACGATCTGGGTTTCATTGTTGCGCGCGGTCAGCAGGGTCTTGGTGGCCCGTGAGCCGAGTTCGAAGGTGGCCGGTACGTTTTCCGAGCCGGGAATACGCTTGGTGATATGGCTCATTTCCACGTTCAGCTCCAGGTTCACCTCATCGCTCAGGCTGATATTCGGCTTGACCGTGATCTGCAACCCCACGTCCTGGTAAGACACCGACGAGGTGGTGATCTGGTTGGCGGTGGTGGTGGTCACCACCGGGATCTTGTCGCCGATGTTTACCTGGGCTTCTTCGCGGTTGCGCACCCGCACCCTGGGGTTGGCCAGGGTCACGGTGTTGCCGCTGCGTTGCAGCATATTGATGCGCGCCGAGGTACTGCCCGCGTCGAGCAGGATGTTGTCGCCATTGATCCCGCGCAATGCGCTGAGCGGGATGCCTGCCAGCCCGGCAGGCACGTTGGCCAGGTTGCCCACGGACAGGCCGATGCTCTCCGGGTACTGGATGCCCAGGTTCAACTCGTCGGTCAGGCTGACCTCCAGCACCTGGATGTCGATGGTCACTTCCGATTGTGCGATATCAATGGCTTCCACCAGTTTTTCCACGGCGCTCAGGGTGTCCAGTCCATCGCGCACGATCACCGCGTTCAGGCGTTCGTCCACCAGCACCTCCTTGGGCTTGAGCACCTGTTTGATCTCGGCGGCGATGACCTTGGGGTCGCCATGGCTGAGGTAGAAGGTGCGCACGGCCAACTCGCGGTATTCCCGTTCCTTGTCCGGGCGGCGGGGATAAACCAGGAGGGTGTTGGCGTTGAGGACCTTCTTGTCCAGCCCCTGGGTGGTCAGCAGCAGGTTCAGCGCGTCTTCGGCGGTGGTTCGGCTCGCGGTCATGCTCGCCGAGGCGCTGGGATTGACGTCCTTGTCGATGACGAAGTTGACCCCCGACAGGCGCGCAATGGTCTCGAAAATCGTGGTCAGGCTTTGGGCGCTGAACTCCAGGCTCAGGGGTTTGCGCATGGCCTCGGAGAGGTCGGCGCTGAGGTAATCGGCGCTCACCAGTTCACGGGTCAGGGCATTGCGAAAGTCCAGGGCCTCTCGGTAGTTGGGCTTTTGCGCGATGATCCGGCGCACCAGGTTGAGGGCTTCCACCGGGTTGGAGCGCTTCATCTCGTAGGCCTGGGCCAGTTGCGGGCGCAGCTGTTTCATCGCCTGGATGCTCTGGATTTCCTGGCGCGCGCCGAGGTTGCTGGGGTCGTATTTGAGGATGGTTTCCAGGGCGCGGATGGCAGCGGCATCGTCGCCACGCATCAACGCGGTGCTGGCTTCGCGGCTGTATTGGGCCACCAGCAATTCCAGCTTGCTGAAGTTGGCGGTGCGCAGTTGCACATCGTCGGGGGCCTGTCTGGCTTCGGCTTGCAGCACTTCGACCGAGCGGATGATGTCGCCCTTCTGGCGCAACTCGTCGCTCTCCTTGATCGCCCGCTGGGTCTGGCAGGCGCTGAGCAGGGCCACGGCGAGGCTCAAGGGTATCCACGTGCGTATGGCCATGATCGTGTCCTGCGCCGGTCAGTGAGTGTCCAGCCGCAAGGTGCTGACATGCCTGAGGGGCATGTAGGTCAGCACCACGGCGGTGTCGGTGAGTTTGTCCAGCCGGTAGTGCGCGTCGAGCATCCTGCCGGGCACGATGCGCCCGGGTACCGAGCAACGGTTGCACAGGATGTACTGGCTGCCATTGCCGCTGAGCACGACGATTTTCGCCTGGTTCTCGTAGCGCCATTGCGCGCTCACGGTGAAGGGCAGGGGCGGTGGCGTGGGCGTTGAGGTGTCGACCGGTATGGGCGGCGGTGCAGGTGTCCAGGTCTGGGCGGGAAACAGGTCGATGGCTTCGGCCACCGCCGGTGCAGGTGCGGCGACCGGTGCCGAGGGCTCCTGCACAGGGCGGGCGATCACTGGCACCGGTGAGGGCGTGGGGGGGGCCGCAGTGTCCTGCCAGAATAGCCAGCCGCAGCCGATCAAGGTCAGCAGCAACAGCACGCGCAGATACAGCGGCAGCGTCATTCCACCACCCCCAGCACACTCACCTTGAGTCTGATGTTCAACATGCCGCTGGTGATTTCCTTGCGCTCCAGGGCCAGGCGTTCGATGCGCACGGCCGGCTCATTGGCGACGTCGACCAGGGCATCGCGCAGCAAGGCGTAGGGGCCGACGAGGGGAATGTCCACGTCCAGCCGTTGCAGCCCGGTGTCGCCGGGCGCGGAGTAGGCCAGGGTGGTCTGTTCGATGATAAAGCCGCGCCGGCTGAGGAGGTCCAGCAGCTTTTCCAGACGTGGGGCGAAGTCCTGTGCACTGGGCAGGCGTTCGACCACGGCCGGTTCGGTCACCTGCACATCCTGGGGCTGCTCGGCGATACCGGCCTCCAGTTCCTGGCGCCGCAGGCTGTCGGCAATGCCTGCCGGATGAATCACTGTGACTTCGATCAGCAACGTTGCCGCCATCAGCCCCAGCGCCAGCAGCCCCCAAAAGCCCAGGCGCTGTTGCCATTGCATCAGGTGCCAGCGCACGCGCGGGAGGTGGCGGGTCAGTGCGTCCATGGGCGACTACCCCGCACCAACCGCGAGTTTGACCTGCACCGGGTGTTGCGGGTCATTGGCCTTGCGTGCGCTTTGTTGCAGGTTCACGTGCACCCCTGGCTGGGCCTTGAGCCGTTCGACAAAGCGAAAGGCATCCCCCAGCACCTTGGCTTCCAACTCCAAGTGAATCAGCCGGGCCTGGGTGTCGACCTCCACGCGCGTCAGCGCGACTTCCGCGGACCAGGCCCGGGCCACGGCGTCCATCAACGCGAAGGGCGTGTCCTGCTGTCGGGAAAAGGCTGCCAGTTGTTGTTTCTGCTGGGGTGACAAGCGAATGGCGGCCTGGATCAATTGTTCCTGGCGACGTGTCAATTCGATAAAGCGCTGCTCCAAAGCATCGGTCTGTTGCTGCTGATGCTCCATGCGCTGCCAGTGTTGCCAGGTGATGAAGGCAAGCCCGGCGGCGACCAGCCACAACACACTCACCAGCGGCCGATAGACGGCGTTGGGGTGCAGGAAGTCGACGTCCGGCGCCTGCCGCTGTCGCCAGGCACCGACGAGCTGTGATTTCAGCTGAGCGATCATGCCAACGGCTCCCCCAGCCAGGGATGCAGTGGCCCCAGCCAATGTTCAGTGGGGTGATTGGCGACGACCCATGTGGCCGCCGCGTGCCGCTGCGCCAGCAGGTCGGCGGTGAACAGGTTGTCGCTCAAGGGGCTGCCGGGTGGGGTTTGCAGCACGCACACTTGATGAGCCACACCGTGTTGCCGGTAAAGGCAACTGAGACCTCGCGCCTCAGGTACCGCCAGCACGCAATCGTCAGGCAATTGCTGCCAGTACCGTTGGGCCACGGCCGTCAACAATGGCGTGCATGTCACCAGCGGCAGGTGCTGTTGCTTGAACAACTCCCGCAGGTCTTGCAGCAAATTCCGTGGTGTCGCGACCGCCAGGCGTTCATCTCCAAAGGTGCTGTTGGCGACTTGCACTTGCCACTGTCCGGGGTCGATGCCTGCCTGTTGGTTGAAGGTCACTTCGGCCAAGCCTTGCCAGTCGGCCTGGCTGTACACGCCGGTTTGCCACGCCAGCATCAGGTAGTGCACATGGGGGAAGCCCAGCAGCACCGTGGCCCGGTCCAGAAACCCGACGCGGCCGCGCGGCGCCTGTTCCAGCAGTTCGGCACAGGCGGCCAATGGTTCGCCAGCCTGTTGCGCACGCCATACTGCCGCACCGCGCCAGCGCGGTCGTGCGGCCCATTCGGCGCCGTCGCTGTGCAGCCACACCACATGCTCAATAAAGGGAAATGACACGGTGGATCTCCTTGAGCGTGGTGTCGCCCTGGGCGGCATGGGCCAGGGCGATGTCGCGGATAAACACGTGGCCGGCTTCACGGGCCAGTTCGCGCAGGGTGGAGGCTGAACTGCGGTTGAGCAGGCCCTCCTTGATGCTGTCGGTCAGTGTCAGCACTTCGGCCAGGGCGAGTCGGCCGCGATAGCCGGTGTGACGGCAGGCCTCGCAGCCTTTGCCCACGCGGTAGTGACCCTGTTGGAGTTGAGCCTCGGCGAGTTGGGCGAGGTGGGTGATGTCGGGGTCGGGGTCGGCATCCGTACCGCAATCCGGGCAGATGCGCCGCACCAGGCGCTGGGCGACCACGCCGTTAAGGGCTTCGACAAAGCTGGCCGGGTCCACGTCCATGTAGGTAAAGCGCTCCAGCACACTGAACGCGCTGTTGGCGTGCACCGACGACAGCACCAGGTGTCCGGTCAACGCCGCTTGCACCGCAATGCCCGCCGTTTCACCGTCGCGTATTTCCCCCACCAGGATGGTGTCCGGGTCGTGACGCAGGATCGAGCGCAGGCCACGGGCGAAGGTCAGGCCCTTCTTGTCGTTCACCGGGATTTGCAGGACCCCGGGCAGTTCGTATTCCACCGGGTCTTCGATGGTGATGATCTTTTTCTCGCCGGTATTGGTCTCCGACAGAGCGGCATACAGCGTGGTGGATTTGCCGCTGCCGGTGGGGCCGGTCACCAGCAACATGCCGTAGGGTTCGCCGGCCAACACACGGATGCGTGCGATGGTCTCGGCGTTCAACCCCAGGGTTTCCAGGCTCAGGGACTCGCCGCGCTGGGACTTGTCGAGAATCCGCAGCACCGCATCTTCACCGTGGATGCTGGGCATGATCGACACGCGAAAGTCCACTTCGCGACCCTGGATTTTCATCTTGAAACGCCCGTCCTGGGGTACCCGCCGCTCGCCGATATCCAGCTCCGACAACACCTTGATCCGCGACAGTGCCTGCTCGGCCATGTCCATGCCGCTGGCCTGGCCCATCTGCTGCAACACGCCGTCGATGCGGTACTTGATCACCAGGCCCTGGGGGGTGGTTTCCACATGGACATCGCTGGCACGGCTTTGCAGGGCGTCGAACAGCATGGAGTTGACCAGGCGCACCACCGGGTTGTCGTCGCGAGCGATGCTGCTCAGGGAAATTTCCTGGGCGGCCTGGCCGACGCGGGCATTCTCGTCGTCCTCACCGAAAGGTTGCATCACCCGTTGGCTGGCTTCGGCCAGGCTCAACTGGGCCTTGACCGCGCCGGGCAGGCTCATGGCCAGGGGCAGTTGACGCAAGGTTTTCGAGGATTGCAGCCAGTGCCGGCTGGCCAGGGTGAAAGGGTCTCCCAGTACCAGGCACGGCTGGCCGTGGTTATCCACAGGCAGCACGTTATGGATCAGCGCCTGGGGCAGTGCCAGCAGGTCGAAGCGCCAGTGTTCACTGAGGTTTTCCGGGGCGATGGCAAGCAGGCCCAGGGGCTGGGCGATCGTGCTTAATTGGTCGGGTGCCTTCTCCAGCACCTCCAGCAGGTAATTGGACAAGCTCAGCCCGCGTTGCTCTGCAAGGGCCTGCCATTGCCGTGTCTGTTCGCTCATCGCACTACCCCTGGATGGAGCCTGCCAGTTCGAAAATCGGCATGTACAACATGAATACGATCAGGCCGATCAGCCCGCCCACCACCAGCATCAACAAGGGCTCGAAGACTTTGCTGAACAGCTCGATGGCGCGCTCCAGCGCTTCATCGTGGAACTGCGCGATGCGCTCGCACATCGCCGCCAGCTCGCCGCTTTGTTCACCCACGCGTAACAGGCGTTCGGCGACGGCGGTGGTCAATCGATGGCGGGCGAGGGCAGTGGACAGTGGTTGGCCGGCCTGGATGTCGGTCATGGCCTGGCGCAGGTCCGCCTGGCGTTCCACGGGCAGCAGGGCACCGGACAGCTCCACCGCAGTGACCACCGGCATGCCGCCCATCAACAACATGCCGGCGGTGCGATAAAAGCGCGCGAGGATAAACAGCGTGCGCTGGGCGCCCAGGCTGGGGATCTTCCAGAACAGCTGGGCGATGCGGCGCTTGAACCCGGCGCTGCGCAACAACAGCACCAGCGCGGCAATCGCCAGCACCAGGCCAAGCAACAACTCCATGCCGCGCGCGTCTACCAGTGCGCCCCACCACACCATGAAGCGCGCCGTGGCCGGCAGGTCGGCCACGGCGTCGAACACCGAGGCAAAGCGCGGGATCACGAAGAACAGCAGGAACAGCAGGATCAACGCGCCGACGCTGAGTACCACCAAGGGGTACATCAGGGCGCCGCTGACGCGCTTCTTCACGGTTGCCAGGTGGGCTTCAAAATGATGGTAGCGGCGCAGGGCCACGGCCAATTGGCCGCTGTGTTCCGAGGACGCCACCGTGGCAATCAACAGCGGCGGGAAGGTCTGCGGCTTGAGCTGCATTGCCCTGGACAGCGAGTTGCCCTCATACATTGAGGCGAGCAGATCGCTCATGACCTGCCGGTTGATGCCGGCGGGCGCCTTGTCGCGCAGGGTCTCCACGGCTTCCACCAGCACCAGGCCGGCATCGAGCAGGACTACCAGTTCCTGGATAAACAGGCCCAGGGCGAACGTACTGCGACGGCTGGGCAGTTTGAGTGGGCGGCGGGCTTTCAGCGAGATGACCTGGGCGCCGTCGGCCTGCAGTTGCTGGCGCGCCTGGGCGACGTCAACGGCTTGCAGGCGCAGGGTCTGCACATGGCCGTCACGGATGATGCGCACGTCAACGTCGATCATGGTATTTGCCCTGCCCGTTGTTGGCGCTGTTGCAACAACACCGCGTAGTAACGCCACACCGCCAGGGCGTAGCGTGAGCGCCGTGCTTCCCGGTCCGGCTTGGCCCCGGCGTTATAGGCGCCCACGGCCTGCCAGCCATAACCCTGCTCGCGGATAAACCCGGCAAGAATCCACGCACCCACCATGACGCTGGTGCAAGGCTGGGTAATCAGGTGCTGTTCGGTGATGCCGAACCGCGCCAGTGCGGGCAAGTGGCGGCTGTTGATTTGCATCAGGCCGATGTCCTGGCTGCCATCGCTGTTGAGGTTGCGTGCGCTGGGGTTGAGGCCGGATTCGACCTTGGCGATGGCGTACAGCAACAGCGGGTCGACGTGGTAACGGCTGGCTGCCAGTTGCCAGCAGTTGGCCTGTGCGGTACCCGTGAGGCACAGCAGCATCAGGACCAGCCGCAGCGTGTACATGTCAGAGGCCGTACACAATGTCGGCGTAGGTATTCACCCCGCCGGCCTTGCCGTCACGGCCCAGGCAGATGATCTCCGCATCGTTGGGCGGTGTGCCGGGGTTCTTGTAGAGATACGGGTTACCCCAAGGGTCTGGCGGCAGCGTCTTCACATAGGGGCCCTGCCAATGGCTGGCGTTGGCGGGCCGGGTGGTGAGGGCGTCGAGGCCGAGGGTTTCGTCGGGGTAGTTGCCGTTGTCCAGGCGGTACTGGTTCAAGGCGTCGGCAAGGGCTTTCATCTGGCCCTGGGCGGTTTGTACCTTGGCCAGTTCCAGGCGATCGAACATCTTCGGGCCGACGTAGCCGGCGAGCAGGGCGATGATCAGCAGGACGACCAGCAGTTCCAGCAAGGTGAAGGCACGCTGGGGGCTGTGGATAAATGAATGAATACGCATGGAAATACCCTGTTGGGAGTGCCAAGGTACGGCGGTTGTGTGTCACTCTCCCGGCCCGCTGTGAAGCGGGCACCGCCGGTAGGACTGCGTTAGAACCTTTTCAATTCAAGAACATCTTCAACTGTAGCGTTGCTCGATATAAGGCGCCGTGGGGCGCCCTATAACGTTTGGCTCTTATGCTTATCCAGTAACTGCATATGGTTTTGAATGGGTCATTGGGCTTCCTCCCAGGCCTGATCCCAGGCCGTGCCCGTCCCTGGTGCGTACGCCCATGCGGCGCCTGCGCACCACGCGGTGTAGGGGTGAGGTTTGCACTTATAGTTTTTGCCGTTATTGCTCACGATGTCGCCGGCTTTGTAGGGCGTGCCCTCTTTGTAAGCTGGGTATTCCTCACCGCCTCCGGGTGGCATGACCGTAAAGGCAACCTCAGCCTGGTCGGTCTTGCCATTTTGCTGATCGCGAACCTTCAGCTGTGCTGTGAATTTCGTCTCTTGCGTGACGGTGTAGGCAGTGCCGCTGACGGTCGCTCCATTCTGTGCACCCACCATTCCTGGAACTGTCCACAGATAGAGCAAGGGCCCGTTGCTGCCTGACGATCCCGCGCCGCTGAACGTAAAACTTTGCCCCGACTTCAATGTGCTCGGCCCCGTGATGCGTGCCACCGGTTGCGCCGGATTGACCGGGCCTGGGCCTTCGCCGGCAATGATCGCCATCGCTCGGCTGTAACCCTTGGCGGTGGTGTAGACCGAGTTGGCACTGGAGTCGGTGGGGTTGAATACGATCGTGTTGCCCTTTTTCTCCCCCACTTTGGCAATAGTGGGATTGATCCTGTCCGCCAACTGCTTGCCCCAGATATTGGGGTCCAGGTTGTTCGCGCTGATCGGCAGGGTGATGTCCACCACTTCCTTGGCCGCCGGTGAGTTATCGAGGATGCGGAAGTGGACCGAGTCACCGGCTTTAAGGGTGTTCATGATCGAATCGATGAATTGGCCAAGATTGACCCACTGCTCCGGGATCCCGGCACCGATGAGGTTGATGTCACTGCAGTTATAGAACCCTTCGCCCGCTGGATCGATACGTTGCCACTGCACGAACAGCGTGGCTTTGCCCGTTTGCGTCGAAGGAATCGGCACAGGGAACTTGAAGTACCCAGAAGCGCCGGAAATGGTGGGAGGATCGTTGCCCCAGTTGGTTTGTGCGACGCTGAATTGCTCGGAATGGATGAGTGTCAGGTCATTCCAGGTCAACGGCGACTGGGTCGGGTCAAAACCCGGTTTTGTGAGAAAGACCTTCACAAAACTGGGAACGTGCGGGGCCGTACCGATGATGCGCACGTCCATCATGCCGTTGGAGGGTGTTACGTCAGTACGGTGCCAGTCATCCGAGACAATGTTCAGGCCATCTTTCTTACTGTCGGCCGCCGAGCACAGTTGGCCGTCGGGCACTTCTCTTTTGACGATCTCCGGATCGTTGTAACCAGGTGCCTTGATCAAATGGGCCACTTCGTTCCATTGCTGGCCTGGATACTGCCCACTTTTTGCAGACAGGGCTGCGCAGCCGTTATCGCTGGGGCTTCCTGACCAGAAATCCGGGAGCGTCTTGCAATAGACCTGCCGCGCGATGGGCTTGTCCACCGCACCGTGGGCCATGACCAGCGTCGGTGCCAACAAGACCGCCGCCAACAACCATTTCGTTAAGCGCTGTAAGTTACTCATGCTTGATCCACCTTAATTCAGATAAACAAGTTCCGAACGGCTGGAACGATCAGTGTGTCGAGTGTGTGAGCGTCATCGGGTCAGTTGATCTCCCATGGGAGCGACGCGGGTTGCAGGGTTGTTCTGCCCAGGGCCAAACAGAAACACCCACCCTTGATAACTGCCTTGTCCTGTAAAACTCTGATTGATGACTGAAAAGTTACCTTGTTTGAACGGCGTGCCCTCGGCCGTGCTGAACACGCCCATGATGGTTTCACCGGGTCCGGCCACCACGCCCCACTCGGCGCTGCCGGTCAGCGGGTCGGCATAGGTACGGCGCAGGTAGCGCTTGACGGTCGGTTGGCGACGGTCGAGCACCAGGTCTTCTAGGGACTTGGGGTAGGTGCTGCCGGCCGCGTAGTACAACCCGATTGCCCGGCGAATCTCATTGCCCCGCGCCAGCAGTTCCAGCTCGCGTTCGCGCTGCAGCACGCTGGACCACAGGGTGCCGACTTCCATCAGCATCACGGCCACCACGGCCACTGTCACCAACATGCCCATGAACACCGAGCCCTGCTGGGGTTGTCTACCAGTCGGCATAGGCGCTCCCGTTGGTGTCGGTGCCGGGCGCGCCGCTGCGCACATCGCCCAGGCCTTGTTCGTCCGATGGTTGCAGGTGCCAGGTGTCACGCCTGCCGGTCAGCGGGTCCGTAGGGACCTCGCGCAGGTAGCGGCGGTCGACCAAGGCTTGCAGGGAATCGGGGTTGGCGCCGTGGTCCTCGCGGTATTGGTCCAGGGCCTGGCGAATCGAGGACAGGTTGTGGCGCAGCACGGTTTCCTGCGCCTTGGTCTGCTGGCGGAAGTACTGCGGGGTGACCAGGGTCATGAGGGTGGCGATGATCGCCATGACCACCAGCAACTCAATCAGGGTAAAACCCCGATTACCATTGGCTGTATGACGTTCCATTCAAACTCTCCCGGGTGCTTCGGGATGAAACGTCGAATACATCTTCTCCCTCTTGTGGATTATCCGCAGTGCTTTTGTAGCTGCGCAGCTGCCAGGTTTCTGCGGGCGCACGTTCAGGGCACTCGCACACGGGATCGCGGGGAATGCGTCGCAGGAAATAGAGTTTGTTGCCCTGAAGGTTGGTCTTGTCTGTCACCCCCTCGACCAATACGTGCAGGGAGGGTGGATAACCGCTGTCAGTGATGCTCTTTTCAATGCGGCCATCGTCACTGGCGTCTTTGTAGGCATCGATCGCACGCCGGATTTCCCGCAACGAACGTTGCAGGTCCAGTTCTCGATCACGTTTACCCATCAATGCTGTCAGCGGATAAGCCACTGTCGCAAGCGTGGCCAGCAGGGCCAGCGTCAGTAGTAATTCAATCAGCGTAAAACCTTTGGCGCAGTGATGGCTGGGCTTGCCCTGCCACATCACCGTTCTTCCTCCCGATCAGGCTGCCAAGGACTTCCGCGTTAACCCAGGCCATGGAATTGACTGCAAGGGTGAGTGTAGATGCTGGGTGTTTTTTGTACAGGTGCGCGGTTACCCACAAACACTGTGAGCCTGGCTGTGGATAAGGTGTTGGTGTTTATCCACACGCCCCGTAAATCAAGGCTTGCAAGCTCCTGTACGAAAAACGACCAAGCTAAGTTACGGTTTTCTGGTGCTTTTTTGTGTGGATAAGGAGGAAGCAGCGGTTGGAGTTGCCCCCAAAGTCTGTTGGCGCTTCTGTGGATAAGATGTTTGCTATCCGCTACAGGCCTTATGAATAGAGGCTTTCCGTCGTCTGGTTGTTTATTGATCAAGTTGCCGCTAAACCCCAGGAATATAGCTGAAACCCTTGGTATATGAAGGTTTGACGCGGTTTTCCACAGCGCTGCCGAAGTTGCCCCCAAAGTCTGTTGGCGGTTCTGTGGATAAGGTGTTTGCGTACCGCTACAGGTCACGTTCTACGTAGCTTGTAGGGTTTTGATCAATAAGTGATCAATGTGTCGCTGGAACCGTCAACTTGAATAAGTCACGGATTTTCTTCAATTAATTTTGGTTGGATAGCGCAGTTGCCCACAATTGCTGTGGGTGGCTTTGTGGATAAGTTGTTGGGTAAAGGCTGTAGGGCAGGCTGTGAGAGGTCTACAGCAGATTTGATTAAGTTTTGATCAGTAGAGAGGCTTGGCGTAGATACCGTCTTATCCAGCACCGCACAAAGCCGTAGCAGCTGACGAGCCCCGGCGAGGCTGCGTCAGCGGTGTGTCAGGCAGACCGCAAACGCAGCCTCGCCGGGGCTCGACAGCTGCTACGCACGATAAGTGGCTTCAATTACTCGTGGGCGGCCACACCCTTGAGGTAAGGCGCCGGCGCTGCGCCGATGTTGTTCAACATGCGCTCGCTGTACCAGTCCACGAAGTTCACCACGCCGAACTCATAGGTCTTGGAATACGGGCCGGGCTGGTAGGCGGTGGAGTTGATCCCGCGCTGGTTCTCCTCGGCCAGGCGACGGTCCTGGTCGTTGGTGGCGTCCCACACCTGGCGCATGCGCTCCACGTCGTAGTCCACGCCTTCCACGGCGTCCTTGTGCACCAGCCACTTGGTGGTGACCATGGTTTCCTGGGCGCTGATCGGCCACACAGTGAATACGATGATGTGATCGCCCATGCAGTGGTTCCACGAATGCGGCAGGTGCAGGATGCGCATCGAGCCCAGATCGGGGTTCTTGATGCGGCCCATGAGCTTGGCGCAGCCCTGCTTGCCATCGAGGGTCATCGACACGGTGCCCTTGAGCAGCGGCATGCGTACGATGCGGTTACGCAGGCCGAAGCTGGCGTGGGCGTAAGGGATCTTCTCGGCATCCCAGGCGGCAGCGGAGGCGGCCACGTGGTCCTTGAACGCCTGATCGGCGCGTGGGTCGGTGACGTCGTCCCATTCCAGCAGGGTTTTCAACAGTTCCGGGTGCGACGCGTTGCAGTGGTAGCACTCGCGGTTGTTTTCCAGCACCAGTTTCCAGTTGGCTTTTTCGAACAAGGTGGTCTGGATCGCCACCTTGGTGTTTTCCATGTCGTAGGGTTCCATGTAGTGGTTCAACGTCGACAGGAAGTCATCGATGGCCGGCGGGTTCTCGGCCAGGCTGATGAAGATGTAGCCGCCGGCGGTCTTCACATTCACCGGCTTGAGGCCGTACTGCTTCATGTCGAAGTCGGCACCCATCTCGGTGCCGGCGAACAGCAGGCGCCCGTCCAGCTCGTAGGTCCACTGGTGGTAGTGACACACGAGCTTGGCGACCTTGCCCTTGTCGCTGGTGCACAAGCGCGAGCCACGGTGGCGGCACACGTTATGGAACGCATGCACCACGCCTTCGGCGCCACGGATCACGATGATCGGGTTCTTGCCCACTTGCAGGGTCAGGTAGTTGCCCTTGGTGGGGATCTCGCAGGTCATGCCGGCGATCAACCACTCTTTCTGGAAGATCTCCTGCATGTCGATATCAAACAGCCGCTCATCAGAGTAGAACGGCTGCGGCAGCGAAAACGTGCGCTCGCGCTCTTGCAGCATTTGCGCGGTGGCCTTGCGTGCGGGTTCCAGCGGATCGCCCAAGCTTAAGGTTGCGGTGACGTCCATCGTGTGTGTCCTCAAGGCCATTCTGTGTGGCCGACGAATAGTGGCTGATCAGGTTTGCAGCAAGGCGTAAAGAAAACGTCGTTGTTGGGAGCGAGTGTGGGGCTGCTGATGCGCCGAACCTTATCCATGAGCGACATGGCCCACTCTGTTCCCGACGCGCAACCCCCGTGGCATGGGGGCTGGTCGCGATAAGTATGTGAATGTCGCAGATAGGTAAATGGGCGGTTCCCGCGTTACGCAGAATCGCCACCATAAGGCCGACGTCGGCGGTGGAGAACAACATGTCCAATAATTTCCTGAATCCGGTAACCACCCAGACCTGGGCCAATGGCCGGCACATCGTCCGTTGCGTCAAAGTCATCCAGGAAACCTGGGATGTGCGCACCTTCTGTTTTATGGCCGACCAGCCGATCCTGTTCTTTTTCAAGCCGGGGCAGTTCGTCACCCTGGAGCTGGAAATCGAGGGCCAGCCGATCATGCGCTCGTACACCATTTCCAGTTCGCCGTCGGTGCCCTACAGCTTCTCGGTGACCATCAAGCGTGTGCCGGGCGGCAAGGTGTCCAACTGGCTGCACGACACCCTGCATGAAGGCCAGGAATTGGCTGTGCACGGGCCGGTCGGGCTGTTCAATGCCATCGACTTCCCCAGCCCGAAAGTGCTGTACCTCAGTGGCGGCGTGGGGATCACGCCGGTGATGTCCATGGCGCGCTGGTTCTACGACACCAACGCCAATGTCGACATGACGTTTATCCACAGTGCCCGCTCGCCCAAGGACATCATCTACCACCGCGAGCTGGAGCATATGGCGTCGCGGATCGACAACTTCAGCCTGCACCTGATCTGCGAAAAACACGGCCTGGGCGAGCCCTGGGCCGGTTATCGCGGCTACTTGAATCACAAGATGCTCGAACTGATGGTGCCCGACTTCCTTGAGCGCGAAGTGTTCTGCTGCGGCCCGACGCCCTACATGAATGCGGTGAAACGCCTGTTGGAAGTCGCCGGTTTCGACATGGCGCGCTACCACGAGGAATCCTTCGGCGCCACGCCGCCGGAAGCCCGCGCCGACGCGGTGGAGCAGGCCGAGCAAGCGGCGGATGCCCCGGAAATCGACCTCGCGGATCTGCATCAGGTGGAGTTCATCGCCTCAGGCAAGAGCATTCGCGTCGCCCCTGGCGAGACCGTCCACGCAGCGGCGGCCAAGCTTGGTCTGTTGATTCCAAAGGCCTGCGGCATGGGGATTTGCGGAACGTGCAAGGTGATGAAGCTGGGCGGTGAGGTCGAGATGGACCACAACGGCGGGATTACCGAGGAAGACGAAGCCGAAGGCTACATCCTGTCGTGCTGCAGCGTACCGAAGGGCGATGTGCGCATCGAGTTCTGATTGCTCGAGCAGGTACAACACAATCCAAATGTGGGAGGGGCCTTGCTCCCTCCCACATTTGTTTTATGTACATCAGTGAGTCATTGTCAGGCGCCCATGACTTCGCGGATGTCTGCGGCCAATTCCCGTACTCGCTCTTCGTCGGTATCCCACGCGCACATGAACCGCGCACCGCCTTTGCCGATGAAGGTATAGAAGCGCCAGCCCTTGGCCGTCAGTGCGGCAATCGCCGGTTCCGACAGTTGCAGGAACACACCGTTGGCCTGTACCGGGAACATCAACTCCACACCGGGAATATCCGCCACCAGGCTGCTGAGCAATTGTGCGCAGTGATTGGCGTGGCGCGCATGTTTGAGCCAGGCGTCGTTTTCCAGCAGGCCCACCCAGGGGGCGGACAGGAAACGCATTTTCGAGGCCAGCTGGCCGGCCTGTTTGCAGCGGTAGTCGAAGTCTTCCGCCAGTTTGTGGTTGAAGAACAGGATGGCTTCACCCACGGCCATGCCGTTCTTGGTGCCGCCAAAGCACAACACGTCCACTCCGGCTTTCCAGGTCAGGTCGGCGGGTGAGCAGCCGAGGAACGCACAGGCGTTGGAAAAGCGTGCGCCGTCCATGTGCAGGTTCAGCCCCAGTTCCTTGCAGGTAGCACTGATGGCGCGGATTTCTTCCGGGGTATAGACGCTGCCGACTTCGGTGGCTTGGGTCAGGGTCACTACGCGGGGTTTGGGGTAGTGGATGTCCTGGCGCTTGAGGGCGATCTCGCGGATCGATTCCGGGGTCAGCTTGCCGTTTTCGGTGCGGGCGGTGAGCAGCTTGGAGCCGTTGGAGAAAAACTCCGGCGCGCCGCATTCGTCGGTTTCGACGTGGGCGGTTTCCGAGCAAATCACGCTATGGTAGCTCTGGCACAAGGAGGACAGCGCCAGGGAGTTGGCGGCCGTACCGTTGAAGGCGAAGAACACTTCGCAGTCGGTTTCGAACAGATTGCGGAAACCGTCGGCGGCGCGGTGGGTCCATTCATCATCACCGTAGGCGCGTTGATGACCCTGGTTGGCTTGTTCCATGGCGGCCCAGGCTTCGGGGCAAATGCCCGAATAGTTGTCACTGGCGAATTGTTGGCTCTTGTCGGTCATGGCCCATTCCTGTGGTCGATGTTGGTGCGCACTGTAACCAAGATTGTTGGCGCTGCGCACGCACTGTAAATGCAAAGTCACTGGGGAATTATGCACGGTTCTGAAACCATGCCTGTCGGACGCGTCCGTGATGGCGCTTTGGATTTGCTCAAGTGGCTGGCGCTGCTGAGCATGGTGCTGGACCACCTGCGTTATGTCGGTCTGAGCCTCGATGGCCTGTATGTGCCGGGGCGCCTGGCGTTCCCGTGGTTTTGCCTGGCGATTGCGGCGAACCTGCATCGGGCCCGCAACGCACCGGTGACCGGGCAATGGCGCTACCTGGGCTGGCTGCTGCTGTTCAGCGTGATCAGCGAAGTGCCGTATCGGCTGTTTATCGAGGATGCCGATACGTTGAACGTGCTGCCCACCTTGGCACTGGGGCTGCTGGTTGCCCGAGGATGGCAGCAGAAGGCGTTTGTTGATCGAGGATTGGCGTTGATCGCCGTCACGATAGCGGCGGTATTTTCGTCGCACTTAATGTTCGGTTTCTTTGGTGTGTTGCTGCCACTGGCGATGTTGCTGGTGTTTCGTCGGCCTTGGTATTTCAGTGTACTGCCAGGATGGGTCTGCGTGGCCGCCAACCAATGGCAGGTCCTGCTCAATAGCGGCACGCCGGTGGCGTTGTTGGGGTTGGCTGCATGCCTGATTGCGCCATTGGCGGGCCTGGTCTTATTGCGACATGCCCACAGCACCTCGCCGCCAGCAATGCGCCGCTGGGCCTACGCCCTTTATCCGCTGCACTTCCTCCTGCTGCTGCTCCTGCGCCACATCATCGCCTGACACACCGCTGTCGGGATGTAGAACCGTAGACATCGTTTACATCTGAAACCGGGGACATCGTTTACACATTTGAGGCCTGGACGCGGGTCATACCTCGTCCAAGCCTCCCCAAGGGATAATCACACAGGTACAAATCCCAAGCATCATCTTCAGCTTCTTTGAGCCCTATCCTTTCCCCGGACAGCGCCTCGCTGATAAATACCAACTTGCCGTTCCACTTGATCGATCCGTCCTGCCTGACGCTTCGAACTTTCATTTCTGCCGGATATTCCACATCGGGCAAGCATCCTGGATAAATTCGGGTGGACGGCACATACAAGTCTCCCGGACTTTTCATGCCGAGCGCTTC
>NZ_FOZO01000016.1:0-116703 GCF_900116055.1 Pseudomonas sp. NFACC42-2
TTCGGCCCCCATTTATCGTGAGCCTCCTTCATCGCTACTACACGGGCCAAAATCTCGTCGTCGGTTTTATTTGGGCTGTTGTGAGGTCGCCGGGACAGTTCGGATAAAGACCTCAAATCGCCGTCGTGCCGGGCAATCCACTTATCGACGGTAGGTCGGCTAACGTCAAAGCGGCGTGCCAACTGGCTTTTGGTGAAGTTGCCAGAAAGCCAATCAGCTACCAGCTTGATTCTTTGATTCATGGGGGACTCTTGGTTCCAGGGCATGATCAGTTACCTCCTGATCATGCGTATTAGCCTGTAAACCATGTCCCCGGTTAGAAATGTAAACGATGTCCCCGGTTTGTACCGGAGCAAGCCCCCTCCCACATTTGTTTCGTGTTGTTCCGGCAATGTCGTAAACGCACCTTTGCGTGGCGTGCGCAGGCATTTGGCCTGTCTGCGCCAGCCCTACCATCGCATCAAAGGGCCCTGCACGGGCCTCAACAATACGAAAGGCTGGGAGAGACGCGATGTTCAGCAAACAAGACCAGATCCAGGGATATGACGACGCACTGCTGGCGGCCATGAACGCCGAGGAGCAGCGTCAGGAAGATCATATCGAGCTGATCGCGTCGGAGAACTACACCAGCAAGCGTGTGATGCAGGCCCAGGGCAGCGGCCTCACCAACAAATACGCCGAAGGCTACCCGGGCAAGCGCTACTACGGTGGCTGCGAGCACGTGGACAAGGTCGAAGCCCTGGCCATTGAACGCGCCAAGCAGTTGTTCGGCGCCGATTACGCCAACGTACAGCCACACTCCGGTTCGTCCGCCAACAGCGCTGTGTACCTGGCGTTGATCAATGCGGGCGACACCATCCTGGGCATGAGCCTGGCCCACGGCGGTCACTTGACCCACGGTGCCAAGGTGTCGTCCTCGGGCAAGCTGTACAACGCGGTGCAGTACGGCATCAACACCGACACCGGCCTGATCGACTACGACGAAGTCGAGCGCCTGGCGGTGGAGCACAAGCCGAAAATGGTCGTGGCCGGTTTCTCCGCCTACTCCAAGACCCTGGATTTCCCACGCTTTCGCGCCATCGCTGACAAAGTAGGCGCGCTGCTGTTCGTCGACATGGCCCACGTCGCCGGCCTGGTCGCCGCCGGTCTGTACCCGAACCCGCTGCCGTACGCCGATGTGGTCACCACCACCACCCACAAGACCCTGCGCGGTCCCCGTGGCGGTCTGATCCTGGCCAAGGCCAACGAAGAAATTGAAAAGAAACTCAACGCCGCCGTCTTCCCCGGCGCCCAGGGCGGCCCGCTGATGCACGTCATCGCCGGCAAAGCCGTGTGCTTCAAGGAAGCGCTGGAGCCCGGTTTCAAGGCCTACCAGCAGCAAGTGATCGACAACGCCCAGGCCATGGCCAGCGTGTTTATCAAACGCGGCTACGATGTAGTGTCCGGCGGCACCGATAACCACCTGTTCCTGGTCAGCCTGATTCGCCAGGGCCTCACCGGCAAAGAGGCGGATGCCGCCCTCGGTCGCGCCCACATCACCGTCAACAAGAACGCCGTGCCGAATGACCCGCAGTCGCCGTTCGTGACCTCGGGCCTGCGCATCGGCACCCCGGCGGTGACCACGCGCGGTTTCAAGGTGCCGCAGTGCATCGAGCTGGCCGGTTGGATCTGCGACATCCTCGACAACCTCGGCGACGCCGACGTCGAGGCCAACGTGGCCAAGCACGTGTCTGCCCTGTGCGCTGATTTCCCGGTTTATCGCTGAGCGCGGTTTTGGAGTAATGACTATGCAACGCTACTCGGGCTTCGGCCTCTTCAAGCACTCCCTCAGCCACCACGAAAACTGGCAGAAGATGTGGCGCACGCCGACCCCCAAGAAGGTCTACGACGTGGTCATCGTCGGCGGCGGCGGGCATGGTCTGGCGACGGCCTACTACCTGGCCAAAGAGCACGGCATCACCAACGTGGCCGTGGTCGAGAAAGGCTGGCTGGGCGGCGGTAACACCGCGCGCAACACCACCATCGTGCGTTCCAACTACCTGTGGGACGAGTCGGCGCACCTGTACGAACACGCGATGAAACTGTGGGAAGGCCTGTCCCAGGACCTGAACTACAACGTGATGTTCTCCCAGCGTGGCGTCTACAACCTGTGCCACACCCTGCAGGACATTCGTGATTCCGAGCGTCGCGTCAGCGCCAACCGCCTTAACGGCGTGGATGGCGAGTTGCTGAATGCCAAGCAAGTAGCCGACGAAATTCCGTACCTGGATTGCTCGAAAAACACCCGCTACCCGGTACTCGGCGCCACCGTGCAACGTCGCGGCGGCGTGGCCCGTCACGATGCCGTGGCCTGGGGCTTTGCCCGCGCCGCCGACGCACTCGGCGTGGACCTGATCCAGCAGACCGAAGTGATCGGTTTCCGCAAGGAAAACGGCGTGTGCATCGGTGTGGAAACCAACAAAGGCTTTATCGGCGCCAAGCGCGTCGGTGTAGTGACGGCGGGTAACTCCGGGCACATGGCCTCGCTGGCGGGCTTCCGCCTGCCGATCGAATCCCACCCGCTGCAAGCGTTGGTGTCGGAGCCGATCAAACCCATCATCGACAGCGTGATCATGTCCAACGCCGTGCACGGTTACATCAGCCAGTCCGACAAGGGCGACCTGGTGATCGGCGCCGGTATCGACGGTTACAACGGCTATGGCCAGCGCGGCTCGTACCCGGTGATCGAACACACCATCCAGGCCATCGTCGAGATGTTCCCGGTGCTGTCGCGGGTGCGCATGAACCGCCAGTGGGGCGGCATCGTCGACACCACGCCGGATGCGTGCCCGATCATCTCCAAGACCCCGGTACCGAACATGTTCTTCAACTGCGGTTGGGGCACCGGTGGCTTCAAGGCCACGCCGGGCTCAGGCAACGTATTTGCCGCCAGCCTCGCGAAGGGTGAAATGCACCCATTGGCGGCGCCTTTTTCCATCGACCGTTTCCACAACGGTGCGTTGATCGACGAACACGGCGCTGCGGCCGTCGCCCACTAACAGGAGAAATTCCCTATGTTGCATATCTTCTGTCCTCACTGTGGCGAACTGCGCTCCGAAGAGGAATTCCACGCGTCCGGCCAAGCGCACATCCCGCGCCCGCTGGACCCGAATGCCTGCACCGACGAGCAGTGGGGCGACTACATGTTCTTCCGCGACAACCCCCGTGGCCTGCACCACGAACTGTGGATTCACGCTGCCGGTTGCCGCCAATACTTCAACGCGACCCGCGACACCGTGACCTACGAAATTCTTGAAACCTACAAGATCGGTGAGAAGCCTCAGTTCACCGCCAAGGCCTCTGGAGAGAAGGTATGAGCCAGATCAATCGCCTGTCCAACGGTGGCCGGATCGACCGTAACAAAGTCCTGACCTTCAGTTTCAACGGACAGAGCTACAAAGGCTTCGAGGGCGACACCCTGGCCGCTGCTTTGCTGGCCAACGGCGTCGATATCATCGGCCGCAGCTTCAAGTACTCGCGCCCACGGGGCATCTTTGCCGCCGGTGCCGAAGAGCCGAACGCCGTGCTGCAGATCGGCGCTACCGAAGCCACGCAAATCCCTAACGTGCGCGCCACGCAACAGGCGCTGTACCAGGGCCTGGTCGCCACCAGCACCAACGGCTGGCCGAGCGTCAACAACGACATGATGGGCATCCTCGGCAAGGTCGGCGGCAAGCTGATGCCGCCGGGTTTCTACTACAAAACCTTCATGTACCCGCAATCGTTCTGGATGACCTACGAGAAGTACATCCGCAAGGCCGCCGGCCTGGGTCGCTCGCCGACCGAGAACGATCCAGACACCTACGACAACTTCAACCGTCACTGCGACGTGCTGGTGGTCGGCGCCGGCCCTGCCGGCCTCGCCGCTGCACTGGCTGCAGCACGCAGTGGTGCGCGCGTGATCATCGCGGATGAGCAGGAAGAGTTCGGCGGTTCGCTGCTCGACTCCCGCGAAAGCCTCGATGGCAAGCCGGCCACTGAATGGGTCGCCAGTGTCATTGCCGAATTGAAAGCCCTGCCGGACGTGGTGCTGCTGCCCCGCGCCACCGTCAACGGCTACCACGACCATAACTTCCTGACCATCCACGAGCGCCTTACCGACCACCTGGGTGACCGTGCGCCGATTGGCGTGGTGCGCCAGCGTATCCACCGTGTACGTGCCAAGCGCGTGGTGCTGGCCACCGGTGCGTGCGAGCGTCCGCTGGTGTACGGCAACAACGACGTGCCGGGCAATATGCTGGCCGGTGCGGTGTCCACCTACGTGCGCCGCTACGGCGTGGCACCGGGCAAGAAACTGGTGCTGTCGACCAACAACGACCACGCCTACCGCGTTGCGTTGGACTGGCTGGATGCGGGCCTGCAAGTGGTGGCGGTGGCCGATGTGCGCCACAACCCACGCGGTGCACTGGTTGAAGAAGCCCGCGCCAAAGGTATTCGGATCCTCACCGGCAGCGCCGTGATCGAGGCCCGTGGCACCAAGCGCGTGACCGCTGCGCGTATCGCCGCGATCGACGTCAAGGCGCATAAAGTCACCAGCCCCGGCGAATGGCTGGACTGCGACCTGGTGGCCAGCTCCGGCGGCTACAGCCCGGTGGTTCACCTGGCCTCGCACCTGGGCGGCAAGCCGACCTGGCGCGAAGACATCCTCGGCTTTGTACCGGGTGAAGCCCCGCAGAAACGCGTGTGCGTCGGTGGTATCAACGGCGTCTACGGCCTTGGCGATTCCCTGGCCGATGGTTTTGAAGGCGGCGTGCGTGCCGCCAGCGACGCCGGTTTTGCCCCGGTGGAAGGTACGCTGCCAAAAGCCTTGAGCCGTCTGGAAGAGCCGACCCTGGCGCTGTTCCAGGTGCCTCACGAGAAAGCGACTGCACGGGCGCCGAAGCAATTTGTCGACCTGCAAAACGACGTCACCGCCGCTGCCATCGAACTGGCCACCCGCGAAGGTTTCGAGTCGGTGGAACACGTCAAGCGCTACACCGCGCTGGGCTTCGGCACCGATCAGGGTAAGCTCGGTAACGTCAACGGCCTGGCGATTGCCGCGCGCTCGCTGAACGTGACCATCCCGCAGATGGGCACCACCATGTTCCGCCCCAACTACACGCCGGTGACCTTCGGCGCGGTGGCGGGCCGGCACTGTGGGCACATCTTCGAGCCGGTGCGCTACACCGCCCTGCAAGCCTGGCACGTGAAAAACGGCGCCGAGTTCGAAGACGTCGGCCAATGGAAACGCCCGTGGTACTTCCCGCGCAACGGTGAAGACCTGCACGCCGCGGTGAAACGCGAATGCCTGGCCGTGCGCGACAGCGTCGGCCTGCTGGATGCGTCCACCCTCGGCAAGATCGATATCCAGGGCCCGGATGCCCGTGAATTCCTCAACCGCATCTACACCAACGCCTGGACCAAGCTCGACGTGGGCAAGGCGCGCTACGGCCTGATGTGCAAGGAAGACGGCATGGTCTTCGACGACGGCGTTACCGCCTGTCTCGCCGACAACCACTTCCTGATGACCACCACCACCGGCGGCGCCGCCCGTGTGCTGCAGTGGCTGGAAATCTACCAACAGACCGAATGGCCGGACCTCAAGGTGTACTTCACCTCGGTCACCGACCATTGGGCGACCATGACCCTGTCCGGCCCCAACAGCCGCAAGCTGCTGGCGGAAGTCACCGACATCGACCTGGACAAGGACGGCTTCCCGTTCATGACCTGGAAAGAAGGCCTGGTGGGCGGTGTACCGGCGCGGGTGTTCCGTATCTCGTTTACCGGTGAGCTGTCGTACGAAGTCAACGTGCAGGCCGACTACGCCATGGGCGTGCTGGAACAGATCGTCGCAGCCGGCAAGAAGTACAACCTGACCCCGTACGGCACTGAGACCATGCACGTACTGCGGGCCGAGAAGGGCTTCATCATCGTCGGCCAGGACACTGACGGCTCGATGACCCCGGACGACCTGAACATGGGCTGGTGTGTCGGTCGCACCAAGCCGTTCTCGTGGATCGGCTGGCGCGGCATGAACCGGGAAGACTGTGTGCGTGAAGAGCGCAAGCAACTGGTGGGCTTGAAGCCGATCGACCCGAACGTGTGGCTGCCGGAGGGCGCGCAACTGGTGTTCGATCCGAAGCAGACGATCCCGATGAAGATGGTCGGTCACGTCACCTCCAGCTACGCGCACAACTCCCTGGGTTATTCGTTTGCCATGGGCGTGGTCAAGGGCGGCTTGAAGCGCATCGGCGAACGGGTGTTTTCGCCCCAGGCGGATGGCAGCGTGATCGAGGCGGAGATTGTGTCTTCGGTGTTCTTCGACCCTAAGGGTGATCGGCAGAACATCTGATAGACCCAGTCGCCTGCATCGGGGGCAAGCCCCCTCCCACAGGGGAATGCATTCCAAATGTGGGAGGGGGCTTGCCCCCGATGAGGCCAGAACAGTCACCACAGAATTCAAGACAGGTGCTTTATGACAGCAGCCAATGTTTACCAGCAACGCCCCACCTCCGGTGCCAAGGCCGAGTCGTCGCTGCACCATGCCGACCTCGCCAGCTTGGTCGGCAAGGGCCGCAAGAACGCCGGCGTGACCGTGCGCGAAAAGAAATTGCTTGGTCATCTCACGATCCGTGGCGACGGCCATGACGCGGCCTTCGCCGCCGGTGTGCACAAGGCCCTGGGCATCGAACTGCCTGGCGCCCTGCAGGTCATCGTCAAAGGCGAAACCAGCCTGCAATGGCTCGGCCCGGATGAGTGGTTGCTGATCGTGCCGGGCGGTGAGGAATTCGCCGCCGAACAAAACCTGCGCGCCGCCCTGGGCGACCTGCATATCCAGGTCGTCAACGTCAGCGGCGGCCAGCAGATCCTCGAACTCAGCGGCCCGAACGTGCGCGATGTGCTGATGAAGTCCACCAGTTACGACGTGCACCCCAACAACTTCCCGGTGGGCAAGGCGGTGGGCACGGTGTTCGCCAAGTCGCAACTGGTGATCCGCCACACCGCCGAAGACACCTGGGAACTGGTGATTCGTCGCAGCTTCTCGGATTACTGGTGGTTGTGGTTGCAGGACGCCTCGGCCGAATTTGGCCTGAGCGTTCAAGCCTGAGGAATGACCCATGAGCCGCGCACCCGATACATGGATTTTGACCGCCGACTGCCCCAGCGTGCTCGGCACGGTGGACGCGGTCACCCGCTATCTGTTCGAGCAGGGCTGTTACGTCACCGAGCACCACTCGTTCGATGACCGCCTCTCGGGCCGGTTTTTTATTCGCGTGGAATTTCGCCAGCCGGATGGCTTCGACGAGCAGGCTTTCCGCGATGGCCTGGCCTCGCGGGGGGAAGCCTTTGGCATGATCTTCGAGCTGACGGCGCCGAACTACCGGCCAAAAGTGGTGATCATGGTCTCCAAGGCCGATCACTGCCTCAACGACCTGCTGTACCGCCAGCGTATCGGCCAACTGTCGATGGACGTGGTCGCGGTGGTGTCCAACCATCCCGATCTCAAACCTTTGGCCGACTGGCATCAAATTCCCTACTACCATTTCCCCCTCGACCCTAACGACAAACCGTCCCAGGAGCGTCAGGTGTGGCAAGTGGTGGAAGATACCGGCGCCGAATTGGTGATCCTTGCGCGCTACATGCAAGTGCTGTCGCCGGAGCTGTGCCGCAAGCTGGACGGCAAGGCCATCAATATCCACCACTCGTTGCTGCCGGGGTTCAAGGGCGCGAAGCCGTATCACCAGGCCTACAACAAGGGGGTGAAGCTGGTGGGGGCCACGGCGCATTACATCAACAACGACCTGGACGAAGGCCCGATCATCGCCCAGGGCGTGGAGGTGGTGGATCACAGTCACTATCCCGAGGATCTGATTGCCAAGGGGCGGGACATCGAAGGGCTGACATTGGCTCGGGCGGTGGGGTATCACATTGAGCGGCGGGTGTTCTTGAACGCCAATAGAACTGTGGTGCTCTGACTGCCGCCGATGAGGCCCTCACAAACAACACAAGAAACAGCATCTGTACCCGAGCACTTAAACGCGCTGCCCACCCAAAAGGGCAACGCAGTTCCATAAAAACAACAGCGAGGTGAAAGCATGTCTGGTAATCGTGGTGTCGTGTATCTCGGCAACGGCAAGGTCGAAGTACAGAAAATCGACTATCCCAAAATGCAGGACCCCCGTGGCAGGAAGATTGAGCACGGCGTCATCCTGCGCGTGGTCTCCACCAACATCTGCGGCTCCGATCAACACATGGTGCGCGGCCGTACCACCGCCCAGACCGGCCTGGTGCTCGGTCACGAGATCACCGGTGAAGTGATCGAGAAGGGCAGCGACGTCGAAAACCTGAAGATCGGCGACCTGGTTTCCGTGCCCTTCAACGTCGCCTGCGGCCGCTGCCGCTCGTGCAAGGAGCAACACACCGGCGTGTGCCTGACCGTCAACCCGGCCCGTGCCGGTGGCGCCTACGGCTATGTCGACATGGGCGACTGGACCGGCGGCCAGGCCGAGTACGTGCTGGTGCCGTACGCCGACTTCAACCTGCTGAAACTGCCGGACCGTGACAAGGCCATGGAGAAAATCCGTGACCTGACCTGCCTCTCCGACATTCTCCCCACTGGCTACCACGGCGCCGTCACTGCCGGCGTTGGCCCTGGCAGCACCGTGTACATCGCCGGTGCCGGTCCGGTCGGCCTGGCGGCTGCCGCGTCTGCACGCCTGCTGGGTGCCGCGGTGGTGATCATCGGCGACGTCAACTCCATCCGCCTGGCCCACGCCAAGGCCCAGGGTTTTGAAATCGTCGACCTGTCCACCGATACGCCGTTGCATGAACAGATCGCCGCGCTGCTCGGCGAGCCGGAAGTGGACTGCGCCGTCGACTGCGTGGGCTTTGAAGCACGCGGTCATGGCCACGACGGCGTCAAGGCCGAAGCCCCGGCCACAGTGCTCAACTCACTGATGGGCGTGGTGCGCGTGGCGGGCAAGATCGGTATCCCCGGCCTGTACGTCACCGAAGATCCGGGTGCCGTGGATGCCGCCGCGAAAATGGGCAGCCTGAGCATTCGCTTCGGCCTGGGCTGGGCCAAATCCCACAGCTTCCACACTGGGCAAACGCCGGTGATGAAGTACAACCGCCAACTGATGCAGGCGATCATGTGGGACCGCATCAACATCGCCGAGATCGTCGGCGTGCAGGTGATCAGCCTGGATGACGCACCGCGTGGGTATGGCGAGTTCGATGCGGGCGTACCGAAGAAGTTTGTGATTGATCCGCATAAGTTGTTCAGCGCGGCATAAATCCCGGGTACACGAAACCCAAATGTGGGAAGGGGCTTGCTCCCTCCCACATTTGGGTTTTCGTGTTTGGGATATCTACGGTTGGCCAACACACTTGGTATACGGTCGGGCCCGTTGGCCGCTTACTCACTGATCCTTATTTGCTTTCCGAGCTCACTATCAGTTCCCCGGGGTTGCTGATCGATTGCTGCTGACGCGGATTCAGGCCGGCTTATTCCGATGGGGTTCCAGAGGTGCCTGGAACAACCGACGGGATACCCAGTCCAACGCCTGCGTTCACCCCGACATCCAGAGGTTGCTCCAATGAAGATTTCACGCGGTTTCGCCCTTTCCTGCCTGATGAGCCTGGCCGCCACCCCGGTGTTTGCCGCGGGGTTCAGCCTTGGCGATGCGGCCAATGCCATCGCGGGCATGCAAGGGGGCAACAACAAGGCCGCAGCTGCAGCACCGTCGTCCGAGACGGCCGGCTTGCTCAGCGCCCTGACCTCGCAACTGAACATCACCCCCGAACAAGCCGTAGGCGGTACCGGTGCCATGCTGGGCCTGGCCAAGAACAAATTGAGTGGCAACGACTATTCGCAACTGGGCAACAGCGTGCCGGGCCTCGACCAACTCTCGGGTAACAACGCATTGGGCAGCCTCGGGGCCTTGAGCGGGATGCTCGGCCAGGCCGGCGGCAGCAAGACCAGCGGCCTGGACGGCTTGCTGGGTAACGTGAAGAACACCAACGACCTGAACACCGCGTTCAGCGCACTGGGCATGGACAGTGGCATGGTCGGCCAGTTTGCCCCGGTGATCCTGCAATACCTGGGCGGGCAGGGTGCCAACAGCTCGCTGTTGGGTAAGTTGGCCCAGGCCTGGGGCACCGGTAGCTAAATACGCTCCGCGCGCAGTTGTTCGATGCGCGCATCCTTCTGCGTCCAGAGCTGGTTCACCCAGTTCTGGACGGTCTGGCGAAACGCCGGATCATTCTCGTAATCCCCCTGCCACAACGCCGGGTCCAGCTCACGGGTCTGGATGTCGATGATCACCTTGGGCACCGCACCGCTGATCAAATCCCAGAACCCCGGAATCTTTTGCTGCGGATAGACCACGGTCACGTCGAGCACGGCGTCCAGCTGTTCCCCCATCGCCGCCAGCACAAACGCCACGCCACCCGCCTTGGGCTTGAGCAAGTGAGTGAATGGCGAAGCCTGCTGCTTGCGCTTGGCCTCGCTGAACCGCGTGCCTTCGAGGTAATTGACCACGGTCACCGGCTGGCGCTTGAACAGCTCGCACGCCTCCTTGGTGATCTTTAAATCCTGCCCTGCCAGCTCGGGATGCTTGGCCAGGAATGCCTTGGTGTAGCGCTTCATGAACGGGTAATCCAGGGCCCACCAGGCCAGGCCCAGGAAGGGCACCCAGATCAGTTCTTTTTTCAGGAAGAATTTGAAGAACGGTGTGCGGCGGTTGAGGGCCTGGATCAGCGCCGGGATATCCACCCAGGATTGGTGGTTGCTGATCACCAGGTAGCTGGTATCGCCGCGCAGCTCATCACCGCCGCGAATGTCCCATTGGGTGGGGATGCACAAGGAAAAAATCAGCTTGTCGATCTCGGCCCAGGTCTCGGCGATCCACATCACCGCCCATGAGGCGTAGTCCCGATAGCGACCGGGCGCCACCAGTTTGAGCAGGGCAAACACCAGCAGCGGTCCGATCAGGACCAGGGTGTTGAGCAACAGCAGCAGTGAAACCAAACAGCCGGTGAGCAGGCGGCGCATAAGTAACTCTTGGAATCTTGTGGGCGGGCCATCATAAGCAAGCTGAGTCTAGAGGCCAAATCGCAAATGGCCGTACGAATGTTTCACAATGTGCCGGTTATGGTGGGTGTGACTAACTAAGTGCCGTCTTTGCGGTCTAGAATCCGCCTACTTCTTTCCGAGGAAATCACTTCGTGAAATTGCTTCTTGCCTCCCTCGCCCTGGTTGCCCTGCCTGTCATGGCTGCCGAGCCGACCCTTTACGGTCGCTATGAATACATCCAATTGCCGGAGATCGGCGAAACCTTCAAGGCCAAGATGGACACCGGCGCGCTGACGGCCTCGCTGTCGGCCCGCGATATCGAGACCTTCACCCGTGACGGTGACGACTGGGTGCGCTTCCGCCTCGGCGGCAAGGACGCTACCAACAAGGTTTACGAACACAAGGTCTCGCGCATCAGCAAGATCAAGAGCCGCGCCGATGAAGACGACGACAAGGACGAAGCCACCGTGGCCAAGCGCCCGGTGATCGACCTGGAAATGTGCCTGGGCAACGTCAAGCGTACCGTCGAGGTCAACCTCACCGATCGCAGCAGCTTCAATTACCCGTTGCTGATCGGCGCCAAGGCCTTGCGTGAATTTGGCGCAGCAGTAAACCCGGCCCGTCGCTACACTGCCGACAAACCGGACTGCTGATTTGAACCCATGCCCCACATCCTGATTGTCGAAGACGAAGCGGCGATAGCCGACACGCTGATATTCGCCCTGCAAGGCGAGGGCTTTACCACCACCTGGCTGAGCCTCGGCCAGGAGGCGTTGGCCCATCAGCGCCAGACCCCCGCCGACCTGATCATCCTCGACATCGGCCTGCCGGACATCAGCGGTTTTGAAACCTGCAAGCAATTGCGCCGTTTCAGCGAAGTGCCGGTGATGTTCCTCAGCGCGCGGGATGGCGAGATCGACCGCGTGGTCGGGCTGGAGATCGGCGCCGACGATTACGTGGTCAAGCCGTTCAGCCCACGGGAAGTGGCGGCGCGGGTGCGGGCGATCCTCAAGCGCGTCGGCCCCGGTGTGGCGCCGGCGCTGTTCCAGGTGGACCTGGAGCGCATGCAGATCAGCTATCGCGGCCAACCCCTGAGCCTGACCCGGCATGAATTCCGCCTGCTGCAAAGCCTGCTGGAGCAACCCGAGCGGGTGTTCAGCCGCGAGCAGTTGCTGGACGCGGTGGGCGTGGCGGCCGACGCCGGTTACGAGCGCAATATCGACAGCCATATCAAGAGCCTGCGCAGCAAGTTACGCAGCGTGGCCGCCGATGCCGAGCCGATCCAGACCCATCGCGGCCTCGGCTACAGCTACAGCCCGAGCAACAGCTGATGCGCCTGGGGCTGCGGATTTTCCTGGTGTATGCGCTGTTTATCGGCCTCACCGGTTATTTCGTGCTCAGCACCGTGATGAAGGAAATCCGCCCCGGCGTGCGCCAGTCCACCGAAGAAACCCTGGTGGACACTGCCAACCTGTTGGCCGAAATCCTGCGCGAAGACGTGAAGAACGGCACCCTCGGCCAGAGCCACTGGCCCGAATTGCTCAAGGCCTATGGCAACCGCCAGCCCGGCGCGACCATCTGGGGCTTGCCGAAAAACCAGGTCAACCACCGTATCTACGTGACCGACGCCAAGGGCACCGTGCTGCTCGACTCCACGGGCGAAGCCGTGGGCCAGGACTACTCGAAGTGGAACGACGTCTACCTGACCCTGCGCGGCGAATACGGCGCGCGCTCCACCCGCAGCGCAGCGGATGACCCCACCTCATCGGTGATGCACGTCGGCGCGCCGATCCGCGATAACGGGCAGATCATCGGCGTGGTCACCGTGGCCAAGCCCAACAGCTCGTTGCAGCCGTATGTCGACCGCACTGAACGCCGCCTGCTGTGGTACGGCGCGGGCCTGGTTATCCTCGGCCTGTTGCTCGGTGCGTTGCTGTCGTGGTGGCTGAGCGTTGCGCTGCGTCGCCTGACCGCCTACGCCGAAGCCGTCAGTGAAGGTCGAAGGGCGGAGCTGCCGCATTATCGCGGCGGCGAGCTGAAGCAGCTGTCCACCGCCGTCGAGCACATGCGCACGCAACTGGAGGGCAAGGCCTACGTCGAACATTACGTGCACACCCTGACCCATGAATTGAAAAGCCCGCTGGCAGCGATTCGCGGCGCGGCAGAGTTGCTGCAGGGCGAGATGAGCCGCGAACAGCAGCAGCGCTTCGTCGGCAATATCGACAGCGAAAGTGCACGCCTGCAGCAGTTGATCGAACGCCTGCTGAACCTGGCGCAGGTCGAGCAACGCCAGGGTTTGGAGGAGCAGGCGAGTATCCCGCTGGCGGCTTTGGTCGACGATGTACTCAACGCCCAATGTGCGCGAATCGAAGGCGCCGGGCTGCACGTCGAACAGACGATTGCCGCTGATGTGAAGGTAGTCGGCGAACCCTTCCTGCTGCGCCAGGCCCTGGGTAACGTGCTGGACAACGCGCTGGACTTCACTCCGCCCGGTGGCGTGTTGAGATTCAGCGCACAGACGCTGCACAACGACGTGCAGGTGAGCCTGTTCAATCAGGCCGCACCGATCCCGGATTACGCCCTGCCGCGCCTCAGCGAGCGCTTCTATTCCTTGCCGCGTCCCGGCAGCGGGCGCAAGAGCACCGGCCTGGGCCTCAATTTTGTCGAGGAAGTCATGAAGCTGCACGGCGGTGCCTTGCAGATCGGCAATGTGTCGGGCGGTGTGCACGTGGTGCTGCATCTCCACACAGTCTCCACATTGCCCACATAAATCCCCCACACAGGCTGCCCAGACTCTCCCCATCAAAACAGGGAGAGACCCATGAACCGCAGCCTGCTTTTCAAACTTGGCGCGATTGCGCTGCTGATCCTGCTGTTGCTGATTCCGTTACTGATGATCAACGGCATCATCAGTGACCGCCAGCAACTGCGCGACGTCGTCCTGATGGACATCGCGCGCAGTTCCAGCTACGCCCAGCGCCTCACCGGCCCGGTGATGGTGGTGCCGTATCGCAAGACCGTGCGCGAGTGGAAGCTCAATGAAAAGCTCAACAAGCGCTACGAGGTCACCCGTGAAGAGCGGGGTCGCCTGTATTTCCTGCCGGACCGTTTTGAGCTCGACGGCAAGGTGCAGACCGAACTGCGCGCACGGGGGATTTACCAGGCGCGGCTGTTCCATGCCGACAACCGTATCAGCGGGCGTTTCGAGCTGCCTGCGCAGTTGGGCATCACCGAAGACTTTGCCGATTACCGCTTTGAGCCGGCGTTTCTGGCGGTGGGGATCAGCGATATTCGCGGCATCGAAAATGCGCTGAAGCTGGAGCTGGGCAGCCAGCGCCTGGAGTTCGAACCGGGCTCCCAAGTGGACTGGCTGGGGGAGGGCGTGCATGTGGCATTGCCGGAGCAGGACAGCAGGAAACTGGCTGTAGTGGACTTCGCCTTCGACCTGCGCCTGCAAGGCACCGAGCAGTTGCAAGTGGTGCCGGTGGGCAAGACCAGCCAGGTGACCCTGGCCTCCAACTGGCCGCACCCGAGCTTTATCGGCAACTTCCTGCCGGCCCGGCGCGAAGTGACTGACAACGGCTTCACGGCCAACTGGCAAACCTCATTCTTTTCCACCAACCTCGAACAGGCCCTGCAAACGTGCCTGGACGGCCAGGGCTGCAACGACTTCAACAACCGCAGCTTCGGCGTGAACTTCATCGATCCGGTGGACCAGTACCTCAAGAGCGACCGCGCGATCAAATACGCGCTGCTGTTTATCGCCCTGACCTTTGCCGGATTTTTCCTGTTCGAAGTGCTCAAGAGCCTGGCGGTGCACCCCGTCCAGTACGCATTGGTGGGCGTTGCCTTGGCGTTCTTCTACCTGCTGTTGTTGTCGTTGTCCGAGCACCTGGGCTTTGCCTTGGCCTACCTGATTTCGGCGAGTGCCTGCGTGCTGTTGATCGGGTTCTACGTGTGCCATGTGCTGCGCAGCGTTGCCCATGGCCTGGGGTTTTCGGCGGGGTTGGCGGCGTTGTATGGCTTGCTGTACGGGCTGTTGAGTGCCGAGGACTACGCACTGCTGATGGGCTCGCTGCTGCTGTTCGGGCTGCTGGGGACGGTGATGGTGCTGACGCGTAAGCTGGATTGGTACGGCGTGGGCAAGCGCAAGGCGGCCGAGCCCCTGCAGTTCGACCTGGAGGCGGTGCAATGATCGGTTTGCGCGAGGATCAGCAAGTGGGGGCGCAGTTAGCCGCAAGGATCGTTACATTCCTCAATACCACCACCGTCCAATGTGGGAGTGGGCTTGCCCGCGATAGCGGTGGTTCAGAAACAGATGTGCTGAATGACATACCGCGATCGCGGGCAAGCCCGCTCCCACATTGGGTCGGTGTGAACGTCACACGGGCGGCTGGGTCTCCAGCATCGAAGGCCGCTGGCTGACCTCGGCGTACCAGGCGGCCAGCTTGGGGTTGTCCGAGCGCCAGTGCATGTCCGGATGGCGGAAGTCGAGGTAACCCAAGGCGCAGGCCACGCTGATCGAGGCGATATCGAAGTGGCTGGTCAGCTCGGCGATGGCGTCCTGTTCCAGTTCGGCGAGGGCGCGGTGGATCTTGTTGCGTTGTTCATCGAGCCACGGCGCCCAGTGTTTTTCTACCGGGCGCAGGGCGGTCTCGTAGCGCACCAGCACGGCGGCATCCATGATGCCGTCGGCCATCGAAGCCAGGGTCAGGCGCCGCCAGCGGGCCGAGCCATCGCGGGGGATCAGTGGGTTGCCGACGTGCTGGTGGTCGAAGTAATCGAGGATCACCCGGCTGTCGTGCAGCACGCTGCCGTCGGCCAGGCGCAGGGCCGGGATCTTGCCCACGGGGTTGCCTTGCACCAGCTGCGCATCGGGGTTGACCGGGGTCGGCATGCAACCGTGCAGGGCGACGCGGTCCTGCTGGCCGGTCTCGGCCAGCAGCACGCGGACTTTACGCACGAACGGTGATGCGGGGTTGTGGAACAAGGTCATGCTGGGAGCGGACATGGGCGAACCTCACAATGGACTGTGGCTAGCCTAGAGGGTTGCGCGGTGGCTGGCGAGGGGGAGTGCGGGTGTTTTTGAGGGCCTCACCGGGGGCAAGCCCTCAGCCACGCCGCTTGAACAACGCCCAAATGCCAATGGCGGCCGGTATGCCCAACCCCACCCAACTCAACGAATCCCACAGCCCATCCCCCAGCAACGCCGCAAACAACCCGGCGGCGCTGAGCAGGCCAATCCCCAGGGGAATGCCAAATACCTTCCAGAAACTCGACTGCCTTGGCTTCATGCCTTGCCCGCCTTGCGCCGCACGATCCACAGGTAAATCCCACTTACCAGCACGATGATGGTGAGCACATCCAGCGCTGCCCAGAGGATCTTCATCGGCATGCCGCCGTAGTCGCCGAAGTGCAGTGGCTGCGACATGCTCATGGCGTCCATGTACCACGGCCGTTCGGCGATGGCGGTGACGGCCAGGGTGCTGGCATCGATGAGGACCGGCGTGAGCAGGTGCGAGGTCAGGAGTGTGCTGCCCTTCATGAACACCGCGTAATGGTGCTCGCTGGAGAAGCGCGTACCGGGGAAGGCGATAAAGTCCGGCTGCATGCCGGGCGCGGCCTTGGCGGCGATGTTCAGCAGCTCGCTGGCCGGTGCGCGTTGGGTCAGGGGCGGGGCGTTTTTGTAGGGTTCGATCATTGCGCTGAGGCTGTCGGTGCGCCAGGCGGCGATGATCAAGTCGGCACAGGCGCTGATCACGCCGGTCACGCCCACCACCAGCGCCCAGGTCAGGGTGACCACGCCGATCAGGTTGTGCAGGTCGAGCCAGCGCAGGCGCGTGGACTTGTCCTGGCGCACGGTGGCGAACTTCAAGCGGCGCATGAACGGCAGGTACAGCACCGTGCCCGAGACAATCGCGAGCACAAACAGAACGCCCATGAATGCCAGCAGCAACTTGCCCGGCAGGCCGGCGAACATATCCACATGCAGGCGCAGCAGGAACAGGGTGAAGCCGCCATTGGCCGACGGCATTTCGACCGCCTCACCGGTGCGCGCGTCGAGCATGAAGGTGTGGGATGAGTTGGGCTCGGTGCCCGCTGTGGCGGCCATGATCGCGATCACACCGTTCTTGTCATCTTCATCCCACGCCAGGTATTGCATGGCCTCGCCCGGGCGATGGGCCTGGGCCTTGCTCACCAGTTGCTCAAGATTGAGCTGTGGCGTATCGGCAGGCATCTGCGCCAGCTGGGGCTCGTTGCCCAGCAGGTGGTCGATCTCGTGGTGAAACACCAGCGGCAGGCCGGTGAGGGCGAGCAGCAGCAGGAACACCGTGCAGATCAGGCTGGTCCAGGTGTGGATGAAGGACCAGCGGCGGATGGTTTTGCTTTTCATTTTCTAGCCTTGTAGCAGCTGACGAGCGCAAGCGAGGCTGCGTTTGCGTTATGCCTGACACACCGCAAACGCAGCCTCGCCAAGGCTCGACAGCTGCTACGCATTAGCCTATTGAAGTTGTGTAGAGACTCATGCTTCAAACACGCCAAAGCCGCCCACATAAGCGGTCGATTACCACTGGTAGGTGGCGCTGGCGACGACGCTGCGCTGGTCGCCGAAGTAGCAGTAGTTGCCATCACAGGTCGACAGGTAGTCCTTGTTGAACAGGTTGGTGGCGTTCAACTTGACCGATGCGCCCTTGAGACTGTTGTCCAGTCGGCCCAGGTCGTAATGCACCGCACCGTCAAACACGGTATAGGCATTGGCCTTGCCCAGCCAGGTATTGGCCTGGTCGCCATAGGTGTTGCCGGTGTAGCGGGCGCCAAAGCCGATGCCGAAGCCGTCGAGCATGCCGGTGTGCCAGGTGTAGTCGGTCCACAGCGAGGCTTGCTGGTTGGGCATCAACGTCAGGCGGTTGCCTTTGTAGATGCCTTTCTGCACTTCGGATTTTGCCAAGGTGTAGGCGGCGATGACCTTGAGGTTTTCGCTCACGTCGGACACGGCTTCCAACTCCAGGCCCTTGACCTTCACTTCGCCGGTCTGGCTGTTGATCTGCTGGCCCCCAGCGCCGAGGGTGGTCACCTGCACATTCTTCTGGGTCAGGTCGTAGACCGCTGCACTGAGCAACGTATTGGAGCCGGGCGGCTGATACTTGACCCCCATTTCCCACTGCTTGCCTTCGGTGGGCTTGAACGTCTTGAGCGCGTTTGTATCGGCGTTGCTCGCCGGTTGGAACGACTCGGCGTAGGACAAGTAGGGTACGAAGCCCGAGTCGAATACATAGCTCAGCGCCGCGTTGCCGCTGAAGTGTTTGATGCGGTCAGTGTTGGTCGCATCGCTGTCGTTGAAGTAGGTGGTGCCCTGATGCACCCAATCTTCACGCCCGCCCAGGGTCAGGCGCCACTTGTCCAGGGCCATCTGGTCCTGCACGTAGAGACCGGTCTGCACGGTTTTCTGGTTGTAGTCGTAAAAAGGTCGGACATCGGTCGGGCGCAGGGTTGGCTGGGTATTGATCGGGTTGAAAATATTGGTGCCCGAGGCCGTCCCGAATATCGCGCGATAGGAGGTATCGGTGCGCTGGTGGTCCAGGCCGAGCAGCAGGGTGTGGATGACATCGCCAGTGGCAAAGTCTGCCTGGAAGTTGTTATCCACCGCGAACTGGCCGATGTCCTCGTCGACGTTGGTGGTCGAGCGGCTGATATTGCCCGCTGCATCCGCGGGGGAGAACGCGTAGGAACCCACGGTCAGTTGCTGGAACGACAGATCCGACTTGGTATAGCGCAGGTTTTGCTTGAACTGCCAGGTGTCGTTGAAACGATGCTCGAAGGCATAGCCCAGCGCGTAGTAGGTGCGATCGTAGAACTCGTAGTCCGGGTCGCCCAGGTTCTTGTGGTGGGAGACTTCGCCCAGCGGCGATTTGATCTTGGTGCCCTGGATCGGCATGAACTGGCTGGTGGTCCCGGTATCGTCACGGGTGAACTGCGAGAGCAGGGTCAGCTTGGTGTCGGTATCGATGTTCCAGGTCAGGCTCGGCGCAATGTTGTAGCGCTTGTTGTCGATGTGATCGACCTGGGTGCCGGCATCGCGTACCACCCCGCTGAGGCCATAGAGGAATTGGCCTTCATCATCGATCTTGCCGGTGCTGGCGAAGTTGATCTGGCGGTAGTTGTCACTGCCGTATTGCACTTGGATGGCGTTGCTCGATTCTGCGCTGGGGCGTCGACTGACCATGTCCAGCAGGCCGCCCGGTGGGGTCTGGCCGTACACCGACGAGGCCGGGCCACGCAGCAGGGCGAGGCGGTCGAGGTTCCAGGTTTCCGCTTTGGGGTTGGCGTACACGCCGCGCGGCAACGGCAGGCCGTCGAGGAACTGGGTGGGCTCGAAGCCGCGCACGCGCATCCAGTCGTAGCGGGTGTCGCTGCCATAGCTGGCGGACACGATGCCGGGCATGTATTTGACCGCGTCGTCCAGGTTCTGCACGTTGCGATCCTGCATCTGCTCGCGGGTGGCCACGGAGATCGAACGCGGGGCCTCCACCAGGGCGGTGTCGGTCTTGGTGCCGGCGGCGGTCCGTGTGGCCAGGTAGCCTTGTACCGGGCCCCAGGCACTTTCCTGGTTGCCATCTTGCCCTGTGATGTTAGTCACCGGCAGCGCCATCACCCCCTCCGGAACCGCCACCAGCGTATACGTCCCCGCGCTGCTCTGCTCCAGCTGCAACCCGGTGCCACGCAAGGCTTCACGCAGTGCACCCGGTGCATCGAACTGGCCCTGGACCGGGGCCGAGGTCTTGCCCGAGGCCAACGCTGGGTTGAGGGTCAGTGCCAGGCCGGCCTGGCTGGCGATCTGGTTCAGGGTGCTGGCCAATGAAGCGGCCGGCAGGTTGTAGGCGCGCACGCTGGAGGCTTGTTCGGCGGCAATCAGCGCAGTGCTGGCCAGCGGGGCGCTGAGGGCAATGGCCACGGCTAACAGGCTGGGGCGCAACAAGGTGTCTAGCGTGCGGGACATAGGGCGGCTCCTGAATGGAAGTAATTCGCAGTTGCCTATGTGCCGAACGAGAATCGAAAAGTGATAGGGCAGGATCAAAATATTTTTGTGGTGGGTTTGAGGGCCTCATCGGGGGCAAGCCCCCTCCCACATTTGAAGGTATTCGCAAATCAACCTGTGGGAGGGGCGGCGCGACGATTCGACTTGCTCCCGATAGCGACAGCCCCGCTACCACAGACCCTAAGGCTTACCTGTGACCGTCACCCACCACGGCGTGTGCTGTTCGATCTGCACCGGCAGGGTCGGCAGCAGCGCGTTGAGCGCCAGGGTGGTGTCGTGCAGCGGGAAGCTGCCGGTGATGCGCAGGTCGGCCACGTTTTTATCCACACCCAGATGGCCGGTGCGGTAGCGGCTGAGTTCCTGCACCACATCGCCCAGGCGGGCGTTGTCGACCACCAGCATGCCGCGGGTCCAGGCATCGCTGGCGGGGGTGACGGCCAGTGCAGGGCCGAGGCCGTCGCTGCGCATCAGCACTTGCTGGCCTTCCTTGAACACCTGTTCCTGCTGCAGCGCCTCAGGCTGGGCGCCCACCGCCGATTGCAGCACGCTCAGGCGCGTCGCGTCGTCTTCGCGCTTGACGATAAACCGCGTGCCCAGCGCGCGCAGGCTGCCGTCGCGGGTTTGCACATAAAACGGGCGCGCATCGTTGTGGCCGGTTTCGACGAGGATTTCGCCTTCCTGCAACACGATCAGCCGGCGCTTCTCATCGAAGCGCACGTCGATGGCGCTGTGGGTGTTGAGGTTGATCAACGTACCGTCCGCCAGTTTCAGCGTGCGCTGCTCCCCGGTGGCGGTGCGCTGGTCGGCGAGCCAATAGTGGATCGGTACGTAGCGCTCGCCGGCAAACAACGCCAGGCCGCACACCAGCGCAATGCTCGCCAGGCCGCTGCCGAGCTTGCGCACGCGCTGGCGAATGCCCTCGCGCGACTGTAACAACGCCGCCCGCGCCGGGCCCGAGGCCACGCTGAAACGCTGGTCGAGCATGCCCAGTTGGCGCCAGGCACGGGCGTGCTCTTCATCGCTGGCCAGCCATTTGCTGAATTCTTCGCGCTCTACCGCGCTGCCATCACCCGAATCGAGGGACAACTGCCAGGCAATGGCCGCATCCAGGACACGGGCCGACACGGGCTTGGAGCTGATCACGTTCACAGCGGCTCGCCATACAGGGCGATATAGCACTGGCGAATGCCCTGGGCCAGGTACTGGCGCACACGCGGCACCGACACACCCAGGCGCTGGGCGATTTCGGCATGGCCCAGGCCGTCGAGGCGGTTATAGAGGAAGGCGGCGCGGGCCTTGCTCGACAGCTTGCCGAGCAGGCGGTCGATGGCCTTGAGGTCTTCGAGGATCAGTTGCTGTTCTTCCGGCGACGGGTGTTCGCTTTCCGGGATCAGCATCAGTTCGCTGAGGTAGGCCTGTTCGAGGGCCGCGCGGCGGAAGTAGTCGAATAGCAAGCCCTTGGCGATGGCCACCAGAAACGCCCGTGGTTCGCGGGGCTCGCGCAACTCGTCACGGCCGAGCAGGCGCATGAAGGTGTCCTGGCTCAGGTCTTCGGCACGGCTCGGGCAGGCCACATTGCGCCGCAGCCAGGCCAACAGCCAGCCACGATGGTCGCGATACAACGCACCAACAAGCTCACTGTGTGGGTTCTGGACCGACGACAAGGCATCACCGAATAAACAAGAGTTTTAAACTAACGAGAATTATTCGCGATTGTGTCAGAGGCGTGGGGCGGGTGCAATTGGCGTCCGTCGGGAGATGACACTAAAATGATGGCGCGTGCCTGCGCCGTTTCCATTGACTCAAACGCTCCTGCAGCGCCTGAGGCGTGTCGATCTGCTGCTGACGCGCGCGGCTGAACAGGATCAGCATCAGCTCCGCCGTGGCCAGGGCATCGGCGCTGGCGTGATGGCGTTCGCCCACGTGCAGGTTGAAGTGGTTGATCCAGTCGTCCAGGCCGGCCTCGCGGATATGCGCCTCGGGGCACAACAGCGGGGCGATGTCGGCCACATCGAGGAACGTGTGGGCCAGGCGGTAACCCAGGCTGTCCTTGAGCGCGCGGCCCAGCATGTGTTGATCGAATGGTGCGTGGAAGGCGAGCAGCGGGCTGTCGCCGACGAACTCCATAAAGTCCAGCAGTGCCTCGGCCGGGTCGCTGCCCGCCGCGATGGCGCTGGGGCCGAGGCCGTGGATCAGCACGCTGGGGCTGAGTTTGGTGTCGGCGCGGTGCAGGGTGCGCTCGAACAGTTGGGAAAAATCCACCGCGCCGTCCTCGATCACCACCGCGCCGATGGACAGCACCTGGTCACGGTTGAGATTCAGGCCGCTGGTCTCCAGGTCCACCACTACCCAGCGTTGGCTGCGCAACGTGCTGTCGCCCAACCCTACGGGCCTGGGGAGTTGCTCCAGGCGCCGTTGTTGCGCGGTATCGAGTCTGGGCTTGGCCGTGCGCAGCCAGTCAAACAAGCTCACAGCTGATACCGCAAGGTCAGGCTGCTTTGCAGGCGCTGGGCCTGGCGCAGGGATTCACGCAGGATGCGCCGGTCCAGGTGGTTGAGGCTGTCGGGGTCGACGCGGTTGGAATACGGCTGGTTCTCGCGGGTCTGCAACTGATGCTGCTGCATGCGGGTTTGCTGGATAAAGTGATACGCCTCTTCATAGGCGGCGCCGTCCAGGGGCTCGATCACTTCCTTGACCACCAGCTGGCGCAGGCGCTCCAGGGTGTTATTGGCGTGGATGCCGTTGGCCAGTGCCAGCAGGCGTGCGCCGTCGACAAAGGGGGTCAGGCCCTGCACCTTGAGGTCGAGGGTGGCCTTTTCCGCGCCTTTGCGGGTCAGCACAAAATCGCGGAAACGCCCTACGGGCGGGCGCTGGCGCAAGGCATTCTCGGCCAGCATGCGCTGGAACAGCCGGTTATCCCCGACTTGGTCGAGAATGCCCTGGCGCAGTTGCTCGCAGCCGCGTTCATCGCCCCACACCACGCGCAGGTCGAAATAGATACTCGAGCCCAGCAGGTTCTCCGGCGTCGCCTCGCGAATAAACGCCGCAAACCGCCGCGCCCATTCCGCCCGCGACAGGCAAAGCTCGGGGTTGCCGGCCATGATGTTGCCCTTGCACAGACTGAACCCGCACAGCGCCAGGCTCTGGTTGATCTGCTGTGCCAGGGGCAGCAACCGCCCGCGAATCTCGGCGGCTTCCACCGCGTCCCTGGCTTCGAACAGGATGCCGTTGTCCTGGTCGGTGTACAGCGTCTGCTCGCGCCGGCCCTCGCTGCCGAAACACAGCCAACTGAACGGCACACCGGGATCGCCTTTTTCGGCCAGGGTCAACTCGATCACCCGGCACACGGTGTGATCGTTGAGCAGGGTAATGATGTGGGTGATCTGGGTAGACGACGCGCCATGGGCGAGCATGCGCTCCACCAGTTGGCCGATCTCGCCGCGCAGCGCCACCAGGTTTTCCACCCGGGGCGCGTTGCGGATGGTGCGGGCCAGGTGCACCAGGTCGACCCGTTGCAGGGAAAACAGATCGCGCTCGGACACCACGCCGCACAGGCGCTGTTCCTTGACCAGGCAGACGTGGGCGATATGCCGCTCGGTCATGGCGATGGCCGCGTCGAAGGCGCTGTGGTCCGGCGTTAAAAAGAACGGCGCCTGGGTCATATGGCCTTCAATGCCCTGGCTGAAGTCGCCGGTGCCGTCGGCCACCACCTGGCGCAGGTCGCGCAGGGTGAAAATACCCAGGGGCGCCTTGTGTTCATCGACGATCACAATGCTGCCCACCTGCTGCTCATGCATCAGCGTTACCGCTTCACGCAACGGTGTCTGCGGGCTGCAGGTGACCGGATGGCGCATGGCCAATTCGCCCAGGCGGGTATTCAAGGAATATTGGGTGCCGAGGGTTTCCACGGCTTTTTGCTGCACTTGCTGGTTGACCTGGTCGAGCAGGCTGCTGACGCCGCGCAGGGCGAAGTCGCGGAACGGGCTGGACAGCGCGAACAGCTTGATAAAGGCCGGCTTGTTCAGTTGCAGGCAGAAGGTGTCTTCAGCGGCCTTGTGTTCGGTGCGGGTGGCGCGTTCACCTAGCAGCGCAGCGAGGGGGAAACACTCGCCGGTGGTGATTTCGAAGGTGGCTTGCGTGGCGTCCGGCCGTTCACCCACGACGCGGCCCTGCTTGACGATGTAAAAGTGTTCCACCGGCCCGCCCGATGGCTTGAGGATGCTCTCGCCGGGACCGAAGAAGCGCAGTTGGCACTGTTCCACCAGAAACGCCAGGTGCGCGTTTTCCATCTGGTTGAACGGTGGGAAGCGTTGCAGGAACTGCAGGGTGCCGTGGATGTTCTGCAAGACAGCAGTTTTTCCCGCCTGGGCGAAGGCATCAGCTTTACTCATAACCATGACCGCAATTTTTTTGTCGTTATCGTCCTGCATGGTCGACCCCTGAGCGGCGGGTGCCCATTGGACGTAAGTCTAGGTCGATGAAAATGCCGCAGAACTAGGGAAAAACCTTACACGACTATCGTCCAAACCCCGTAGAACACCCACTAGGCAAACTTTCCGACGAAGTGCACATTGAACGCCCTTCCGCAGATGTCTGACGAGTGTGCTGGAAGATTGTCGAAAACCGCTGAGAAACGTATGTCCGACCACGATATTTTGAGTGATGCCGAGCGCGAGGCGCTGAGCGCCGTGATGCTGGAGCCTGATTTACCGCCACAACGCGTGTTGATTGTTGATGACGACAGGGACGCGCGTGAACTGCTGGCGGAGATCCTGGGCTTGGACGGCATTCGCTGCATGACGGCCGACAGTGGCGAGGCTGCGTGGGATTTATTGAAGTCCAGCAGTTCCATCGGTTTGCTGATCACCGATCTGCGCATGAAACCCAGCAATGGTCTGGAGTTGATCAAGCAAGTGCGCGAATCCACCCGCGCGGCGCTGCCGATCATCATCATGTCGGGGGATGCCGAAGCGCCGGATGTGATTGATGCGATGCATTTGAGTGTGGTGGACTTCCTGCTCAAGCCGATCGATAGCGTCAAGTTGGCGAAGTTGGTCAAGCGGGAGTTGGGGATGGCTTCCTGATTTTTGCAGTGTCTGTACGGGCCTCATCGGGAGCAAGCCCCCTCCCACAGTTGACCGCGTACATCCACAACACCGCCCCAAAGAAAAAGCCCTGATCTCACGATCAGGGCTTTTTCATTTACAGGCCGTTTTTAGCCTTGAACTCCCGACGCCGACGGTGCAACACCGGCTCGGTATAGCCATTGGGCTGTTTGGTCCCTTCAATCACCAACTCCACCGCTGCCTGGAACGCGATATTGCTGTCGAAATCCGGCGCCAGCGGACGGTACAGCGCATCCCCGGCATTCTGGCGGTCCACCACCGGCGCCATGCGCTTGAGGCTTTCCATCACCTGGGCTTCGTTGACGATGCCGTGGCGCAGCCAGTTGGCAATGTGCTGGCTGGAGATGCGCAGGGTGGCGCGGTCTTCCATCAGGCCGACGTCGTTGATGTCCGGCACTTTCGAGCAGCCCACGCCCTGGTCGATCCAACGGACCACATAGCCGAGGATGCCCTGGGCGTTGTTGTCCAGTTCGTTGCGGATTTCTTCCTCGGACCAGTCGGTGTTGCTGGCCAGGGGAATGGTGAGGATGTCGTCCACCGACGCGCGTTCGCGCTTGGCCAGTTCGGCCTGGCGCGCGAACACGTCGACCTTGTGGTAGTGCAGCGCGTGCAGTGCGGCTGCCGTCGGCGATGGTACCCAGGCGGTGTTGGCGCCGGCCAGTGGATGGGCGATTTTCTGTTCGAGCATCGCCGCCATCAGGTCGGGCATCGCCCACATGCCTTTACCGATCTGTGCACGGCCTTGCAGGCCGGTGCTCAAGCCAATATCGACGTTCCAGTTCTCGTAGGCGCCGATCCATTTTTCCGCCTTCATCGCCGCCTTGCGCACCATCGCGCCGGCTTCCATGGAGGTGTGGATCTCGTCGCCGGTGCGGTCGAGGAAGCCGGTGTTGATAAACACCACGCGCTCGCTGGCGGCCTTGATGCAGGCCTTGAGGTTGACCGTGGTGCGGCGCTCCTCGTCCATGATCCCGACCTTGAGGGTGTTGCGCGGCAGGTTCAGCACGTCTTCGATGCGGCCGAACAGCTCGTTGGTGAACGCGGCTTCTTCCGGGCCGTGCATCTTCGGTTTCACGATGTAGACCGAACCGGTGCGGCTGTTCTTGCGCGTGTTGTTGCCGTTGAGGCTGTGGATCGCCGCCAGGCTGGTGAGCAGGCCGTCGAGGATGCCTTCCGGTACTTCGTTGTCGTGTTTGTCGAGGATCGCGTCGATGGTCATCAGGTGGCCAACGTTGCGCACGAACAGCAACGAACGGCCGTGCAGCGTCACGTCCTGGCCGTCGACGCCGGTGTAGACGCGGTCGGCGTTCATGGTGCGAGTGAAGGTCTTGCCGCCCTTGGCCACTTCTTCGGCGAGGTCGCCCTTCATCAGGCCGAGCCAGTTGCGGTAGATCACCACCTTGTCATCGGCATCGACGGCGGCGACGGAATCTTCGCAGTCCATGATGGTGGTGAGTGCGGCTTCCATCAGTACGTCTTTGACGCCGGCGGCATCGGTCTGGCCGACCGGGGTGCTGGCGTCGATCTGGATTTCGAAGTGCAGGCCGTTGTGTTTCAGCAGGATCGCGATCGGCTCGGCCGCAGGGCCCTGGAAACCGATCAACTGGGCATCGTCACGCAGGCCGCTGTTGCTGCCACCCTTGAGGCTGACGATCAGCTTGCCGTCGACGATCTTGTAGCCGGTTGAGTCGACGTGGCTGCCGGCGCTCAGCGGCGCGGCTTCGTCGAGAAAGGCACGGGCGAAGGCGATCACCTTGTCGCCACGCACTTTGTTGTAGCCCTTGCCCTTTTCGGCGCCGTCGGCTTCGCTGATGGCATCGGTGCCATACAGGGCGTCGTACAGCGAGCCCCAACGTGCATTGGAAGCGTTGAGGGCGAAGCGGGCGTTCATCACCGGCACCACCAGCTGCGGGCCGGCCATGCGGGCGATCTCGTCATCGACGTTTTGGGTCGAGGCCTGGAAGTCTGCGGCTTCTGGCAGCAGGTATCCGATGTCTTGCAGGAAGGCTTTGTAGGCCACCGGGTCGTGGGCCTGGCCGGCGTGAGTCTGGTGCCAGGTATCGATCCGCGCCTGGAAATCGTCGCGTTTGGCGAGTAGGGCTTTGTTCTTCGGTGCCAGGTCGTGGATGACCTTGTCGGCGCCGGCCCAGAACTGGTCGGCAGTGATGCCGGTACCGGGAATGGCTTCGTTGTTCACGAAGTCGAACAGGACTTTGGCGACCTGCAGGCCACCGACTTGAACGTGTTCAGTCATTGCTTGCCTCACTCTGCGGAGCTAATGCGCTGTTTCGGATTTTCATTATGTAGTGCACGGGAGGGCATACTACATGATGACTTGCGGTTGTGAAAATTAGACTAAATACGTCGTTTAGCGACCCACTTTGGTCGTACGGTCACAGCGGAGAACCGGATGTTCTCAAAAAACTATTGGATTGTTCCAGATAAATATAAAAATGGTACACGATTTGTTTTCGCGGGCCCCCGGGTCCACCTTGTAGATTGAATTCAGAGGGCTTCGCCATGGACCATCTTGTACTCACTATTATCGCCGCCGACAAACCCGGCCTGGTGGAACGCATCGCGCAGAATATCGCGGCCCACGGCGGCAATTGGCTGGAAAGCCGAATGGCGCATATGGCCGGGCAGTTTGCCGGGATCCTGCGGGTCAGCGTGCCTGCCGAGAGTCGTCAGGCCTTGGTGGGGGCTTTGGAGGATTTATCCACACACGGTATTCGCGTGCTGGTGGGCGAGGGCAGCAGTGGCCAGGCATCGGCGTCCAAGTCGATCGTGATGACGCTGCTGGGCAACGACCGCTCGGGCATCGTGCGCGAGATCACGGCGCTGTTGAGCAAGCAGGGCGTCAACCTGGAGCGCTTGAGCACCGATGTACGCCCGGCACCGATGAGCGGTGATCCGCTGTTCAGCGCCGAGGCACTGTTGCAGGTGCCGTCGAGCTTGTCCTTGGAGGCGTTGCAGGAATCCCTGGAAACCCTGGCGGATGATCTGATGGTGGAACTGCACAGCGAGGAATAACCACCCACAAGGTTATGCATGGAAATCTTGCATGGGCCTGTGGATAACCTGTAGAGACCCGGCGCCAGGCCACGTCCACCGGGCTTCTGCGCCAACTGAGCAAAAAACGAGCAGTTTCAAGGGCTTGTGCACAAATGGCGGGGACCAGGTTGTGGATAACCTTGGGGTGGATCTCTGCAAGCCAGGCCGGCTGGGGCTTGCAGAGGTTTGTACGTTATTTGATCAGCGTTTGCGCACGCTCAACCAGGCATCGACGCTGTAGACCACCAGCCCGGCCCAGATAAAGGCAAACGCGATCAGCGTGCTCGGCGCCAGGTGCTCACCGAACAGCAGCACCGCTTCCAGCAACACCAGGGTCGGTGCCACATACTGCAAAAAGCCCAGGGCGGTGTAGGGCAAATGCCGTGCGGCGGCGTTGAAGCACACCAGCGGGATCAACGTCACCGGGCCGGCCGCCACCAGCCACCAGGCTTCGGATGTGCTCCAGAACGCCAGTTGTGCACTGTGGGCCGACGGGTTGAACAACAACCAGGCCACCGCAATCGGCACCAGCATCCAGGTCTCCACCACCAGCCCCGGCAGCGCCTTGACCGGCGCCTGCTTGCGGATCAGGCCGTAGAAACCGAAGGTCAACGCCAGTACCAACGATACCCACGGCAAGCTGCCCACCTGCCAGACCTGTTGTGCCACACCCACTGCGGCCAGCCCCACGGCCACCCATTGCAGGCGACGCAGGCGCTCGCCAAGCAACAACATGCCCAGCAGCACATTCACCAGCGGGTTGATGTAGTAGCCCAAGCTGGCTTCGAGCATGCGCCCGCTGTTCACCGACCACACATAGGTCAGCCAGTTACCGGCGATCAACGAACCGCTGAGTGCCAGGATTGCCAGGCGCCTGGGGTTGTCGCGCAGTTCGCGGAACCAGCCCGGGTGCTTCCACACCATCAGCAGCAAACCACCGAATAGCGCCGACCACAGCACTCGGTGCACGATGATTTCGGCGGCGGGCACACTGGCGATGGCTTTGAAGTAGAGCGGGAACAGACCCCAGATGACATAGGCGCTCAGGCCCAGGATGTACCCCTTGCGGGGGTTGGCGGCTTGCATGCGGAATCCTTGCTTAGGCAGCTAACAAAGGGCGATTGTAAGGATATTTGTCTACCAATGGGACTGGCTTGGTAGTGAGGTCTGCTTTGTGCGGGAGGGGGCTCCCTCCCACATTAGAAGCAATCAGAAGAGTTTCAGCGGCTCTTCGTTGAGCGCTGAGAGTTGCTCGCGCAGCGCCAGCACCTGGTCGCCCCAATACCGCTCGCTGCCGAACCACGGGAAGCTGTGGGGGAACGCCGGGTCATCCCAGCGCCGTGCCAGCCACGCGCTGTAGTGCATCAGGCGCAACGCGCGCAGCGGCTCGATCAGCGCCAGTTCGCGGGGGTCGAAGTCGTGGAATTCCTGGTAGCCGTCCATCAGTTCCGACAGCTGGCCCAGGCATTCCTGGCGATCACCGGCGAGCATCATCCATAAGTCCTGCACCGCCGGGCCCATGCGGCAGTCGTCGAGGTCGACGATGTGGAACATCTCATCACGGCACATCATGTTGCCGGGGTGGCAATCGCCGTGCATGCGGATGTTCTTGTGCGGCGTGGCTTTGTACACCTCTTCCACGCGCTTGAGCAGGTCGCGGGCCACGGACTCGTAGGCTGGCAGCAGGCTCTTGGGAATGAAGTTGCCTTCGAGCAAGGTATTGAGTGAGTCGTGACCGAAGTTCTTCACACCCAAGGCTTCGCGGTGTTCGAACGGGCGGGTGGAACCCACGGCATGCAAGCGGCCGAGCAGTTGCCCAAGGCGATAAAGCTGGTCAAGGTTGCCCGGCTCCGGTGCGCGGCCGCCACGGCGGGGGAACAGGGTGAAGCGGAAACCGGCGTGTTCGAACAGGCTTTCGCCGTTATGAATCATCGGCGCGACCACCGGCACGTCACACTCGGCCAACTCGAAGGTGAAACGGTGCTCTTCGAGGATCGCTTCGTTGGTCCAGCGCTGGGGGCGGTAGAACTTGGCGATCAGCGGTTCGGAGTCTTCGATGCCCACCTGATACACGCGGTTTTCGTAGCTGTTGAGCGCCAGAACGCGAGCGTCGCTGAGGAAACCGATGCTTTCGACAGCGTCGAGTACCAGGTCGGGAGTGAGTGTTTCAAACGGATGGGCCATGCGAACTCCTGCGCGCAGCAGGTCGCCGCGTCCGGCCGGGTATGGTAACGCACCAGGCTGGAGATAGGGGGCGCCTGTGCCATTGGCATCGGGGGCAACCTCTCCCAGGTGACCGCGTTTATCCTGTAGGAATGCGGTCCAGTGTGGGAGGGGGCTTGCCCCCGATAGCGATCAATCAGGCACCGACAATCCCGCCATCATCCCGCCGAATCGCCATCACCGAGGAGCGCGGCTTGCCATTCGGCAGATGCTCCGGCCAGGTCGAACCCCCGGTTTCACCCGGGTGCTGGATCCCCACAAACAGGGTTTTCTGATCCGGCGAGAAGCTGATGCCTGTCACCTCACAGGCCACCGGCCCAACCATGAAACGACGGATTTCGCCGGTGCTTGGGTCGGCGCAGAGCATCTGGTTATTGCCCATGCCCGCGAAGTCGCCGGCGTTGCTGTAGTCGCCATCGGTGAGGATCCACAGGCGCCCGGCCTTGTCGAACCCCAGGCCGTCGGGGCTGTTGAACATGTTCTGCGGGTTGATGTTCGACGAGCCGCCTTTTGGCGTGCCGGCATGCACGCCCGGGTTGCCGGCCACCACAAACAGGTCCCAGCTGAAGTCCGCGGCGCCATGGTCATCGGCGTTGGCCTTCCAGCGCAGGATCTGGCCGTAGACGTTTTTCTCTCGCGGGTTGGGCCCGCCCACCGGTTGGCCGTCTTCGCCGCGCTTGGCGTTGTTGGTCAGGGTGCAGTAGACCTGGCCGTCGGTGGGGCTGACCACGATCCATTCCGGGCGGTCCATGCGCGTGGCTTTCACCACACTGGCGGCCAGCCGTGCGTGGATCAGCACTTCGGCCTGGCTGGCGAAGCCGGTGCTGGCGTCGATGCCGTTTTTGCCATGGGTCAGCTCGACCCATTGCCCTTTGCCCTTCGGATGATCGGCGTTGCCATCGCCCGCATCGAAGATGGCCACGTACAAGGTGCCGTGGTCGAGCAAGTCTTTGTTGGCCTTGGGGTTCTTGTGGTTGATCTTGTCGCGGCTGACGAACTTGTAGATGAACTCGCCGCGTTCGTCGTCGCCCATGTACACCACGGCGCGGCCGTCGCGGGTTTGCGCGAGCGCGGCGTTCTCGTGCTTGAAACGGCCCAGGGCGGTGCGTTTGGCCGGGGTGGATTGCGGGTCGAACGGGTCGATTTCCACGACCCAGCCGTGGCGGTTGAGCTCATTGGGGTTCTTGGCCAGGTCGAAGCGCGGGTCGTGCAGGTGCCAGTTGATCTCTTTGCTGGCGGCCACCACGCCGTAGCGTTTCTGCCCGGCATCGAAGGTTTGTTGTGGGTTGCTGCTGCCAAAGCAGTCGGTGAAGTTCTCTTCACAGGTCAGGTAAGTGCCCCATGGGGTCTGGCCGTTGGCGCAGTTCTGGAAGGTGCCGAGGACTTTTTTGCCCGACTTGTCGGCGCTGGTTTTCAACCATTCATGGCCGGCGGCGGGGCCGCTCAGGCGGATCGGCGAGTTGCCGTGGATGCGGCGGTTGTAGCGCGAGTCCTGGACGAACTGCCAGGTATCGCCCTTGCGCCGTACCTCGATCACCGACACACCTTCACTGGCCTGGGCCTTGTGCACGTCTTCGGCCGATTGCGGCGCGCCGCCGTGGGCGAAGAGGTAGCGGTAGTTGGTGTATTCGTTGTTGATCGCCATCAGCGCGCGGTTGTCGTCGCCGGGGAAGGCGAACAGGCTCATGCCATCGTTGTTGTCGCCGAACTGTTGTTCCTGGGCTTTGGCGGTGCCGTTGCCGGACGGGTCGAAGGCCGGCGCGCTCCTGTGCAGCGGCTGGCCCCAGCTGATCAGCACCGAAGCGCTGTAGCCCGGCGGCAGGGTGATGGTGTCGCTGGTGGCCGCGGCGATGCTGGTAAAGCCCAGCAGCGGGCTGGCGGAGGCGGCGTTGACGGCCAGGGCGCTGCGGCTCAGCAGGTTGCCACCGAGGAACATCGCCGCACCGCACAGGGCGCCGGCACCGATGAAGCGGCGGCGGGTGAGGCCGACCATCTGTTCGAGGTCGGTGGCTTGGTTTTCTTCTAATAGGTTCATGTCAGGCTCCCTGCGGTTTTTGCAGACACCTTAAGGAGCGGGCGTGACGAAATTGTTGCAGTTTGAAGCGCCGCCCGACTTAGACCGGCGTGCCGAGCAGCACATTACTGGGTGCACATTGCACGCGGAGTGTTTGGCCAGCGGCGGCGCCCAGGGCCTCGAGCGCGGCGGGCTGCGCCAAGGCGCATAAAACCTGGCCATTAGGCAGGGCGATGCGCACTTCGCTGGGGCCGTCCTCGGCGGCGAGAATCGCGTCGACGGTTCCGCTCATGCAATTGTGTCCAGGTGTTGCAGGTTTGTCGGGCGCCAGCAGTTCCAGCCAGCCGGCCTTGATCAGCGCGACAACTTCCACGCCGACCTCCAGCTCCAGCCGTTGCGTACTGTCATGGGTGATTTGCGCCGCCAGGGTCAGCCCTCCGGCGAGTTGCAGGTGGATCAGGTCGTTGCGGCCATGCTGTTCAATCGCAATGACCTGGCCATGCAACTGGTTACGGGCGCTGGTGCGCAGCATCAAGCGGCCGAGCAGGTTGAAGTCACTGGCGGCTTCGTCCGAACCGAGCACCTCGGCCTGCAACACTTGCAGGCGTTGATAGAGGCGCAACACCCGTTCACCTTCGGCCGTGAGCCGGGCACCGCCGCCGCCCTTGCCGCCGACACTGCGTTCGACCAAGGGTTTTTGCGCCAGGTTGTTCAGCTCGTCGATGGCGTCCCAGGCGGCCTTGTAGCTCAAGCCCGCACTTTTGGCGGCGCGGGTGATGGAGCCCTGCTCGGCGATATGCCCCAGCAGGGCGATACGCTGGGGGCGGCGGACAATATGTTGGCTGAGCAGAGTCGGTAGTGACATGGGCATTCGCTGTAGTGGGATGAGCGGACGTTGCGGCCGTGAGGCATGAGAGTCAAGTGCCAGGCTTTGGCGTGCGGGCCAGGCAGTACACGTCTACCTGTCGCGCGCCGGCGTTGATCAATAACCGCGCCAGGCTGTGGGCGGTGGCGCCGGTGGTGAGCACGTCGTCCACCAGCGCCAGGTGGCGGCCGCGCACCTCGGCACCCGGGGCCAGGGCGAAGGCGTTGAGCAGGTTGCGTTTGCGTGTCTTGGCGTCGAGGGCTTGCTGCGCGACGGTTTCATAAGGGCGTTGCAATAGGTGTTCATCGTGGGGAAGGTCGAGGTCGGCGCTGAGCCAGCGCGCCAGCATCAGCGCCTGGTTATAGCCCCGTTCACGCAGGCGCCTGCGGGCCATGGGCACCGGCAGCAGCATGTCCGGGCGGGTGAGTGAGTGGTTGTCGAAGCGATGTTGCAAGTAGTGCCCCAGCAAGCGCCCCAGCATATGCCCGAGGGGCCAGCGTGCCTGGTGCTTGAAGCGACTGATCAGGGTGTCCACCGGAAAGCTGTAGGTCCAGGGGGCGATCACGTGTTTAAAGGCGGGCGGTTGTCTCAGGCACTGGCCGCAGACCAGGCCGTCCATCGCCAAAGGCAAGGCGCAGATTTCGCAATGCTCCGTCAGCCAGGGCAGCTCGGTTTCGCAGACGTTGCACACACAGTCAGCGGTTTCAGTCGTCTCGTCGCAGATTAAACATTTCTGTATGTTTTTTGACCAGATGTAAACTTCGTGTTTGTAGCTTGGTTGACAGTGCATGAATCTTCCTTAAATATGCCGAGCATCCGTGTCGTGTCTGTGGGTATTGCCCTTCCCGCAGCGCTTGCCAAAGCATAATCAAGGAATCGCCCATGAGCGCCAGCACCACCGCCACCTTGCGTCACGATTGGTCCTTAGCCGAAGTCAAAGCGTTGTTCGTGCAGCCGTTCAATGATCTGTTGTTCCAGGCGCAGACCGTGCACCGCGCGCATTTCGATGCCAACCGTGTACAGGTGTCGACCCTGCTGTCGATCAAGACCGGTGCCTGCCCGGAAGATTGCAAATATTGTCCGCAGTCGGGCCACTACAACACGGGCCTGGAAAAAGAAAAGCTGATGGAAGTGCAGAAGGTCCTCGAAGAGGCCGCTCGCGCCAAGGCCATCGGTTCGACCCGTTTCTGCATGGGTGCCGCCTGGAAACACCCGTCGGCCAAAGACATGCCCTATGTGCTGCAGATGGTCAAAGGCGTGAAGGCCATGGGCCTGGAAACCTGCATGACCCTCGGCCGTCTCGACCAGGACCAGACTGCAGCCCTGGCCCAGGCCGGCCTGGATTACTACAACCACAACCTGGATACGTCGCCGGAGTTCTACGGCAGTATCATCACCACCCGTACCTACAGCGAGCGCCTGCAAACCCTGGCCTATGTGCGTGAGTCGGGGATGAAGATCTGCTCCGGCGGCATCCTCGGCATGGGCGAGTCCCTCGACGACCGCGCCAACCTGCTGATCCAGTTGGCCAACCTGCCGGAGCATCCGGAGTCGGTGCCGATCAACATGCTGGTGAAAGTCGCCGGCACACCGTTGGAAAATGCCGAGGACATCGACCCGTTCGATTTCATCCGCATGCTGGCCGTGGCGCGCATCCTGATGCCGCAATCCCATGTGCGCCTGTCGGCGGGGCGCGAAGCCATGAACGAGCAGATGCAGGCCCTGGCGTTCTTTGCCGGTGCCAACTCGATCTTCTACGGAGACAAATTGCTGACCACCGCCAACCCTCAGGCCGACAAGGACATGCAACTGTTCTCGCGCCTGGGCATCCTGCCGGAAGCCCGTGAAGAGCATGCGGATGAAGTGCACCAGGCGGCCATCGAACAGGCGTTGGTGGAGCAGAAGAGCAGCGAGCAGTTCTATAACGCCGTTGTTTGATTCCCACCTGTTTTGATCGAGTTGCACCTGCCACCCCGAGGCCTGCATGTCTTTTGATCTCTCCGCGCGCCTTGCTGCCCGCCGTGCCGAACACCTTTACCGTCAACGTCCGCTGCTCCAGAGCCCCCAAGGCCCGGAGGTGGTGGTTGATGGTCAACCCCTCCTGGCATTCTGCAATAACGATTACCTGGGCCTGGCCAGTCACCCGCAAGTGATCGAGGCCTGGCGCGCCGGGGCGTCGCGTTGGGGCGTGGGCGGCGGGGCTTCGCACTTGGTGGTGGGCCATGCCACGCCGCACCATGAACTGGAGGAGGCGCTGGCCGACTTTACCGGCCGCCCGCGAGCGTTGCTGTTTACCACCGGCTACATGGCCAACCTTGGTGCGGTCACGGCGTTGGTGGGGCAGGGCGATACGGTGCTGGAGGACCGTCTCAACCATGCCTCGCTGCTGGATGCCGGCTTGCTGTCCGGTGCGCGCTTCAATCGCTACCAGCACAACGATGCGATCAGCCTGGCCAAGCGCCTGGAGAAAGCCACCGGTAATACGCTGGTGGTCACCGATGGCGTGTTCAGCATGGACGGCGATCTGGCCGACCTGCCGACGCTGGCCCGTGCCGCCCGGGCCAAAGGCGCCTGGTTGATGGTGGATGATGCCCATGGCTTTGGTCCGCTCGGTGCTAACGGCGGTGGGATCGTCGAGCATTTCGGCTTGAGTCAGGACGACGTGCCGGTATTGGTCGGCACCCTGGGCAAAGCGTTCGGCACGGCGGGCGCGTTTGTCGCGGGCAGTGAGGACCTGGTCGAAAGCCTGATCCAGTTTGCCCGGCCGTATATCTACACCACCAGCCAACCGCCGGCGCTGGCCTGCGCCACCCTGAAAAGCCTGGAGCTGCTACGCACCGAACATTGGCGGCGCGAACACCTCGACCGCCTGATTCGTCAGTTTCGCCAGGGCGCCGAGCAGCTTGGCCTGGACTTGATGGACAGCTTTACACCGATCCAGCCGATCCTGATCGGCGACAGTGCCAAGGCCGTGCGGCTGTCGCGGATGCTGCGTGAGCGCGGCCTGATGGTCACGGCGATCCGCCCGCCCACCGTACCTGCCGGCAGCGCGCGTTTGCGCGTGACCTTGACCGCAGCCCACAGCGAAGCGCAGGTGCAGCTATTGTTAAACGCATTGGAAGAGTGTTTCCGCTTGTCTGGTGCCATGGAGCCCGAGCATGCGTGATCGACTGATCCTGCTGCCCGGCTGGGGCCTCGGCGTATCGCCGCTGGAGCCTTTGGCCGCTGCCTTGCGTGGCCTGGACGCACACCTGCAGGTGCAGGTCGAGCCATTGCCGGCGCTTGATTCCAGCGACCTCGATGAATGGCTCGACGAACTCGACGCTACCCTGCCCGACAACGCCTGGCTGGGCGGCTGGTCCCTGGGCGGCATGCTCGCTGCAGAACTGGCGGCGCGGCGCGGCGAGCGTTGCTGCGGCTTGCTGACCCTGGCGAGCAACCCGTGTTTCGTCGCCCACGACGGCTGGCCCCATGGGATGCCCGCCGCGACCTTCGATGCGTTCCTGGCCGGCTGCCATGCCGACTCCCAAGTCACCCTCAAGCGCTTCGGCCTGTTGTGCGCCAAGGGCGCCGAAGACCCGCGGGGGCTGTCGCGCCTGCTGGTCAGCGGCGCGCCGCATTCAGCGTCCAGCGTGTTGATGCCCGGCCTGGAACTGCTGGCCCAACTGGATACCCGCGAAGCCTTGCTGGCTTATCGCGGCCCACAGTTGCACCTGTTCGCCGGCATGGACGGATTGGTGCCCGCCGAAGCCGCCAGCGACCTGCTGAGGCTGCTGCCGGATGTGGAAATCGGCCTGATTGAACAGGCTGGTCACGCTTTTCTTCTGGAAGACCCCCACGGTGTAGCGGGGGCCATCCAGGCTTTTTTGCATGAGTGCGTCGATGACTGATTTATCCCAGCCCTTCCTGCCGGGCGCCTTGCCGGACAAACGTCAGGTGGCGGCGTCGTTTTCCCGTGCGGCGGCCAGTTACGACAGCGTCGCCGAGTTACAGCGAGCCGTAGGGCATGGGCTGCTGGCCCGGCTGCCATCAGCGTGTGCGCCACGGCATTGGCTGGATATGGGCTGCGGCACGGGTTATTTCAGCCGTGTGCTGGGCGAGTTGTTGCCCGCCAGCCAAGGTGTGGCGCTGGATATTGCCGAGGGCATGCTTAACCATGCGTGGCCTTTGGGTGGCGCACATCATTTTGTCGCGGGCGATGCAGAACGCTTGCCGCTGAAAGCCGAGAGCTTCGAGCTGCTCTTCTCCAGCCTGGCGGTGCAGTGGTGTGCGAACTTCGAGGCGGTGCTCAGCGAGGCCTATCGCGTGCTGCAACCGGGTGGCGTGCTGGCGTTCGCCAGTTTGTGCGTCGGGACGCTGGATGAGCTGCGCGAAAGCTGGCGGGCGGCGGATGGCCTGGTGCACGTCAATCGCTTCCGCACTTTCGAGGCGTACCAGCAGTTGTGCGCGGCCAGTGGTTTGCGCGTGGTCAGCCTGGAGCGGAGTGCCCATGTGCTGCATTACCCGGATGTGCGCAGCCTGACCCATGAGCTCAAGGCGCTGGGGGCGCATAATCTCAATCCGGGCCGCCCGGGAGGGTTGACGGGCCGTGCGCGGATTGTTGCACTGGTAGACGCCTACGAGCAGTTCCGTCAGGCCGAGGGACTGCCGGCCACGTATCAAGTGGTGTACGCCGTCCTGGAGAAGCCCCTATGAGCGCCGCCTATTTCATCACCGGCACCGATACGGATGTCGGCAAGACCACTATCGCCGCCGGCCTGTTGCACGCCGCCCGGCAAGCGGGCAGAAGCACTGCGGCTGGAAAGCCCGTGGCTTCCGGCTGCCAGGTCACGGCCAAGGGCTTGCGCAACGCCGATGCCCTGGCGCTGCTGGCCGAGTGTTCATTGCCGTTGAGTTATGCCGAGGTCAACCCGGTGGCGTTCGAACCCGCCATCGCGCCCCATCTGGCCGCGCGGGAGGCCGGCGTCGCGCTGACGGTGCAGTCGTTGTTGAAACCCATGCAGCAGATTCTGGCGCGTCAGGCGGATTTCACCCTCATCGAAGGCGCAGGCGGTTGGCGTGTGCCGTTGGCTGACCAGGACAACCTGTCGGACCTGGCCATGGCGCTGCAACTGCCGGTGATCCTGGTGGTGGGCGTGCGCCTGGGTTGCATCAGCCATGCCTTGCTCACCGCCGAAGCCATCGCCCGGGACGGTTTGCCCTTGGCCGGTTGGGTGGCGAATATCATCGACCCCAAGACCTCTCGTCTGGAAGAAAACCTCGCCACCCTGGCCGAGCGTTTGCCCGCGCCATGCCTTGGACGAGTGCCCAAGCTCAAGCACGCCGGCGCTGAGGCGGTAGCCGAGTACCTGCAACTGGACCTGCTTGACTGATTCTGGCTATCGGCACGGCATTATGCCATTAGTGTTTTTAACGGGCTTTTTGCCAGTATGTCTGCTTCAATTCAACTTCACGATTCTCTAAAGGCAGGTTGAAGCCATGGACATCTCTGGCAGCAGCGCGTTTTACTCGGGGCTGAGCACCATTCAGGCCGGGCAGAGCCGTGTCGACCAGGCCGCCGGCAGAATTGCCAGCGCCGCGACCACCCAGCCGTCGGACGCACAGAGCGACCGGTTGCAAGCCAATGACCGCGCCCAGCCGACGAACTCGGCGAGCAATATGGTTGAAATGGCCCAAGGCAAGTTTCAAGTGGAGTTGGGCGCCAAGGTCGCCAAGGCTTCAGACGAAATGCTCGGTACCCTGATCGACACCTTCGCTTAACCCCTCTTTCGTACGACCGGCTCCTTCCTGGGGCTGGTCGCCTTTGTGCAATCCTCCATTTTCTTCTGAGCACCTTGTGGCATCCCGCCGCAGGCCTCGCCATGCCTGCCATTGACCCGCGTCATGACAAACGGTGTCTGGACGGCGCTTGACATCCCCAGGTCGTAAACGTATGTTTCAAACACCTGTTTGACCGCCATAACAAATCCACGCGGTTGTTCATTCCAGATACATCAGCAGAGGTTTATCGCTATGCCTGACTACAAGGCCCCCTTGCGTGATATTCGCTTCGTTCGTGACGAACTGCTCGGCTATGAAGCGCACTATCAGAGCCTGCCGGCTTGCCAGGACGCTACCCCGGACATGGTTGACGCCATTCTCGAAGAAGGCGCCAAGTTTTGTGAGCAAGTGCTGGCACCGTTGAACCGCGTGGGTGACATCGAAGGGTGCACCTGGAGTGAGTCTGGCGTTAAAACCCCTGCTGGTTTCAAAGAAGCCTACAAGCAATTTGTCGAAGGCGGCTGGCCAAGCCTGGCCCACGACGTGGAGCACGGTGGCCAAGGCCTGCCGGAATCCCTGGGCCTGGCCGTGAGCGAAATGGTCGGCGAAGCCAACTGGTCGTGGGGTATGTACCCGGGCCTGTCCCATGGCGCGATGAACACCATTTCCGAGCACGGCACCCCCGAGCAGCAAGAGGCCTACCTGACCAAGCTGGTGTCGGGCGAGTGGACCGGCACCATGTGCCTGACCGAGCCACACTGCGGTACCGACCTGGGCATGCTGCGCACCAAGGCCGAGCCTCAGGCCGACGGTTCCTACAAAGTCTCCGGTACCAAGATCTTCATCTCGGCCGGTGAACACGACATGGCCGACAACATCGTCCACATCGTGCTGGCCCGCCTGCCGGACGCACCGGCCGGTACCAAAGGCATCTCGCTGTTCATCGTGCCCAAGTTCCTGCCCAACGCCGACGGCTCGATCGGTGCGCGCAACGCCGTGAGCTGTGGTTCCCTGGAACACAAGATGGGTATCCACGGTAATGCCACCTGTGTGATGAACTTCGACGCGGCCACCGGTTTCCTGATCGGCCCGGCGAACAAAGGCCTGAACTGCATGTTCACCTTTATGAACACCGCTCGCCTGGGCACCGCGCTGCAAGGCCTGGCCCACGCCGAGATCGGCTTCCAGGGCGGCCTGAAATATGCCCGCGATCGCTTGCAGATGCGTTCCCTGACTGGCCCGAAAGCGCCGGAAAAGGCCGCTGACCCGATCATCGTGCACCCTGACGTGCGCCGCATGCTGCTGACCATGAAAGCCTTCGCCGAAGGTAACCGTGCGATGGTGTACTTCACCGCCAAGCAAGTGGACATCGTCAAGTACGGCACCGACGACGAGGCCAAGAAACAGGCCGATGGCCTGTTGGCATTCATGACCCCGATTGCCAAGGCGTTCATGACGGAAGTCGGTTTTGAATCCGCCAACCACGGCGTGCAGATCTATGGCGGCCACGGCTTTATCGCCGAGTGGGGCATGGAGCAGAACGTTCGCGACAGCCGCATTTCCATGCTGTACGAAGGCACCACCGGCATCCAGGCACTGGACCTGCTCGGCCGTAAAGTGCTGATGACCCAGGGCGAAGCGCTCAAGGGCTTCACCAAGATCGTGCACAAGTTCTGCCAGGCCAACGAAGGCAACGACGCGGTCAAGGAGTTCGTGGCACCGCTGGCTGCGCTGAACAAAGAGTGGGGCGAGTTGACCATGAAGGTCGGCATGGCCGCGATGAAAGACCGCGAAGAAGTGGGGGCCGCTTCGGTGGATTACCTGATGTACTCCGGTTACGCCTGCCTGGCTTACTTCTGGGCCGACATGGCGCGCCTGGCTGCCGAAAAACTCGCCGCCGGTACCAGCGAAGAAGCGTTCTACACCGCCAAGCTGCAAACCGCGCGCTTCTACTTCCAGCGCATCCTGCCGCGGACCCGTACCCACGTGGCCACCATGCTGTCGGGCGCCAGTAACCTGATGGACATGAAAGAAGAAGACTTCGGCCTGGCTTACTAAGCCTTACCGGGTTCATCTGAAACCGTCGCTTCCCTTGGGAGCGGCGGTTTTTTCATTGGGGGATAAAAAACACAGTGCAGCGCTCAGGGATTTTCTCCGGCTGCCGTTACAGTGATGGCAATGTGATACATGACGGGCAAGGTGTGCTTAACTGTTCGCATCAAGGCACAGTGCCACTACTTTTTGCGGGTCGGAGTTTTACCCTTGTCACGCGTGTCTGCTTTACGTTTCAGTCACTTTCTTCCTTCGTTGCTGCTGTTGCTGGCCGGGCTCTCGGCTGCGTACGTCAAGGACCTCAGCGTCTTTTTCACCTCGCTGTTCAATGTGTTGCCGACCCTGGTGCTGTTGCTGGGCGGTTCGTACTGCGCGGTTTATCGCCGCCAGCGTGAATTGTTCCTGATGATCACGGTGTACATCGCCTACTTCCTGCTCGATACCCAGACCGATTTCTATCGCGACAATGGCCGCGTGCGCGAAGACGCAGCCGTGGTGTTTCACCTGTGTTGCCTGTTATTGCCGCTGCTGTTCAGCATCTACGCGCTGTGGCAGGAGAAGACCCACCTGTTTCGCGACTTCGTTGCCCGTTGTGCGGTGCTACTGGCAATCGGCAGCGTCGCGCTGGCCCTGGAGCAAAGTTATCCCCAGGCACTGCTGAACTGGCTGGCGGAGATCCGCTGGCCCGCTCTGCATGGGACCTGGATGAGCCTGATCCAGCTGTCATACCCGATGTTCCTGGTCGGCTTCCTCACTCTGGCGGCGCAATACTGGTACCAGCCGCGCCCGCTGCATGCGGCGCAACTGGTCGGGTTGCTGGGGATGTTCTGGATGTTGCCGCAGACCTTCATCCTTCCGTTCACGCTGAATATCATGTGCAGCCAGGTCATGCTGATGATCGCCGCCGGTGTGGCCCACGAAGCTTATCAAATGGCGTTCCGCGACGAACTGACCGGCCTGCCGGGGCGCCGTGCCCTGAACGAACGCATGCAGCGGCTGGGGCGCAACTATGTGCTGGCGATGACCGACGTCGATCACTTCAAGCGCTTCAATGACACCCATGGTCACGATGTGGGCGACCAGGTACTGCGCCTGGTGGCGAGCAAGCTGTCCAAGGTCAATGGGGGTGGGCGTGCCTACCGCTACGGCGGTGAAGAATTCGCCGTGGTGTTTGCCGGCAAGACCCTGGATGAGTGCATGCCGCACCTGGAGGAAATCCGCGAGATCGTCGCCAACTACGACATCAAGCTGCGCAATTCGGACCGGCCCCAGGATGATCAACAAGGCCGTCAACGCCGGGCGGGCAGCGGCGCGTCGAGTGTGTCGGTGACGGTCAGCATCGGCGTGGCCGAACGCCAGATCGACCAGCGCACGGCGGAAGAAGTGCTCAAGTCCGCCGACCAGGCGCTGTACGCCGCCAAGGGCGCGGGGCGTAACTGTGTGGTTGCGGCCGGGCAGACCCGCCGTGGCGCGGTGCGCATGCAGAGCGCTGCCGGTTGAGTGATGGCGCTGTATTCAGCGGTTCTACAATGATTGTCCGAGGCGCTGGCCGGCAGTAGGTTGAAAGGATCTGCTGCCGGAGACATCGCCATGCCTGAGTACAAAGCTCCCCTGCGCGACATGCGCTTTCTGATCGACCACGTGTTTGATTTCCACGGCCACTACGCTGCCCTGGGCGCCACGGACGCCAGCCCGGACATGGTCAGTGCAATCCTGGAAGAAGGCGCCAAATTCTGCGAGAACGTGCTTTCGCCACTCAACCGCAGTGGTGATGAAGAGGGCTGCCATTTCGACAACGGCGTGGTGACCACGCCCAAGGGCTTCAAGGAAGCCTTCGCCCAGTACGTCGAAGGCGGCTGGCACGGCGTGGCGGCAGACCCGGCCTACGGTGGCCAGGGCCTGCCGCACTCGTTGGGCCTGGTGCTCAGCGAGATGATCGGCTCCAGCAACACCTCGTGGGGCATGTATCCGGGCCTGACCCACGGCGCGATGTCGGCGATCCACGCCCACGGCACCGAAGAGCAGAAGGCCACGTTCCTGAGCAAACTCACCGCCGGCGAATGGACCGGCACCATGTGCCTGACCGAAGCCCATTGCGGCACCGACCTGGGCCTGATCAAGACTCGTGCCGTGCCCCAGGCGGATGGCAGCTACGCGATCACCGGCAGCAAGATCTTCATCTCGGCCGGTGAGCACGACATGAGCGCCAATATCATCCATCTGGTGCTGGCCAAGCTGCCAGATGCGCCGGCGGGCACCAAGGGTATCTCGTTGTTTATCGTGCCCAAGTTCCATGTGGATTCGGCTGAGCGCAATGCGGTGCACTGCGGCTCTATCGAGCACAAGATGGGCATCAAGGCCTCGGCCACGTGCGTGCTCAACTTCGACGGCGCCAAGGGCTTTTTGATTGGCGAGGCGAACAAAGGCCTCAACTGCATGTTCACCATGATGAACCACGCCCGCCTGGGCACCGGCATGCAGGGCCTGTGCAATGGCGAGGCGAGCTTCCAGGGCGCAATCAAGTACGCCAACGACCGCCTGCAAATGCGCGCGCTGACCGGCGCCAAGGCCCCGGAGAAAGCCGCCGACCCGATCATCGTGCATCCCGATGTGCGCCGTATGCTGCTGACCATGAAAGCCTTCAACGAAGGCAACCGCGCACTGACCTATTTCACCGCGCAGTTGCTCGACACCGCGCACCTTTGCAGCGACGCCGGCCAGCGCCAGGAGGCCGAAGACCTGTTGGCGTTCCTCACTCCCATCTGCAAAGCCTTTATGACCGACACCGGGCTGGAGGTGACCAACCACGGCATGCAGATATTCGGCGGCCATGGCTACATTCGTGAGTGGGGCATGGAACAACTGGCGCGCGATGCGCGGATTGCGCCGATCTACGAAGGCACCAACGGCATCCAGGCCCTCGACCTGCTGGGGCGCAAGGTGTTGGGCAGCCAGGGCAGGCTGCTGCGCGGCTTTACCAAAATCGTGCATAAGTTTTGCGCGGCGAATGCCGAACATGCGCAGCTCAAGGGCTATGTGGTGCAGCTTAATCAACTGAATCAGGAATGGGGCGAGCTGACCACCCAGGTCGGTATGGCCGCGATGAAAAACCCGGATGAGGTGGGCGCAGCGGCGGTGGATTACTTGATGTACAGCGGTTACATCATCCTCGCCTACCTGTGGCTTCGGATGACCATTGCAGCGCTGGCGCAGGATGACACTGACTTCGCCAAGGCCAAGCTGGCGACCTGCGACTTCTACTTCAAGCGCCTGCTGCCACGTACCGCAACCCACCGCGCCGCCGTGGAAGCGGGCAGCGAATGCCTGATGAGTCTGCCTGCGGAGTCGTTTGCGCTATGATGACTTAAAAATACCAGTCAGTCACAAGTGGACCCTATGTGTCTGAAAAGTTGTTCGGGTACACTCGGAGCCTGTAAAACCGATCCTATCGAATCACTTTTCACGTTCTCACGAGGTTTGCCATGGCTGATTACAAAGCGCCGCTGCGTGATATGCGCTTCGTCCTCAACGAAGTCTTTGAGGTCGCCACCACTTGGGCCCAATTGCCGGCATTGGCAGACAGCGTTGACGCCGAAACCGTAGAGGCCATCCTCGAAGAAGCCGGCAAGGTCACCGCCAAATCCATCGCCCCGCTCAGCCGTGGCGGCGATGAACAGGGCTGCCGCTGGGATAACACGGCGGTGTTTACTCCGGATGGTTATCCACAGGCCTACAAGACCTACGCTGAAGGTGGCTGGGTCGGCGTAGGCGGCGATCCCGTGTTTGGCGGCATGGGCATGCCCAAGGCGGTATCGGCCCAGGTCGAGGAGATGATCAACTCGTCAAGCCTGGCGTTCGGCCTGTACCCGATGCTGACCTCCGGCGCCTGCGTGTCGATCAACACCCACGCCAGCGAGGAACTCAAGGCCATCTACCTGCCGAAGATGTATTCCGGCGAGTGGGCCGGCTCCATGTGCCTGACGGAAGCACACGCCGGTACCGACCTGGGGATTATCCGCACCAAGGCCGAGCCGCAGGCAGACGGTTCCTACAGGATCAGCGGGACCAAGATCTTTATCACTGGCGGTGAACACGACCTCACCGAGAATATCATTCACCTGGTACTGGCCAAGCTGCCGGACGCCCCGGCCGGCCCCAAGGGGATTTCGCTGTTCCTGGTGCCGAAGTTCATGGTCAACGCCGACGGCAGCCTGGGCGCGCGCAACCCGGTGAGCTGCGGCTCCATCGAACACAAGATGGGTATCCAGGCATCCGCCACCTGCGTGATGAACTTCGACGAAGCCGTGGGTTACCTGGTGGGCGAACCCAACCGTGGGTTGGCGGCGATGTTCACCATGATGAACTACGAGCGCCTTGGCGTGGGTATCCAGGGCCTGGCGTCCGGAGAGCGCTCCTACCAGAACGCGATTGAATATGCCCGCGACCGCCTGCAAAGCCGTGCGCCGACCGGTGCCCAGGCCAAAGACAAAGTGGCCGACCCGATCATCGTCCACCCCGACGTGCGCCGTATGCTGTTGACCATGAAAGCCGCCAACGAAGGCGGACGCGCGTTTTCCACCTATGTGGCGACGCAGCTGGACATCGCCAAGTTCAGTGAAGATGCCGCTGCCCGCGAGCGGGCCGATAACCTGGTGGCCTTGTTGACGCCGGTCGCCAAGGCGTTCCTCAGCGACCTGGGCCTGGAAACCACCGTGCTCGGCCAGCAAGTGTTTGGCGGCCACGGTTACATTCGTGAGTGGGGCCAGGAGCAACTGGTGCGTGATGTACGTATCACCCAGATCTACGAAGGCACCAACGGCATCCAGGCACTGGATTTGATGGGGCGCAAGATCGTCGGCAGCGGCGGTGCGTTCTACACCTTGTTCGCTGACGAGATCCGCCAGTTCATCGCCTCAGCGGGGCCCGAATTGGCTGAGTTCAGCCAACCGCTGAGCGCAGCGGTGGATAACCTGGACGAATTGACCGCCTGGGTGCTGGATCGCGCCAAGACCAACCCGAACGAGATCGGCGCAGCGTCGGTGGAGTATTTGCATGCATTTGGTTACATGGCCTACGCCTATATGTGGGCACGCATGGCCAAGGCCGCGTTGGGCAAGGAGGCTGAGGAAGACTTCTACGCCAGCAAACTGGGCACCGCGCGCTTCTACTTTGCGCGTCTGTTGCCACGTATTCACTCGCTGAGTGCGTCGGTAAAAGCCGGTAGCGAATCCTTGTTTTTGCTGGATGAGGCACTGTTCTAAGGGCTTGGAGGGCGTGTAAGCATTCTCTTACATGACGTACTGCTAATCGTCCTCTATCGCCAAATTGGATCCACGGATAATCTACTTCACATGGACGTCGCGCAGGAAGCGCAAAGCAACAACACGGACACGTAGGATTCTGCCAGGATGGCGGAGTGAAATGGATGTCAGGGAAACAGTCTGCAAAGCCCCGCTTCGGCGGGGTTTTCTTTTGCCCGCGAAAAAGTCAGGCGCCGAATTTCACGGCAGTGCCGGCGGGGCATTCATCACGTCTTCCAGCAAGGTGCGCAGCAGCGCCATGGTTGCCTGCTGGCGCTGTACATCGCGACACACCAAACCTACCTTTAACGGCACCCTGGGTTCACTCAAGGGCTTCCAGAGCAGCGACTGGCTGTTGTGTTCGTCCTGGGAGCGTCCCGGCAGCACCGTGGCCAATTTGGTGTTAGGCAAGCTGTCGAGAATCCCCACCATGGTATTCAACTCTGCCTGTACCTGCGGCCGGCGTCCGAGGTTGGATAACTGACCCTGCCAGATCTGTCGAACCTGAAACTCTTCCCCCAGCAACAACATCGGCAGTTCGGCGGCCTGTTTCAGCGAGACTTTCTTGAATTCGCGCAGGGGATGGTCCTCGGGGATGACCACCTTCAGCTCATCCTCATACAACAACACGCCGTGCAGCCCCGGCTGGCGTGGCGGCAGATAGCTGATGCCGATGTCCAGCGAGCCGTTAAGCAACCGCCGTTCAATCTCGATCCCGGTCAATTCGTAGATCTGCACCACAAGGTGCGGCTGGGCCTTGCGCACGCGCTCGAGCATTTGCGGGACCAGGCTGGTGTGCACGGTTTGCAGCACGCCGATGGCCAGGGTGCGCATGGCCTGGCCCTTGAAGTTACGCAAGGCTTCGACGGCTTGCTGCATGCCATCGATCAGCGGCAAGGCATGGTTGTACAGGGTATGGGCGGCCAGGGTGGGCAGCAGGCGTTTGCTGCTGCGTTCGAACAGGCTTACATCGAGGTTGCGCTCCAACTGGCGGATCTGTTGTGAGAGCGCCGGCTGGGAGATCGACAGGCGTTCAGCGGCACGGCCCACATGGCCTTCTTCATACACCGCGACGAAATAACGCAGTTGTTTGAAATCCATAAGACTTACTTATCGAAAAAGCTGGAAAAACGAAATGGCCGGTGGCCCCCGAGGCGCCTAGTCTAGCGCCTATTCGCAGGGCTTACAGGGCCGGATCGGGCAATGAACAGCGTTTATGTTGATGGCGTTTACATAGGCAAGGCAACACACCCGCAGACAGTGATTGCAGGGAAAACCGACCAAGGCCCGGTTGCCACTGGGGGCAAGCTGTGAATCTCTTCAATATGCGTCGCCCCGTGCCCAGCCTGGACGACCTGGTGCTGGAGGCTTCACCCGATACGCTGTCCAGCGAGGCGCTGATGCCCACCGTGGCGAGGCCGCCTCAGGTTTTCGTACGTGGCCAGGGCTCGTGGCTGTGGGACAGCGACGACCGTGCTTACCTGGATTTCAGCCAGGGCAACGCTGCCAACAGCCTCGGCCACAGCCCGCAGGTCTTGATCAAAGCCCTTGCCGACCAGACCCAGGCCCTGATCAATCCAGGCCTGGGTCTGCATAACCGCGCTCAACTCAATCTTGTCGACCGCCTGTGCCATCGTACCGGCAGCGACCAGGCCTACCTGCTCAACAGTGGCGCCGAGGCCTGCGAAGCGGCGATCAAGCTGGCGCGCAAGTGGGGCCAACTGCATCGCGGCGGGGCCTACCGCATTATCAGCGCGAGCAATGGTTGCCATGGGCGCAGTTTCGCGGCACTGGCGGCGTCGGCCGGCAATCTGGAAAACCGCTTTGAACCGCAATTGCCCGGCTTCAGCCATGTGCCGTTCAACGATCTGCCGGCCCTGCATGCAGCGGTCGATGCACAGACAGTCGCCATCCTGCTGGAGCCGGTCCAGAGCGAAGCCGGTGTGATCCCCGCGACGGAGCATTACCTCAAGGGGGTTGAACGGCTGTGCCGCGAACTGGGGATCCTGCTGATCCTCGACGAAGTACAAACCGGCCTTGGCCGTTGCGGCACCTTGCTTGCCGAACAGCAATACGGCGTGCGAGCCGACATCATCACCCTCGGCAAAGGCCTGGGCGGCGGCGTGCCATTGGCTGCGCTGCTGGCGCGCGGCAACGCCTGTTGCTTTGAAGTGGGTGAGCTGGAAGGCACCCATCATGGCAACGCATTGATGGCATCGGCCGGGCTGGCGGTACTCGATACGGTGCTGGAGCACGGCTTCCTGGAACACGTACGTGAATCAGGCCTTTACCTGGGCGAAGGCCTTGCCCGGCTGGCCTACCGCTACGACCAGGGCCAATTGCGCGGCGACGGCCTGATTTGGGGCCTGACGTTGTCGGATGATTCTGCAGATGCAGTGGTAAAAGCCGCCCTGCACGAAGGCCTGATCCTCAACGCCCCGCAACCTGACTGCCTGCGCTTCACCCCGGCGCTTACGGTGAGCAAAAGCAACATCGACGAAATGCTCCTGCGCCTGGCCCGCGCTTTTTCCCGGGTGCGCACCGCCCAGTTGCAATGCCGCAAGGGCATCGCTGTTTAACCCATATTCCTGAACCGTCTCGCGGTATACGCGGCGCCTCCAGCCTGATTTTTTCGGCTGGGGGCGTTTTTTTGCGTGTGAAATTTTTGGATTGAAAGCGTTGATTGATCGCCTGTGAAAACAATGGCTTTTTAGCGTGCGTCGATAAGGACTGTCGACGGAGCATTGGTTGCTCCACTTCTAATCTATACCACTGGGTGGTATGTTTATGGGAAGGGATATCCATGAGGCTTAGGTTGTTTAAAACACGGCAGTTTGCTGATGCGGCCAGCAAGTCCTGGATCTACGATTCGGAGTTGAGGGAGGCATTTGGCCAATTGCTGAGGGGGCAGGCAGATAATCTGGGCGGCGGTGTTTGGAAAAAGCGCCTCAACCAGAATAGGCATCGCTCCATAGTGTTGGCCAAGGGCAGGCAATACTGGGTTTATCAGTTGCTGTTCGCCAAGCAAGACCAAAGCAATATCAGTCAGAAAGATTTGGCTTGGTTTCGGGCGATGGCAAAAGTTTATGAAGGCTTAAACGAAACGCAGATCCAGCAGCTCTTGGATCTCAGGGCGTTTGTGGAGATACATCATGACCAAAAAATATGAAAGTGAAGCGCTGGAGTCCATTCACCAATCCGCCAAAGCGCTTTATGCCATCGGTGCCATTAGTAAAACTACCCTTCGTGAATACGACGAAGCGTGCTTCTCTGCCGTCCCGGAACAAATACCTGCCGAACAGATCAAGCAGCTACGTGAAAGTAGCCATGTCAGCCAACCGGTGTTTGCTCGTTACCTGAATACCAGCGCCTCCACGGTGAAGAAATGGGAATCTGGCGAGAAGCAACCCAGCGGCATGGCGCTCAAACTTCTTAGCATCGTGCAAAAGCATGGGTTAGAGATTCTGGCCTGAAGGATGGCCCGGTGCCAGATCCCACTGAACCCTCACGAACGCCCAAGGTCGATTAGCTACACGGCTCACACGAGCCGATTTTCTGGAGCTGACCCATGGACTTCATTCGTATCATCATCGCCATTCTGCTGCCGCCACTGGGTGTGTTCCTGCAAGTGGGTTTCGCCGGCGCGTTCTGGCTGAATATTCTGCTGACCTTGTGCGGTTACTTCCCAGGCATCATTCACGCCGTGTACATCATCGCCAAGCGCTGAGCCCGTCAGCCTTTTGCGATGAGCCGTGAATTGCGCTCATTGCGAAAGGCCAGTTGCTCGATGGTCTGGGTAGCGTACTCGGCTTCTTCCCGCGCCTTGAGGATGATGCCGTGCTGCTCGGACTTGCTGCACACCGGGTCGGCATTGCTCGCATCCCCCGTGAGCATGAAGGCCTGGCAACGGCAGCCACCGAAATCCTTTTCCTTTTCATCGCACGAACGACACGGCTCGGGCATCCAGTCGTAGCCGCGAAAGCGGTTGAACCCGAAAGAGTCGTACCAGATGTGCTGCATGCTGTGGTCGCGCACATTGGGAAACTGCACCGGCATCTGTCGGGCGCCGTGGCAGGGCAAGGCGGTGCCGTCTGGCGTCACGGTCAGAAAGATACTGCCCCAGCCGTTCATACAGGCTTTCGGGCGTTCCTCGTAGTAATCCGGCGTCACGAATATCAGCTTGCACGGATGGCCTTCTGCTTCGAACTTGGCGCGGTATTCGTTGGTGATGCGTTCGGCGCGCACCAGTTGTTCCTTCGTCGGCAATAAACCCACGCGATTGAGCTGCGCCCAGCCATAGAACTGGCAGGTGGCAAGCTCGACAAAATCCGCCTCCAGCGCAATACACAGCTCGATGATGCGGTCGATCTTGTCGATATTGTGCCGATGGGTGACGAAGTTCAGCACCATCGGGTAGCCATGCGCCTTCACTGCGCGGGCCATTTCCAGTTTTTGCGCAAAGGCTTTTTTCGAACCGGCCAGCAGGTTGTTCACCTGTTCGTCGCTGGCCTGGAAGCTGATCTGGATATGGTCCAGGCCGGCTTTCTTGAAGTCGCTGATCTTCTGCTCGGTCAGGCCGATGCCCGAGGTGATCAGGTTGGTGTAGAACCCCAGCTTGCGCGCCTCGGCGATCAACTCGGCGAGGTCCTGGCGCACCAGCGGCTCACCGCCGGAAAACCCCAGTTGCGCCGCGCCCATCTCACGGGCCTCGCGAAATACCTTGATCCACTGCTCGGTGCTCAGCTCCTTGCCCTGCTCGGCAAAGTCCAGCGGGTTGGAGCAATACGGGCATTGCAACGGGCAGCGGTAGGTCAGCTCGGCGAGCAACCACAGCGGCAGGCCGATGGCGGGTTTTTCAGGCAAGGGTGATCCAGTGCTCAGCACGGGCGACCTCCATGAATTGCTCGATGTCGTCACCCAGCTCAGGCACGCCGGGGAACTGTTCTTCGAGGGCGGCAATGATCGCCGCCACGTCGCGCTCACCGTCAATCAGGCCACCAATCAGCGCGGCGCTGTCGTTGAGCTTGATCATGCCTTCGGGGTAGAGCAACACATGGCCTTTTTGCGCGGGTTCGTACTGGTAGCGGTAGCCCTGGCGCCAGGTCGGTTTTCTGCTGCGATCGAAGCTCATAGGGTGATCCCTTTATGCCACACCCGCTGCTCGGTCACGCTGTGATACGGCGGGCGTTTCAGTTCGTAGGCCATGCTCATGGCATCCAGCATGCTCCACAGGATATCGAGTTTGAACTGGAGGATTTCCAGCATGCGCTCCTGGCCTTCACGGGTGGTGTAGTGCTGCAAGGTGATTGCCAGCCCATGCTCCACGTCGCGCCGCGCCTGGCCCAGGCGGGTGCGGAAATATTCGTAACCGGTGGGGTCGATCCACGGGTAGTGCTGCGGCCAGCTGTCGAGGCGCGACTGGTGGATCTGCGGCGCGAACAGCTCGGTGAGCGAGCTGCTGGCGGCTTCCTGCCAGCTGGCGCGGCGCGCAAAGTTGACGTAGGCGTCTACCGCAAAGCGTACGCCGGGCAGCACCAGTTCCTGGGAGCGCAGCTGGTCGGGGTCGAGGCCGACCGCCTGGCCCAAACGCAGCCAGGCTTCGATGCCGCCGTCCTCACCCGGTGCGCCATCGTGGTCGAGCAGGCGCTGAATCCATTCGCGACGGATCTCGCGGTCCGGGCAGTTGGCCAGGATCGCGGCGTCTTTCAGCGGGATGTTCACCTGGTAATAGAAACGGTTGGCGACCCAGCCCTGGATCTGCTCGCGGGTGGCACGGCCTTCATACATCGCCACGTGGTACGGGTGATGGATATGGTAGAAGGCGCCTTTGGCCCGCAAGGCGGCTTCGAACTCTGCGGTGCTCAATGGTGTGTCAGTCATGTCGTCTGCTCCTACAATTCAATGCTCATGCCGTCGTAAGCGACTTCGACGTTGCGCCGCACCAGTTCCGCGCGCTCGGGAGAATCTTCATCGAGGATCGGGTTGGTGTTGTTGATGTGGATAAGCACCTTGCGCTGCTCGGGCAATTGCTCCAGCACTTCGAGCATGCCGCCGGGGCCATTCTGCGCCAGGTGGCCCATCTCGCGGCCGGTGCGGGTGCCGACGCCACGGCGCTGCATTTCATCGTCGTCCCACATCGTACCGTCCACCAGCAGGCAATCGCTGCCGGCCATGATCTCCAGCAACGGCGCGTCGACCTTGCCCAGGCCCGGGGCGTAGAACAGTTTGCCGCCGGTGCGCAGGTCTTCGACGATCAGGCCGATGTTATCGCCTGGATGCGGGTCGAAGCGGTGCGGCGAGTACGGTGGGGCGGCGCTACGCAGGGGCAACGGGGTGAAGCGCAGGTTGGGGCAGGCCGGGATGGTGAAGCTGGCATCCAGCTCGATGCGGTTCCAGGCCAGGCCGCCGTTCCAGTGGGTGAGCATGGTGAACAGCGGGAAGCCGGTGCTCAGGTCTTCATGGACCATGTCGGTGCACCACACCTGGTGCGGGCAACCTTCGCGCAGGCTCAATAAACCGGTGGTGTGATCGATCTGGCTGTCCATCAGGATGATGGCACTGATGCCGGTGTCGCGCAGTGCGCGGCCGGGCTGCATCGGCGCAAAACCCTGGAGTTGCGCGCGAATATCCGGCGAGGCATTGCACAGTACCCAGTTCACGCCATCGTCGGAAATGGCGATGGACGACTGGGTCCGCGCCTGCGCCCGCAGGCTGCCGTCACGAAAACCTGCGCAGTTCACGCAGTTGCAGTTCCACTGCGGGAAGCCGCCGCCAGCGGCGGAACCTAGAATCTGGACAAACATGGCCGCTCCATCAAGCAAAGCTCAAAACAAAAACGCCCCGGGCGAACCGAGGCGTTGTATTACCCAGCGGCTTAGCGGCTGGCGAAGTACATGGTGACTTCGAAGCCGATGCGCAGATCAGTGTAAGCAGGTTTGGACCAGGTCATATTCTTACTCCTACGAAGGGATGGGACGTTTACTACCAAGTAATACATATAGTCCACCTCCAGTCGGAGATGTTCAGATGTGTGCGTGGGAATGTTACGCAATTCTTCTCAAGTTAGCGCTGTCTTGGTGGAAAAAGCCTGTTGCAGGGTTGGCAATGATCAGCTCGCTGGTTGCCAGATTTCGTCGACAGGTGGGCCGTTGGCGATGCATCGCCAGCCGCCGGTCGCGTCCTGCAGCTGTTGGGCCGCGTGTTGCAGGTCCTCCCGTGTGCGGGCCTGGATCAGCTGTTGAAGCCGGTACAGGTAATCCGACGGATGGCCCGCCAGGCGCGCGTGCCAAAGCAGTTCGGCGCTTTGGGTGATCGCTAACGTCGCAGCGCAGAACTGCTGTGCCAAGGCATGATTGCCCACGTCACCGGTGCCGTCGATCAACAACGGTAGGTGTTTCAGGAAGGCTTGCAGGTGATCGACGATACCTGCCAGTGAAACGCTGGGTGATTGCACACCGAAGAGAAGGCCGATTTGCCCGTTGATCTGTCGGACACCGCTGAATACGGCGTAGCCCAACTGCAACTCGACCCTCAGGCGTTGGTAAAACGGCCCTTGGAGCAGGTGCCCAAGCAGCCGCCATGAGGCTTCATCGGCCAGGGATTGGCTGGGTGCCGGGCAAAACAGCAGCACGGCGGCTTCGGTTGAGTGAGTTTTAACCGTATGCCACACACGTTGACCACCGAGGTGTTGAAGAGACGGTTCGAAGTGTGCAGGTTGCCCAGGCAGACGGGCGGCGGCCGCCTTTATCAACGTTTCACATGCGGCGGGCAGACTCAGCCCCAGGCCGTGCCAGCGTGCAGTGGCCCAGGATCCAGGCTGTTCGCTGGCGTCGGCATGGCCGGTGGCGCAGCACGCGGGCAGGGCCTGGAGCAGTTCCCGGATAGCGATCATGGGCGCAGGTGTCGGGGCAGTTTCCTGCGGCAGGTTCAGGTGTTGCGCCAACGCCTCCAGCACGGCTGGCATCGGCTCGTGCAGCCCCATCATTTTCACCCGCCAATCATTGCCGGTGGCTTCGAACGATAATTCGACGCCCGCCTGGCGCGCATGCTCACGCAATGGCTGCAAGGTGTTTTCCAGCCCGGCAGGCGCTGGCGCGTCGAAGCGCCACTGCACGTACAGCGCGCCTTCATCGCCGTCATCCGCCAAGGCCTGGCTGAAGGTCAGCGCCGATACGTCCCTTCGCCCCCGTGAACGATCCTGGGCAAACGTGCGCAAGCCTCGGTGAGCGCTGGTTTGGCCACGGATCAGGCCGGCGCGTTCTTCTTTGGCCGGTGGGCGCAGGAACGGGTTGTTCGGGGGCAGTTGCCAACGATGTTCGGCGGGCGGCAAGTGCAGTGAATCAAGCAGGGCCTTGAGCGTGGCGACGCCCTGTTCACTGAGGTCTTCGCTGTCGTTTCGAGCCAATGCCAGGGCGCCCTGGACCTGTTGTTGGCGAGCGTTCAGCAGGGCGAATTCTTCGCGCAGTGGCGTCCAGTCGCTGTGGGCGAAAAAGCTCAGCCAGTCGTGCAGCAGCGTCTCAATGGGTGTGGTCGGTTCGTCCTTGCTGTCGAGTGTAAAGTCGATATCCAGTACGGCTTGTCCGGCGAAGTGGTACAGCACCGATGCCTGCAGGGCGCTGGCCAAGTGTCGGGTTTTCAACTCGGCGAGCAGCCCGCCCGGCGCAGAAGCATTGAGCCAGGTGCAGAGGAAATCCAGGGCTTCGCGGGGCCCTTCACAGGTGATGACGTGGTGCAGGTGGTTGTTGTCGATGTGTTGATAGCGCCGAGCCTGGCCTTGCATCAAGGCCGGTGGTGAGGCCTGCGGATGCAAGGGGCCAGCGATCAGTTGCGCGCTGAAACGCTGCGCCAGGTCTTCCAGCTCATCCAGCGTCTGCGGGCCGGCGAGGCTCAAGGTCATCTGCCCGCTTTGATAGACATGTCCGTGGAATTCCCTGAGTGCCTTTTGAAATTCCTCGCGCTCCACCGGCAGGCTGTCGCGGTTGCCCGCGTGAAAGCCGCGCAGTGGATGATCCGCTGCCAAGCCTTCAAGCAGCGCCACCTGCTGCTGTGCCTTGGCATCCTGGGACCAGGCGACGTACTCGGCGTGCAGCACTTCGCGCTCGCGCAGTTGATCTTCCAGGGTCAGGCGCGGATGGGTCAGCATGTCCGCCAGTCGCTCCAGCCCGTGGGCAAAGACTGAAACCGGTAGTTCAAAGAAGAAGTCCGTGGTGCGTTCGCGGGTGCTTGCATTCACTTGGCCGCCGTGGCGCTGCACGTAGGCCATAAGGCCTTCGCCCGTAGGGAAGCGTTCGGTTCCCAGAAACACCAAATGCTCAAGAAAATGCGCCAGCCCCGGCCAGGCCAACGGCACGTCGTGGCTACCGGCAGCGACCCGCAGCGCCGCCGCGCAACGTTTTAAGCGCGGTGCATGGCGCAGGGAAACCCGAAGGCCATTGGCCAGGGTCAGGTGAACGGGATAAAGGTGGGCCGGGGCGGGCATGGGCACTTCCAGAACGGGGCAAGTGCCTATGCTAACAAACCCATTCAATCAGGGCTTGTGCAGCGGGCCGTAAAGCTCGGGACGCCGGTCTTGCAGGTAATGGTTGGCGGCGCGGGCGTCGAGGATCGATTGCCGGTCCACTGTCCCGACAATCAAGGCTTCATCCAGGCCCGCCTGGGCGATTCGCTGGCCATCCGGTGCGGCAATGCTGCTTTGCCCGCAGTACTGGATATCGCCTTCGTGCCCGCAGTAATTGGCGTAGGCCACATAGCACTGGTTTTCGAAGGCCCGCGCCCGCACGGTGACATCGGCGACAAAGTCGAACGGCACCATATTGGCGGTGGGCACCAGGATCAGCTCGGCACCGGCCAGGGCCAGGCGTCGGGTGTTTTCCGGGAACTCGAGGTCATAGCAGATCAGGAACCCCAGCTTCCATCCGTTGAGTTCCACCAGCGGGAAATCATCATCGCCGGCACTGAACATCGAGTGATCCAGATCGCCGAACAGATGGGTCTTGCGGTAGTTGCACAGGCGCTGGCCGTGGGCGTCGATCAACTGCACGGCGTTGTAGATCTGCCCGTCTTGGGCCCGCTCCGGATAGCCGTACAGAATGGCTCGCCCGGCGTTTTGTGCGATTTCGGCAATGGCTTGCGCAGACTCCCCATCCTGCGCTTCGGCCAATGCACCTACGGCTTCGGCGCCGATGTTGTAACCGGTGAGGAACATCTCCGGCAGCACCAGCACATCGGCATCGGTCGCTTCATGCGCGAGCTGGTGCAGGCGCTTGAGGTTCCCGGCTACATCCAGCGGTAGCGGCGGGCATTGGTACAGGGCGACACGCATGGCGTAACTCCTTAATCGGCCAGGGCAATCGGCCCGATCTCATCGAACACATCACCCGGCCCCGGGTTCTCGGGGTGAGTGCTGCCGCCAAAGTGGGTCATGATGCCCCACACCGCGTTCAATGAGGTTTGTACCGCGCCCTCCACCCATGCTGGAGTCCAGGACACGTCGTCACCGGCGATAAAAATCCCACGTTGTTCAGCGGGCATGTCCTTCTGCATGAAGTGCGCATACATGCGCTGGTTGTAGCGGTAGTGACCTGGCAGCGCGCCTTTGAAGGCCCCGAGGAAATGCGGGTCGGCCTCCCAGGACACAGTGATTGGGTCGCCGATGATGCGCGCCTTGATGTCGACTTTCGGGTAGATCTTGTTCAAGGCGTCCAGCGCCAGTTTCACCCGCTTGTCGATGGGCTGCGGGAGCATTTTCAGCGCGTCGCTCATCCACGAGTACGACAGGCAGATCACCCCTGGTTTGTCCTCGCCGTTGTCGAAAAGGTAAGTGCCGCGCGTGAGGCGATCGGTGAGGGTCATGCTCATCAGGTCGCGGCCGGTCTCCGGGTCTTTGTCTTTCCAGAATGGGCGGTCGACCATCACGAAGGTCTTTGACGATTGCATGTAGCGCGTACGGTCCAGGGCCATCCACATCTTTTGCGAGAACAGGGTTTCATCGCACTCGATCTGGGTGGTCAGCAGCCAGCTTTGGCAGGTGGTGAGCACGGCCGCGTATTCGCGGGTATCGCCGTAGTTGTCGGTCACCGCGAAACGGCCATCGGCAGCATGGGCAATGCGTTTTACCCCGGCCCGTGGTGCACCGCGGTGCAGCGAGCTCAGGCTGGTACCGGCGGGCCAGTGGGCGCATCGTTCCGGCACATGGCGCCAGATGCCCATCGGCACCTGGGCTACGCCGCCGACCACCAGATGCTGGTGATCGTCACAGTTGGTCATGACCACGCGGAATATTTCCAGCATGGAGTTGGGGAAATCCGAGTCCCAGCCACCGGTGCCGAAGCCCACTTGTCCAAAGACCTCGCGGTGGTGGAACGACAACTTGGCGAAGGCCTTGGAGGTGGCTACGAAGTCGTAGAAGGTGCGGTCGTCCCACAAGGGCACCAGCTTGTTCCACAGCGCTTTGAGGCGCGGCACATCACGGTCGCGGATGGCTTGCTGGATATCGCCGAACTGCGAGCCGGCTTCCAGGGCGTCGGCCCAGGCGTCAGCCACTTCCTGGAACAGCGCAGGCAGATCGGATAGCTTTTGTGCGTAGTGGGTCTGGCCTTCGAGATCGATCACCGTACTGCCGGACGCTGGCGTCAGTGGGTTGGGGAAGGGTTTGGTTTCCAGGCCCAGCTTGTCGACGTAGTGATAGAACGCGGTAGATGACACCGGAAAACGCATCCCGCCCAACTCGGCGATGATGCCTTCGGCGCCTTCGAAGGCCTGGGAACGCAAACGGCCGCCCATCTTCGAGGCCTCATACACCACGGGCTTGAGGCCCAGCTTCATCAGCTCGTAGGCGGCGACCAGCCCGGCGATACCGGCGCCGACGATGGCCACTTCAGCACCATGGTTGGCGGCGGGGATACTGCCGAGTCCGGCGGGGTGTTCGATCCAGTCATCGAAGGCGAACGGAAAATCCGGGCCAAAGATGGTGATGGGTTTTTTACCGTCGGCAGGGTGGCGATGGGTCTTGCTGATGGTGCTGGACGGAATGCTCATGGCGGGCCCTTGCTGACGACTCGGCGGGAAGTAACCCGCTGAGTATAGGAAAAGATGGCAGCCAGTTTAGGGAGCGTTGCGTTCGTTAATAAGACGCAAAGTGTCGTCGGAATGAATTGTTTTTAGTCATAGTGACGAATTAGGTGGTCAGATTGGTTGGCCGCGATCCAATTTGTTACTGAGGATGATCGATGTGGTGGTTTTCTCCACGCCATCGACACTGCCGATCTGGTCCAGTAATTGATCGAGCTGTTCCGGCGAATCGGTGCGCAACCAGGCCACGTAATCGAACTCGCCGCTGACCGCGCACAATTGTTGAACCTGGGCCATGGCGCTCAGCCTGCGCAGCACTTCTTTGCCCGAGCGCGGTTGCACGGTGATCCCCACATAGGCCTGCAAGCCGCCATCTGCAACGCGTTGACCCAGGCGCACACCATAACCGGTGATCACCTGGGTTTTCTCCAGGCGCGCAAGGCGCGACGTCACCGTGGTGCGCGCAATGCCCAACTGCCGGGCGAGCATGGCCACGCTTTCGCGGGCGTTGATCTGCAGGGCGGCGATCAACTGGCGATCGATTTCATCTAGAACAGGCACGTGGGGCTCCGTGACGGGCGGCAATAGGAACGCATGCTACAGGCTTGGATCGGCCAGCAGGCAGCGGGCAAACAGTTGTGGCACCGGCAGGTGACGTTGGCTGTAGCGGCTCAGCAGGATGATCTCGCGGTAAAATGTCAGCTTGCCCAGCGGGATTATTCTTACTTGGGGCGAGCGCTCCAGCCACAAGCCTGCCTTTGGAATCAACGATACGCCCAGGCCACACTCCACCATCCTGACGATGGCTTCGAGTTCATCCAGCTCCAGCGCCACTTGCACCTCAAGCTTCTGCTCGCGCAGAAACCGGCTCACGAGTCGGCCGCCAAACGAAGCACGGTCATAGCGCACATGGGGCTGGGTGTTGAGTAGGTGCAAAGGGTCGTCGCCCACCAATGTGTTCGGCACGACCAACACGAACGGCTCCTTGCGCAGCACCTGCACATACAGCTCCTTGGGCAGGTCGAAGGGCGGTCGAATGATGATTGCCGAATCCAACTCTCCAGCGTCGACCTGGTTCAACAGCTCCAGGGAGACACCAGGCACCAACTTGCACTCAACCGTTGGCGCGGCCTGGCGCAAGCGCACCAACGCCTGGGGCAGCAAACCGGTTTGAGCCGTAGTGATAGCACCGACTTTCAACTCACCCCGGTATTCATTGGTATTCACCGGCACCGCAATGCGGTTGAAGGTTTCCAGAATCTCCTTGGCCAAGGGTAATGCGCGCAAACCGGCGGCATTCAGGGTGGCCTGGCGGCCGGTGCGGTCGAACAGCTGCACGCCCAGCGCTTGCTCCAATTGACGAATCTGGGCACTCACCGCTGACTGCGTCAGCCCGATATGCATGCCCGCTGCCGCAAACGTCCCGTGGCGCGTTACCGCAATAAAGGTCTTCAATTCACGCAGCATGGATGTCCCGATTCATCAAATTTTTTTGAGCTCGACGCAAAAACTATCGTCTTTTCATCGTTGGGAGCAAGGCTAAACTCGGCTTACTAACGCCCATAGAGGTTTGAACTGATGACACTCGCGCCCTTTCACCTGGCAATTCCGGTATTCGATCTCGCCGCTGCACGGCACTTCTACGGCGACGTCTTTGGGTTGGAGGAGGGCCGCTCCAGCGAACACTGGGTCGACTTCAACTTCTTCGGCCATCAACTGGTGATCCACGAACACCCGAAAACCGCCTCCCAGGAAGCCGCCCACACCAACGCCGTCGACGGCCACGACGTGCCCGTGCCGCATTTTGGCGTGGTGCTGGGCTGGGAGGATTGGCACGCCCTGGCAGACCGTTTACAGGCGCGGCAGACGACGTTTGTGTTGGAACCGCATATTCGGTTCAAGGGACAGGTGGGGGAGCAGGCGACATTGTTCCTGTTCGACCCGTGCGGCAATGCGTTGGAGTTCAAGGCGTTCAGGGATATTGGGCAGTTGTTTGCGAAGTAAGGTTGTGGGCAACCCACCCACGCAAAACGTCTAGGCCAGACACACAAAAGCCGCGCAATGCGCGGCTTTCGAATTGGTGGGCCCACACGGACTTGAACCGTGGACCAAAGGATTATGAGTCCTCTGCTCTGACCAACTGAGCTATAGGCCCTCAGTAGGTCGCGGATTATAACGATGGTTTCTCCACTGTGCTATCCGAAAAATCCTCAATGCTCCTGTGAAGGAAGGTAGCCGCAAAAAGCTCGGGCGGTAGCGGCAGGCTGACGATGTAGCCCTGCATCTGTTCGCAGCCTTCAGCGGCCAGGAAGGCTTGCTGCGCGGGGTTCTCCACGCCTTCTGCGATGATGGTGAATTGCATGCTGTGGCCCAGGGCGATGATGGCGCGCACGATGGCGACGTCGTGGGGATCGTCAGGTAGGCCGCGGACGAAGGACTGGTCGATCTTCAGGAAATCCAGGGGCAGGCGCTTGAGATAGCTGAGGGACGAATAGCCGGTGCCGAAATCGTCGATCGCCAGCTGTACGCCCAGGCGCTTGAGTTGGTGCAGGACTGCCAGCGCTTCTTCGGCCTGGCTCATGATGAAGTTTTCAGTGATCTCCAGTTGCAGGCAGCCCGGTTCGAGGCTGTAGTCGCGCAGTAGCTGTTCGATACGAGCCAGTAAACCAGGGTGACGCAGTTGCGCGCCGGCGAGGTTGACCGATAGCGGGCCAAAACCATCGAAAGTGCTTTGCCAGGTGTGCATTTGCAGGCAGGCGTGCTCCAGCACCCAGTCGCCAATCTGCAGGATCATGCCGTTCTCTTCGGCCAGGGCAATGAAGTGTTCGGGCGAGACGTCGCCAAAGGTGGGGTGGTGCCAGCGGATCAAGGCTTCGGCGCCGATCAATCCTTGTGTCAGCAGGCTCAGTTTTGGCTGGTAATACAGGACCAACTCATCACGTTCGATGGCTCGCCGCAGTTCGTGCTCCAGTGCCACGCGCTCGTTGGCCTGGGCTGTCAGGTCGCGGGTGTAACTTTCGACCCGGTTACGCCCCTTGGCCTTGGAGCGGTACATCGCGGCGTCGGCGTTCTTGACCAGGGTGGCCACGTCGGTACCGTCCTGGGGGTACAGGCTGGTGCCGATGCTGGCGCTGATGAAGAACTCGTGTTCGCCGGCCTGGAACGGTGGGGTGAAGCAGGCCAGCAGCTTATTGGCCAGTTGCTCGGCGTCGCTGGCGTGTTGCAGGCCGGGTAGAAGGATGATGAATTCATCGCCGCCCAGGCGCGCGACGGTGTCGATGTCACGCAGTTGCTCCTTGAGGCGTACGGCGATGTCTTTGAGCAGCAGGTCGCCGATCGGGTGGCCGAGGCTGTCATTGATGTGTTTGAACCGATCCAGGTCGAGAAACAGCACCGCGCCTTGTTTGCCGGTTTCCTGATGGCCGTTGAGGGCCGCCTGCAGCCGACTTTCAAACAGCGTGCGGTTCGGCAGGCCGGTCAGTGGGTCGTGGTGCGCCTGATAGTCGAGGCGCGCCTGGGCCAGCTTGAGGCTGGAGATGTCGGCAAACACCGCGACAAAATGCGTGATCAACTGGTCGCGGTTGCGCACGGCGCTGATGGTCAGCCAACTGGGGTACAACTCACCGTTCTTGCGGCGGTTGGAGATTTCGCCCTGCCAATGCCCTTGGGCCGTCAACTGGTGCCACATGGCGGCGTAGAAGGCACTGTCATGCAGGCCGGAGGCGAGCAGGCGCGGTGTCTGGCCAAGGGCTTCGGCTTCGCTGTAGCCGGTGATCTCGCTGAAGGCGCGGTTGACGGCGCTGATGTTCTGGCGCGTGTCGGTGATCAATACGCCCTCGGCGGTACTCTCGAATACCGTGGCGGCCTGTTGCAGTTTTTCCTGCATCAACTGGCGCTCGGTGATGTCCCGGGCGATGGTGAGCATGCAGTCTTCACCGGCAATTGGCAGTGGCCGGCTGGAGACTTCGCACAGCCGGATCTGCCCGTCGCTGCGGCGTATATGGCAGATGAAGTCACGCACGTATCCATCTCGATGCATCAACTCCAGCATGTGCTTGCGTTCGTTAAGATCGACCCAGATGCCCAGGTCAAGGGTCGATTGGTCGAGGGATGTCGTACTGTTGAAGCCGGTGATGCGACTGAAACCATCGTTCACTTCAATCAGCAGGCCATCCCGCTGGCGGCTCAGCAGCAAGCCATCGGGAGAGGCGTGGAAGGCCTTGGCGAATTTCTCTTCGGAGATTTGCAGTTGTTGCTGGGTTTCCTTGAGCTGGGTGATATCGCGGACCACCACCACAATGGCTTCAGTGGTGTCGAGTTGAAACGGCTCGGCGGAAATCAGCCCGATAAAGGCCTGGCCATTGCTGCGCAGAAAGGGCATTTCCAGGTTGCGAATGCTGGTGGTTTGCACGCGTTGCAACAGGTCGGGACAGATACCGGGGATGCCCCAGATATTCAGGGCGGTCGCGTTTTTTCCGATCACCTCTGCGGCTTTCAGGCCTACTTGATCCTCAAATGCTTTGTTGACCTCAAGCAGGCAGCCATCGGACAGCCGCGCGATCACCAGGATGTCCGGGCATTGCTGAAACACGGAAGCAAACTTTTGCTCGGAAAGCTGCAGCGCCTCTTCAGTACGTTTGGCTTCGCTGATGTCGATCATCAAGCCCCGCAACACTGGCTCATGGCCGTGTTCGATCAGGCTCACAATGTCGCGCACCCAAAGGCAGCGGCCGTCCGCCGTGATCACCCGATAGTCGATGCTGTGGTCGCGGTTGGCGCGGGTTTCCCGGTAGCAATAGGCTTCGGCGCGGATGAGGTCGGCGGGGTGAATGATGTTGCGCCAGAAGCCCGGAATCAGCCAATGGGCGCGCGGGTAACCGAGCAGATCCTCGGCGTGGGGTGACACATAGCTGTAGGTGAAATCGCTAACGCTGGCTTCCCAGGCGATGGCGGACAGGCTCTCCACCAGGCCGCGATAGTGGTATTCGCTGCTGCGCAGTTCCTGTTCGAGGGCGACGCGGCGGGAGATTTCCGAACTCAGCCGGCGATTGATCCTAATGACGATGGCCAATACGGTGCTCAACAACAGCACCGCGGGCAGGCCGTACATCAGCAGGTCGGTCCAGAACGTACGATGGCCGGTGAGGCTGCCCACCCAGTGTTGCTGGATGGCTTCTGTTTCAGCAGGGCTGAGGTCGGCGAGAACCTTGTCCAGGATACCCACCAGTATTTTGTTGTCCCGTGGTACACCCATCGCCAATTGATAGCGGTACGGCGTTTCGCCACTTACGTACAGGCCATCGAGCTTGAGCTGGCGCAGACTCCAGACGCTCGACGCGAGGTCGCCCACCACGGCGTCGACTTCGTCGGTGGCCAAGGCCTGCAGCGTCGAACTGACATTGGGCAGGGTCACTAGGTTGAGGTCTGGATGGTGGGTGCGTAGCAGTTCATGGGGGGCATAATTTTCCACCACGGCAATCTTCAACCCATAAAGGTCTTTGAGGTTGCGTGGTCGGGCGCCGCCTTCATGGGCGAGGATGACAATGGGAAAGTCCAGGTAAGGACGTGTGAATGCCATGAAGTCCTGGCGTTCGGGGGTAGACATGATGCCCGGCAGCAGGTCGAGTTGGTTGTGGCGTGCCTGCTCCAGCAAGGCACTCCAATTGACCGGCTCAATCAGTTTGATCCTGACCCCCAGGCGTTCCTGGATCAGGCGTACGTAGTCCGCCGCCAGGCCTTGGTAGCGGCCCTCTTCATCACGGTATTCGAAGGGTGGCCAGGAGGCGTCCACCCCCACGCGCAACTCCTGATGGTCCGCCAGCCAGCCACGCTCATCATCGCTAAGAGTCAACGCGCCAGCCGTTGCGGTCCAGGTCAGCAGCGACAGCAGTAACACAGTCGGCAATCTGGGCATAACGGTCTCGTTATGGCACGGGGAATGTTTCGAGTGTAGACGGGCATTGCGGGGGAGGGGATTTGCGCAGGATTTTATCTGTACAAAGCAAAACCCCCGGCCTGGGCCGGGGGTTCTGGTGTCACTCGTCGAGGAAGGAGCGCAGATGCTCGCTTCGCGTCGGGTGGCGCAACTTGCGCAACGCCTTGGCTTCGATCTGGCGGATCCGCTCGCGGGTCACGTCAAACTGCTTACCGACTTCCTCAAGGGTGTGGTCGGTATTCATGTCGATGCCGAAACGCATGCGCAGTACCTTGGCTTCACGGGCAGTGAGGCCGGACAGTACGTCGCGGGTCGCTTCCTTAAGGCTCTCAACAGTGGCGACATCGATTGGCGACTGCATGGTCGAGTCTTCGATGAAGTCACCCAGGTGGGAGTCTTCGTCATCACCGATCGGGGTTTCCATGGAGATCGGCTCTTTAGCGATCTTCAATACCTTACGGATTTTATCCTCAGGCATTTCCATGCGTTCGCCCAGCTCTTCCGGGGTCGGTTCACGACCCATTTCCTGCAACATCTGCCGGGAAATACGGTTGAGCTTGTTGATCGTCTCGATCATGTGCACCGGAATACGGATGGTGCGGGCCTGGTCGGCGATCGAGCGAGTGATCGCCTGACGGATCCACCAGGTGGCATAAGTCGAGAACTTGTAGCCGCGACGGTATTCGAACTTGTCCACAGCCTTCATCAAGCCGATGTTGCCTTCCTGGATCAGATCGAGGAATTGCAGGCCACGGTTGGTGTACTTCTTGGCGATGGAGATCACCAGACGCAAGTTCGCTTCAACCATCTCTTTCTTCGCGCGGCGGGCCTTGGCCTCACCGATCGACATGCGACGGTTGATGTCCTTGATCTCGGCAATCGTCAGACCTGTTTCGGTCTCGAGTGCGGTCAGCTTCTGCTGGCAACGGATGATGTCCGGCTGCAGGCGACCAATGGCTTCAGCGTACTTCGCCTTGCCTTTGGCCAGGGCGTCGCTCCAGCTTTCGTCAACTTCGTGGCCCGGGAACTGGCGCAGGAAGTCGGTACGCGGCATGCGCGCATCACGGACACAGAGCTGCATGATCGCGCGCTCTTGTGCACGCAGACGCTCAAGGGCGCTACGAACCCGTTCAACCAGGCCTTCGAATTGCTTCGGGACCAGCTTGATCGGCATGAACAGCTCAGCCAGCGCCAGCAGCTCGGCAATTGCCAGCTTGTTGGAGCGACCGTGCTTTTTCAGGGCCTTGCGGGTGATTTCCATTTGATCGGAAACCGCGCCGAAACGCTGGGCAGCAATGATCGGGTCTGGGCCGCTTTCGACTTCGTCTTCGTCGTCGGTGCTGGCTTCAGCCTCGTCGTCTTCGGTGTCATCGTCCGCTTTCGCGGCTTTGGCATCGACAGGCGGCGGTACTTCGGCAGCAGGCGGCGCGATGCCGTCGTCCGGGTCGATATAACCGCTCAGGACGTCGGACAGGCGGCCACCTTCGGTGGTGACGCGAGTGTACTCGGAGAGAATGTGGTCAACCGTGCCAGGGAAGTGCGCGATTGCGCCCATCACTTCACGGATACCCTCTTCGATACGCTTGGCGATTTCGATCTCGCCTTCGCGCGTCAGCAACTCGACGGTACCCATTTCACGCATATACATGCGCACAGGGTCAGTCGTGCGACCGATGTCGGTCTCCACCGCGGCCAACGCGGCAGCGGCTTCTTCAGCGGCTGCCTCGTCGGTATCGGCGTCGGCCAACATAAGGGCGTCCGCATCCGGAGCACTCTCGTGTACGGGGATCCCCATGTCATTAATCATGCGGATGATGTCTTCCACCTGCTCTGGATCTGAAATATCCTCAGGCAGGTGATCGTTGACCTCTGCGTAAGTCAGATACTTCTGCTCACGACCAAGGGTGATCAACTCTTTGATACGAGACTGCTGTTGCGCTTTTCCGGACATAACACCCTATCCACTGAAGGTCTTGGCGGGCAAAAAACAAGCCGAGGATTATACCCGAGCTATGACCTCACACGCCAGCTGAGGTCGGGTTTGATGCGGAAACATTCTGTTTTAAGAGGTCGCGCATCTGTTTTGCTATCTGAATTTGCTCTTCAGCCGATAATCCCGGCTGTCTTGCTCTCTTGATGAGTTCATCGAGGGTCTGCGTGTGCTGGCCCGCGGATAACCTAGTAATGGTGTCTAAAAACTGTTGTTCAAGGTTATCGCCGTCAATTAGCCACTCCTTTTCCGCGAGCGCCTTCAACAAACGACCCTGTTCTGTGCCATGCCAGCGAGCCATCAGCTGAATGGAGTTTAGCTTAGGATTTTTCTGCACGGCCTCGATCAGTGCGATCAGCACCTGAGCGTAGGTATTGCTCGCGTTGGCAAAATGGTCGGCGCTTTCAACCTTGCTCGCTAATTGCGGGTGGTGGATAAGCGTGCGCAGGGCAATCAATGTGGGCGCTTCTACGGCGACCGGCGTGCGCGGGGCGTAGGCCTCATCGCGATCGCCGCGCTTGCCGTTTTTGCTCCAGGGTTTCTTGTCCCATTTCTTGCCGCCGGCACCGGGCTTCTTCGGCGTCCATTCCTGCTGGGGGGCATACGCCTCCTGGGGTTGATGGAAGTCGGCATAGTCCGGCATGGCGTCATAATCCATGCCTGGGTCGTAGGCAGGCGGCGCGTCCTGCGGCGCGCTGTGCACCAGCTGGCTGACGGCTTCGCCACTCAGTCCTGTAATTTCCAGCAGGCGTTGGCGCATCAGGGTGCGCAGGTTCGCGCCTGGAACCTTGTCGATCAAGGGGGCCGCGAGGGTGGCCATATGGGCCTTGCCTTCGAGGGAGCGTGGGTCGGCTTCTTCGGTCAGTTGCTGGAAGAAATAGTCCGCCAACGGCTGCGCATGTTGATTGATGCGGGCGCGGAATGCGTCGGTGCCTTCGGAGCGCACCAGGGTATCCGGGTCTTCCCCTTCGGGCAGGAACAGAAAGCGTGCGCGGCGCCCATCCTGCAGGCTCGACAGCGTGGCTTCGAGCGCCCGCCAGGCGGCGTTGCGGCCGGCCTGGTCGCCGTCGAAGCAGAACAGCACGCTTGGCACGACGCGAAACAGGCGCTTCAAGTGTTCTTCGCTGGTGGCGGTGCCGAGGGTGGCCACGGCGTTGCGCAAGCCCTGCTGGGCCAGGGCGATCACGTCCATATAGCCTTCGACCACGATGATTTCATCGAGGTTTCGATTGTTCTTGCGCGCCTCGAACAGGCCATAGAGTTCCTGGCCCTTGTGGAATACCGGGGTTTCCGGGGAGTTCAGGTACTTGGGTTTGTCATCCCCCAGCACCCGGCCACCGAAGGCGATGATGCGACCGCGGCTGTCGCGGATCGGGAACATCACGCGGTCGCGGAAGCGGTCGTAGCGCTTGCCGGTCTCGGCGTTCTCAACCAGAAGGCCGGCGTCGATCATGGCTTTTTGCTGCAGGGTGTCGCTGCTCAGGTGTTTGTACAGGTTGTCCCAGCCCGGTGGGGCAAAGCCGAGTCCGAAGTCGCGGGCGATTTCGCCGGTCAGGCCGCGTCCCTTCAGGTAGTCGACGGCGGCCTTGCGCTGCGGATGGCTTTTAAGGGCTTGACGGTAGAAGTCGGCAGCGGCAGTCAGCAGCGGGTACAGCGGCGAGTCGGTGGGTTGCCGTGGTTTATGCGGGCGGCCACTTTCTTCGCGGGGGACTTCCATGCCGGCGGCTTTCGCCAGGTCCTCGATCGCCTGGGGAAAGTCCAGGTTGTCGTGGTCCATCAGGAAGCCGAGGGCGTTGCCGCCTGCGCCGCAGCCGAAGCAGTAGTAGAACTGCTTGTCGGGGCTGACGCTGAATGACGGGGTTTTTTCCTTGTGGAACGGGCAGCAGGCCGTGTAGTTTTTGCCGGCTTTCTTCAATTGCAGGCGCGAGCTGACAACATCGACAATGTCGGTGCGGTTCAGAAGGTCGTCAATAAAGCTCTGGGGAATCAGCCCGGCCATGGCGTTCTCGTCATCACTGCGTGTAAATGAGTGCCCGTGAAGTGCTCAGGCGCACGTATCGAATGGCTTGACCATCAATCGTCTGCTTGGGCTGTCAGGAAGTGTATCTGCCGAACATTCACTGACGTTAGTTTCAATCAGTGTGTCGGCCTGGAAATGTTGCCCTCGAGTCCGGCGCGGGCCAATCGTGGCCTCGGATGCTCGTCGCTGGGCACAGCCGATACAGTTGATCGTCTGCTTACAAAATGAGTGTGCTCGTCAGTAGCCTTGTTAGGCTCGTCAGAAGAGACGTGCACCGCTGGCAAAAGAGCCAGTCCTGACGTTTGAAGCAGGTGTATCAGTCGCGTGTGCGGCGTCAACGATGAAGCATCAAGCGATGTCCGCAAATGCCAACAGCCCGGCTGAGGGCCGGGCTTGGCAGAAGCTTGCTACGAACGTCTGTGTATTAGTACAGACGAACGGCGCGGCGCTGTTCGCGCTGAACTTTCTTGGCGTGACGCTTAACAGCGGCTGCTGCTTTACGCTTACGCTCAGAAGTTGGCTTCTCATAAAATTCGCGGCTACGAACTTCAGCCAGAACACCGGCTTTTTCGCAGGAGCGCTTGAAACGACGCAGAGCTACGTCGAAGGGTTCGTTCTCTTTTACTTTGACGGCTGGCATCCAGAGCTACCTTCTTTCATTACCGGGAATCAACGTTCTCGTCGCAAAAAATTCGCGGCTGAGGTCGTCGGTTTTTAAGGGTTGCGGATGTTAACCCCTCATTGGCAGGAATGCAAAGCCTCTGATCGAAAACCGCTAGTCGGGAGGGGGAGTGGCGACTATTATGCGCGCCTTCGAATTCAGCCTCTACAAGGCGCAAACCCATGCTAGTACTGGGACTTGAAACCTCCTGCGACGAAACCGGTGTCGCACTTTACGACAGTGAACGCGGGCTTTTGGCCGATGCACTGTTCAGTCAGATCGACTTGCATCGGGCCTATGGCGGCGTTGTGCCGGAGCTGGCCAGTCGTGATCACGTCAAACGTATGCTGCCGTTGATTCGCCAGGTGTTGGACGAGGCCGGTTGCGTGCCGACCGAGATCGATGCGATTGCCTATACGGCGGGCCCCGGATTGGTCGGAGCCCTTCTGGTTGGCGCCTCTTGTGCCCAGGCGCTGGCTTTTGCCTGGGGCATTCCGGCCCTCGGCGTGCACCATATGGAAGGCCATTTACTGGCGCCGATGCTGGAAGAAAACCCGCCGCAGTTCCCGTTCGTCGCTTTGTTGGTTTCGGGCGGGCATACGCAGCTGGTCCAGGTCGACGGAATCGGTCAATACACGCTGTTGGGCGAGTCCTTGGACGACGCCGCCGGCGAAGCTTTCGACAAGACCGCGAAGATGATGGGCCTCAATTACCCGGGTGGGCCGGAAATCGCCCGCCTTGCCGAAAAAGGCGTTGTCGGTCGCTACACCTTTCCGCGCCCGATGTGCGATCGCCCTGGCCTGATGTTCAGCTTCAGCGGCTTGAAAACCTCCGCGTTGAATACCTGGCAGCACAGTGTCAGCGCCGGGGACGACAGTGAGCAAGCCCGTTGCGACATCGCGCTGGCGTTCCAGCAGGCCGTGGTGGAGACTTTGACCATCAAGTGCAAGCGTGCCCTGAAACAGGCCGGCATGAAGCGCCTGGTGATCGCCGGTGGCGTCAGCGCCAACAAGGCGTTGCGCAGTTCATTGGAAAAGATGCTCGGTGATATGAAGGGGGATGTGTTCTACGCCCGCCCTGAGTTCTGCACCGACAACGGCGCGATGATCGCCTATGCCGGTTGTCAGCGCCTGCAGGCGGGGCAGCACGAAAGCCTGGCGATCAGCGTGCAGGCGCGCTGGCCGATGGAGCAACTGCCGCCCTTGTAAGGGTGCAACGTGAGTGGGGCTCATTGACGGTATTTAAAAATGCCGTTCGCGCCCGGCAAACAGGTCGCGTAGATTGCCCCGGTGTCGCCAGACGATCAGCAGGGTCAGCACGCTCATCGGCAGCAGCGCCGCCGGTTCCTGCCAGGCCAGCAACGGCAGGGTGAGCGGTGTGGCGATCAGCGCCGCCAGCGAGCTGGTGCGGGTCAGGTAGAACGTCAGCAGCCAGGCGAGCACGGCCAGCAACGCCGCCGGCGGGTAGATTCCCAGCAGCATGCCGGCTGCCGTGGCGACACCTTTACCGCCGCGAAAACGGAAGTACAGGGGAAACAAATGGCCGAGGACGGCGCACACGCCCACCCAGGCCTGCTGCTGCAGGGGCAGGCCGGCGAGGTTGGCGATCAGTACGGGCAACAGGCCCTTGCATACGTCGCCAAGCAGCGTCAGTACGGCGAGCTTCTTGCCGGCCAGGCGCAACATATTGGTGGCGCCGGCATTGCCTGAACCACTCATTCGCGGGTCGGGATTTCCCGTCAGGCGGCTGAGCAAAATGGCGAAGGACAGCGAGCCGAGCAGGTAGGCGAGAATCGCCAGTGACCAAAACATGCTAACTATTCCGGGCGAGGATGCCCTGATTCTAACGGGGCATCGCGCCCTTGTCGTGCTGCGGAGAAGAGCTTGGACAGAGTGTTTATCGAAGGCCTGGAAGTCGACACCGTGATCGGGGCCTACGACTGGGAGCGCGGGATCCGCCAATGCCTGCGCCTGGACCTGAGCTTCGCTTGGGATAATCGCCCGGCTGCAGCTGGCGACGACCTGGCCCTGGCGCTGGATTACGCCAGCGTGTCCGCGCGGATCCAGGCCTTTGCCGAGCAGTCCCAGTACCAGTTGGTCGAGACCTTTGCCGAACGCCTGGCCGAAGTGCTGATGAGCGAGTTCCAGATTCCCTGGCTGCACCTCAAGCTGACCAAACCCGGCGCAGTGCCGGCTGCCAAGGGTGTAGGCGTGGAGATTGAGCGCGGATGTCGCTGACTCAGGTTTACCTTGGCCTCGGTAGCAATATCGAGCGCGAGCCCCACCTGCGCGCCGGACTCGACGCGTTGGCGAGTTTCCTGACGGATATGCGCTGCTCGGCGGTGTTCGAGAGCCAGCCGGTGGGCATCAAAAGCGGGCCGTTCTTCAATCTGGTGGTGTCGGCCTATACCGACCTGTCATTGATGGAGTTGGATCGTCGGTTGAAATCCATCGAGGCTGACAATGGCCGCTATGCGCCGGATCGCAAAGGCCTGCCGCTGGATATCGACGTGCTGCTGTATGGCGAGTTGGTGGGTGACTTCGATGGTTTGATCCTGCCGCGGGCGGAGATCCTGAAAAATGCCTTTGTGCTGTGGCCGCTGTCGATGATGGCGCCGGACCGGGTGCACCCTGAAGCGGGCAAGACGATGGCTGCGTTGTGGCGTGATGCTCGGATTGATCAGGTGCTGGCGCCTGTCGGGTTTGAATGGCAGGGCCAGCAGCTCACCCCGGACTCGCTCCTACAAGGGTTTGTGTAGTTCCTTGTAGGCTTTGAGTGCCCTGAGTCGTTCGCGCTTGAGCGCCTCGCCCAACTCCGGCCCCTTGAATCCCTGCTCAAGCAGTGGCGCCACGGCAACCTCGCGCGCTGCTTTCGCCGCGCCGCGTAAGTAATCCGCCTGTGGATAACTTCTTTGCTCCAGTCCCTTGCGGCCCCGGGCATCCATTTCGCAGGCGACCACAAACTCCTCAAAGCGCTGTGGCCTGCGGTATACGTCAAAGCTTTGCAGCAACTCCAGCAGCGTCGAGGCTTTCAGCTCCAGTGCGCGATGACCGTGGGTGTGATACTGGCCCACCAACAGCGCCAATTCCTGGCAGTCCCTCGGCACTTTGAAGCGCTCATTGACGGCCTTGATCAGCTTCAAGCCTCGATGCTCATGAGCGATGTGCTGCGGTAACTTATCCACAGGCGTCAGGCCCTTGCCCAGGTCATGCAGCAGGCAGGCCCAGCGTACGGTCAGGGGCTGTTTGTGCAACGCAGCTTGTTCCAGCACGCTCAAGGTGTGCACGCCAGTATCTATCTCGGGGTGATGGGCTTCGGGCTGTGGCACGCCGAACAATGCATCGACTTCCGGCATCAAGGTTTTCAGCGCATTACAGTCCCGAAGTACCTGGATAAATACCTGGGGCTGATCTTCCATCAACGCCCTGGAGATTTCTTTCCAACTGCGCTCTGGGGTCAGGGCTTCCAATTCACCGGACTCGCTGAGTTGACGCATCAGCTCCAGTGTCTCCGGTGCTACCGTAAAACCCAGGTGTGCGTAGCGCGCGGCAAAACGGGCAACGCGGAGGACTCGGAGGGGATCTTCGGCGAATGCGGGGGAAACGTGACGAAGTATGCGGGACTCAAGGTCGCGCTGGCCGTGATACGGATCAGTCAGGTTACCGTCGTCGTCTTCGGCCATGGCGTTGATGGTCAGGTCGCGACGGATCAGGTCTTCTTCCAGCGTCACCTCGGGGCTGGCGTGAAACACAAAACCACCGTAACCCCGACCACTCTTGCGCTCGGTGCGGGCCAGGGCGTACTCATCGCCGTTTTTCGGGTCCAGGAACACCGGGAAGTCCGAACCCACTGGCTTGAAACCCTTGGTGAGCATTTCTTCGGTGCTCGCGCCGACGACCACGCGGTCGACATCGGTGACCTTGATGCCCAGCAGGCGGTCACGCACGGCGCCGCCGACTTTGTAGATTTTCATGAAAAAGCCTCCATTAGCGGCACAGGATACCGCCTGTGCCTGGCCAATGGAGGCTTTGCTGTTTCAGAGATGAACGACGGCCAGGTCCAGGCGACCGTAGTCGTTGTCGTTGTGATCGTTGCGCGGTGGCACATGGTGGGTCTTCATCACTTGGTCGCCTTGCAGGGTTTCCAGGTGGATGTCGAAGCCCCAGAGCCGATGCAGGTGCTTGAGCACTTCTTCGGTGGATTCGCCCAAGGGTTTGCGGTCGTGCTGCTGGTGGCGCAGGGTCAGCGAGCGGTCGCCGCGCACATCGATGCTGTAGATCTGCACGTTGGGCTCACGGTTGCCCAGGTTGTATTGCGCCGCCAGGGTTTCACGGATGGTGCGGTAGCCGGGTTCATCGTGGATGGCCGGCACCACCAGGTCATCCTTGAGGTCATCATCCAGGATGCTGAACAGTTTGAGGTCGCGGATCACCTGGGGTGAGAGGTACTGCAGGATAAAGCTCTCATCCTTGAAGCTGCTCATGGCGAACTTGATCGTCGACAGCCAGTCACTGCCGGCGATTTCCGGGAACCAGCGGCGGTCCTCATCGGTGGGGTGTTCGCACATGCGCCGAATATCGCGGTACATGGCAAAACCCAGCGCGTAAGGGTTGATCCCGCTGTAATACGGGCTGTCGAAGCCGGGTTGGAACACCACGCTGGTGTGGGACGTCAGGAACTCCATCATGAAGCCGTCGGTGACCAGGCCTTCGTCGTACAGGTCGTTCATGAGCGTGTAGTGCCAGAACGTCGCCCAACCTTCGTTCATCACCTGGGTCTGGCGCTGTGGGTAAAAGTACTGGGCGATCTTGCGTACGATACGCACGATTTCCCGTTGCCACGGCTCCAGCAGCGGTGCGTGCTTTTCCAGGAAGTACAGGATGTTTTCCTGGGGTTCGGAAGGGAACCGCGCGTTGTCCTTGTCGCTGTTCTTGCCGGCGCGTTTGGGAATGGTGCGCCACAGGTCGTTGATCTGCTTCTGCAGGTGCTCTTCGCGCTCCTTCTGGCGCAGGCGCTCTTCCTCGGCAGAAATAGGGTATGGGCGCTTGTAGCGGTCGACGCCATAGTTCATCAGGGCATGGCAGGAGTCGAGCAAGTCCTCCACGGCGTCGATACCGTGGCGCTCCTCGCACTGCATGATGTACTGCTTGGCAAACACCAGGTAATCGATGATCGAGCTGGCGTCGGTCCAAGTGCGGAACAGGTAGTTGCCCTTGAAGAAACTGTTGTGCCCATAGCAGGCATGGGCCACCACCAGCGCCTGCATGCAGATGGTGTTTTCTTCCATCAGGTAGGCGATGCACGGGTCGGAGTTGATCACGATCTCGTAGGCCAGGCCCATCTGGCCCCGGGTGTACGACTTTTCGGTACTGAGGAAATGTTTGCCGTACGACCAGTGGTGGTAACCCAGGGGCATACCAACGGAAGCATAGGCATCCATCATCTGTTCGGCCGTGATCACTTCGATCTGGTTGGGGTAGGTGTCCAGGGCATAACCCGCCGCGATGCGGCTGATTTGCCGGTCATAGGCCTGGATCAGTTCAAAGGTCCACTCGGAGCCGGTGGAAATGGGTTGGCGCTTAGTCTCTTTTTTGGCGGTCATGTCACTAACCTGCGCTGGAAGAGTTCACGGAAGACCGGATAGATATCGCCGGCCGAGACCAGTTGCTGCTGGGCGAACGTGTCGGCAAAGGCTTCGCCGATGCGCTCGTATTCGAACCACAGGGCCTGGTGCTCACGGGGGGTGATTTCGACGTAAGTGTAGTACTGCACAAACGGCATGATGTGGTTGATCAGGATGTCGCGGCAGATCGGCGAATCGTCGTTCCAGTTGTCGCCGTCGGAGGCCTGGGCCGCGTAGATATTCCACTCGTTGGCCGGGTAGCGCTCGGCCATGATCTCCTGCATCAGCTTCAAGGCGCTGGACACGATGGTGCCGCCGGTTTCCCTCGAGTAGAAGAACTCCTCCTCATCCACTTCCCGTGCGCTGGTGTGATGGCGGATGAACACTACGTCGATCTTGTCGTAGTTCCGCTTCAGGAACAGGTACAGCAGGATAAAGAAACGCTTGGCGATGTCCTTGGTCGCCTGGGTCATCGAGCCTGACACGTCCATCAGGCAGAACATCACGGCTTTTGAGCTGGGGTTGGGTTGTTTGACCAACAGGTTGTACTTGAGGTCAAAGGTATCGAGGAACGGCACGCGGTGGATACGCGCGCTGAGTTTCTCTATTTCCGCCTCGATTTCCTGGATATCGCCGAAGTTGTCTGGTTCTTCGCGCTTTAAACGCGCCAACTCTTCCTTTGCCGTCCTCAATTTGGCACGACTGCTGCCCGAGAGGGCGATACGCCTCGCATGGGCCGAGCGCAGCGTGCGGATGATGTTGATTCGAGAGGGGTTGCCTTCGTTGCTGATCCCGGCGCGTACGGTCTTGAAGGTATCGGTGCCGGTCAGGTTACGCTTGACCAGGTTGGGCAGTTCCAGGTCTTCGAACATGAATTCAAGGAATTCTTCCTGGGTGATCTGGAACACGAACTCGTCCATGCCTTCGCCGGAGTTGCCGGCCTTGCCCGGGCCTTTGCCACCGCCACCGCCCTGCGGGCGCTGGATATGCTCGCCGGTGGTGAACTCTTTATTGCCGGGGTGCACGACAGTCTGCTTGCCGCCCCGGCCGTGGTGCAGCACCGGTTCGTCGATGTCGCGTCCGGGAATGCTGATTTGTTCGCCATGCTCCATGTCTGTAATGGAGCGGCGGCTGACGGCCTCTTCAACGGCCTTTTTGATGTGGTCACGGTAACGCCGCAGGAAACGCTGGCGGTTTACCGTGCTCTTGTTCTTGCCATTAAGGCGTCGGTCGATCACATAGCTCATGAGGAGCCCTCCGGGCAGCTTCACGTTACAAGCTTCAAGCGGCGAGCTGGAAGCTTAGAGACAAGCGGTCAACTGCCAGGCCCATGACCTGGCAGTTGACGCCCATCGCTGCCTTACTGCGATTTGCGCACCCGCAGGTACCACTCGGAGAGCAGTCGTACCTGTTTGTCGGTGTAGCCGCGCTCGACCATTCGTGTGACGAAGTCGTTGTGTTTTTGCTGGTCCTCCTTGCTGGCCTTGGCATTGAAGCTGATGACCGGCAGCAGATCCTCGGTGTTGGAGAACATTTTCTTCTCGATGACCACCCGCAGCTTCTCGTAGCTGAGCCAGGTAGGGTTCTTGCCGTTGTTGTTGGCGCGGGCACGCAGTACGAAGTTGACGATTTCGTTGCGGAAATCCTTCGGATTGCTGATGCCGGCGGGTTTTTCGATCTTCTCCAATTCTTCGTTGAGGGCTACGCGGTTGAGGATTTCGCCGGTTTCCGGGTCACGGTATTCCTGGTCCTGGATCCAGAAGTCCGCATACAGCACGTAGCGGTCGAAGATGTTCTGGCCGTACTCGCTGTAGGACTCCAGGTACGCGGTCTGGATTTCCTTGCCGATAAACTCGATGTAGCGCGGCGCAAGGTATTCCTTGAGGAAGCGCAGGTAGCGTTCGCGGGTTTCGGCCTGGAATTGTTCCTGTTCGATCTGCTGCTCCAGCACATACAGCAGGTGCACCGGGTTGGCGGCGATCTCATGGGGGTCGAAGTTGAAGACCTTGGACAGGATCTTGAACGCAAAGCGCGTCGACAGGCCGTTCATGCCTTCATCCACGCCCGCTGTGTCGCGATATTCCTGGATCGACTTGGCCTTGGGATCGGTGTCCTTGAGGTTCTCGCCATCGTACACGCGCATCTTCGAATAGATATTCGAGTTTTCCGGCTCCTTGAGGCGCGACAGCACGGTGAACTGGGCGAGCATCTTCAGGGTGTCCGGTGCGCAATGGGCCTTGGCCAGCGAGCTGTTGAACAGCAGCTTGTCGTAGATCTTGATTTCATCGCTGACCCGAAGGCAGTACGGCACCTTGACGATGTAGATCCGGTCGATGAAGGCTTCATTGTTCTTGTTGTTGCGGAAGGTGTGCCATTCCGATTCGTTGGAGTGGGCCAGCAGGATCCCGGTGAACGGAATCGCGCCCAGGCCTTCGGTACTGTTGTAGTTGCCTTCCTGGGTGGCGGTGAGCAGTGGATGCAGCACCTTGATCGGCGCCTTGAACATTTCCACGAATTCCATCAGGCCCTGGTTGGCCCGGCACAGTGCGCCCGAGTAGCTGTAGGCGTCGGCGTCGTTCTGCGGGAATTCCTCCAGTTTGCGGATATCGACCTTGCCCACCAGCGCCGAGATGTCCTGGTTGTTCTCGTCGCCCGGTTCGGTCTTGGCCACGCCGATCTGGTTGAGGATCGACGGGTAGAGTTTCACCACGCGGAACTGGCTGATATCGCCGCCGAACTCGGCCAGGCGCTTGGTGGCCCAGGGCGACATGATGGTGTTGAGGTAGCGTCGTGGGATACCGAAGTCTTCCTCGAGGATCGCGCCATCTTCCGTGGCGTTGAACAGGCCCAGGGGCGACTCGAAGACCGGCGAGCCCTTGATGGCGTAGAAGGGCACCTTCTCGATCAGTTGCTTGAGTTTTTCGGCCAGGGACGATTTACCACCGCCAACGGGGCCGAGCAGGTAGAGGATCTGTTTCTTCTCTTCCAGGCCTTGGGCGGCGTGGCGGAAGTAGGAGACGATCTGGTCGATGCATTCTTCCATCCCATGGAAGTCTTCAAAGGCCGGATAGCGACGGATCACCTTGTTGGAAAATATTCGCGACAGGCGCGAATTATTGGCGGTTTCCACCAGCTCCGGCTCGCCGATCGCCAATAACAGGCGTTCGGCGGCAGATGCGTAGGTGCTGCGGTCCTGCTTGCACAGCTCGAGATACTCTTGCAGCGTGAGTTCTTCCTGCTGTGTGGACGCGAAGCGTTGTTGGAAGTGGCTGAAAATACTCATGACGTCGTCACCTCGCTCGATACGTGGAGCCGACGCCGGATCTATCAGTCGATGCTGGCAGTCATTGACGAACGCCAATGGCTGTTTTCCCCCCAGAACACCCTGAAACGCTACCGATGACCCGTACGCCGGTGTACCGGCTCTCCCCTGATTCGGATGGCCTGCGCTTAAGGATAGTCGGAATCGGAGAGGGCAAGGGATGATGAGCAATTAGTTTGGCTGCGCCGTTCGTCAGAAACGGCGCGAGCCCAAGCGTCACGCGGGGTAGCGGGGTGTGAAAAAAATTATTGCGAATCGCCGGAGGCAATTTCTGCAGGATACGTCGTACGCCACAGCTCAAAGCCGCCGTCCAGGCTGTAGACGTCGGAGAAGCCCTGGCTGACCAGGTAGGCGGCTGCGCTCTGGCTGGAATTACCGTGGTAGCAGGCCACGATCAGCGGTGCATCAAGGTCGGCGGCACGAATGAAGTCGGCGATGTTGACGTTGTCCAGATGCTGGGCGCCAGCGATATGGGCGGCGGCGTAAGTAGGTTGGTCGCGGATATCGACCACCACTGCACCTTGCTCGCGCAGGGCCTTGGCTTGTTCGGGAGGGATACGTTTGAATTCGCTCATGGCGGGCTCCTATGGCCTGGCTGCAGCCGGCAGGGTAACGGGGAGAGTGGGTGGGCACTGGCAGCCGTGGCGCTCGCCGGTGTCGATGTTCATCAGGGTCATGGCGCCGCCCCATACGCAGCCGGTGTCGAGGGCGAATACGCCCGGTTCGTCGCACTTGCCCTCAAGGGCTGCCCAGTGACCAAAGATGATCCTGGTGTCGCGGGTCTTGCGTTCCTTGTGGGCAAACCATGGTTTGTAGCCGGGCAGTGCCGTGTCGGCGCCTTCCTTGCTCTTGAGGTCCAGCTTGCCCTCGGCGGTGCAGAAGCGCATGCGTGTGAAATAGTTGGTAATCACCCGCAGGCGGGCGACGCCGGCGAGGTCGTTGTCCCACTTCACTGGCTCGTTGCCATACATGCCGTCGAGGTAGGCGGTGTACAAGCTGTCATCGGCCAGGGCGTTTTCGACTTCGGCGGCGCACTTGAGGGCTTTTTTCAGCGTCCACTGCGGCGGGATACCGGCATGGACCAAGGCCATATTGCGGCTTTCGTCGTAATGCATGATCTTTTGCCGACGCAGCCAGTCAAGCAGTGGAGCGCGATCTGGCGCTTCGAGGATTTCGCGCAGGGTATCGCCCTTTTTCAGGCGCTCGATGTTATTGCCGGCGGCCAGCAGGTGCAGGTCATGGTTGCCCAGTACGCACACCAGGGAATCCCGCAGGCTATACAGGTAACGTAGCGTCTTCAAGGACTCGGGGCCGCGATTGACCAGGTCGCCGACCAGCCACAGGCGATCGTTCGCCGGATCGAAGGCCACCCGTTCAAGCAGGCACTTGAGAGGCTCCAGACAGCCTTGCAGGTCGCCGACCGCGTACGTTGCCATCAGTGCAGGGCGCCTGGTACGGCGAGGCGGAAAGGCTTGATGATGGCGTCGAACAGTTTGCCGTCAGTGGCTTTCATCTGATACGAGCCTTGCATGGTGCCGACCTTGGAAGTCATTACCGTGCCGCTGCTGTAGGTGTGGCTGGCGCCAATGTCAATCAACGGTTGCTGGCCGACAACGCCTGCGCCGCGAACTTCCTCGACCTGACCGTCACCGTCGGTGATCACCCAGTGGCGTGACAGCAGCTTGGCCGGCACCTGGCCGTTGTTTTTCACCGTGATGGTGTAGGCAAAGGCGAAGCGGTTCTGTTCAGGTTGCGATTGGTCCGCGAGGAAGCGGGTGACGACGCTGACGTCGATCTGATAGCGAGGATCGGACATGCAAGAGGCCTTAAAAGCAAAAGCGGAGGACAGCAGATGCGGATCAGTCTAGGCCAAGAGGTGGGCACTAGGCCAGACATGTGTCTGGCCATGCCTGGGTGTTTCAGTCGGCGACTGGCGCAGGCTGGATGGCAAGCTGGTCGGCCAGGCGCACGAACGCGGCCAGGTCCAGTTGCTCGGGGCGCAGGCTGCCGTCGACGCCGGCTGCTTCGATCTCGGCGTTGCTCAGCAGCGCCTTGAGTGTGTTGCGCAGGGTCTTGCGGCGCTGGTTGAACGCCTCACGCACCACGCGTTCCAGCAATTTGTGATCCTTGGCCGGGTGTGGCAGCACGGCGTGAGGCACCAGTCGCACGATGGCCGAGTCGACCTTCGGTGGTGGGTTGAACGCACCCGGGCCGACATTGAACAGGTGTTCGACGCGGCAGTGGTACTGAACCATGATCGACAATCGGCCCCAATCACCACCACCAGGGCCTGCAGCCAGGCGTTCCACCACTTCTTTTTGCAGCATGAAGTGCATGTCGCGGATGATCCCGGCGTTATTCAGCAGGTGGAAAATCAGTGGAGTGGAGATGTTGTACGGCAGGTTACCCACCACACGCAGGCTGTTAGGCGCGGCGTTGAGGGTATTGAAGTCGAACTTCAGTGCATCGCCCTGATGCAGGTTGAAGTTGGGCTTGCCGGCGAACTGCTGGTTGAGGATCGGGATCAGGTCCTTGTCCAGTTCCACCACGTCTAGTTGGCCGCCACTGGCGAGCAAGCCTTGGGTCAACGCGCCCTGGCCCGGGCCGATTTCCAGCAGGCGGTCTTCTGGCTTGGCACGGATGGAGCGCAGGATACGGTCGATCACGCCAGCGTCGTGCAGGAAGTTTTGCCCGAAGCGCTTGCGCGCCCGGTGTTGGTAATGCTCGGTCATATACGGGTCTCGGCCATCTGATAGGCGGTTTCCAGGGCCACGTGCAGGCTGCCGGTATCGATCTTGCCGCTGCCTGCCAGGTCCAGGGCGGTGCCATGGTCGACGGAGGTGCGGATGATCGGCAGGCCCAGTGTCACGTTGACTGCGGCGCCGAAGCCTTTGTACTTCAGCACGGGCAGCCCCTGGTCATGGTACATCGCCAGCACTGCGTCGCAGTGCTCCAGATATTTGGGGGTAAACAGAGTGTCTGCTGGCAGTGGGCCGCGCAGGTCCATGCCTTCTAGGCGCAGACGCTCCAGGGTTGGTTCAATGATGTCTATTTCTTCATGGCCCAAGTGTCCGCCTTCGCCGGCGTGGGGGTTGAGCCCGCAGACCAGGATGCGCGGTTGGGCGATGCCGAATTTTTGTTGCAGGTCGGCATGCAGGATGCGCGTAACGCGCTCCACACGCTCGGCGGTGATGGCGTCGGCAATGTCGCGCAGTGGCAGGTGCGTGGTCACCAGGGCGACCCGCAGGCCGCGTGTGGCCAGCATCATGACGACTTGAGCGGTGTTGGTCAGCTCGGCCAGGAACTCGGTATGGCCGGAAAACGCAATGCCCGATTCGTTGATCACGCCCTTGTGGACCGGCGCGGTGATCATGCCGGCGAAGTCGCCGTCGATGCAGCCTTGGCCCGCGCGGGTCAGGGTTTCCAGGACGAACGCCGCGTTGGCCTTGTCGAGTTGCCCGGCAACGACCTTGGCTTGCAGTGGGGTGTTCCACACATACAAGCTGCCGGCGGGCGCCGGCAGGTCGGGCCAGTTGCCCGGTGCCACGTCCAGCAGACTGACGACCACACCCAGCTGCGCGGCCCGCTCAAGGAGCAGGTCGCGGCTGGTAATGGCAATCAGGGGGTGCGGCTGGGGGTGCGAGGCGAGCAGCAGGCACAGGTCTGGACCAATGCCGGCCGGCTCACCGGGTGTCACGGCGAAACGCTGGGGTTTCACGGAGCTGCCTGGTCGGTGCCTGTTTGCTCGGCGCCTGGCAGCTTGTTTTCCACGTAGGCTTCGTCACGGATCTGACGCAGCCAGGTTTGCAGCTCTTCGTCGTATTTGCGGTTACGCAGTACGTTCAGCGCCTGCTGTTCGCGGGCCTGGCTGGTGTTGTCGGTGGCGCGACGACCAAGGACTTCCAGTACATGCCAGCCATATTGGGTCTTGAACGGCTTGGACAGTACGCCTTGCGGAGTATCGGCCATTACCTGCTGGAACTCAGGCACCAGGGCTTTCGGGTCGATCCAGTTCAGGTCGCCGCCGTTGAGGGCGGAACCCGGGTCTTCCGAGAAGCTCTTGGCCAGGGTGGCGAAGTCTTCACCGCTTTCGATGCGGTCATAGATTTTCTGGGCCAGTTCCTTGGTTTGTGCCTCGGTACGGATTTCGCTTGGTTTGACCAGGATATGACGAACATGCACTTCGTCTTTCAGCGAGGTCTCGCCACCGCGACGTTCCAGCAATTTCAGGATGATGAAGCCACCTGGGGTGCGGGCTGGCTGGGTGATACCGCCCACTTCCATGGCACTCAGTTCACGGTCGAACGGAGGTGGCAGTTGAGCAGCTTTACGCCAGCCCATATCGCCACCTTCAAGGGCGTTGTCGCTGCCGGACTGGGCGATGGCCATCTGGGCAAAGTCAGCGCCGGCTTTCAGGCGATCATAGATAGCCTGGGTTTTCGCCGCTGCCGCATTCAGTTGCTCGGAGTTGGCACTGTCCGGGGTCGGGATCAGGATATTGGCCAGGTGCAGTTCTTCGGAAAGCTGCATCTTGCCCAGGTCCGAGGCCAGGAAGTTCTTCACTTCCTGCTCGGATACCTGGACCCGCTCCGCAACGCGACGCTGGCGCACACGGCTGATGATCATTTCGCGGCGGATCTGGTCACGGGCGTCTTCATACGAAAGACCATCGTGGGCCAGGGCCGCGCGGAATTGATCAATGCTCATGTTGTTGCGCTGAGCGATGGTGCCGACCGCCTGGTTCAGTTCTTCGTCCGAAATGCGGATGCCGGAACGCTCGCCGATCTGCAGTTGCAGGTTTTCGACGATCAGGCGTTCCAGTACCTGCTGGTCCAGCACGCTGGTCGGTGGCACGCCACCGCCACGCTTGGCGATGGTTTGCTGCACTTCCTTGACGCGCTGGTCCAGTTGGCTTTGCATGATCACGTCGTTATCGACGATGGCCACTACTTTATCCAGTTGCTGAACCGCAGCGTGAGCCGATACGGTGCCCAGGAACAGCGCGCCCAGCACTAGCGGGCGCAGACAATCAGAAAGCTTGGTCTTCACGTTCACGATAACCTTCAATGCCTTTGTCGAGGAAGCTCTCTACCTTGGCGCCGGTCAGGCCGCCGAGTCCTTTGAGGACGATCTGCAGGAAGAGCCCGTGGTCACCCTTTTCGTTAAGCGGGGCGATCTGGCTGTATTCGTCGTTGGAAACCCAGTAACGGTTGATGACGCGCAGTTTCCAGCAGCAGTTGTCGTACTCGAAACCACCGAAGGCTTCCAGGGTACGGTTGCGAGCGTAGTCATACTGCCAGCGGGTGATCAGGTTCCACTGGGGAATGATCGGCCACATCATCGAGAAATCGTGTTGTTGGATTTTGTAGTAATCCTTCACGTAGTTCTGATCGCCTGGTTGGCCGTAGTCGCCACCGAACTGCCATTTGCCGGTCAACTGGTTGTAGACGACCTGGTCGTTACGATAGCGATAACCGACGTTGATGATCTTGTTCGGGTTGTCTTCCGGCTGGTAGTGAAGCATCGCGCTACCGGAACGAGGGCTGTGCTCCTCGGTGTCCCAGTTGTAGTCGGCCGTGGCGCGCCAGTCGCGGTTGAAGCGGAACTCGTAGTCCAGGGCAACGGGCGATACGTCGGACTGTGCATCGGCACGGTCGGCCGCCAGGATACCAGGCAGTTGTACTTCACGATCCTTGAAGTACACAGCCTGCCCCACGGATACGCGTTGACGCTCGAAACCGTTTTCTTCGATCCACCGGCTGGTCAAGCCCAGGGACAGCTTGTTCTCGTCGCCGATACGGTCGGAGCCGCTGAAGCGGTTGTCGCGGAACAGGGACGCGTAGCTGAACGAGTATTCGCTGGTGTCGAAGACCGGGATATCGGCCTGGTCCTTGTTCGGCACGTACAGGTAGAACGCACGCGGCTCGAGGGTCTGGCGATAATCCTTGCCGAACCAGTTGGTATTGCGATCGAAGTACAGGCCGCTGTCGACGCTGGCCACCGGAACCGCACGGTCCTGGGAGCTCTTGAAGGTGCCGCCCGCGTACTGGGTACCGGCTGCCACTGCTGCAGCCTGATCAACAAGGATCTGGTTCTTGCCAATGTTATCCAGGTCCAGGTCGTACTTGGTGTACACGTACTTGAGCTTCGGCGTTACAAAGCCGTAGGTCCAGTTCATCGGGTAGTCGACAGCCGGCGCTACGTTCAGGCGCGTACCGTTGGCACGGGTCAGACCGCGCACATAGGTATCCAGTCGAGCGCTTTCCACGCCGTCCTGATCCCTGAAGGTACCGTTCTGCAGGTCGCGATCGAAGCGTACGGCTTCGGTCTCATAACTGAAGTTCAAGCCACCCGGATGATAAGGCAGGGTACCGTTGAAGGTGATCTGCGGCAGTCGGTCATACGGGGTGACCTGGGAAATCGTCGCCAACTGGTAAGCCTGCAGGTTCAGGCGTGCCTGGAAGGTGTCTCCGCGATAAGCCACGGAGCCCTGCTGGTTGACGTAGTCGCGGCTCTCGACACCTTCCTGGTAGGACTTGAGGTCCTGGAAGTAGTACGGGTCGCTGATCTTGGTGTAGTCGACCTGGGTCAGTACACGCGAATCCAGCCCGCCCTTGTGCTGCCAATTGAGCATGTAGCGGGTTTTTTCGTAGTCGGTCTGCTTCTTGCGTTCGTCGTTGTCGTCGTTCAGGTACGCGCCGCCGAACTGGCCTTCGCTGGACTTGGTGAGGTAGCGGAATTCGCCTTCCATCATCATGCCGCGCTTGGTCATGTATTGCGGGTACAACGTGGCGTCGTAGTTTGGTGCCAGGTTGAAGTAGTACGGCGTGACCAGGGTAAAGCCGGTTTCGCCGCCGGTGCTGAAGCTCGGTGGCAGGAAGCCGGACTGACGACGGTCGTCGATCGGGAAGTAGATGTAAGGGGTGTACAGGATCGGAATGTTCTTGATCCGCAACGTCGCGTTGGTGGCCGTACCGAAACCGGTGGCCGGGTTCAACGTGATGTTGTTGCCCCTGAGCTGCCAGGCGTTGCTGTCCGGCTCGCAGGTGGTGTACGTACCGTCCTTGAGACGGATGATCGCGTTTTCGGCGCGCTTGGCGTACAGCGCGTTACCGCGGATACGCGACTTGTGCAGCACGTATTCGGCGTTGTCGATCTGCGCCGCGCCGGTGTCCAGTTGAACCTGGGCGTGGTCGCCGACGATCAAGGCGCCGTTGTCGCGCAGCCGCACGTTACCGTTCAGCTCGCCACGGTTCTCGGCCTGGTACAGGCTGGCTTCTTCCGACTCCAGCTGCATGCTGCCCTGGCGCATGACGACGTCACCGGCCAGGGTTGCGACTTGTTGTTCCTGCTCGTAACGAGAGGCCTTGGCACCGATGAAGGTGGGCGCATCGCTCTTGTTCGTCTTGTCGTTCATGCCGGGACGCGTTGGCTCGATGTACGCACCGCCGCAGTAAGGACCGGTTTCCGCCAGCTGGGCTGCGGTCAACTTTTCGCGAGGCACCCAGTCCAAGTGGCTGTAGTCGGCGCTGCGCGAACGCAGGCCACGGCCCTTGGACTCGGTGACCAGTGCGGTCTTCGGCTCGGCTTCGGCACTGCCGCCAGCGTCGGCCTGCGCCGTGCTGTTGGCCGAGCTGACGGCTGCGCCGTCATGCACCGGGCGCGGTGGCAAGGGGGCTGCGGCGGTCTTCGGCGCGCAGTCCCAGGCACCCGAAGCAGAGACTGAGCAGTCATACTGTTCCGCGGCGACCACGAATGAGGTGGCGAAGGGTTGCATGACCAGCAGACTGCCGGTTACCAGCAACGGAAATTTTCTACGAAACGCGGGGGATTTCAATGCCATCTTATTAGTCCGGGCTTCCTGCGTGCCATCTGCCCGCGGTTTGGGCCGCACGCCTCTCGATGGTCTGAAAAAGATGCGTGATAATAAAGCATGACCCGCTTGACGGCTAGCGCCGTCGGAGACCCTTGTAATGCCCGAGCAAGATCTACGTTTACAGCAGCTGGAAGTCTGGCTGGATGAGCAGTTGCCGATCCTTTTCAACGCTCAAGGCTGGGGTGCCGTACCCCCGGCCACATTGACCGCGGCCAGCAGCGACGCGAGTTTCAGGCGCTATTTCCGTTGGGAAGGCGGCGGTCGGACTTTCGTGGTAATGGACGCGCCGCCCCCTCAGGAAAACTGCAAGCCTTTCGTCGATATCGCTTATTTGTTGTCGACGTCGGGAATAAATGTTCCAAAAATTTATGCACAAGACTTGCCGCGAGGCTTTCTTTTGCTCAATGACCTGGGCAGAAAAACCTACCTGGACGTGATAAACGACGAAAACGCCGATCAATTGTTTGCCGATGCCATTGACGCCTTACTGGCTTATCAGCAGTTGCCGATGGACGCACCACTGCCCAGCTATGACGTCGCCTTGCTGAGACGTGAACTCGAATTGTTTCCCGAATGGTACGTGCGCCGACACTTGGGTCTCGAGCTGGATACCCGGCAGCAGGCACTTTGGCAGCGTGTCAGCGATCACTTGATCGACAGCGCCCTGGCGCAACCCAAAGTCCTGGTGCACCGCGACTACATGCCACGCAACCTGATGATCAGCGAGCCGAACCCTGGCGTGCTGGACTTCCAGGATGCGGTGTATGGTCCGGTCACCTACGACATCACCTGCCTGTTCAAGGATGCCTTCCTCAGTTGGCCCCAGGCCCGCGTGCGGGAATGGCAGCGCGACTACTGGGAACGTGCGGGCCAGGCCGGCATTCCGGTACAGCCGGATTTCGAAGACTTCCTGCGCGCCAGCGACCTGATGGGCGTGCAGCGCCACCTCAAGGTTATCGGTATCTTTGCGCGCATCTGCCATCGCGACGGCAAGCCACGCTACCTGGCCGACGTACCGCGCTTCTTTGCTTATATAGAGGCGGTGCTGGCCGATCGCCCGGAGTTGAGCGAACTGGCTGAGTTACTGACCAGCCTGCGGCAGCCCGCAGAGGCCTGCGTATGAAGGCCATGATCCTGGCCGCCGGCAAAGGCGAGCGGATGCGTCCGCTCACCTTGCACACCCCCAAGCCGCTGGTGCAGGCCGGCGGCAAGCGCCTGATCGAGTACCACCTGGAGGCGCTGGCCAAGGCTGGCTTTACCGATGTGGTGATCAACCATGCCTGGCTCGGCCAGCAGATCGAGCGCTACCTGGGGGATGGCGCGCAGTTCGGCTTGCGTATCCGCTACTCCCCGGAGGGCGAACCGCTGGAAACCGGCGGCGGGATTTTCCAGGCGCTGCCGTTGCTGGGGGATGAGCCGTTCCTGGTGGTCAATGGCGATATCTGGACCGACTACGACTTCACCCGACTCAAGCAGCCGCTTAAGGGCCTGGCTCATCTGGTGATGGTCGACAACCCGGCACATCACCCCTCGGGCGGTGATTTCTACCTTGATCAGGGCTTGCTTCATGATGCGGCGCCCGGTGCCGATAACCTGACCTTCAGTGGCATTTCAGTGCTCGACCCCCGGCTATTCGAGGGTTGCAGCGCCGGTGCCTTCAAGCTGGCGCCGCTGCTGCGTGCGGCCATGGCGAAAGGTTTGGTAACGGGGGAGCACATGGCGGGACGCTGGATTGATGTCGGCACGCTGGAGCGCCTGGCGCACGTCGAAACCCTGCTGACAGCGGGGCAGTAGCATGTTGTGGCCAGGGACGCTGATCGGCGCCGGGGCTGGCTTTGCCATTGCCAGTATTCCGGGGGCCTTGTTGGGTGCGCTGTTGGGGCAGGCACTGGATCGCCGCCTGCAACTGCACAGTTGGGCACAGTTGCGCGAGCGCTTGGGCGGGCGTCCGGCGTTACGCAATGACGAGTTATTGTTTGTGTTGCTCGGGCGCCTGGCCAAAAGCAACGGGCGTGTGGTGGACGGGCATATTCAGCAGGCGCGGCAGGAAATGCGCTCACTGGACATGACCGAGTCGGCCCAGCGCCGCGCGATTGCGGCGTTCAACCGCGGCAAATCCGGTTCCGACCGTGTACGCCGCTACCTGCGTGTGCTCAAGGCCCAGCCCCATGCGGCGGAAGGGGTGTTGCGGGCGTGCTGGCGGATGGTCTGGGCGGACGGCAAGGCGGACGCCGCCGAGCGTGATTTGATCGACCTGTGGGGGAAGTGGTTGGGCTGGACGCCGCAACAGCTCCAGGCGTTGGCGGCCGATTACACACCTGAGCGCAAGCCGCTGGTCAATCGTGGCACGACCTACCAGGAAGCGCTGCGCTTGCTCGGCGTGACCGCTACCACCGAGCCGTCGGTCATCAAGCGTGCCTATCGCCGCCTGCTGAGCCGTCATCACCCGGACAAGGTGGCCGGCAGTGGTGCCAGCCCCGCGCAAGTGCGTGAGGCGACCGAGCGCACCCGTGAATTGCACAATGCCTATTCATTGATTCGCGAGCGCCGGGATTTTCGTTAGAGGTCACTGTTTTCACGGATAAACACATTCCAATGTGGGAGGGGGCTTGCCCCCGATTAGGGTGGGTCAGCTACCTATCTGTCGACTGACACACCCCTATCGGGAGCAAGCCTCCTCCCACATTGGTTCTGTGCTGATCCTCAGTCGGTGCTGGCCTGCGGGCTCAACCAGCCGCGAATCCGGCGATACAACTGTTCCTGCTCGGCCGCGCTGTTGCCGGGCAGGGTCTTCAATGACACCTGCTTATAGCCGTCATTTTTCAAGCGCTTCGCAGCCTGGGCGCGTGCCAGGGCGTTATTGCGTGCTTGAGCGGTGTCTTGATAGAAGACGTCCGCCGTCGGCAGTTTCAGCGCGGGCGCCAGTTGCTGCACATCCGGATGACGCCCGGCAGGCGTCTGGGCGGCAACCATCACGAGCTTCTGCACCTGGGAGGGTTGTTTTTCAGTCAGGTAACGCGCCGCCCACCAGGCGCCGGTGCCATGGCCCACCAGCACCACCGTGCGTGCGCTCTGGGTCTGGGCAAAGGCCACGGCGGCATCGATGCGCGCAAAGATGCGCGAGGCATCGGTCTTGTCCTGTTCGTCGGCACCCGGGACCACCGCCGGGTCGGTGCCTTCCGCCTCGGCGCTGGCGGCTTGCTCGATCGGCTTGTCGGCGGTGCTCGCGTCTTTACTGCTGGTGTCGACGGTGGCGTTGGGTGCTTCCATGACGCGCGGTGGCAGGGTGTCCATGCTCACGTCCGGTAACGACAGGCTGAGGCTGCCCCAATTGGCATCCGGCAATTTACGTCGCAACGGGCCGATTGCTTGCGGCCAGTCAGCATTTTCGCCGGCGCCCGGTACGATAATCACCACGCCTTCGGGTTCGGCGCTGTTGGCCGGTTTCCACAGGGCAAGGAATGAATCACTGCCGGCCTGCAACTGTTGCTGCTCTTGCTGCGGGATTTTGCGTTCCAGGGCGCTGGCCTCTTCCTGGCTACGCTCGGGCAGGGGTTGGCGTTCGACGGGTTTTTCGGCAGCCGGTGCCGGTGCGTCTTCAGCCTGCACAGAAAAGGCACTGGTAAACAGCAGTGACAGGCACAATGCTGGCAGTGCCGAACGGTTTCGATAGGACATCGTTGATTTCCGGCCAGAAGTGATTCCAGCAGCCTAATGGGTTGGTCAGTATTTGTCAGTGATGTGAGACGTGGATCATGGGTTTTCGCTGTCTGCTGGTTATCGGCTGTTTGTGCCTTGCCTTGATGGCAAACGCTTCCCCCGCGCCCGCCACACCGCAGGCGCAGCTGAATGCGCCGCAGCGCGAATGGCTGGCCCGGCACCCGGAGCTGCGGGTGGGCGTGGTGTTGCAGGCGCCTTACGCGCAATACGACCGGCGCCTGCAGCGCTTGTCCGGGGCGAATGTCGAATTGATGCAGTGGCTGGCCAAGGCGCTGAACATCGAGCTGACCTGGCGCAACTTCCCTGATCAGGAGCAGTTGGAGGCGGCCGTACGCGATGACGAGGTGGACATTGCCCCTGGCCTGCAGCAAACCCCGGCCGGTTTGCGCCTGTGGCAGTTCACCGACCCGTATATGCGTGTGCCTCAACACATTGTCGGCATCCGCGAGGGCGGTGGTGCCGTGGAGCTGGAGAAGCTCGACGATCAATCCCGGGTTGCCGTGCGCATGCCCAGCGCCGTGGCCGATTACCTGCGCAGTACCTATCCCGGCCTCAACCTGCAAGGCGTGCCCATGGAGCGCCAGGCCTTGCAGCTGTTGGTCAGCCAGCAGGCGCGTTATGCCGTGGTGGATGAAGCACAATTAAGCCGCTTGTCCGCAGAGGCCGAGTTCAGCGGGCTGGCGGTGGTCGGGGACATCGGCCTGCCGCAATTGCTGCGGGTCGCCACGCGCCGGGACTGGCCGGAACTGGCCGGCATCATGGAAAGTGCCCTGAGCGCTATCCCGGCCCGCGACCTGGATCAACTGCACAGTCGCTGGCTGCAACCCAAATACCCACGTTTATCCGAATCCAAAGGCCTTTGGCAGAACCTCAGCCTGCTGCTCGGCCTGTTGCTGCTCGCCAGTCTGGCCGTGGTGTTCTGGCAGCGCCGCCAGCAACGTGTGCTGGAGCATGGCCTGCTGGCCGCCCGCGAAGAAAGCGCCGCCCGTGCCGCCGGTGCCGAAGCGCTGCGATTGACGCAGTTTTCCATCGACCAGAGCACCGTCGGCATCCTCTGGGTCAACTGGGACAGCCATGTGCGCTACGCCAATCGTGCGGCCGAGAGCATGCTGGGTTACGAGCCCGGTGCACTGATCGAACGGCCGCTGGTCGACCTCGACCCGACCCTGGATATGGACCGCTGGCTCAATTTGTGGAAGCGCGCACGGGCCAGCGAAGAGGGGGCGCAGAATTTCGCCACCGATTGTTTGCGCGCCGATGGCAGCATCCTGCCGGCCAACGTGTCCTTGAGCTTTCTGCGATTTGCCGAGGCCGAATACCTGGTTGTCTACCTGAACGATGTCACCGAACTGCGCCGCACCCTGGCCGCCCTGATGCAAAGTGAAGCGCAACTGCGCGAGTTGTCCGCCCACCTGGAAACCGTGCGCGAAGAAGAAAAGGCGCGCATCGCCCGGGAAGTGCACGACGAACTCGGGCAAATGCTCACGGTGCTCAAGCTGGAAACCTCCATGTGCGAGCTGTCCTATGCGCAACTGGATCCTGGCCTGCACGAGCGCTTGAACAGCATGAAGCGCCTGATCGCCCAACTGTTCCAGTTGGTGCGGGACGTGGCGACGGCGCTGCGCCCGCCGATTCTCGACGCCGGGATTGCCTCGGCCATCGAATGGCAGGCGCGGCGTTTCGAAGCGCGCACGCAGATTCCCTGCCTGGTGCAAGTGCCGGATAACCTGCCGACCTTGAGCGATGCCAAGGCCATCGGCCTGTTCCGTATCCTGCAAGAGGCACTGACCAATGTGATGCGCCATGCCCAGGCGCATACTGTCGAACTGACCCTGGCGGTGGAAGGCACCGACCTGCGCCTGACTATCAGCGACGATGGCGTCGGTTTCGTCCAGGCCCAGGGGCGCCCGGTGTCGTTTGGCCTGGTGGGGATGCGCGAGCGGGTGCTGATCATGGGCGGGCAACTGAGCCTGGACAGTCAATTGGGCGAGGGCACCACCCTGAGTGTCACGGTGCCGTTGGATGCATAACGATAAGAGGAAGCCCTTGTGATCCGTGTACTGGTAGCCGAAGACCACACCATCGTTCGTGAAGGCATCAAGCAATTGATCGGCCTGGCCAAGGACCTGCTGGTGGTGGGGGAGGCGAGTAATGGCGAGCAGTTGCTCGAGACCTTGCGCCATGTGCCTTGCGAGGTGGTGTTGCTGGACATCTCGATGCCAGGCGTGAATGGCCTGGAAGCGATCGCGCGCATTCGGGCGCTGAGCAATCCGCCGGCGATCCTGGTGCTGTCGATGCACGATGAGGCGCAAATGGCCGCCCGCGCCTTGAAGGTGGGCGCGGCGGGCTACGCCACCAAGGACAGCGATCCCGCGCTGCTGCTGATGGCGATTCGCAAGGTCGCGGCCGGCGGGCGCTACATCGACCCTGACCTGGCGGACCGCATGGTCTTCGAGGTCGGCCTGACTGACTCGAGGCCCTTGCATTCGCTGCTGTCCGAGCGTGAATTCTCAGTGTTCGAGCGCCTGGCCCAGGGCGCCAATGTCAATGACATCGCCCAGCAACTGGCGTTGAGCAGCAAGACCATCAGCACCCACAAGGCGCGGCTGATGCAAAAGCTGAATATCACCTCCCTGGCGGAGCTGGTGAAGTACGCCATGGAGCACAAGCTCCTCTAACCACATACCCAATAACGACAACCCCAAAACACCGCCGAACCCATTCTTGCCGCTTGCAGCTCGCCTCTTGCCGCTGCCCTGTTCCATCCCCGCCATCCGTGTAGGGCGATCCCTACCCCAAACCTTCCATCCGGCTGATGCCATTCTCTCCTGGCCCCCGATTTCCGGGGTCTCGCGCCTGGACTACGCTTGTGCCACAGCAGTCCAAAATACAAAGGTGCGGGTATGAGCGAGGTGGATTCAAATGATGTGCTGGTCAGCTTTCGTGGCGTGCAGAAGAGCTACGACGGCGAGAACCTGATCGTCAAAGACCTCAACCTGGAGATTCGCAAGGGCGAGTTCCTCACCCTGCTCGGGCCTTCCGGTTCGGGCAAGACCACCAGCCTGATGATGCTGGCCGGCTTCGAAACGCCGACCGCCGGCGAAATCCAGCTGGCCGGGCGCTCGATCAACAACGTGCCGCCGCACAAGCGCGACATCGGCATGGTGTTCCAGAACTACGCGTTGTTCCCGCACATGACCGTTGCGGAGAACCTCGCGTTCCCGCTGTCGGTGCGGAGCTTGAGCAAGACCGATATCAGCGAGCGGGTCAAACGCGTGCTCAGCATGGTCCAGCTCGACGCCTTCGCCCAGCGCTATCCGGCGCAACTGTCCGGCGGCCAGCAGCAGCGCGTGGCCTTGGCCCGGGCGCTGGTGTTCGAGCCGCAACTGGTGCTGATGGACGAACCCCTCGGCGCCCTCGACAAGCAACTGCGCGAACACATGCAGATGGAGATCAAGCACCTGCACCAACGCCTCGGCGTGACCGTGGTGTACGTGACCCACGACCAGGGCGAAGCCTTGACCATGTCCGACCGCGTGGCGGTGTTCCACCAGGGCGAGATCCAGCAGATCGCCGCGCCGCGTACCTTGTATGAAGAGCCGAAGAACACCTTCGTCGCCAACTTCATCGGTGAAAACAACCGCCTCAATGGTCGCCTGCACAGTCACACCGGCGAGCGCTGCGTGGTGGAGCTGGCGCGCGGCGAGAAGGTCGAGGCGCTGGCGGTGAACGTCGGCCAGATCGGCGGCCCGGTGACCCTGTCGGTGCGCCCTGAGCGTGTCAGCCTCAATGGCTCCAGCGAAAGCTGCGTTAACCGTTTCTCCGGGCGGGTGGCGGAATTCATCTACCTGGGCGATCACGTGCGCGTGCGCCTGGAAGTCTGCGGCAAGGCCGATTTTTTTGTGAAACAACCGATCGCCGAGCTGGACCCGGCGTTGGCGGTCGGCGATGTGGTACCGATTGGCTGGCAAGTCGAGCACGTTCGCGCACTCGACCCACTTCTAGAGGCGAATTGATCGCCCCATGGCTTCACCAACCCTGCACGTGGAGAGAACAACAATGTTGAGATCCCTGAAATATTCCGTCCTGGCCCTGAGCTTGATGGGCGCGACACAGGCCATGGCTGGCCCGGACCTGACCGTCGTGTCCTTTGGCGGTGCGAACAAGGCTGCACAGGTCAAGGCTTTCTATGCACCTTGGGAAAGCGCGGGCAACGGCAAGATCGTCGCCGGCGAGTACAACGGTGAGATGGCCAAGGTCAAAGCCATGGTCGACACCAAGAGCGTGTCCTGGGACCTGGTGGAGGTGGAGTCGCCGGAGTTGTCCCGTGGCTGTGACGAAGACATGTTCGAGCCGCTGGACCCGAAACTGTTTGGCAACAGCGCCGACTACGTGAAGGGCGCGATCCAGCCGTGCGGCGTGGGCTTCTTCGTATGGTCGACCGTTCTGGCCTACAACGCGGACAAACTGGCGTCTGCGCCAACCAGTTGGGCGGATTTCTGGGACACCAAGAAATTCCCGGGCAAGCGCGGCCTGCGCAAGGGTGCCAAGTACACCCTGGAATTCGCCTTGATGGCCGACGGTGTTGCACCGAAGGACGTGTACAAAGTGCTGGCCGGCAAAGATGGCCAGGACCGTGCGTTCAAGAAGCTCGACGAACTCAAGCCCTCGATCCAATGGTGGGAAGCCGGCGCACAACCGCCGCAATACCTTGCCTCGGGTGACGTAGTGATGAGTTCGGCCTACAACGGCCGCATCGCTGCGGTGCAAAAAGAAAGCAACCTGAAAGTGGTGTGGAACGGCGGCATCTACGACTTCGACGCTTGGGCCATCCCTAAAGGCCTGTCCAAGGAGCGTGCCGAAGCGGCGAAGAAATTCATCGCCTTCTCGGTGCAGCCGCAGCAGCAGAAGACCTACTCGGAAAACATCGCCTACGGCCCGGCCAACACCCAGGCGGTACCGTTGCTGGCCAAGGACATCCTCAAGGATATGCCGACTACGCCGGAGAACATCGCCAACCAGGTGCAGATCGACGTGAGCTTCTGGGCGGATAACGGCGAGCAGCTGGAGCAGCGCTTCAACTCCTGGGCTGCCAAGTAACACTGCATAACCCTGTGGGAGGGGGCTTGCCCCCTCCCACAAGGGATTTCTTGTGTGTGAAAGATTGCATTCATTTTCAAGATTCGGAGTCAGCCATGGCCATCGCCGTTCCCTCGAACGAGGTCAACAGCCCCACCCTCAAGCAGCGCCTGGCGCGTGCCGAGCGGCTCAATCGCTGGAAGGCCCAGGCCTTGATTGCGCCGCTGGTGCTGTTTTTGCTGCTGGTGTTCCTGGTGCCGATTGTTGCGCTGCTGTTTAAAAGCGTCGGCAACCCGGAAGTGGTGGGTGGTCTGCCGCGTACCGTGGTGGCGGTGACGGCCTGGGACGGTCGTGGTCTGCCGGGTGAGCCGGTGTACCAGGCCCTCAGTGAAGACCTGGGCGAGGCGCGTAAAAACCAGACCCTGGGCGATCTGTCCAAACGCTTGAACATGGAACTGGCCGGCTATCGCAGCCTGCTGACCAAAACCGCGCGGGCGCTGCCGTTTACCGAAGCGCCTGGCTCTTATAAAGAAGCGCTGGAAAACCTCGACGAACGCTGGGGCGACCCGGCGTACTGGCAGGCGATCCGGCGCAATACCAGCAGCCTGACACCGTTCTACCTGCTGGCGGCCGTCGATCACCGCATCGACGACCTCGGCGAAGTGGCCCCGGCCACCCCGGACCAGGCGATCTACCTGGACATCTTCGCCCGCACCTTCTGGATGGGCCTGGTGATCACCGCCATCTGCCTGCTGCTGGCTTATCCGCTGGCGTATTTGCTGGCCAACCTGCCGGCGCGCAAAAGCAACCTGCTGATGATTCTGGTGTTGCTGCCGTTCTGGACCTCGATCCTGGTGCGGGTGGCGGCGTGGATCGTGCTGCTGCAATCCGGCGGGCTGATCAACAGTGCGCTGATGGGCATGGGCCTGATCGACAAACCCCTGGAGCTGGTGTTCAACCGCACCGGGGTCTACATCTCCATGGTGCATATCCTGCTGCCGTTCATGATTTTGCCGATCTACAGCGTGATGAAAGGCATCTCGCCCACCTACATGCGCGCGGCGATCTCCCTGGGCTGTCACCCGTTCGCCAGCTTCTGGCGCGTGTACTTCCCACAGACGTATGCCGGTGTCGGCGCCGGCTGCCTGCTGGTGTTCATCCTGGCGATCGGTTACTACATCACCCCGGCACTGCTGGGCAGTCCGAACGACCAGATGGTCAGCTACTTCGTGGCTTTCTACACCAACACCAGCATCAACTGGGGCATGGCGACGGCGTTGGGCGGCTTGCTGCTGCTGGCGACCGTGGTGCTGTACCTGATCTACAACCGGCTGGTGGGCGCCAGCCGCCTGCGCCTGAGCTGAGGAGACCTTGCGATGCTGAGCCCTTATATGTCACCGGTGGAACGGGTGTGGTTCTACAGCTTGCGGATCCTTTGCGGCTTGATCCTGTTGTTCCTGATCTTGCCTGTGCTGGTGATCATCCCGCTGTCTTTCAACAGTGGCAGTTTCCTGGTGTACCCGTTGCAAGGCTTCTCGCTGCACTGGTACCAGGATTTCTTCGCCTCGGCGGAATGGATGCGTGCGTTGAAGAACAGCATCATCGTCGCCCCGGCCGCCACGGTATTGGCCATGGTGTTCGGCACCCTGGCGGCAATCGGCCTGACCCGTGGGAATTTCCCCGGCAAGGCGTTGGTGATGGCCCTGGTGATTTCGCCGATGGTGGTGCCGGTGGTGATTATCGGTGTGGCCAGCTACCTGTTTTTTGCGCCACTGGGGCTGGGCAACAGTTTCTTTTCGCTGATCGTGGTGCATGCGGTGCTCGGCGTGCCGTTTGTGATCATCACCGTGTCGGCGACCTTGCAGGGTTTCAACCATAATCTGGTACGGGCCGCGGCCAGCCTGGGGGCCTCGCCCTTGACGGCGTTTCGCCGGGTAACCTTGCCGTTGATTGCACCTGGGGTGATCTCCGGCGCGCTGTTTGCCTTCGCGACGTCGTTCGATGAGGTGGTGGTGACCCTGTTTCTCGCCGGCCCCGAGCAAGCGACCCTGCCGCGCCAGATGTTCAGCGGCATCCGCGAAAACCTCAGCCCGACGATTGCGGCGGCGGCGACCTTGCTGATCGCCTTCTCGGTCGTGCTGTTGCTGACCCTGGAGTGGCTGCGTGGGCGTAGCGAGAAACTGCGCACGGCCCAGGTCTAAAGCCCGACACAGCCCCCTCCCACAGGGGGGCTGTGACCATTCAGCGCCTGAATGGAAGACAACCCGATCCAGTCAGCTACTCTTGTGCCAGCCCATCACCGATAAGAGGCCGCGCACATGAGTACTTCCTCATTCAAGATCGCCCACAAACTGCTGACCGGCGCTGGCGCCATTGAGCAACTGGCCGCCGAGTTGACGCGCCTGGATGTGGATAACCCGTTGATTGTCACCGATGCGGCGCTGGTCAAGTCCGGTACGGTGGCGCTGGCACTCGAACACCTGGGTGAGCGCCCTTACGAGATTTTCGACCGCGTGCTGCCCGACCCGGAAATCTCCATCGTCGAAGACTGCATGCAGGCGTACCGCGACGGTGGCCACGACGGCCTGATCGGCCTGGGTGGAGGCAGTGCCATCGATATTGCCAAAAGCGTTGCCGCCTATGCCGGTTACCACGGCGCCCTGGCGGACTTATTCGGTGTCGACCAGGTGCCGCGCAAGGGCCCGCCGCTGATCGCCATCCCGACCACCGCCGGCACCGGCTCGGAGGTGACCAATGTGGCGATCCTCTCCGACAAGGTCGCGCAGTTGAAGAAGGGCATCGTCAGCGACTACCTGCTGCCGGACGTCGCGCTGATCAGCCCGCAAATGACCCTGACCTGCCCGCGCAGCGTCACCGCCGCCAGTGGCGTGGATGCGCTGGTGCATGCGATTGAGTCCTACCTTTCCCTGAATGCCTCGCCGATCACGGATGCCCTGGCCATTGGGGCGATCAAGCTGATCGCCAAGGCGCTGCCCAAGGCCTACGCCAACCCGGCCAACCTGCAGGCCCGCGACGATATGGCCACCGCCAGCCTGATGGCCGGCATGGCCTTCGGCAATGCCGGGGTGGGCGCCGTGCATGCGTTGGCCTACCCGCTGGGCGGGCGGTTCAATATCGCCCATGGCGTCAGCAATGCGCTGTTGCTGCCCTATGTGATGCACTGGAACAAACTGGCCTGTGTCGAGCGCATGCAGGACATTGCCCAGGCCATGGGCGTGAATGTCAGCGGCCTGAGTGTCAACGATGCCGCCGACCAGGCCGTCGAGGCGATGACGCGATTGTGTGCCGCCGTGGAGATTCCTTCCGGCCTGCGCAGTTTCGGGGTTCCCGAGGACGCCATCCCGGCCATGGCCACGGAAGCGGCGGGTATCGAGCGCCTGATGCGTAACAACCCGCGCAAGCTCAGCGCGGCCGATATCGAGAAAATCTATCGGGCGGCGTACTAGCCGTTGAGTTAGGTCACGGTGCGCAGGGCAAAGCATGAGGTATACAATGCGCGCCATCGTGATTTAGCTCAAAAAAGGTGCGTCATGCAGCCCTTCGTTATTGCTCCATCGATTCTCTCCGCCGATTTCGCCCGCCTGGGTGAGGAAGTGGACAAGGTGTTGGCCGCCGGTGCCGACTTCGTGCACTTCGATGTCATGGACAACCACTACGTGCCCAACCTGACCATCGGTCCGATGGTCTGCGCGGCGCTGCGCAAGTACGGCATCACCGCGCCGATCGATGCGCACCTGATGGTCAGCCCGGTGGATCGCATCATCGGTGACTTCGTTGACGCTGGCGCGACCTACATCACCTTCCACCCGGAAGCCTCGCTGCACGTCGACCGCACCTTGCAACTGATCCGCGAGGGCGGCTGCAAGGCCGGCCTGGTGTTCAATCCGGCCACCCCGCTGGACGTGCTCAAGTACGTGATGGACAAGGTCGACATGGTGCTGCTGATGAGCGTCAACCCAGGCTTCGGCGGGCAGAAGTTCATCCCCGGTACCCTCGACAAGCTGCGTGAAGCCCGTGCGCTGATCGATGCGTCGGGCCGCGACATCCGCCTGGAAATCGACGGCGGGGTCAACGTCAACAATATCCGTGAAATCGCGGCTGCCGGTGCCGACACCTTCGTGGCCGGCTCGGCGATCTTCAACGCCCCGGACTATCAGGAAGTCATCGCCAGGATGCGCGCCGAATTGGCGCTGGCGCGTCCATGAGCGGCTTTGAGCAGCTGTTCCCCGGCAAACTGCCACGGCTGGTGATGTTCGATCTGGACGGTACCTTGATCGACTCGGTGCCAGACCTGGCGGCGGCGGTGGACGAGATGCTGCTCAAGCTGGGGCGCAAGCCGGCGGGGCTTGCGTCGGTACGCGAATGGGTCGGCAATGGCGCGCCGATGCTGGTGCGCCGGGCCCTGGCCAATCACATCGATGCCGAAGGTGTCGATGATGTAGAGGCCGAGCACGCCCTCGAACTGTTCAATGTTGCCTATGAGCGCAGCCACGAACTGACCGTGGTCTACCCCGGCGTACGCGACACCCTCAAATGGCTGAGCAAGCAGGGCGTGGAAATGGCCCTGATCACCAACAAGCCGGAGCGCTTCGTCGCGCCGCTGTTGGACCAGATGAAAATCGGCCGTTATTTCCGCTGGATCATCGGTGGCGATACCTTGCCGCAGAAGAAACCCGATCCGGCGGCGCTGTTTTTCGTGATGAAAATGGCCAATATCCCGGCGTCCCAGTCACTGTTTGTCGGCGATTCGCGCAGTGACGTGCTGGCGGCGAAAGCGGCCGGCGTGCAGTGCGTGGCCCTGAGTTACGGCTACAACCATGGTCGTCCGATCGCCGAAGAGTCGCCGTCGCTGGTGATTGATGACCTGCGACTGCTAATCCCCGGTTGCCTGGGAGCTGGCGCTGAGATAACGTTGCCCGACATCGATCCGTCCCCTTCTGGAAATTCCATCGTGGTGGTCACTCGCAAACTCTGGATGAAAGTCATCAAGGCCCTGGCCCGCTGGCGTTGGCGCGCCTGACTGATCCTGGCCGCGCCCTGCGGCACGTTTGCATACCTGACTGTTAGACCCTCACGCCACGAGGCACCTCATGATCCGCGAAGAATTCCTGCGTTTGGCCGCTGCCGGCTATAACCGTATCCCCCTGGCCTGCGAAACCCTGGCCGACTTCGACACGCCGCTGTCGATCTACCTGAAGCTGGCCGACCAGCCCAACTCCTACCTGCTGGAATCGGTACAGGGCGGCGAGAAATGGGGCCGTTACTCGATCATCGGTCTGCCATGCCGCACTGTGCTGCGGGTGCGCGACCATCATGTGAGCATCACCCATGATGGCGTCGAGATCGAAAGTCATGACGTCGAAGACCCGCTGGCCTTCGTCGAAGCCTTCAAGGCGCGCTACAACGTGCCGACCATCCCTGGCCTGCCGCGCTTCAATGGCGGCCTGGTGGGGTACTTCGGCTACGACTGCGTGCGCTATGTGGAAAAACGCCTGGGCAAATGCCCGAACCCGGACCCCCTGGGCGTGCCGGACATTCTGCTGATGGTCTCCGACGCGGTGGTGGTGTTCGACAACCTCGCCGGCAAGATGCATGCGATCGTGCTCGCCGACCCGTCCCAGGCCGACGCCTTCGAGCAAGGCCAGGCCAGCCTCGAAGCGCTGTTGGAAAAACTGCGCCAGCCGATCACCCCGCGTCGCGGCCTGGACCTTACCCGTCCGCCGGCAGCCGACCCGGTGTTCCGCTCCAGCTTTACCCAGGATGACTATGAGCGTGCGGTCGACACCATCAAGGAATACATCCTCGCCGGTGACTGCATGCAGGTGGTGCCGTCGCAACGCATGTCCATCGACTTCAAGGCGGCGCCCATCGACCTGTACCGGGCGCTGCGCTGCTTCAACCCGACGCCGTACATGTACTTCTTCAACTTTGGCGACTTCCATGTAGTGGGCAGCTCGCCGGAAGTGCTGGTGCGTGTCGAGGACAACCTGATCACCGTGCGCCCGATTGCCGGCACACGCCCGCGTGGCGCGACCGAAGAAGCGGATCTGGCGCTCGAAGAAGACCTGCTCAGCGACGACAAGGAAATCGCCGAACACCTGATGCTGATCGACCTGGGCCGTAACGACACCGGGCGTGTCTCGGAAATCGGCTCGGTGAAATTGACCGAGAAGATGGTCATTGAGCGCTATTCCAATGTGATGCACATCGTGTCCAACGTTACCGGCGAGCTGAAGGCCGGGCTGACCGCAATGGACGCCTTGCGGGCGATTCTGCCGGCGGGCACCTTGTCGGGCGCGCCGAAGATTCGTGCGATGGAAATCATCGACGAACTGGAGCCGGTCAAGCGGGGTGTCTATGGCGGCGCCGTGGGGTATTTCGCCTGGAACGGCAACATGGACACCGCCATTGCGATTCGCACGGCGGTGATCAAGGACGGGGAACTGCACGTGCAGGCCGGTGGCGGGATTGTCGCCGACTCGGTGCCGGCCCTCGAATGGGAAGAAACCCTGAACAAGCGCCGCGCGATGTTCCGCGCCGTAGCGCTGGCTGAACAGACCCCCAATTCTTGAGGTTTCCCCCATGTTGCTGATGATTGATAACTACGATTCCTTTACCTACAACGTTGTGCAGTACCTGGGGGAGCTGGGCGCCGAGGTCAAGGTGGTTCGCAACGACGAACTGACCGTGGCCGAAATCGCCGCCCTGAACCCGGAGCGCATCGTGGTTTCGCCGGGCCCGTGCACGCCGACCGAGGCGGGTATCTCCCTCGAGGCCATCCAGTACTTCGCCGGCAAGCTGCCGATCCTGGGCGTCTGCCTGGGCCATCAATCCATTGGCCAGGCCTTTGGCGGTGATGTGGTGCGCGCGCGCCAGGTGATGCACGGCAAGACCAGCCCGGTATTCCATAAAGACCTGGGCGTATTCCAGGCACTCAACAACCCGGTGACCGTGACCCGCTACCACTCGCTGGTGGTCAAGCGCGAAACCCTGCCGGACTGCCTGGAACTGACCGCCTGGACCCAGCTGGAAGACGGCACCGTCGACGAGATCATGGGCCTGCGTCACAAGACACTGAATATCGAAGGGGTGCAGTTTCACCCTGAATCGATCCTGACCGAGCAGGGCTACGAGCTGTTCGCCAACTTTCTCAAGCAGAGCGGCGGCACGCGCTAAGGACTTTCCATGGATATCAAGACTGCCCTGAGCCGTATCGTCGGCCATCTGGACCTGAGCACCGCTGAAATGAGCGATGTGATGCGCGAAATCATGACCGGTCAATGCACCGATGCGCAGATTGGCGCCTTCATGATGGCGATGCGCATGAAGAGCGAAAGCATCGACGAGATCGTCGGCGCCGTATCGGTGATGCGTGAGCTGGCGGACAAGGTCGAGCTCAAGACCCTCGACGGCGTGGTCGACGTGGTCGGCACCGGCGGTGACGGTGCGAACATCTTCAACGTCTCGACGGCCTCGTCCTTTGTGGTGGCGGCGGCGGGCTGCACCGTGGCCAAGCACGGTAACCGTGCGGTGTCCGGCAAGAGCGGCAGTGCCGACCTGCTGGAAGCGGCCGGCATTTACCTGAACCTCACGCCGGTACAAGTGGCGCGCTGCATCGACAACGTCGGCATCGGCTTTATGTTTGCCCAGTCCCATCATGGTGCGATGAAGCACGCCGCCGGCCCACGCAAGGACCTTGGCCTGCGTACCCTGTTCAACATGCTCGGCCCGCTTACGAATCCGGCCGGTGTGAAGCACCAGGTGGTAGGCGTGTTCAGCCAGGCGCTGTGCCGGCCATTGGCTGAAGTACTCCAACGCATGGGCAGCAAGCATGTGCTGGTGGTGCATTCCAAAGACGGCCTGGACGAGTTCAGCCTGGCCGCGCCAACGTTTGTGGCGGAGCTGAAGGATGACCAGATCAGCGAATACTGGGTCGAACCGGAAGACTTGGGCATGAAGAGCCAGAGCCTGCACGGCCTGGCGGTGGAAAGCCCGGCGGCGTCCCTGGAGCTGATTCGCGATGCTCTGGGGCGTCGTAAGACCGAGAACGGTCAAAAAGCCGCGGAAATGATTGTTCTGAATGCTGGCGCGGCACTTTACGCAGCCGATCATGCCTATAGTCTTAAGGAAGGTGTCGAATTGGCCCACGATGCGCTGCACACAGGTCTGGCTCGTGAAAAGCTCGAAGAGCTGGGAGCATTCACCGCTGTATTCAAGATGGAGAATGAAGGATGAGTGTGCCGACCGTTCTGGAAAAAATCCTGGCCCGCAAGGCTGAAGAAGTCGCCGAACGCCGTTCCCGTGTGAGCCTGGCCGAGTTGGAGGCCCAAGCGAAAGCCGCTGATGCGCCACGTGGATTTGCCAAGGCACTGATTGCCCAGGCCAAGCTCAAGCAGCCGGCCGTGATCGCGGAGATCAAGAAAGCTTCGCCGAGCAAGGGCGTGATTCGCGAAAACTTTGTACCGGCGGAAATCGCCGTCAGCTACGAGAAGGGTGGGGCGACTTGCCTGTCGGTACTCACTGACATCGATTTTTTCCAGGGTTCCGACCTGTTCCTGCAGCAGGCCCGCGCGGCCTGCAAGTTGCCGGTGATCCGCAAGGATTTCATGGTCGATCCGTACCAGATCGTCGAAGCCCGTGCCTTGGGCGCCGACTGTGTGTTGTTGATCGTCTCCGCATTGGATGACGTGAAGATGGCCGAGCTGGCGGCCGTGGCCAAAAGCGTTGGCCTGGATGTGTTGGTGGAAGTGCACGACGGCGATGAGCTGGAGCGCGCGCTGAAAACCCTCGACACCCCGCTGGTGGGGGTCAACAACCGTAACCTGCACACCTTCGAAGTCAGCCTGGAAAACACCCTCGACCTGCTGCCGCGTATTCCGCGCGACCGCCTGGTGATTACCGAGAGTGGCATTGTCAACCGTGCCGATGTGGAGCTGATGGAAATCAGTGACGTTTATTCGTTCCTGGTGGGTGAGACCTTCATGCGTGCCGAGAACCCGGGGGCGGAACTGCAGCGTCTGTTCTTCCCGGAGCGTGGCGTGGCGGTCAGTGGTTCCACTCTCGATTGATTTGAAATGCGATCAACGTGTGGGAGGGGGCTTGCCCCCGATGGCGGCGGTTCAGTTGGAGCATTCTCGACTGACACACCGCTATCGGGAGCAGGCCCCCTCCCACATTTGGGTTTGTGTTTATTCAGATAGGTAGGTGCCCATTGATCCAGCCAGTGTCGATGCGTGTTGAAGCAGGCCTTGCCGCCGAGCAAGCCTTGTTGGCCGCCGTTTGCGCGGGTGAGCAGGCGTTTGGGTTGTTGTTCTGGCAGCCCAGCGATCAGGCACTGGTGATGCCACGCCGCTTGAGCCGATTGCCTGCTTTCGATGTCGCCAGCCGCGTGTCTGCGGATGCCGGTTGGCCGGTGCTCTTGCGCGAAACCGGCGGCGAACCGGTGCCGCAGTCCAGCGCCACGGTCAATATCGCCCTGGTCTACGCTCCGCCGCGCAGTGAGGGTGATCAAGGTCGCATCGAAACCGGTTACCAGCGTCTATGCCAGCCGATCTGCGATTTACTTATCGAGTTGGGCGGCGATGCCTCCGTCGGGGAAATCGACGGTGCATTCTGCGACGGTCGTTACAACGTCAACCTCAACGGGCGCAAAATGGTCGGCACTGCCCAGCGCTGGCGGCAAAGCGGGGGCCGCCCGGTGGGGTTGGTGCACGGTGCGTTGTTGCTGGATAACGATCGTGAAGAACTGATCGCGGCGGTCAATCGTTTCAACCAAGCCTGCGGCCTGGAGCAACGGGTTCGTGCCGACAGCCATATTGCCCTGCACGAAGCCTTCCCCGCGCCGGACGCAATCAGCCGGCTGGACACCTTGTACCGTCAGATGCTGGCCAGCTTCCTGCCGGCTTAACGGGTACCGAACACCACCATCGTCTTGCCTTTGACGTGCACCAGGTTGCGCTCTTCAAGATCCTTGAGCACGCGGCCGACCATCTCCCGTGAACAACCGACAATGCGCCCGATTTCCTGGCGGGTGATCTTGATCTGCATGCCGTCGGGGTGAGTCATTGCATCGGGCTGCTTGCACAGCTCCAGCAGGCAACGGGCCACACGTCCGGTGACGTCGAAGAACGCCAGGTCGCCAACCTTGCGCGTAGTGTCTCGCAGGCGCTGGGCGATTTGACCGCTGAGGGCGTAGAGAATGTCGGGGTCCTGCTGGGCGAGTTCGCGAAACTTTGCGTAACTGATCTCGGCCACTTCGCACTCGACCTTGGTCCGCACCCAGGCGCTGCGCTCCTGCTCCTTGCCTGCTTGTTCAAACAGCCCCAGCTCGCCGAAAAAATCCCCGGTGTTCAGGTAGGCGATGATCATTTCGCGGCCGTCTTCATCCTCGATCAGGATGGTGACTGAGCCCTTGATAATGAAAAACAGTGTTTCGGAGCGCTCACCGGCGCAGATGATGTTGTGCTTGGCGGGATGGCGCCGGCGCTGGCAGTGCATCAGCAACTTGTCGAGATTCTTGATCTTGGGTATGGGCGTAAGAGCAACCATGGTTGTATCCCGAAAGGCAGCGCGAGGTGGTTGGAGTTGTTGTACTTAGCGGTATCGGCATTGATACACGTTGTATAAAGGGTGGCAATACGCCACTCCTTTGGCGCCAGCTTAACAGACACATTCTGACTCGATTAGCGAATTTTCCGAGTCAGCTCCGTTATTGATCGCTTTGATGGGAAGCGCGGTTGCGCCCGGGCCCTGTGCTAAGCTGGCGACCCTTTTTTAGCAGTGGAGTCTGGGCGATGAAGGCACGCATCCAATGGGCGGGCGAAGCCATGTTCCTCGGTGAGTCGGGCAGTGGCCATGTTGTGGTCATGGATGGCCCGCCGGAAGCCGGTGGCCGTAACCTGGGCGTACGCCCGATGGAAATGCTCCTGCTTGGTGTGGGCGGTTGCAGCAATTTCGACGTGGTCAGCATCCTGAAAAAATCCCGCCAGGCCGTGGAAAGCTGCGAAGCCTTCCTGGAAGCCGAGCGCGCCACTGAAGATCCCAAGGTGTTCACCAAGATCCACATGCATTTCGTGGTGAAGGGCCGGGCGTTGAAAGAGGCCCAGGTCAAGCGCGCCATTGAGCTGTCGGCCGAGAAGTATTGCTCAGCGTCGATCATGCTCGGCGCGGCCGGTGTGGCCATCACCCATGACTACGAGATCATCGAATTGGGTTGATCGCCAGTCGACAAAAGAAAAGGGCGCTGGATAGCGCCCTTTTTTGCAGCCGCAGGTTTAGTCAGATGCGGTAGGTGCTTTTGGTCATGACCTTGGCCAGCAGGCTCATGCCGAATCGTACTGGCGCCGGGAAGCGGAAACCGCCGGCATCCAGCGCACTTTCGGCGTGGTGCTCCTCATCGATACGCATCTGCTCAAGAATCGCCCGGGACTTTTCGTCATCGGCCGGCAGTTGCTCCAGATGTTCATCCAGGTGCTTGCACACTTGATGTTCCGTCGCGGCGACAAAGCCGAGGCTGACCTTGTCGCTGATCAGGCCCGCAGCCGCGCCGATGCCGAATGACAAGCCGTAGAACAGCGGGTTGAGCACGCTGGGATGGCTCCCCAACTGGCGAATACGTTGCTCGCACCAGGCCAGGTGATCGATTTCTTCCTCGGCCGCATGCTCCATGGCTGCGCGCACCTGCGGCAGCTTGGCGGTCAGGGCCTGGCCCTGGTACAGCGCCTGGGCACAGACCTCACCGGTATGGTTGATACGCATCAGGCCTGCGACATGGCGGGTCTCGGTCTCGCTCATCTGCGCGTCAGGCTGCACGATGGCGGGCGACGGGCGGTACGGTTGGCCGCTGAAGGGCAGCAGTGTGCGCATGGCCATGTCGGCTTGCAGCAACAGACGGTCAATGGGCGAGTAGTGACGTTGGGTAGTCATGCTGACCTCCGGGAAGAATCTCGGCGGCCAGTTTACCGCAAGAGAGAGGAACGCGTTTGCCCTGAGTCAAGGGCATGGGGTCGCAGCCTTGGGCTGCGCCCCTTGTAGCGGGCTATTTCAGCCCGGCGGCCAGTTCATCTGGCGCTGGCCCAGCACATGCATATGGATGTGGTAAACGGTCTGCCCGCCGTCTTCGTTGCAGTTCATCACTACGCGGAAACCTTTCTCGCAGCCTTGCTCCACCGCCAAGCGCTGGGCGGTGAACAGAATATGGCCGGCCAGGGCCTTATCCTCTTCGGTCAAGTCATTCAATGTACGGATAGGTTTCTTCGGGATAACCAGAAAATGTACCGGCGCCTGTGGGGCAATATCGTGAAAGGCGAGGACTTGATCATCTTCGTAGATAATCTTCGCGGGTATTTCTCTGTTGATGATCTTGGTGAACAGAGTATCCACAGCTGTTTCTCCATTATGAAAGTGCAAGGTGAGTGTACCCAGGCGATCAGCGCGGGCAATAGGCCTTGTTGATCGCACCGGCGATCTTGCGAGTCAGCCAGCGCGGGCTGAAACGCGGGCTGAAGGCCAGCCAGCGATTACGTCGTCCAGGAATGATGATGGCTTTGTTCTTTTCCAGTGCGCGCACGGTATAGAGCGCCACTTCTTCCGGACTCATCAATTGTTCGCTGCGTTCGAGTCTGGCGGTGTCCATCTGCGCCGTACCGAAGAAGGCGGTGCGCGTAGGACCGGGGCAAAGCACCGAGACCTTGATGCCGCAGGTCTTGAGTTCTTCGCGCAAGCCTTCGGAGAAATGCAGCACATAGGCCTTGCTGGCGTAGTAGCTGCTCATCCACGGGCCGGGTTGGAACGCGGCGACCGAGGCAACGTTGAGAATCTGCCCGCCACCGTGCAGCGCCATGGTATTGCCCAAGGCGTGACACATGCGGGTGAGGGCAAGGATGTTGACTTCGATGAGGTCTTGTTCGGTCATCCAGTCCTGGGCCAGGAATGGCCCGCTGGTGCCAATGCCGGCGCAGTTCACCAGCAAATCGATCTGCCGCTCGCCTTCTTCCAGCTCCAGCAGGAACCCGGACAAGCGCAATGGCTCGCCGAGATCGCATGCCCGAAACAGCACCTCGACGCCGAAGCGTTGGGTCAATTCGATTGCAATGCTTTCCAACTGATCACGCTGGCGGGCCACCAGAATCAAGCTGCGGCCGCGACGGGCCAGGGCTTCGGCCAAAGCCAGGCCGATGCCGCTGGAGGCACCGGTGATCAGAGCGTAACGGGTCATGCCTTTCTCCATCGCAACACGCCGCGCCTGGGATGGAGGCATCTCAGGCGCGGCGCGTTTCTTTACTGTTCTGGAGAGTCTACAGGTTCGGCCGCGTCGTCAGCACTTTGCGCGTCTTCCTCATCGACGATCACGCTTTGGTCGGCGTCTTCATCGGAGGTGATGGAGCTGCTCTCGTAGCTGCTGTCCACGTTGGTTTCGAGTTGATCCAGGTAGCCGTTCATGCCCAGCGACACCACGATGATGAGCATCAGCGGGATGAATGCCAGCCACAGTGAGGCCAGGACCTTCACCGCGGTGGAGTTGCGCGGTGGCGGTGCGCCGTACTGGTTGGCGCCGGTGTTACCTGGCATGACCAACAGCAGCAGCGGGAAAATACTGTTCACCAGCGGTACCAGGTTCAGCAGGTACAACCAGCCGGACCAGCCCAGGTCGTGCAGGCGCTGCACGCCGATCTGCACGCTCACGACCACAACCGCGACGAACAGCGCGAAGCCCAGCAGCGAGCCGAGGATAATGGCTATGGTCGGTGACGCGGTCGCGATGGCAAAGCCCACAGTACTGAGGATGCCGGCTGCGACGAGCATGGCGACGGTCAGTACCAGCGTCCATGCCAGGTACCGCAGACGACCAATACGGCCATTGATGGTGAAGACCTTGAGGGTGGCGTATTCCGGCAGGCTTTCACCTACGGCGGCACGCGGCGGTGCATACGGCGAAGCGGCAGGGCGGGAGAGGTCAGCTGCGCCGGAATCTGTTTCGTGGGTTTCGGCAAGGCTGAAGGCTACGGGCTGTTCGGCCTCGATACGTGCGTCCACCCCGGCGTTTTTCAGCGCGGTGAGGTAGGTTTCGGCGTCGGGGCGGGAAAGGTCGCGTTTCAGTGCAACAACGCGGCCGGTGAAGAGTTTCTCGATGTCCTCGACCGTGCTCTTGAACAGTTCAGCCAGGTTCAGCTTGGCTGTGGTGCTTTCGACACCCGGGAGCAAGGCCCCATCAAACACAATCTTGAAACGGTTGTCGCTCATGCGGGCATCCTTGTCACTGAATCAGTGGGGTAGTGCAGGCCTGCTCGATCGGCAGGCCTTGCGGTTGGGTCAGCGTGGCCAGCGCAACTGTGTCGCCTGTTCGCGCGCCTTGCGGTATTCGGCATCCAGGCGGGCAACGAGTTCATCGACGCCGGGTAAATCATTAATCTCACCGACACCTTGGCCTGCAGACCATACGGTCTTCCAGGCCTTGGCTTCGTCGCTCAGCGGCTTGAGCTTGGAGCCGAAGTTTACTTCGCCTTTGCCCTGCAGGGCAGCGAGGTCGAAACCGGCATTTTCCAGGCTCTGGCGCATAAAGCTTGCGGGCACGCCGGAGACAGCGGGAGTGTGCACGATGTCGGCGGCGCGTGATGTGAGCAGCATCTCTTTATACGCATCCGGGGCGTGGCTTTCGGTGGTACCTATAAACCGTGTGCCGAAATACGCCAGGTCTGCCCCCAGCAACTGGGCGGCGAGTATCTCATGGCCGTGGTTAAGGCAGCCGGCCAGCAGCAGGGTCTTGTCGAAGAATTGGCGAATTTCTGCGATCAGCGAAAACGGGCTCCAGGTACCGGCATGGCCACCGGCGCCTGCGGCCACGGCGATCAGGCCGTCGACACCGGCTTCAGCGGCTTTTTCGGCATGGCGCCGGGTAGTGACGTCATGAAACACCAGGCCGCCGTAGCTGTGCACGGCATCTACCAGTTCTTTCACTGCGCCCAGGCTGGTGATCACGATTGGCACCTTGTGCTCGACGCAGATCGCCAGGTCCGCCTGCAGGCGAGGGTTGCTGTTGTGCACGATCAGGTTGACGGCGTAGGGCGCAGGATTGTCCAGCTGCGCCAAGCCCGCTTCGATTTCCTCCAGCCAGGCTTTGAAGCCACTGCTCTCGCGCTGGTTGAGCGCCGGGAAGCTGCCGACCACGCCGTTGCGGCAGCAGGCCAGCACCAATTGCGGGTTGGAAATCAGAAACATCGGCGCCACCACCACGGGCAGGCGCAGACGTTGTTCAAGCAGAGCGGGCAGCGACATTGGAGGTACCCCGAGTAATGAAGTTAGAACGGTTTGACCACGACCAAAATTACGATAGCCAGCAATATCAGAACCGGGACTTCATTGAACCAGCGATAAAAGACATGGCTGCGGGTGTTTTCGCCACGGGCGAAACGTTTTACCTGCGCGCCGCACATATGGTGGTAGCCAATCAGGAACACTACCAGGGTCAACTTGGCGTGGATCCAGGCGCCCGATTGAAAGATGCCGGGGTTAAGGGCTATCAGCCAGATACCGAACACCAGGCTGGCCAGCATCGCCGGGCCCATGATGCCGCGGTACAGCTTGCGCTCCATGACGCTGAAGCGTTCCTTGCTGACAGTGTCCTCGCTTTGAGCATGGTAGACGAACAGGCGCGGCAGGTAGAACAGCCCGGCAAACCAGCAGACGATGCTGACGATATGGAAGGCTTTGACCCATAGATAAAGCATTTTTAGTTATTCCCAGGTTCACGGTAGCGCAGATAGTAGTGGCTCATGCGCCCATACGTCACGTTGACGGTTGTCGCAGGACGATACGGCCCCTATTATCGACGGCTTTCCAGTGGGTTCGTTGAGGGCAGGTTTATGGTCAAGGTCGGTATCGTCGGCGGCACGGGTTACACCGGTGTCGAATTGCTGCGTCTGTTGGCTCAGCATCCGCAAGCTGAGGTCGTGGTCATTACCTCTCGATCCGAGGCCGGTCTGGCCGTGGCCGATATGTACCCGAACCTGCGAGGCCACTACGACGGCCTGGCGTTCAGCGTTCCGGACATCAACACCCTTGGCGCCTGCGATGTGGTGTTCTTTGCCACTCCCCATGGCGTTGCCCATGCGTTGGCTGGCGAACTGCTGGCCGCTGGCACCAAGGTCATCGACCTGTCGGCGGACTTCCGCCTGCAAGACGCCGACGAATGGGCCAAGTGGTACGGCCAGCCTCACGGTGCACCGGAACTGTTGGAAGAGGCGGTGTACGGCCTGCCGGAAGTCAATCGGGAGCAGATCAAGCAGGCGCGCCTGATCGCCGTGCCGGGTTGCTATCCGACGGCGACGCAACTGGGCTTCCTGCCGTTGCTCGAGGCCGGGCTGGCGGATGCTTCGCGCCTGATCGCAGACTGTAAGTCGGGTGTCAGCGGCGCCGGTCGTGGAGCAGCGGTAGGTTCCTTGTACTCCGAGACATCGGAAAGCATGAAGGCTTACGCAGTAAAAGGGCATCGCCATCTGCCAGAGATTCGTCAGGGGCTGCGGCGCGCCGCCGGCCAAGACGTAGGCCTGACCTTCGTGCCACACCTGACGCCGATGATTCGTGGCATTCATTCCACGTTGTACGCCACCGTGGTCGATCGTTCGGTAGACCTGCAGGCGTTGTTTGAAAAGCGTTATGCCAACGAGCCGTTCGTCGATGTGATGCCTGCCGGCAGCCATCCGGAAACCCGCAGCGTGCGAGGCGCCAACGTGTGCCGGATTGCGGTGCATCGTCCGCAGGATGGTGACCTGGTGGTGGTGTTGTCGGTGATCGATAACCTCGTCAAGGGCGCGTCGGGCCAGGCGGTGCAGAACATGAACATCCTGTTTGGCCTGGATGAAAAGCTGGGTCTGTCCCACGCCGGCATGCTGCCTTAAAACGATTTACTGACTGCGCAAAAGGCCCGTTGATCGGGCCTTTTGGGTTTCTAATGGCGGCGATGCAGATTGATATACCGTAACAATAGTTGACCGCTTTTCTAGGAGAAGCGGATAATACCCGCCATTACGCATATGGCGGCGCTACGCCGGGAGATTATCAGCATGAGCGTTGAATCCTTCACCCCCACGGCTTTGCAATTTACCCACGGTGCTGCGCACAAGGTGAAGAGCCTGGTCGATGAAGAGGGTAATGATCGCTTGAAGCTGCGCGTATTCGTTACGGGCGGCGGTTGTTCAGGGTTTCAGTACGGTTTCACCTTCGATGAAGATGTGGCTGACGATGACACCATCGTTGAGCGCGAAGGCGTTAGCCTGGTCGTGGACCCGATGAGCTTCCAATACTTGGCAGGCGCCGAGGTGGATTACCAGGAGGGTCTGGAGGGTTCGCGTTTCGTGATCAAGAACCCTAACGCGACCACCACCTGTGGTTGCGGCTCTTCGTTCTCGATCTGATCGACAGCCTGATCTACAACGAATAAAAACGCCGCTTGGCTTTGATCGGCCAAGCGGCGTTTTGCTGTCTGCGATTCTGGCGAGGTGTTCGTCAGGCAGGGTAGATCGCGCCAAGTACCCTTAGCCCGCGTGCGCCGGTGACACTGGGCCGGTTGGCGGCAATGCCTTCCAGGCAGCAGTGAGCCAGCCAGGCGAAGGCCATGGCTTCGACCCAGTCCGGGTCTACGCCGTGGGTGGCGGTGCTGCTGACTTGAGTGGATGGCAACAACGCGGCCAGACGATTCATCATTGTGGTGTTATGGGCGCCGCCGCCACAGACGAGTAACGTTTCTGTCTCGGGCTGCGCTGTTTGCAGGGCCTCGACGATGGTCAGGACGGTCAGTTCCAGCAGGCTGGCCTGTACGTCCTGGGGTTCAAAGGCGGGCAGGCGGCCAAGATGCTGGTGCAGCCACCCGAGGTTGAACACTTCACGGCCGGTGCTTTTCGGGCCTTTGGTCAGGAAGAATGGATCGCTGAGTAGTGCGGCGAGTAGTTGAGGCTCGACCTTGCCACTACCCGCCCACTGCCCGTCACGGTCAAAGTGTTCGCCGCGCTGCTGTTGAATCCAGGCGTCCAGCAGCACATTACCTGGGCCGCAGTCGAAGCCGGCTACGGGCTTGCCGGTTTCGATCAGGCTGAGATTGCTGAAGCCTCCAATATTCAACACTGCACGGTTGCCGGTGCTTTCGCCAAACAACGCTTCATGAAAGGCGGGCACCAGAGGCGCGCCCTGGCCGCCAGCGGCAACATCGCGGCTACGGAAGTCGCTGACTACGCTGATGCCCGTCAGCTCCGCAAGCAGTGCCGGGTTGCCGATCTGCACGGTAAAGCCTCGGGCGGGTTCATGACGGATGGTCTGGCCATGGCTGCCGATCGCACGTATGTCTTGAGGCTTGAGGTTGTGCTGGTCGAGCAATGTGTGAATGCCGTGGGCGGCGAGTGTGACCCAGTGCTGCTGGGCTATCGCTGAGCGGGCAATCTCATCCGGGCCGCTGGCGCACAGGCTTAACAGCTCTGCACGCAGGGTGTCCGGCATCGGTGTGTAGTGGGTGGCGATCAGATTGACCGCCGAACCTTGTTCGATCAGGGCGATGTCCAGGCCATCGAGGCTGGTCCCGGACATTACACCTATATAGAACGGCATACCTTAACGCTTCGCCGAAGCAAGCAGGGTGGAGCGCTCCTGGTCCATGCGCGCCATCAGCGGCTGGCTTTGTTGCATAAAGCGTGCGCGCTCGGCCTTGGCGATCGGGTCGGCCATCGGCAGCTTCTGTCCCAATGGGTCGACGTGCACACCATTGACCTGGAACTCATAGTGCAAGTGCGGTCCGGTGGACAGGCCAGTGGTGCCGATATAACCGATTACTTGGCCTTGCTTCACATTGCCGCCTGTTTTCACGCCCTTGGCGAAACCTTGCATATGGCCATACAGGGTGCGGTAGGTGTTGCCGTGCTGGATGATCACCGTGTTGCCGTAGCCACCGCGGCGCCCTGCGAGCAGGACCTTGCCATCGCCAGCCGCCTTGATAGGCGTACCGCGCGGGGCGGCATAGTCGACGCCTTTGTGGGCGCGGATTTTGTTCAGAATTGGATGCTTGCGACCCATGGAGAAACGCGAGCTAATACGAGCGAAATCCACTGGAGTGCGGATGAAGGCCTTGCGCATGCTGTTGCCGTCGGCGGTGTAGTAGCTGCTGTTGCCTTGCTTGTTGGTGTAACGCACTGCGGTGTAGGTCTTGCCACGGTTGGTGAAGCGTGCGGAGAGAATGTTGCCGGTGCCGACCACTTTGCCGTTGGCGACTTTCTGCTCGTAGATCACGTCGAATTCATCACCCTGGCGGATGTCCTGAGCGAAGTCGATGTCGTAGCCAAACACGCTGGCCATGTCCATGGTCATGCTATGGGACAAGCCAGCGCGCGCGGCAGATTGCGACAGTGAGCTGTTGATCACGCCGTGAACGTAGGCAGAGCGCATGACTGGCTTGGTGGTAATACGGTTGAAGGCAAAGCCTTTGGCGCCCTTGGTCAGGGAGATGCTCTCGAGGTCACTGACGCTGGTGTGCAGGTTGTTCAGCTGACCGTCTGGTGTCAGTTCGAATTCCAGTTTCTGGCCATGTTTGAGCTGGGTGAATTGCTTGGCTTGTTTATCGCTGGCCAGTACATCGTTAACGGTGGCTGCGGGAAGGCCTACCTTCTCGAACAGGGTCGAAAGCGTATCGCCTTTCGCCACGATCACTTCGCGGTGTTGAGGGTTCTTGGCATTGTCTACTACGGGTTTTTTCTGTTCTTGAACGGCTTGCTGGGTGTCTTCCGGCGTGTTTTCGATCTGGGCAAACGGCGATTCAGTGGGAGCATTTGTGGCTTGTTGGGCGTCGGAAGCGTCTTGATCTTGTGTCAGTTGTTCAACTGGACTCTCCAAGTCAAGGCTCAGGGATGTTCGTTTGGCCTCTACGTCACTGGAAGGAAATACCAGGAGTGCCAGGCTGAGAAGGGCGGCGATACCACTTGCTGCGAGCAGGTGGGTCTTCGGGTAAAGCGGCGGCGCTTTAGACGGTTCAGTGGTCATAGGTAATTTGACTTTGAAGATGAAATGGAAAAGATGAATGACATGATGAAGATGAAATAACTGTATAAAATATAACCAAATCATCTGTGACGCAAGCTCGCGAACGCTGGGCTTGCTGAACGGTGTCCGTGCGCAGGGCAAAACTTGTAATTAGTCCCTGATCTTGTATGGTTGGTTCCCTTTTGAATCTGAGCCTTGCGGGTCTGTTATGAAGTCGGTTGAAGAGCAGCTAGCGCTGATAAAACGTGGTGCGGAAGAACTGTTGGTCGAGGCCGAGCTGATCGAAAAGCTCAAGCGTGGCCAACCCCTGCGTATTAAGGCTGGCTTCGATCCGACGGCGCCGGACCTGCACCTGGGTCATACCGTGCTTATTAATAAGCTGCGTCAGTTCCAGGAATTGGGGCATCAGGTGATCTTCCTTATAGGTGATTTCACCGGGATGATCGGCGATCCGAGCGGTAAGAGTGCGACACGCCCGCCGCTGACCCGTGAGCAGGTTCTCGATAATGCCGAGACCTATAAGACCCAGGTATTCAAGATTCTTGATCCGGCCAAGACCGAGGTGGCGTTTAACTCCACCTGGATGGATCAGATGGGGCCGGCGGACTTCATTCGCCTCACTTCCCAGTACACCGTGGCGCGCATGCTTGAGCGCGATGACTTCGACAAGCGCTATTCAACCAATCAACCGATCGCGATTCATGAGTTCCTGTATCCGCTGGTTCAGGGTTATGACTCGGTAGCGCTGCGCGCGGATGTTGAGTTGGGTGGTACCGATCAGAAATTCAACCTGCTGATGGGGCGTGAGTTGCAGCGTGCTTATGGTCAGGAGGCTCAGTGCATCCTGACCATGCCGTTGTTGGAAGGGTTGGATGGCGTCAAGAAAATGTCCAAGTCCCTGGGCAACTATGTAGGCATCCAGGAGGCTCCGGGTGTGATGTACGGCAAGCTGGTCTCTATCCCGGATGCGTTGATGTGGCGCTACTTCGAGCTGTTGAGCTTCCGCTCGATGGATGAGATCGATGCGCTGCGTGCGGATGTAGAGGCGGGTGCCAATCCTCGTGACGTGAAGATCAAGCTGGCGGAAGAGATCGTTGCGCGTTTCCATGGTGAAGAGGCTGCGGCCAGTGCTCACCGTGCGGCAGGTAATCGCATGAGAGACGGCGAGCTGCCGGATGATCTACCTGAGATTGAATTGACGGCTACTGAGGCCATGCCGATTGCGGCAGTCCTTAATAAGGCTGGTCTGGTGAAGAACTCGGCGGTTGCGCGTGACCTTCTGGGGTCTGGCGGTGTGCGTATAGATGGTGAGGTGGTGGATCGCACCTTTATATACGAGCTGGGTGCTACCCACGTTTGTCAGGCGGGGAAGAAGGCATTTGCGCGTATTACGCTCAAATCCGAATAAACCTGAAATTAAGTGTTGACGGCGAATTGTATCTGTCTATAATTCGCCCCACTTCCGGCGCAGTCGAAACGTAAAACTCCTTGGTAAACAACGAGTTATGCAGGATTAGATAGCGGATTGCTTCAGTTCATCGAAGCCCAGAAGTAGTTGGTAGAGTCGTGTTGTTTGGCGCTATTAACGATTCGATCTTCTCGGTCGAAAGCGGAGAAAAAGAGGTGTTGACAGCAGCGTGTAACGCTGTAGAATTCGCCTCCCGCTGACGAGAGATCGCAAGCGCAAGTGGTTGAAGTTGTTGAAGAAATCTTCGAAAGCTTCTGAAAATAATCACTTGACAGCAAATGAGGCTGCTGTAGAATGCGCGCCTCGGTTGAGACGAAAGCTCTTAACCAACCGCTCTTTAACAACTGAATCAAGCAATTCGTGTGGGTGCTTGTGGA
>NZ_FOZO01000005.1:0-324037 GCF_900116055.1 Pseudomonas sp. NFACC42-2
AAGCCATGTTCCTTGCCGGCTTTTTCGGCAAAGGCCCATTCGGTCTGGAACCACGGCTCCTCGGCCTGTTTGACCAGGAAGCCGATCTTCACTTCTTCAGCGGCCAGCAACAGCCCGCTCAAGCTCATGGCCGAGACCGCCACAGCGGCGCAGCACAGGGAACGGATACCACGACGACGATGATTCATACGGGTGACTCCTTGTTGTTGTTTTTAAGTCTTGGGGTTAACCGGCAAAGCGATGGCAAGGCATGCCGGGTACATCGACTTCAATGGCCAGCACCGCGCCGTCCAGAGGGTGATCCAATGGGCTGGCGGCGCTGGTGATATACAAAGTGGTGAGGTTGGGGCCACCGAATACGCAACTGGTGGGGCGACTCACGGGCAACTCGATAATGCGGTCCACCTCCCCCTCGGGCGTCAGGCGCAGCAGGCAACTGCCGTCCCAACGGGCGTTCCAGATGTAGCCTTGACTGTCCATGGCCGAGCCATCCGGCCCGCCGCGCAAGTGCGGCCCGAACCACGGCGTTGCGGGCTCGAGTTGGCCGTCGGCCTGGATCGAATACTGGTAGAGCGTGGCGTCCAGGCTATCGCCGAAATGCACCTGGCGGCCGTCCTCGCTCCACAGCAAGGTGTTGGGAATGCCCAGGCCGTGGAGCAACGGCGTGACCCGGGCATCCGCATCGATGCGAAACAGGCCGCCGGAGCGCCGCGTGATCGGCAAGTCTTCGCCGTGTTCGCCGATGTTGTTCTGCATCGTGCCCAGCCACAGGCGGCCCTGGGCATCGCAGCGCGCTTCATTGCCACGGTTGCCCGGTTGCGGGTCGGCCACGCACAACAGGGTCAGGGCTTCGGTGGCCAGGTCCAGGCGGTAGACACCGCTGCTCAGGGTCACCAGCGCATCACCGCGTTCGCACGGGATAAACGCCGAAACGTGCTCGGGTAACTGCCAGATCTGCAACTGCCCGCCCATCAGGCGCAGGGCCTGTTTGCCGGCGATATTGACCCAGTACAGCGCCTGGGTCGGCACGTCCCAGAACGGGCCTTCCCCCAGTTGCGCACGGTGCTCAGTGACAGCGGTACACGACATGACGCCTCCTGATAAGTGTTTACAGCGAGTCGCGGGATGGCGTGCCATCCACCAGGCGCTGGATGCGCAACGGGTTGGCGTTTTTCAACGCGTCGGGCAGCAGGCTGTCAGGGTAGTTCTGGAAGCACACCGGACGCAGGAAACGGTCGATGGCCAAGGTGCCGACCGAGGTGCCACGGGCATCGGAGGTAGCCGGGTACGGGCCGCCATGCACCATCGAATCGCAGACTTCGACGCCGGTCGGGTAACCGTTGAGCAGGATGCGCCCGACTTTCTGTTCCAGCAGCGGCGTGAGTTCGGCGAACTGTTGAAAGTCTGCCGGTTCGCCAATGATCGTCGCCGTGAGCTGGCCGTGCAGGCCGTGCAAGGCAGCGCTGAGTTGGGCTTGATCAGCGACCTCGACGAACACCGTGGTGGGGCCGAAGACTTCTTCCTGCAGCACTTCATCGCCCTCGATCAGCAAGCGCACATCGGCCTTGAACAGCTGCGGTTGCGCCTGATTGCCCGCCTGGGTGCTACCGGCCAAATGCTGAATGCCCGAGTGAGCCAGGAGTTTTTCCAGGCCTTTGCCGTAGCTGCTCAGGGTGCCGGCATTGAGCATGGTTTGTGCCGGTTGCTCACCGATCAGTTGGGCGACCTGTTGGGTAAATGCGGTGAACTGCGGCGAGGCGATACCTATCACCAGGCCAGGGTTGGTGCAGAACTGGCCGCAGCCTTGCACCACCGACGCGGTCAGATCCCGCGCGACGGTTTCCGCCCGCGCCTGCAGGGCCTGGGGCAGCACGATCACCGGGTTGATGCTCGACATTTCGGCAAACACCGGGATCGGCTGCGGGCGCGCCGCGGCCATATCGCACAAGGCGCGACCGCCCTTGAGCGAGCCGGTAAAGCCGACCGCCTGGATCGCCGGGTGCTTGACCAGCGCTTCGCCGACGCCGCCACCGAAGATCATATTGAATACACCCGCCGGCATCTCGGTCGCTTCTGCCGCTCGAATGATTGCATTGGCCACCTGTTCAGCCGTGGCCATATGTCCGCTGTGGGCCTTGAACACCACCGGGCAACCGGCCGCCAGCGCCGCTGCGGTATCGCCGCCGGCGGTGGAAAACGCCAGGGGGAAGTTGCTCGCGCCAAACACGGCCACCGGGCCCAGGCCGATGCGGTATTGGCGCAGGTCCGGGCGTGGCAGTGGCTGGCGATCGGGTAACGCCTTGTCGATACGCGCACCATAAAAATCACCGCGACGCAGCACCGTGGCGAACAGGCGCATCTGGCCGCTGGTACGCCCGCGCTCGCCTTTGATACGTGCGGCGGGCAGCGCGGTTTCACGGCAGACCAGCTCGATGAAGTTATCGCTCAGGCCATCCAGCTCGTCAGCGATCGCGTCCAGGAACTGCGCACGGCGCGCGGCACTCAACGCACGGTAAGCCGGATACGCCGCGGCGGCGGCCTTGGCGGCGGCATCGACCTCTTCCGGCGTGGCCTGGTAGAAATCCTGCGGCAAGGTCTCGCCCGTGCTGGCATCGACGCTGTGCAGCTTGATGTTGCCGTTGGCGCTGCGCTGGCCGCCGATGTAGTTGTGGCCGAGGAACTGGGTCATGTTGATCTCCTTAAAGGGGGGTGACTTGGCCGGGTTCAAAGGCCGCATCGCTGCTGCCGACACCGTTGACCAAGGGCGCGCCGAACTCGGCCTGGCTGATCTCGAACACATCGCCCGGTTGGGTACGTATACCATCGGCGAATGACAGCGTGGCGGTGCCGAAGAAGTGAATGTGCACATCGCCCGGCTTGAGGAACTGGCGGTATTTGAAGTGGTGGTACTCGAGGTTTTCCAGGCTGTGGCACATATTGGCCTCGCCACTGAGGAATTCGTTCCGCCAGATTTCCTCGCCGTTACGCAGGATGCGGCTGGTGCCGGCCAGGTGCTGGGGCAACTCGCCCACGCGCAGTTCGGGGCCGTAGCTGCAACTGCGCAGCTTGGAATGGGCCAGGTACAGGTAGTTCTTGCGCTCCATGACGTGGTCGGAGAACTCGTTGCCCACTGCAAAACCCAGGCGATAGGGCTTGCTGTCCGGGCCGATCACATACAGGCCGCCGATTTCCGGTTCTTCACCGGCGTCTTCGGCAAACGGTGGCACCGGGAAGGCTTCGCCTGGGCGCACGACGATGCTGCCGTCGCCCTTGTAGAACCATTCCGGTTGCACACCGGCCTGGCCGGCAGCGGGCTTGCCGCCCTCCACGCCCCATTTGAAGATGCGCATGGTGTCGGTCAAGGCGCTCTCATCGCCGGCCTGCTGGTGCATTTTGTCCCGCGCCGAGGCACTGCCCAGGTGGGTCAGGCCGGTGCCGCTGATAAGCATATGGGCCGGGTCCGGGTGGTCCAGCGGCGGCAAAATCTTCAGGTCGGCCAACAGTGCGGCGTAGTCATGGCTGTCGCCCAGGCCCAGGCTTTCGACCTGCTGCTGCAACTTGACGCCCGCCTCGATGGCGGCCAGCGCCAGTTCGCGCACGCTGCGCGCGGTACGCACTTCGCGCACTGTGGCGCCTTCTACAACGCCGACCCGGCGTTCACCGTTGCTTGACTCGAACTGAACTAAACGCATCAGACTTCTCCCAGATTAAGTACGTGTGGCGCCACGGGCGCTGGCGGCGAATTGATCGGCGGGCAGTACGTGCTTGCGCTCCAGCACGCGGTAGACCACGCCGGTCAAGACCAGCCCGAACACCATGACCCCGGACAGGAAGTACAAGCCCGAGGCGAGGTTGCCGGTGTATTCCTTGAGCGCACCGATCACGAACGGACCAATATAGCCGCCGAGGTTGCCCACCGAGTTGATCAAGGCAATGCCCGCCGCCGCACTGGCGCCGGCAAAGAAGCGCCCCGGCAAGGTCCAGAACACTGCGGTGCAGGAAAACAGCGCAAACGCCGCCAGGCACAGCGCGGCCATTTGCAGCACCGGCACACTCAGCCAGGCGCTGAAGAACAGGCCGATGGCGCCGAGCACATACAGCACCGCCAGGTGGCCGTAGCGATCATTCAAGCGGTCGGAACTGCGCGGGATGATCAGCAGGCCGATGATGCCGAAGATGTACGGCACGGCGGAGATAAAACCGGTGACCAGGTCGGTGCCGCCAAACTGTTTGATCAGGGTCGGCAGCCACAGGCCCAGGCCGTAAATGCTCAGGGTCACCGGCAGGTAGAACAGCGCCAGCAGCAACACGCGCTTGTCCTTGAGGGCATGCAGCGGGTTGCCGTGGCGGGTCTGGCCGTAGGCTTGCAGGTCTTTGTCCAGCTCACCGGTGAGCCAGGCCTTTTCGTCGTCGCTCATCCATTTGACCTGTCTGGGGCCATCCGGCAGGTAGCGCAGCACCGGCCAGGTCAGCAGGATCGCCGGGGTGCCGATCACGATGAACAGCCACTGCCAGCCATGCAGGCCGAGGATGCCATCCATGCCCAGCAGGCCGCCGGACACCGGGCCAGTGATCATCATCGCAATCGGTTGGGAGAGGATGAACAGCCCGAGGATCTTGCCGCGATGGCGCACCGGGAACCATTGGGTGATGTAGTACAGGACGCCGGGAAAGAACCCGGCTTCGGCCGCGCCGAGCAGGAAGCGCATTACATAGAAGCTGTGCGGCCCTTGCACGAAGGCCATGCCGATGGTGATCGCGCCCCAGGTGATCATGATCCGCGCGAACCAGCGCCGTGCGCCGAAGCGGTCGAGCATCAGGTTGCTGGGGATCTCGAAGAGGAAGTAGCCAATGAAGAACAACCCCGCGCCCAGGCCATAGGCCGCATCGCCGATACCGACGTCGGCGCCCATGTGCAGCTTGGCAAAACCCACGGCGGAACGGTCCACGTAGGCGATCAGGTACAGCAGGATCAGGAAGGGAATCAGTTTCAGCGTGATGCGCCGAATAAGCCGCAGTTCCTGGCTCATGGGGGTCGATCTCCGATTGTTGTTTTTATAGAAGCTCGGGGGACGCCTCTCGCGGAAATCCGCCAGGGTCATACCTCAGTTAAGCCAGACTATATAGTAGGACTATTTGCAAAACAACTCTTCCAAAGCATCGATTTTGCGCTTATGTTTAAGCACGCATAGAACATATAGTCATACAATAAGAGAATCGATCATGTCTGATAAAAAGCCTGGCCTACGCTCCGCCCAGTGGTTTGGTACCGCCGACAAAAACGGCTTCATGTACCGCAGCTGGATGAAGAACCAGGGCATTGCCGACCATCAGTTCCATGGCAAGCCGATCATCGGTATCTGCAATACCTGGTCGGAGCTGACCCCGTGCAACGCGCATTTCCGCCAGATCGCCGAGCACGTCAAACGTGGCGTGATCGAGGCCGGTGGCTTCCCGGTGGAGTTCCCGGTGTTCTCCAACGGCGAATCCAACCTGCGCCCCACCGCCATGCTCACCCGCAACCTGGCGAGCATGGATGTGGAGGAAGCGATTCGCGGCAACCCGATTGACGGTGTGGTGCTGCTGACCGGCTGCGACAAGACCACCCCGGCCCTGCTGATGGGCGCCGCCAGTTGCGACGTACCGGCCATCGTGGTCACCGGTGGGCCGATGCTCAACGGCAAGCACAAGGGCCAGGACATCGGCTCGGGCACCGTGGTGTGGCAGCTCAGTGAACAGGTCAAGGCCGGCACCATTACCCTGGATGATTTCCTCGCGGCCGAAGGCGGCATGTCGCGCTCGGCGGGCACCTGCAACACCATGGGCACCGCGTCGACCATGGCGTGCATGGCCGAGGCACTGGGCACTTCCCTGCCCCACAACGCGGCGATCCCGGCAGTGGATGCGCGGCGTTATGTATTGGCCCATATGTCCGGCATGCGTGCGGTGGAGATGGTGCGCGAAGACTTGAAGCTGTCGAAGATCCTCACCAAGGAGGCGTTTGAAAACGCCATCCGCGTGAACGCCGCCATCGGTGGTTCGACCAACGCCGTGATCCATTTGAAAGCCATCGCCGGGCGCATCGGTGTCGAGCTCGACCTGGACGACTGGACCCGCATCGGTCGCGGCATGCCGACCATCGTCGACCTGCAACCGTCCGGGCGCTTCCTGATGGAAGAGTTCTACTATGCCGGTGGCCTTCCCGCCGTGCTGCGTCGTCTTGGTGAAGCCAACCTGATTCCGCACCCGAACGCCTTGACCGTCAACGGCAAGACCCTCGGCGAGAACACCAAGGACTCGCCGATCTACGGCCAGGACGAAGTGATCCGCACCCTCGACAACCCGATCCGCGCCGACGGCGGCATTTGCGTGTTGCGCGGCAACCTGGCGCCACTCGGCGCGGTGCTCAAGCCGTCGGCGGCCAGCGCCGAGCTGATGCAGCATCGCGGCCGTGCGGTGGTGTTCGAGAACTTCGACATGTACAAGGCGCGTATCAACGACCCGGAACTGGACGTGGACGCCAACTCGATCCTGGTCATGAAAAACTGCGGGCCCAAGGGTTACCCAGGCATGGCCGAAGTCGGCAACATGGGCTTGCCGGCCAAGCTGCTGGCCCAGGGCGTGACCGATATGGTGCGGATCTCCGATGCGCGCATGAGCGGTACTGCCTACGGCACCGTGGTCTTGCATGTGGCGCCGGAAGCCGCGGCCGGCGGACCGTTGGCCACGGTGAAGGAAGGTGACTGGATCGAACTCGACTGCGCCAACGGTCGCCTGCACCTGGACATCCCCGACGCAGAGCTGGCGGCGCGCATGGCTGACCTGAAACCGCCGCAGAACCTGATCGTCGGCGGCTACCGCCAGCTGTATATCGACCATGTGCTGCAGGCCGACCAGGGTTGCGACTTTGACTTCCTGGTGGGTTGCCGTGGGGCAGAAGTCCCCCGGCATTCCCACTAATTGGGATGCTATGATGCCGCGAATTTAAGTCAGAGCATCCCTGTCGTTATGGATCACCAGCCGTCCAAGCCGCGCAAGAGCATGCATGCCCAGATCGTTCAGGACTTGGGCATGCACATCGTTTCAGGTCGCTTCAAGCCCGAAGAACGGCTGCCCATGGAGGCCACGCTGTGCGAGGAGTACAAGGTCAGCCGTTCGGTGTTGCGCGAAGCGACCCGGGTGCTCAGCGCCAAGGGCCTGGTGTATTCCAAGCCACGGGTGGGTGCAGTGGTGCGGCCGCGCTTGAAATGGCACCTGCTCGACCCGGACGTGTTGTCCTGGTTGATGCAGTCCACGCCCCACAGTGAATTCTTCAATACCCTGGCCGGTGTGCGGCGCATCCTCGAGCCGGAGATCGCCGCCATGGCCGCGACCACCGCCACCGATGAAGACATCGCCACCATCGAAAAAGCCTACCAGGGCATGGAAACCGCGCAGACCCACGAACAGCTGTTGCAGGCCGACCTGGACTTCCACCGCGCCATTGCCGATGCCACCCGCAACGACCTGCTTGCCTATATGTGCAACATGCTGTCGTTGCCGCTGCGCGAGTCGATCAACATCACCAACCGCCGCCCGGACATCCAGGGCCTGAGCCTGCCCCGGCACAAGGCGATCCTCACCGCGATCCAGAACCGCGACGCCCTCGGCGCGCGGCATGCGTCGCTGGTGCAACTGGATGACACGCGGGTGGCGTTGGATACGGTGATGAATGTGCTGACGCCGCTATAACCCGATTGAGCCTCCACGCTCAACTCGGCGCAAGGGTCAACGCGTCGACATCACGGCCGACTTGACCGGTAGCTCGGAATATTGCGGGTGCTGCTTGACGAAGGTGCGAACGGACTGCTCCTGTCGATCCACCACACAGATGCCAATGCTGGGGTAATCAACGGTGCAGGTCCCCAACGCAAGGAGTCCGCAGTTTTTCACGCCATAGATCGCGGCCGGGCGAGCCGCGAGCGGGCAACCATAGGTCATTTCGCCCACGTAATTGATTTGTCCATTGGTGACGGTAAAGCGCAGCGGCTTCGAGTAGGGCCCCATCACGCCACGACGCGAGCCAAGGTCACTGACTTCATAGGTGCCTCCAGGCAACCATGCCGAGTAGTAGTCCTTGGGGCCCCAGCCATAGTCTTTGCCGGTGTCCACATTGTGAAAGCTCATCCAGGTTCCGTAGGGCCCACCCTCGATCAGTGCGCCCAGGACAAGACCTGCGTTTTCGGCGGAATAGACTTTCGAATCCAATGCCATTTCAGGTGGCAATGCCGAGCAGGCACTCATCAAGGCCACGGTTCCGATCACAAACAACTGACTTATTTTGCGCATTCAATCCTCGGTCCATCGAAAAAAGTTCAACTTTGCCAGTATCATGCGGCACTTCTCAACACCGGCGTTAAGGATGACCCCCCTTCCATGAGTAATTTATTTGCAGGCCGTGCGCTCGGCGCAACATTTTTCGCGTTGATATTGAGCGGCTGCAGCGTGTCGGGTACGTACCCCGATGCCACCGGACCGGATGCCGCCAAGCTACGATTTGTCAGCGACATGAGCAGTGCCACGCTGAGTGTAATAGATGCGCAACATTGCGATGGACAGACCACCGGCATCCTTAACAATCTGTTCCTGGCCAACACCCGCAGGCGGGCGGACATGTCGATGCCGCCGGTCTCCGAAAAAACGCCCTACCTGGAAATCCGCTTGCCCGCCAACAAAGAACTGTTCCTGCACTTGAATACCCAAGGCACAGGTTCGGTGTGCGGCATGGCTTTCACCCTCACTCCGCAAAACGGCGCGGAATACGAGGTGACGTTCACTGGCGCAGGCAGCCAGTGTGTGACGACACTCAAACGTCTGCATTCAGTAAAAGGCCAGGTGGTGCGCTCACCGGTCCCGGTGATCAATAAAGGACTGCCCAGCTGCGTAGGTGCCAATGCGCTGTTCCCCGCGCCGCCGAAAGGCCTCCCCGCCACCCCGGAGCGTGATGCCTTGGCCGAGCAGATTATCGCCCCGAGCATCATCGCGGAAATGAAACCCCAGGCCAGCCCGCTGGACGACAGCGCGCGCGATCACGCAACTGATCTGGTGGTCAACAAGCGCAAGGCCCAGATGAACCTTGATCTGCCGGATGCCTATTGGGCGCAGTATCGTCAGAACGTCGTGAACTACCTGATCCAGGCTCAGGGCGTAAAGGCCAAGGCACTTGAGCAGTACAAGGTTGAGTACCGTGCGCGCCTCTCACGACTGGACACGCCCACATTAAGAACCCTGGTGCCCGATACCCCGGCCACCGACATCACTCAGGCATTGGCTGTCAACGGTGCGATGCTGCAGTTCTACCGCAGGCTCAATGAAGTGCTGGAAAAGGAAGCAATGGCCGACAACTGGGCACACATGGCCGAATTGGACAAACGTTATAGCGTGTGTGAGCGCTATGCGCAGTGCTGGCAGAATTGATAACAGACGCGGGATAGAAGATTCGACGGCGCCTGGTGAAACGCGCCGCCCCTGCCCTGAAATCAGGTGAAAGAACATGTGGGAGGGGCGGTGCGAGGATCTGACTTGCCCCCCACATTTGACTCCCATCTATCGGGTAGATCTTAGTGCCTTTTCTGCCGGGGCTGTGACGTGGCTTGCAATCACCTGGGCCATTGCAAGCCAATCAGGCGGCGTTACAGGGTATAGGCAATGCCTACCTGCACCGTGCGCGGTTCGCCTGGGTAGGCGTATACGTTGCCGAACGCACCTTCTTCATACTCGCGATTGAACAGGTTCTTCACGTCCAGGTTCAGCCGCACCTTGTCGTTGACCTTGTAGTAGCTGAGCAGGTCGACCACGGTGTAGGCGTCCATCGAGAAGGCGTTGTTGGAGGTCTGCCCGGCCCGTTCATCCACATACTTGCCACCCGCGCCGAGGCCCAGGCCCTTGAGGGCGCCGTCCTGGAACTCGTAGACGTTGAGCAGGCTGAAGCTGTTACGCGGGATGTTCAGCAAGCGCGTGCCGCTGCGCAGGGTGTTGTCCTTGGTCACTTCGGCATCCACGTAGGCGTAGCCACCGATCACACGCCACTCGGGGGTGATATTGCCCGCCACGTTCAGGTCGAAACCACGGCTGCGCACCTGGCCGGCGGCGACGCTGAAGGTTGAGTCGAGAGGGTCGGTGGTGAGCACGTTTTTCTTCTCGATCTGGTAGATCGCGGCGTCGACGCTGAGTTGACGGTCCAGGGCTTCCCACTTGATGCCCATCTCGTAGGATTTGCCTTTCTCCGGTTCAAAACCACCGCCCTGGCGACTGGCGCCGGTGTTGGGCTTGAACGAACGCGCGGCGTCGGCGTAGACCGCGACGGTGTCGGTGAGGTCGTAGATCACGCCCACGCGTGGGGTTACGGCGTTGTCGCTGGCTTCCCAGCTTTTACCGCCCGGCACGTAGGTATGGTAGTCGTGTTCAAAGCGCTCGAAGCGTGCTCCGGCGAGCACTTTAAGGCGCTCGGTCAGGGCCACCTGATCCTGCACGAAGGCCGCGTAGGTCTTGAGGTTTTCCTTGTCGTGGGTCGGCGTGCGCGTGAGGTTCGGGCGCGCCTGGCCGTAGACCGGGTTGAAGATGTCGATTGAATAAGCACCCACTGCGCCGCTGGAACGCTGGATGATCGACTTGTAGTCGTAGTCTTCGAATTCGACGCCGGTGAGCAAGGTGTGGTCGAAACCACCGGTGGAGAAATGCCCGGTGAGGTTGAGCTGGGTGTCCTTGTCGGTCCACTCCAGTTTGCGGTAGTTGAAGTTGCGGCCCAGGGTGCGACCGTCGGCGGCCAGGCCGTTGGCTTCAATGGCATTGCCTTGCAAGGTGCCGTCCAACCATTGGAAACCACCGCCCAGGGTCCAGTTGTCATTGAGCAGGTGCTCGAAACGCAGCTGGGCCATGCTGTTGTCGTTGTGCAATTTGCCGGCGTCTTTTTCACCCCAGAAAGTGTCACGCGAGGCGGTGCCTTTTTGATTGGGGTAGCGCGTCAGGCCACGGTCCAGCGGGTGGTTGTTGCGCATGAAGTCGCCTTCGAAGATCACCTTGGTGTCATCGCTGGCCTGCCAGGTGATCACCGGGGTCACGCCATAGCGTTCGGTCTCGACATGGTCACGGAAGGTGTCACCGCCCTCGCCCACCACGTTCAGGCGATAGGCCAGGCGACCTTGTTCGTCCAGCGGGCCGGAAGCGTCGAGGGTGGCGCGCTGCATGCCCTGGTCATCCAGTTGGCTGCCGAGGGTCACGGTCGGCTCGGCCAGCGGTTGCTTGGACACCACGTTGAAGGTGCCGCCAGGATCGCCACGGCCATACAGCATGGTCGCCGGGCCGCGCAGCACTTCGAGGCGTTCGATGGTGTTGGCGTCGGGCATGTTCGGGTAGCCGCGGTTGATCGGGAAACCGTTGCGGTAGAACTCGCCAGTGGTAAAGCCACGTACGGTGAAGGTGGTGAGCCCCTGCCCGCCGAAGTTGTTGGCGCGGCCGACGCCGCCGGCGTAGTCCAGGGCGTCCTGCAAACGGGTGGCGCCGATGTCTTCGACCACATCCTTGGACACGACGCTGATGGACTGCGGGGTTTCATGGATCGAGGTGTCAGTGCGCGTCGCACTCGCGGAACGTGTGGCGTGGTAGCCCTTGACCGGCCCTTGCGCCGTCTCGTAGTCCGCCTCGCCGGTGACATTGGTGGCTTGCAGCTCAAGACTGGCCTTGTCGGCAGGGACAACCTCGGCCCAGGTAAACGGGGAAAACGCCTGAAGCACGCAGAGGGAAATCAGGGTACGACGCATGGATGTTGAACCTAGTGAATGAGCCAGATGGGGCGGCAAACCTGCCAAAAAACGCGGGAATGGTATATCAAGTCATTCGCGTTTGACATCTATTCTCATTCACTATTTTTCAGGTAACAGCTTTGTATCGATCTGTAGGAAATTGGGCGCGAGGCAAATGTGGGAGGCGGCTTGCCCCCTCCCACATTTGGATTTTTATACAACTTTAGAAGTGGATCCGATCAGCGATACCGCTCCAGCCAATGGGCGTAAGGCGCCGGCAAGGTCCAGGAGGACTTCTCCACGCCCAGCTCCTTGGCCGCAAAGTACGCCCAATGCGGGTCAGCCAGGTGCGCACGACCGACCGAGACCAGGTCCAGGTGCCCAGCCTGCAACGCACCTTCCGCCAGTTGCGGCGTGCCAAAGCCCCAGGCCGAGGTCACCGGGATGCCCGCTTCGCGGCGCACGCGCTCGGCGATCGGGCCCATGAAGGCCGGGCCCCACGGGATATTCGTGTCGGGGATGGTGAAACCGACGCTGACGCTCAGCAGGTCCAGGCCGCCGGCCTTGAAGTTGCGGGCCAGTTCGATGGATTCGGCCAGGGTCTGTTCGTCACGGCCGTCGTATTCGATCACGCCAAAACGCGCGGTCAGCGGCAGGTTCTCCGGCCAGACCTCGCGCACGGCGGCCAGGGTTTCCAGGAGGAAACGGCTGCGGTTGTCGAAGCTGCCACCGTAGGCGTCGGTGCGCTGGTTGGAATGCTCGGAGAAGAAGCTCTGGCCCAGGTAGCCATGGGCGAAGTGCAGTTCGATCCATTCGAAGCCGGCATCACGGGCACGGCGGGCGGCATCGACGAAGTCCTGCTTGACCCGAGCGATGTCGTCCAGGGTCATGGCGCGTGGCACTTGCGGCAGGTTGGCACCGAAGGCGATGGCCGACGGCGCGATGGTTTCCCAGCTGCGCGCATCGGAGACAGGTATGTGGTCGTCCCCTTCCCACGGGCGGTTGGCGCTGGCTTTGCGACCGGCGTGGCCGATCTGGATGCCGGGCACCGAACCGGCGGCCTTGATGGCCTTGACCATGGGCACGAACGCTTCGGCGTGGGCGTCGCTCCACAGACCGGCGCAACCTGGGGTGATACGCCCCTCAGGCGCTACAGCGGTGGCCTCGACCACCAGCAAACCGGCGCCGCCCCGGGCCATACTGGCCAGGTGCACGAGGTGCCAGTCGTTGACGATGCCGTCATCGGCCATGTATTGGCACATCGGCGGGATGGCGATGCGATTGCGCAGGGTGACGTCTTTGAGTGTGAACGGTTCGAACAAAGCGGACATTGAGAACTCCGGGAGCGAGTGGATGATTCGATAGTTCGATGGTAATCGAACTATGGTATTCGATGATAGCCCCCTGTTATGATTCGTTCCATGCGAGCCTTTAAACACCCCACCCCGGAAGACCTGACCCTCGAGCGCCTGCTGTACGCGCTGAGTGATCCGGTGCGCCTGGAGATTGTCCGTTGCCTGGCCGGCGTGCCCGAGGCCAGCTGCGGCGAACTGGACGGCGGGCGCCCCAAGTCCAGCATGTCCCACCACTTCCGGGTACTGCGCGATGCCGGCCTGGTCCACACCCGCAGCGTGGGCACTACCCATATGAATTCATTGCGCGGCGAGGTGCTTGAGGAACGGTTTCCGGGATTGCTGCAGAGCATCCTGACGCAACGATAAAAGCCGGATCAGTCCAGCAGCGCGATCAGCCGCGACTCGATCGTCATGTCCCGCACGTCCAGCACCGCCAACGTCACCGGCAACTTGAAGCGCCGCCGCCCTGCACTGCCGGGGTTTACGTACAGTGTTGCGCCCCGCCATTCGATCAGGGGCTTGTGCGAATGGCCGGTGATCACCAGCCGAGTAGACGTGTCGAGTAAGGCGGGTACGTCGGCGATATCATGCACCACCAGCGTCCGCCATCCGTCCAGCTCCAGCATCAGATGATCGGGCACCTGCTCTGCCCACGGCGCGTCCTGGTCATTGTTGCCACGCACCACGTGCAGGGGCGCGATCTGTGCCAATTGCTGAAGAATTTCAGGGCTGCCGATATCACCGGCATGGATGATCTGCTCGCATCCCTGCAAGGCAGCGACAGCCTCAGGGCGCAGCAGGCCGTGGGTGTCGGAAATCACGCCAACTTTCATAGGGCCTCCGGGGTGGACATCGAACGGTGAAACACCGGCGCGCCATCCAAATATACACGGTCCTTGCCATTGCCCTTGGAGGCGTAGAGATTGCGGTCGGCACGCTTGAGGACCGCCGACATATCGGCCCCGGTCGTAAAGCGCGTCATGCCCGCACTGCAGGTGTAGTGATGGGGCGGCGCGACACTGCAGCGGATCGCTTGCAGCAGGCGCAGCGCGTAATCGGTGGCGAGATCGGGGTCATCGACCAGCAGCAGCACGCCGAATTCCTCGCCGCCAATCCTGCCGAAACTGTGGCTGCCGGGGGTGGATTTCAGGCACGCGGCCATGGCGCAGAGAATCCGGTCGCCGACATCATGGCCGAACTGGTCATTCTTCAACTTGAAACTGTCGATATCCAACATCATGAAGTAGCCCGTATCACCGGCGGCAATCAGTTTGGCGAAGCTTTCCATAAAGGCGCGCCGGTTCAGGATGGAGGTCAAGTAATCCGTCTCGGCCAATTCCCGAAACTCACTCTCGACCAGTAACACGGAGCGCAGGTTTTTCAGGTAGTAGACATTCAAGATAAAGCCGATCGACACCGACGCGGCACAAAAAATAAACACATAGGTGTCGACCCCGTCATAAAGGCTCAGCTGAATGTGGGGCCACGTCAGTAACCAGACCAGGGCGGCGCAGACCAGAAAATCCTGGACCACGATAAACAGGATTGCGCTGCTCATCACCAAGGTCACGGCCAGCGGCAAGGCGAACACCTGCAACGCGGGACGGGTGTGCACCACATAGGCAAAACCTGCGGACAGCAGCACCATGTAGAGCACGCCAAGGGCCCGCCACAGCATATAATGCGTCACCACCCGGTGAACCCCATACACAACGCACAGCCCCAGCGTGACCAGCACGACCGGCCAGCCGAACATCCCCCCACGATCCACCAGCAACACCGCCAGCCAGGCGAAAATCCCGATCAGTTCGGCCTGGGCGATGGCGGGCGACAACAGTCTCTGCATTCGTGGCCTGAGTTTCACATTTGCCGGCATCCCGTCACTCCCTGTGCATGCGTGGCCAGTGTGTCATCGGCATGACTCAGTTGAAGACTGTGCAGGCAGATCGCAAACGAATAGGCCATGAACCGTCTTACCAGCACGACAAAAGGTGGCAGGACCTCAAGCTGCGTCTTGGAATGAATCTTGAAATAGCCCCGCTCGGCCCCCTCTTGCACCAGACGAATGACGTGGGTCTTGGACACCGAAAGTTGCTCAGCGATGGAAAGGTAGGACGATGACCTGAAACTTGCGCCCTGGTTATCCCGCGCACACGCATCGTTATAGATCGCCAGCATCAACATATGCCCGGCATCGCGTTTTACCAGCCAATAACAATCCGGTATCAACAGGTCAATGCTCAGGTTACGGCAGAGAAGCACCGAAAACCCTTTGAAATACCGGGCCAGATAGGCGCGATCATCCAACCCGGCCATTGAGGCGCAAACCGCGGGTTCGGGGCACATCACGCCCAGCGGCTCGACCACGGACGTGAGCATCGGCCTGATCTCCGCGCAGGCTTGGGACGATGGGCTGAACAGCCGCAGACGGCTGTCGTCCGGATGCCTCGACACCGTCATGAACCCCAGCGCCCTGAACAGCAGGAAGATCGATTCCAGGCTGTTTCGCGAACAGAACCCGCGCGCCACACAAAACTCTTTCACCTCGGACAGCAGGGGGACCGGCTTGGCGAAATACGTGCTCAATAACGTAAAGGACACCATCAAGCGACTGAACTTCAGTGCCGTCTTGTAGAAAAACGGTCTTTTTGAATAACACTCCAGCAGAACCGAATAATGGGTACGGATACACCCGTCAAAATCCATATGGCGCTCAAACGCCCGCGCCGACTGTTCAATCGCCAGCTTCAACGAACCACTGCACATGAGAAAGAGCCCTGATCAAACAACTTGGATTCACTGATCTCAATTGCAGCACCGGTAATGGCGTTTTGCCTTGAGCGCAATCTAGCGTGATTAGCTCAGGGGACATCGTCGTTACCAAAATTGTTCCAAAAAACCCAAGCGGCTTAACCGTTTCAGTCGCCGCGGCGAACCTTCCCCGCAAGCCGGCGTCCGAGCTAAGGCATTGTTGCCTACCGTTCGCCGCGAGGTTGTCGTTTGAAAGCCGCCATCATCAAAAAGTACCGCCTGATCATCAAGACCATGGGCTATGTGGGCTGGTCGCTGTTCTGGCTGTTGCTGTGGGACGTCGCCGTCACCGTGGACTTCATGCTGTTCCTCACCGCCAAGATCAATTTGCCGCTGATGCCCCTCACCCTGCTGGGCTCGGCACTGATCGTGCTCATCAGCTTTCGTAACAGCAGCGCCTATAACCGCTGGTGGGAGGCCCGTACGCTATGGGGCGCGATGGTCAACAATTCACGCAGCTTCGCGCGGCAGGTATTGACCCTGCTGGACGACCCCGACGGCGAAGTGAACCCGGTCAAGGCCACCCTGCTGCGCCGCCATGTGGCCTATGTGAATTGCCTGGCTGCGCACCTCAAGGGCGAACCGTGCCCTGATGAAGTCCGCGCCTTTATCCCCACCGAGGAATTCGCCCGCAACGGCGCCACCAACAACTTTGCCAATGACATCCTCACCGGCTCGGCAGCGTTGCTGGCCAGGGAATACAAGGCCGGGCACCTGGACAGTATTCGCCTGGCACGGCTGGAATCGACCCTGGTGGATTTATCCAATGCCCAAGGCGGCATGGAGCGGATCGCCAACACGCCACTGCCCTACCCCTACGTGTATTTCCCGCGCCTGTTTATCTCGCTGTTCTGCCTGATCGTGCCCGTGGGCCTGGTGGAATCCCTGGGCTGGTTCACCCCGCTGGCATCCACCGTGGTGGGCTTTATGCTGCTGGCCATCGAGCGTATCGGCACCGACCTGCAAAGCCCGTTCCGCTCCAGCGAACACCAGATCCAGATGGAAGCCATCTGCGAAACCATCGAGAAAAACCTGCAGTCGATGCAGCGTGATGCGCTGGGTGGCGAGCGCATCGGATAAACACGCCCTTCGGCCTAAAGTGCGTGCTCCCGCAGTCGATACAAAGGGAGTACGCATGGGCCACATCCCCTCAAAACAACACATGCGACGCTCGACGCCACTGTTTTCTCCTTGCCAAAAATATAAATACCCGCGGGTGAAGTCATGAATATCAAGCAAAAGTTGACCTGGGCGTTTGCCGCTATCGCGTGCCTGCCAGTCATCCTGGTGGCCGTTATGGTTGTGCTGAACTTGCGCGAGGGGGCCCTGGCCAATTTCCTCGACAGCAGCGGTCGCGAGATCCGTCAGATCGACAACGGCATGAAGCAGTTTTTCGATGGCATCAGCCAGAACGTCGACTTCGTCGCCAAGGACCCGCGCGTTGTCGCGGCCAAGGACCTCAAGAGCTACGCCGGCGCCGACGCCGCGCAAATCCCCCTGACCCAGACCAACAAAGACCTGCTGGCGATTTTCGATCAGTTCGCCAAGAGCCACCCGAGCACCGCCTACTTGTCCTTGGGCCTCGCCGACGGCGGTTATGCCAGCTGGCCTGACGACGCCAAACTGAACAACTACGACCCACGCGTACGCCCCTGGTACAAGGCCGCCATCGCCGCGCCAGGCGCTACCATGCGCACCGGCGCCTACTACTGGGCACCGGACGACGTGGTGCTGATCGGCACCGTGCATACCGTCGCCGACGCCACCGGCAATATCCTTGGCGTGGTCGGCCTGGACGTGTCGCTCAAGCAGCTCACCGAACTGGTGCGCAACATCAAGCTGGGCGACAGCGGCTACCTGATGCTGGTGGAAGCCAACGGCAACGTGCTGGTGGACCCCAGCGACGCCAAGCACAACTTCAAGCCGATGGCCGACCTGGGCCCCAACTACGCCGAACTGGCCAAGCGCGGCGACGGCGTGACCCAGGTCGACATCAACGGCGTGGCCTACATGGCCAACGTGGTCAGCTCCAAGGATCTGGGCTGGCGCTTTATCGGCCTGATCAAACGCGATGAAGTCATGGCCGGCGCCACCAGCCTCACGTGGTTGATCGCCGCGATTGCCGCCGCCCTGGCCGTGGTGTTCGCGATTGTCGGCGCCAGCTTTGCCAGCATGATCGTGCGCCCGATTCGCGGGGTGGCCGACGGCCTGCAGGAGATTGCTGAAGGCGAAGGCGACCTGACGCGCCAACTCAAGGTGCAAGGCAAGGACGAAACCGCCAGCCTGGCGGGCTGGTTCAACCAGTTCCTGAGCATGATCGCGCAACTGGTGCAGCGCATCGGCAACGCCTCTTCCGACCTGCAAACCGCCGCCGCCGACACCAGCGAAGTCGCCAACAACATGAACCAGGCCGCCGGGCGCCAACGTGAAGCCGTGGAGCTGGTGAGCACCGCGTTCAACGAAATGGTGGCCACCGCCAACGAAGTCGCGCGCTCCTGCAGCGCCGCCGCCGCGAGTGCCGACGAAGGCTACCGCGACGTGCACAATGGCCAGCAGCATATCGGCGAAGCCACCGGCAGCGTGCTCAAGCTCAGCGAAGACCTGCAAAAGTCGACCCAGACCATGCAGTTGCTGGAGCAGGACAGCCAGAACATCAACACCATCCTCGACACCATCCGCTCGATTGCCGAACAGACCAACCTGCTGGCGCTCAACGCCGCGATTGAAGCCGCGCGCGCCGGTGACCAGGGCCGCGGTTTTGCCGTGGTCGCCGACGAAGTCCGCGCCCTGGCACGCCGCACTGCCGACTCCACCGGTGAAATCGACAGCCTGCTGGGCAACCTCGCCCGCCGCACCCAGGAAGTCACCCTGCAGATGCAAGGCAGCCTTCAGGTGTCCCACACCAGCGTGGAACGCATCCAGCAGGCCCGCGACAGCTTCGACAAGATCCAAGGCTCGGTGGACTCGATCCGCGACCAGAACACCCAGATCGCCACCGCGGCCGAAGAACAGCACCAGGTGGCCGAAGAGATCAACCGGCACATCGCGCAGATCCATGCCGATGCGCAACTGGTCGAAGGCTTTGCCCACTCGGCGCAGACCGGATCGGGGCGGTTGACGGATATTTCCGGTCAGCTCAAGGGGTTGGTGGGGCGGTTCAAGTTCTGACCGCTGTCACACCGGGGTCGCCGGCGGGGGCGTGTATTGGCTACTATAGCCACGCACTCCCCGCCTCTTACCCAACCACTGCGGAGTCTTAATGCCCAACCCGAAGGACACGGCCACCGACAGCAGCACCCCGATGATTCCCGAGCAGCGTCGCGAACAGATCCTGCGGCAGTTGCGCAAGCATCAGGTGATGAGCGTGCACCAGTTGATGGAGATGTTCGACTGCTCGCACATGACCGTGCGCCGCGATATCGCCCTGCTGGAGCAGGAAGGCCGGGCGTACTCCGTCACCGGTGGGGTCAGGATCGCCAGCCAGTTGCACAGCGAACCCAGCCATCAATCCAAAGCCGTGGTGGAGTTGCCGCAAAAGCAGGCGATGGCGCGACTGGCCGCACGGTTGCTGCACGCGGACATGACGGTGTACCTGGATGCCGGCACCAGCACCCTGGAGATCGTCCCGTATATCAAGGCACTGTCGGGGATGACGGTGGTCACCAACGACTTCGGGATCGTGCAGGCCCTGATGGATGCGACGCAGGTCACGGTGATCCACACCGGCGGCCAACTGGACCATGACAACCATTCTTCCGTCGGCGGGCTGGCCGTGGCGACCCTGCGCCAGGTGGTCACGGACATCGCCTTTGTCTCCACCAGCTCCTGGGATTTGCACCGTGGCATCACCACCCCCTCGGCGCTGAAAGTCGAGGTCAAGCAAGTGGCGATGCAATCGGCGTCCCAGGTGGTGCTGGTGGCGAGCAGCTCCAAATACGGCACCTTCAGCATGTACCGCATCGCCGGGCTGGAACCGTTCGACGTGATCATCAGCGACGACGCCCTGGCCCCGGCAGCGGCAGATGGCATCCGCAAGCGCGGGATTGAATTGATGCTGCCGGGTGATCCGTTGCCAGCGTGACGCCCTTCCTGTGTGGGAGAGGTCGAGCTTTAGCTAGGCTTCAATGGCGGTGGCAGGGTTGGCAGGTGTGTTGGCTGACACACAGCTATCGGGGGCAAGCCCCCCTCCCACATTTGATTGAGGATGGCAGGTGGGACGTTGGTCACCGCTGGTCCCCTGTGGGAGATGTCGAGCTTTAGCGAGGCTTCGATGGCGGCGGCAGGGTTGGTAGATGTGTTGGCTGAGCCACCGCATCGGGGGCAAGCCCCCTCCCACATTTGATTGAGGTTGGCAGGTGGGAAGTTGGTCACCGCTGGTCCCCTGTGGGAGATGTCGAGCTTTAGCGAGGCTTCGATGGCGGCGGCATGGTTGGTAGATGTGTTGGCTGACACACCGCTATCGGGGGCAAGTCGAATGGTCGCACCGCCCCTCCCACATTTGAACCTAACCGCCACAAAGGCTCGTCGACTACCGAGCCGCTTTCCAGTCCCGCAACCATTGCAGGCCCGCCGAGGTATCGGCCTTTGGCCGGTATTCGCAGCCGACCCAGCCGTCGTAGCCCAACTGGTCCATCAGTTCGAACAGGAACCCGTAGTTCAGTTCGCCCAGGTCTGGCTCGTGACGGTCCGGTACCCCGGCAATCTGGATATGGCCAATGCCATCGAAGTCGCGGCGCAGCTTGGTGGCCAAGTCGCCTTCGACGATCTGGCAGTGGTAGCAGTCGAACTGCACCTTGAGGTTGCGCGCGCCGACCTCCCGGCAGATGGCGTGGGCCTGGTCCTGGCGGTTGAGGAAAAACCCCGGCATGTCGCGGGTGTTGATCGGTTCCAGCAACACGGTGACGCCGACCTTGGCCGCCGCCGCGCTGGCGTAGGCGAGGTTTTCCAGGTACACGGCCTGATGGCGCTGGCGCAGGTTTTCCGAGGGCAGCAAGCCGGCCATGACGTGCACGCGGTCGTTGCCGAGCACGGCGGCGTATTCCAACGCGCGGTCGAAGCCACTGCGAAACTCGGCCTCACGCCCCGGCAGCGTGGCGATGCCGCGCTCCCCCGCCGCCCAATCGCCCGGTGGTGCATTGAACAGGGCCTGGACCAGGCCGTTGTCACTCAGGCGTTGCTTGAGTGCCTCGGCGCTGTAGTCGTAGGGGAACAGGTATTCCACCGCGTCGAAACCATCGGCCTTCGCCGCCGCGAAGCGCTCGAGAAAATCATGTTGCGGGTACAGCATGCTCAGGTTGGCAGCAAAACGAGGCATAAAAGCTCCCAAGAGTCAGACAAAAGGCCAGATCAGCAGGGTAATCAAGAAACCCAAGGTGCCGAGCAAGGTGGTGATCACCGTCCACGTGCGCAGACCGTCGGCCACGTTGAGCCCGGCGAGCTTGGTGAAGATCCAGTAGCCGGCGTCGTTGATATGCGACATCGCCAGCCCGCCACCGCCCATGGCCAGGCACAGCAGCGCCAGGTGGTTGGGCGTGAGGTTGAGGGTCACGATCAGCGGGCTGATGATCCCCGCCGTGGTCACCAGGGCCACAGTGGTCGAACCCTGCACCGCGCGCAGCAGCATGGTCAACAAAAAGCCCAGGGCCAGCACCGGCAGGCCGGTGGTGCGCAGCATGTCGGAGACTACCGCGCCGATGCCGGTGTCCACCAGCACCTTGCCGAACACGCCACCGGCGCCGGCGATCAGGATCACCATGGCCACGCCCGGCAACGCCGAGCCAATCACGTCAGAGACCTGGCTGCGGCTCCAGCCACGGCGCGAGCCGAGCAGCCAGGCACACAGCAAAGTGTCGATCAGCAGCGCCACCAGCGGCGCGCCGAGTACGGTCATCACCCCGCGCAGGGTCGAGTCGACCGGCAGCAGCGAAGTGGCCAGGGTGCCCAGCAAAATCAGCACAATCGGCAGCAGGATCAGGCTGACAATCAGGCCGAAACCGGGCGCAGGCGCCGCCGGCAGCTTGGCGGCGATGGCGCTGGTGGACTCTTCCAGGCCCATGTGGGACTCGGCCACAGCGCTCTGTTGCACCGCCTGGTGATTGCCGTTAGTCCAGGCCCGCAGGTCTTCATTGGTCACGTGAGGGCCATAGACTTCGGCACGGATATCGTCGGTCATCGGATAGAAGCGTCGGGTCATGCGCCCCGCCACGCGGTAACCGATGTAGCACAGCAACGCGGTGATCGGCAGGCCGAACATCAGCACCCGGCCCAGGTCAGCACCCAGTTGGCTGGCGGCGGCCACGGCGCCCGGATGGGGCGGCAGGAACGCATGCACGGTGAGCAGCGCCGCACACATCGGCAAGGCGAACACCAGCAGCGGCTTGCGTGCCCGACGTGCCACGCCATAGGCCAGCGGCATCAGGATAATCACCCCGACTTCAAAGAACACCGGCACGCCGATGATGAACCCGGCGATGGTCAGCGCCAGCGGCGTACGGCTGTTGCCGAAGCGCTCGATCAACGACTTGGCCAGGGCCTCGGCACCGCCGGACAGCTCGATGATCCGCCCGATCATCGCGCCCAGGGCAATGATGATCGCGATATGGCCCAGGGTCTTGCCCATGCCGCCCTCGATCGTCGCCACCAGGTCAGCCGGTTTCACCCCGGCCACCAGCGCCACCACGATACTCACCAGCATCAACGCGACAAACGGCTGGAATTTGTACCTGAGGACCAGAAACAGCAGCAGCGCGATACCCGCGCCAGCGGTCAACATCAAAATCAGTGGGCTCATTCAAGAATGTCCTGTTGTTATTGTTTTTTCAGGCAAGCCGGGTCCGTCGAGCGTCAAACCAGGCGCTCGGGCAGCACTTGCCGTGTCGTCTTGCGGGTTACCAGTGCGCGCCGAACGTCTCGCGCAATTCATCCAGTGCAGCCTGATCCAACGGCGCCGGTCGGGGGTTGCTCATCAACCACAACCGTGCGGTTTCTTCCAACTCTTCCAGGGCGTAGCTGGCCTTGGCCACCGAACTCTCCCAGACCACCGGCCCCAGGCGCTCGAGCATCACCCCACGCACGCGGTTGGCCAGTTGCGCGACTTGCTCGGCGACGTTGGGCGAGCCGGGACGCTGGTAGCCGATCAACGGAATGTGCCCGACCTTCATCACCTGATAGGGCGTGAGCGGCGGCAGGATATCGTCCGCCCGCCACACCCCGGCCAGGGTCAACGCCACCAGGTGGGTGGAATGGGTGTGCACCACACCGCCCACCGAGGGGTTGCGGTCATACACCTGGCGATGCAGGGCCAGGGTCTTCGAAGGTTTGTCCCCGGACACCCACTCGCCTTGCCGATTGACCTTGGCGATCGCCCCAGGCGCCAGGCGACCCAGGCAAGCGTCAGTGGGAGTAATCAACCAGCCATCGTCCAGGCGCGCACTGATATTGCCGGCGCTGCCGACGGTGTAGCCACGCTGGTACAGGCTATGGCCGACATCGCAGATTTCTTCGCGCAGGGCCTGTTCGTCGATATCAGTCACTGGGCACCTCCGGCCAGGTGCGCGAGGGCTTTGGCGAAGAACTCACGGCCACCGAAGTTGCCGGATTTGAGCGCCAGTGCCAGGGGCTCGGCGGAACTGCTGACGGTGGCCGGCACGCCAGGGTCGATCTGCGCACCAATCTGCAATAGGTTGACGCCGAGGGCCTTGACCACCGCGCCAGAGGTTTCCCCGCCGGCCACCACAAAGCGTCGCACGCCCTGCTCGCGCAAGCCGGCAGCGATCTCGCCCAATGCGTTCTCCACCAGGGCGCCAGCGCGTTCGACACCCAGCTGTTGCTGCACCGCTTTGACCTCAGCCGGGGTGCTGGTGGCGTAGATCAATACGGTGTGTGCACTGTCGCGGGCAAACGCCAGCGCCTGCGCCACCACCGGTTCACCGGCAGCCAGGGCGATGGGATCAATGCGCAATGCCGGGCGACCCGCCTCGCACCAGGCCGCGACCTGGCCAAGGGTCGCTACCGAGGCACTGCCGGCGAGCACCACCTCGCCACCGCTGATAGTCGGCAGCGTCGCCGCATCGAAGTCGCGCAGTTTACCGGCACGGCGGAAATTGCCTGGCAAACCCAAGGCCAGGCCCGAGCCACCCGTGAGCAAAGGCAAGTCGGCGCAGGCACTGCCGAGGGTGTAGAGGTCTTGATCGGACAGCGCATCGGCGATGGCAATGCCCACGCCTTGCTCGCGCAGTTCGGCGATTTTTTTACGGGTCGCCTCGACGCCAGCGGCGATGCTGTCGTACCGCAGCAACCCGACCGGCAGTTGTGTCTGGCTCTGCAGCACGCGCACCAGATTCGCATCGCCCATGGGCGTCAGCGGGTGATGTTGCATGCCCGACTCATTGAGCAGCTGGTCCTGCACAAACAGGTGGCCACGGAAAATCGTCCGGCCGTTTTCCGGGAACGCCGGGCAGGCCAGGGTGAAATCACTGCCCAGCGCCTTGAGCAAGGCCTCGCTGACCTGGCCGATATTGCCGGCGGCAGTGGAGTCGAATGTGGAGCAATACTTGAAGAAAATCTGTTCGCAGCCCTGCTCGCGCAGCCAGTCCAGCGCGGCCAGGGATTCCTCCACAGCCTCTGCGACCGGCGTGGTACGCGACTTAAGGGCGATGACGATGGCGTCCGCATCCAGCCCGTCCGCGACTTCGCGGCTGGGGATGCCGATGCTCTGCACCGTGCGCATACCGCCGCGCACCAGCATGTTGGCCAGGTCGGTGGCGCCGGTGAAATCGTCGGCGATGCAGCCCAGCAACGGGCGCGTGGTGTGGTTAGTCATAACGCGTTCCTTACACCGGCTCGGGCTTGGCAGTCGGCAGGTCGATGCCGGGGAAAATCTTGATCACCGCCGAGTCGTCCTCGCGGCCAAAACCGGCGCTGGAAGCCTGCATGAACATCTGGTGCGCAGTGGCCGACAACGGCAGCGGGAATTTGCTCGCACGCGCGGTATCCAGCACCAGGCCGAGGTCCTTGACGAAAATATCCACCGCCGACAGTGGCGTGTAGTCGGCCTTGAGAATGTGCGGCACGCGGTTTTCGAACATCCAGGAATTGCCGGCGCTGTGGGTGATCACCTCGTACAAGGCATCGGCGTCCACCCCTTCGCGCAGGCCCAGGGCCATGGCTTCAGCGGAAGCGGCGATATGCACGCCGGCGAGCAACTGGTTGATGATCTTGACCTTGGAGCCCAGGCCATGGACGTCGCCCAGGCGATACACCTTGCCGGCCATGCCCGCCAGCACTGCATCGGCCTTGGCATAAGCAGCCTGCGGGCCGGAGGTCATCATGGTCATCTCACCGGCGGCGGCCTTGGCCGCACCGCCGGAAATCGGCGCATCCAGGTACAGCAGGCCGTGTTCGCCCAGGCGCTGGCCGAGGTCCACGGCGTAGGTCGGGGCCACGGTGGCACAGCCGATCACCAGGCTGGCGGGACGCAGCGCCGCCACGGCACCGCCCTCACCGAACAACACGGTCTCGGTCTGCTCGGCATTGACCACCACGGTGATAAGCACATCACAGGCCTCGGCCATCTGCGCCGGCGACGCGCACGCCACCCCGCCTTCGCTGGCGAACTGCTGGGTCACCGCGTCGCGCACATCACAGGCATGCACATTAAAGCCTGCGCGCAACAGCGAGCGGGCAATGCCCAGCCCCATCGCGCCCAGACCGATCACACCGACATTCTTATTATTCATGGGGTACTCCAGGGGAAAACAGCGGCTGACACCACACCGGCGAGCCGCGTTGGAATTGGGATCGATCATCCACCAATGAACAGATTATGTGAAGTATTTTTTCGATCTAACATTTTTTAACATCACCCCAAGAATAGTTTCACACCCCCCTTTATCGCCTTACCCCACGCAAACTCATTTGCGGCGCTTGTGCTTTGCGTATTATGGTATACCATCATACGCAATCCACTCCCCCACACCTGATGGAGCCGCTCATGAGTTTCGAAATTCGCAAGATCGTCAGCTATGTTGAAGAAACCTTTATCGAAGGCGGCAAGGCCGCGGATACCCCGGTGAAGATGGTCGGTCTCGCCGTGGTGCTGAAGAATCCATGGCTGGGTCGTGGCTTCGTCGAAGACCTCAAGCCGGAAATCCGGGCCAATTGCTCCGACCTCGGCGCGCTGATGGTCGAGCGCCTGGTGGGCATCATTGGCGGTGCCGAAAACATCGAGGCGTATGGCAAGGCTGCCGTGGTCGGAGCCGATGGCGAGATCGAACACGCGAGCGCGATCATCCATACCCTGCGCTTCGGCAATCACTACCGTGAAGCGGTCAAAGCCAAGAGCTACCTGAGCTTCACCAACAAGCGCGGCGGCCCGGGCACCTCGATCCAGATCCCGATGATGCACAAGGACGACGAAGGCCTGCGCTCGCACTACATCACCCTGGAAATGCACATCGAGGATTCGCCGCGCGCCGATGAAATCGTCGTGGTATTGGGCTGCGCCGATGGCGGCCGCCTGCACCCTCGTATCGGCAACCGCTATATCGACCTGGAAGAGCTGGCCGCTGAAAAAGCCCAGTAAGCAAGACCGGCCAAAACAAAAAGCATGCAGGAGCGCTCCATGATTCGGCTCACCGCTGAACGCACCCCGGCTGGCACCAGTTATCTGGCGACCGGCCAAGGCCAGCCTGTGGTTTTGATCCACGGCGTGGGCCTGAATAAAGAAATGTGGGGCGGGCAAGTCGTTGGCCTGGCCACGAATTACCGCGTGATCACCTATGACATGCTCGGCCATGGCGCCAGCCCGCGCCCGGCCGCCGGCACGCCGCTGCTGGGGTATGCCGACCAGTTGCTGGAGCTGCTCGACCACCTGCAATTGCCCCAGGCCACGGTGATCGGTTTTTCCATGGGCGGCCTGGTCGCCCGGGCGTTTGCCCTGCACTACCCCGAGCGCCTCACATCCCTGGTAGTGCTCAACAGTGTGTTCAACCGCAGCCCCGAACAGCGTGCCGGCGTGATCGCACGCACCGCCCAGGCCGCCGAACATGGCCCGGATGCGAATGCCGAAGCCGCGCTGTCGCGCTGGTTCAGCCGTGAATACCAGGCGGCCAACCCGGCGCAGATCGCCGCCCTGCGTGAAACCCTGGCGGGCAACGACCCCCAGGGCTACCTGACCACCTACGAACTGTTTGCGACCCAGGACATGTACCGCGCCGACGACCTCAAGGGCTTGCGCGTACCGACCCTGGTAGCCACCGGCGAACTCGACCCCGGCTCAACCCCGGAAATGGCCCGGCAACTGGCCGATCGTATTCCCGGCGCCACCGTTGCGGTGCTGGCCGAGCAACGGCATATGATGCCGGTAGAATCGCCACGCCTGGTCAACCAGCTGCTGCTGGGCTTCCTCGACACGGTGTACGCCCAAAACAATCCAATCAAGGGGATCGTTGCATGACACTCGCACGCTTCCAGATGTGCATCGGCGGTGAATGGGTCGATGCCCTGTCCGGCAAGACTTTCGACAGCCTCAACCCGGCCCTGGCCGAACCCTGGGCGCAACTGCCCGACGCCGATGAAGCCGATGTGGAGCGCGCCGTGCAGGCCGCCCAAAGCGCCTTCGACAGCCCGGCCTGGCGTGGCCTCACCGCCACCGCACGGGGCAAATTGCTGCGCCGCCTGGGTGACCTGATCGCCGAGAACAAGGAGCAACTGGCCCAGCTCGAAAGCCGCGACAACGGCAAGTTGATCCGCGAAACCCGTGGCCAGGTCAGCTACCTGCCGGAGTTTTTCCACTACACCGCCGGCCTGGCCGACAAGCTCGAAGGCGGCACCCTGCCGCTGGACAAGCCGGACCTGTTCGCCTACACCGTGCACGAAGCCATGGGCGTGGTCGCCGCGATCATTCCGTGGAACAGCCCGCTGTACCTGACCGCGATCAAACTCGCGCCGGCCCTGGCGGCGGGCAATACCATCGTGATCAAACCGTCGGAACACGCCTCGGCGACCATCCTCGAACTCGCGCGCCTGGCCCTCGAAGCCGGGATCCCGCCGGGCGTGGTCAACGTGGTCACCGGCTACGGCCCCAGCACCGGCGCCGCCCTGACCCGCCACCCACTGGTGCGCAAGATCGCCTTCACCGGCGGCGCGGCCACGGCCCGCCATGTGGTGCGCAGCAGCGCGGAGAACTTCGCCAGGCTGTCCCTGGAACTGGGCGGCAAATCGCCGAATATCATCTTTGCCGACGCCGACCTCGACAGCGCCATCAACGGTGCGATTGCCGGGATCTACGCGGCGTCCGGGCAGAGCTGCGTGTCCGGCTCGCGCCTGCTGGTGCAGGATGAGATCTACGACGAATTCGTTGAGCGCCTGGTGGCTCGCGCCCAGCGCATCCGCATCGGCAACCCCCAGGACGACGCCAGCGAAATGGGCCCCATGGCCACCGCGCAGCAACTGGCCGTGGTCGAAGGCCTGGTGGCCGATGCCATCGCCGAAGGCGCGCGCCTGCGCACCGGCGGCAAACGCCCGCAGAACCTCGGTGAGGGCTGGTTCTATGAGCCGACCTTGTTCGAGTGCGACAGCAACTCGATGAAGATCATGCAGGAAGAAGTGTTCGGCCCGGTGGCCTCGGTCATCCGTTTCAAGGATGAAGCCGAAGCGCTGGCCATCGCCAACGACTCGCAATTCGGCCTCGCCGCCGGCATCTGGACCCGCGACCTCGGCCGCGCCCACCGCCTGGCCCGGGACGTGCGCTCGGGGATCATCTGGGTCAACACCTACCGCGCCGTGTCGGCCATGGCGCCTATCGGCGGCTTCAAGAACAGCGGCTACGGACGTGAAAGCGGCATCGATTCGGTGCTCGCCTACACCGAGCTGAAGACGGTGTGGATCAACCTCTCCCAGGCGCCCATGCCTGACCCTTTCGTGATGCGCTAAGAGACCCCGACCATGATCGAACCCGGCATTTACAAAGACGTCATGAGCTCATTCCCTTCGGGCGTCACGGTGGTCACCACCCTCGACCCGGACGGCGGCATCGTCGGCATTACCGCCAGTGCGTTCAGCGCGCTGTCGATCGACCCGGCGCTGGTGCTGTTCTGCCCTAACTATGGGTCGGACACCTACCCGATCCTGCGCGACAGCAAGCGCTTCGCGATCCACTTGCTGTCCGCCGACCAGACCGCCGAGGCCTATGCTTTCGCCAGCAAAGGCAAGGAAAAGGCCAAGGGCATCGAGTGGCACCTGAGCGAGTTGGGCAATCCGCTGCTGGCCAAGGCCACGGCGATCATCGAGTGCGAACTGTGGCGCGAATACGACGGCGGCGATCACGCGATCATCGTCGGTGCGGTAAAGAACCTGATCCTGCCCAAGGAGCCGGTCACGCCGATGATCTACCACAGGGGCAAGCTGGGCCCGCTGCCGGCCCTGGCCTGAGGCGCGCGGGGGCCGTGAGGGTTTGTCGCTTAAGGAACGCAGCATGATAAACTTGGGCACGATTTTCGGCCCTCAATCGGCCCCGGCCGGCCGAGGCCTCCAGTTAACCGCTAAATTCAGAGCAGACCCCATGAAACGCGCGCCCCTCGACGACAGCTTCAAGGTCAATCACAACCCGGTCACCCTGCGCGAAATCGTGCTGGAAAAACTGCGCAGCGCCATCATGAACTTCCAACTGCTGCCCGGTGACCGCCTGGTGGAGCGCGATCTGTGCGACCGCCTCGGCGTCAGCCGCACCTCGGTACGCGAAGCCTTGCGTCACCTGGAGTCCGAAGGCCTGGTGGAATTCGCCGATGCCAAGGGTCCGCAGGTGGCGATCATCACCCTGGCCGACGCCGTCGACATCTATGAACTGCGCTGCGTACTCGAAGGCTTGATCGTGCAATTGTTCACCCTGCGCGCCAAGGCCAAGGACATCAAGGCCCTGGAAAAAGCCCTGGAAGAAAACCGCAAGGCCCTCAAGGACGGTGAGCTGCAACAGGTCATCGACTCGGTCCAGGGCTTCTACGACGTGCTGCTCGAAGGTTCGGGCAACCATGTGGCGGCCACCCAGTTGCGCCAGCTGCAGGCGCGCATCAGCTACCTGCGCGCCACCTCGGTGTCCCAGGAAAACCGTCGCGGCACCAGTAACCAGGAAATGGAACGCATGGTCCAGGCGATCAAGAGCGGCGACCCGCTGGCGGCCCACCAGGCCTGCGTCGATCACGTGCGTGCGGCGGCCGCCGTGGCCCTGGACTACCTCAAGCGCAAACAGGAAGAAACCGGCAAGATTCCGGAAATCACCCTGCCCATCGCGCTGAAAGAACCGCGCATAGGTCACTGACCTTGGCCAGCCCCAGCTTTTGCCCGGCATGCGGCGGCAGTGACCTCGGTCACCAGCTGCCACCGGGCGATACCCATGAGCGCCTGATGTGCCGGGGCTGCGGCTATATCCACTACATCAATCCCAAGATCATCGCCGGCTGCATCATCGAGCAGGACGGCAAATACCTGCTGTGCCAACGGGCGATCCCGCCCCGCCCAGGCACCTGGACATTGCCTGCCGGCTTTATGGAAGGTGGCGAAACCACCGAGCAGGCGGCGTTGCGTGAAGTCTGGGAAGAAAGCGGCGTACGTGCCGAGATCCTCTCGCCCTACTCGATCTTCAGCGTGCCGAAAATCAGCGAGGTGTACATCATCTTCCGCGCCATCGCGCTGGAGATCACCGGCCAGTTCGGCCCGGAAACCCTCGACTACAAGTTCTTCGCGCCCGAGGAGATTCCCTGGGAGAGCATCTACTACCCGGCGATCCGGCAGATCCTCGAACGGTATATCGAGGAACGCCAGGCTGGGGTGTATGGCATCTATATCGGTAATGACGACAGCGGCAAGATTCATTTCATCCGCTGACCGCACGGCCAAACACAGATCAAAATGTGGGAGGGGGCTTGCTCCCGATAGCGGTGTATCAGTCAGCATCCTTGTAGCTGACAGACCTCTATCGGGAGCAAGCCCCCTCCCACATTTGGCCCATGTTCGGCCTGATGACCTAGGGCGCCAGCCCTTCCACGATGATGATCTGCGCCAGCCCCACCCCTTCACGGTGCGCCTTCGCCTCCTGATACTCAGCGGACTCATAACACGCTACCGCCTGCTCATAGCTCTCAAACTCAATCACCACATTACGCTGCCGTGCAGGCCCGCCTTCCATCGCCTCGCTGCGCCCGCCCCTGGCCAGGAACCGCCCGCCAAACTTTGCAAACGCCGCCGGCGCGCGCTGGGTGTACTGCGTGTATTGCTCGGCATCGGACACATCCACATGGGCAATCCAGTAGGCCTTCATCGTGACATCCTCTTGTTGAGTTTTTGTGGTATACCATAATACATACAACCAACAAATCGAGCACTCTCCATGTCCTTCAACAGCATCGCAGACATCATCGAAGACTACCGCCAAGGCAAGATGGTGCTCCTGGTGGACGACGAAGACCGGGAAAACGAAGGCGACCTGTTGCTGCCTGCGGCCTGCTGCACCGCCGAGACTATCAGTTTCATGGCCCGCGAAGCCCGTGGCCTGATCTGCCTGACCCTTACCGACGAACACTGCCAGCGCCTCGGCCTGGAACAGATGGTGCCGAGCAACGGCAGCGTGTTCAGCACCGCGTTTACCGTGTCCATCGAAGCCGCCAGCGGCGTGACCACCGGCATCTCCGCCGCAGACCGCGCACGCACCGTGGCAGCGGCCGTCGACAGCAATGCCGGACCGGCCGACATCGTGCAGCCGGGGCATATCTTCCCGTTGCGCGCCAAGGACGGCGGCGTGTTGACCCGCGCCGGCCACACCGAAGCCGGCTGCGACCTGGCGCGCCTGGCCGGGCACACCCCGGCGTCGGTGATCGTCGAAGTGATGAACGACGACGGCACCATGGCCCGCCGTCCCGACCTGGAAATCTTCGCGCGCAAGCACGGCATCAAGATCGGCACGATCGCCGACCTGATCCACTACCGCCTCAGCACCGAACGCACCGTGGTGCGCATCGGCGAACGCGACCTGCCCACGGTGCACGGCACGTTCCGCCTGATCACCTTTGAAGACCGCATCGACGGCGGCGTGCACATGGCAATGGTGATGGGCCAGTTGCGCCGCGATACCCCGGCGCTGGTGCGCGTGCATGTGATCGACCCGCTGCGCGACCTGGTCGGTGCCGACTACAGCGGCCCGTCCAACTGGACGCTGTGGGCGGCCTTGCAACGTGTCGCCGCTGAAGGCAGCGGCGTGGTGGTGGTGCTGGCCAACCATGAGTCGTCCCAGGCGCTGCTGGAACGCGTGCCGCAACTGACTCAGGCACCGCGCCAGTTCAACCGCTCGCAGTCGCGCATCTATTCCGAAGTGGGCACCGGGGCGCAGATCTTGCAAGACCTCGGCGTCGGCAAACTGCGTCACCTCGGCCCGCCCCTCAAATACGCCGGGCTGACCGGCTACGACCTGGAGGTGGTCGAGAGCATTCCCTTCACCGAATGACGGATAACCGGTAAGGCAAAATGCTTGCACAAAGTTTGGAATACCATAATATGATATTCCATAGACCGAACACTTCCGCCAAGTGCGCCCGCCAGGGAGAGCACCAATAACAGCCCTTGGCACGGTCGCCTTTTGGGGTCTCGATTAGAGGCCCCCGATGGACCTACTGCTCCCGATAGGCGGGCATTACCAAGCCCGCTCAATAACAAAACAAATGAGGGCGTGAAAATGGTGTTGAACAAACGTGCAACCGCGGTGCTGTTCGCGGGTTTATTGGCCACGGCCACTCACGCGGCCATGGCGGCCGAAAGCGTCAACTTCGTGAGCTGGGGCGGTAGCACCCAGGATGCGCAGAAGCAGGCCTGGGCCGACCCGTTCAGCAAGGCCAGCGGCATTACCGTGGTCCAGGATGGGCCCACCGACTACGGCAAACTCAAGGCCATGGTCGAAAGCGGCAACGTGCAGTGGGACGTGGTGGATGTCGAGGCCGACTTCGCCTTGCGCGCCGCCGCCGAAGGCCTGCTCGAACCCCTCGACTTCTCGGTGATCCAGCGCGACAAGATCGACCCGCGCTTCGTCTCCGACCATGGCGTGGGCTCGTTCTTCTTCTCCTTCGTGCTCGGCTACAACGAAGGCAAGCTCGGCGCCGGCAAGCCCCAGGACTGGACCGCTCTGTTCGACACCAAGACCTACCCCGGCAAGCGCGCCCTCTACAAATGGCCAAGCCCCGGCGTGCTCGAACTGGCGCTGCTGGCCGACGGCGTCCCGGCCGACAAGCTCTACCCCCTGGACCTGGACCGCGCCTTCAAGAAACTCGACACCATCAAGAAAGACATCGTCTGGTGGGGCGGCGGTGCGCAGTCGCAACAGTTGCTGGCGTCCGGCGAAGTCAGCATGGGCCAGTTCTGGAACGGTCGCATCCACGCCCTGCAGGAAGACGGCGCGCCCGTGGGCGTGAGCTGGAAGCAGAACCTGGTCATGGCCGACATCCTCGTCGTGCCTAAAGGTTCGAAAAACAAAGCGGCGGCGATGAAATTCCTCGCCAACGCCAGCAGCGCCAAGGGCCAGGCGGATTTCTCCAACCTGACCGCCTATGCGCCGGTGAACATCGACAGCGTGCAGCGCCTGGATTCGGTGCTCGCGCCGAACCTGCCGACCGCCTACGTCAAGGACCAGATCACCCTCGATTTCGCCTACTGGGCCAAGAACGGTCCGGCCATTGCGACACGGTGGAATGAATGGCTAGTCAAATGAAAATGACGGCAACCACACCGACCGGGAGCGCCCTCGGCGCTGCCGGCGCGGTTTCGCCCAAGGCCGGGGCGCCGTCCCTGGCACAGCGCTGGCGGGGCTCGAGCAACCTGATCCCGGCCCTGCTGTTCCTCGGCCTGTTCTTCCTGGCGCCGCTGATCGGCCTGCTGCTGCGCGGCGTGCTGGAGCCGGTGCCGGGCCTGGGCAACTACGAACAGCTGTTCGCCAACTCAGCCTATGCACGGGTGCTGCTCAACACCTTTTCGGTGGCGGGCCTGGTGACCCTGTTCAGCCTGCTGCTGGGCTTTCCGCTGGCCTGGGCGATCACCCTGGTGCCGCGCGGCTGGGGACGCTGGATCCTGAATATTGTGCTGCTGTCGATGTGGACCAGCCTGCTCGCCCGCACTTACTCCTGGCTGGTCTTGCTGCAAGCCTCCGGGGTGATCAACAAGGCGCTGATGGCCATGGGCATCATCGATGTGCCCCTGGAGATGGTGCATAACCTCACCGGCGTGGTGATCGGCATGAGCTACATCATGATCCCGTTCATCGTGCTGCCATTGCAGGCGACCATGCAGGCCATCGACCCGATGATCCTGCAGGCCGGCTCGATCTGCGGCGCGAGCCCGTGGACCAACTTCTTCCGCGTGTTCCTGCCGTTGTGCCGGCCGGGGTTGTTCTCCGGCGGCCTGATGGTGTTCGTGATGTCCCTCGGTTACTACGTCACCCCGGCACTGCTCGGCGGTGCGCAGAACATGATGCTGCCCGAGTTCATCATCCAGCAGGTGCAATCGTTCCTCAATTGGGGCCTGGCCAGTGCCGGCGCCGCGTTGCTGATCTTCATCACCCTGGTGCTGTTCTACTTCTACCTGAAGCTTCAGCCGGAATCCCCGGTTGGCGCCAGCAACGCGAGGTAAGCCGTCATGCTCCTGACCCCCAATGCCATGAGCCGCAGGATGCGCTTGGGCCTCTACACCACCACCGGCTTGATCGGCCTGTTCCTGCTGCTGCCGATCGTGTTCATCGTGCTGCTGTCGTTCGGCTCGTCCCAATGGCTGGTGTTCCCGCCACCGGGCTGGACGCTGAAATGGTACGGCCAGTTCTTCTCCAACGCCGACTGGATGAACGCGGCCATGGCCAGCCTCAAGGTGGCCGTGCTGACCACCGTATTCGCCGTCGCCCTCGGCCTGCCCACCGCCTTTGCCCTGGTGCGCGGGCGCTTCCCCGGCCGTGAATTGCTCTACGGCCTGTTCACCCTGCCAATGATCGTGCCGCTGGTGATCATCGCCGTGGCGGTGTACGCGCTGTTCCTGAAGCTGGGCTACACCGGCACGATGTTCGCCTTTGTGGTCAGCCATGTGATCGTGGCGCTGCCGTTCACCATCATCTCGATCATCAACTCGCTGAAACTGTTCGACCAGTCGATCGAAGACGCGGCAGTGATCTGCGGCGCCTCGCGGTTGCAGGCAGTGTTCAAGGTGACCTTTCCGGCGATTCGTCCGGGGATGGTCGCCGGTGCGCTGTTCGCCTTCCTGGTCTCATGGGACGAAGTGGTGCTCAGCGTGATGATGGCCAGCCCGACCCTGCAAACCCTTCCCGTAAAAATGTGGACCACCCTGCGCCAGGACCTGACGCCTGTGATCGCCGTCGCGTCGACGCTGCTGATCGGCCTCTCGGTGCTGGTCATGGTGATTGCCGCCGCCGTTCGCCGGCGTACCGAAACCCGCGCTTGAGCGCCGAGGAGAAGAACATGAGTGCAGTGATCAACGATGTCGCGCAGAGCCATGGCCAACCCCTGGTCAGCCTGCGCAACCTGAACAAGCACTACGGCGAATTCGCAGCCGTGGACAACATCTCGCTGGACATCCAGGACGGCGAATTCCTCACCTTCCTCGGCTCCAGCGGCTCGGGCAAAAGCACCACACTGTCGATGCTTGCCGGCTTCGAAACGCCAAGCAGCGGCGAGATCCTGGTCAGCGGCCAATCGCTGGTCAACGTACCGCCGCACAAGCGCGACATCGGCATGGTGTTCCAGCGTTACTCACTGTTCCCGCATTTGTCGGTGCGCGACAACATCGCCTTCCCCCTGGCGATTCGCAAACTGGCCAGCGCCGAACGCGACAAGCGCGTCGACGCCATGCTCAAGCTGGTGCAGTTGGAACAGTTCGCCCATCGCCGCCCTTCGCAATTGTCCGGCGGCCAACAGCAACGGGTCGCCATCGCCCGCGCGCTGGTGTACGAGCCACGCATCCTGTTGATGGACGAACCCCTCGGCGCCCTCGACAAGAAATTGCGCGAAGACCTGCAGGACGAACTGCGCCAACTGCACCGGCGCCTGGGCATCACCATCGTCTACGTGACCCACGACCAGGAAGAAGCCATGCGCCTGTCCCAGCGCATCGCGATTTTCAGCCACGGCAAGATCGTCGGCCTGGGCAGCGGCTTCGACCTCTACCAGAACCCGCCGAACGCGTTCGTGGCGTCGTTCCTCGGCAACTCCAACTTCCTCAAGCTCAAGGCCCAGGGCAATGCCGTGGCGGCGTTCGAAGGCCAATCCGTGTCGATCCGCCTGACCAGCGGGTTGCACACCGAGCAGGATGTACTGCTGATGGTACGCCCGGAAAAAGCCCTGGCGCTGAGTGTCGAACAGGCCGCTGAACAACCGCTGGCGGCGGGCTGGAATGAAGTGTCGGCGATTGTGGGTGAGGTGCTGTTCCTCGGCGAAAGCCAGACCTGCACAGTGAAAACCCTCGGCGGCACATCGATGACGGTCAAGGCGCTGTCCGCTGCGGGCATGCCCCTCAAGGCCGGCGATCCGGTGCGTGTGCGCTGGGCGACGGCGGATGCGTGTGTGTATACGCAGTGGGCGGAGAGTGATCTGAACAAGGCCGCTGGCGCGCATTGAATCCCATGTGGGAGGGGGCTTGCCCCCTCCCACATTTGAAGTGCGTTTATCCGTCAACTCTTGCGCTCGAAAATCGCCCCCTCGATCCCCAACACCTCACGGGTATCCGCATAAATCCCCACGCCCTTCTCCCACACATGCTTGATCGAGCGGTCGGCGCAGCGAATCCGGTAATTGAGCTCGAACGGCTCCTGCCGTGACAACGCATATTGCACCTCGCGCCACACATAGTCGGCATCCTGCGCCAGGATCAGGCTGTTGTAGGTGAACTCATGGTTGTCCACCAGGCGCTCGGCAGGGTAACCGGTCAACTCCAGGCAGCCCGCGCTGACGAATTCCATGGTCCAGTCGCGGTTGTTGCGGCCGCGATAGATCAGGCCCGGCATGCTGTCGAGCAAGCTCATGCTGCTGCGCTGGCTGGCCTGCCAGGCGATTTCGCGGCGCTTGTGGGCAGTAACGTCCCCGGCCACCAAATAGAAGCCTTGGGGGCCGCGCTTGAGGCTGATCTCGAACCAGCGCAGTTCGCCACTGGGGTGCACAAAGCGCAGGCGCTGGTTGAATGAGGTGTCGGGGCGACGGCGCAGTTCATTCAGGGCCTGGCGCCATAGCGGGCGGTCTTCCTGGTGCACGTAGTCCATCAGGTTGCGCTCCGCGCCCGGCGCGCCCATCAACTCGGCCCAGGCCAGGTTGAAGTGGGCGATCTGGCCGTTGTCGCGCAGTTGCAATAAGGCGGCGGGAAAGCAATCCATCAGGTCAATCGGCGGGGGCGCAAACGCTTCGGGGCTGTCCCTCATCTAGTGGCGCTCCTCGTGTTTCATCAAGGCACCGCTGTGCACCCAGGCCGCCAGCTCCAGGCGCGAATGCAGGCCGAGCTTCTGCAACAGGCTGCGCACGTAGATTTTCACCGTGCCGTCGCTGATCCCCAGTTCCCTGCCGATCTGTTTGTTGCTCATGCCGGCGGCGATCAGCGCCAGGGTCTGGCCTTCGCGCTCGGTAAGGTTTTCGCTGCCCGCAGCCTCACACGCTTGCGTGGGCTCGGCCTGGTCGGCGAGCAAGGCAATCAGGCTCGAGTCCAGCACGATCGCGCCCTTGTGGCAGTTGCGCATATACGCCAGCAACGCATCCGGCTCGGTTTCCTTGAGCACATAACCGCTGGCGCCCAGGCGCAAGGCCGTGAGCAACTCGGCGCGGTCCATGGAGGCGGTGAGCACCACCACCTGGCAATCCAGGCGTAACTGGCGCAGTTCATCCAGCACCTGTAATCCGCTGAGGCCGGGCATGTGCAAATCCAGCAGCACCTGTTGCGGCGTCAGGCTCACGGCCAGGTTGATGCCCTCGCGGCCGCTGGCCGCCTGCCCCACCACTTCGAAGTCGCCGCTGGCATCGAACAACTGCGCCAGGCCCTTGCGAAACAACGGGTGATCATCGATCAGTAATAAGGTCGTGCAGTCCATCGAGACTCCCCTGTGGCAGATCGTGGTGGCGACGCAGGCCAAGGTGCACGCGCACCCCGTGCGGGCGGATCGCTTCTATGCTCAGCCGTGCGCCGATGCTGGCGGCGCGCTCGCGGATAATCGCCAGGCCGAAATGGTTGTGTTCGTCGCAGGCCGGGATCAAGCCGATGCCATCGTCTTCCACCGACACCGAGGCGTCGCCGTCCTGGGTCTGGCGCAGTTCGATGCGCACGTGGCGCGCGTGGGAATGCCGCACCGCATTGGCCAGGGCCTCGCGAATGATCTGCAGGATCTGCAATTCGGTTTCCGGGCTCAGGGCGTCGTCGGCCAGGCGATTGTCGAGTTCGAAGACAATGATGCAGCGCCGCGAAAATTCCGCGACCGAATCGGCCAGGGCCTGGCGCAGCGAGCGCCCGTCCATGGTCAGGCGCGCACTGGTGATCAGCTCGCGCACCTGGCGTTGCAGTTGGCTCAGGCCGGTGCACAGGTCCTGCAGTGCCGGCTCGCCCAGTTGCGACTGCAAGCCATGGGCCTGGAACGACAGGTAACCCAACTGCTGCGCCACCGAATCGTGCAGCTCACGGGCCAGGGCACCGTGGCGGGAGGTCGCCTGTTTGCGCTGCTGCTCACGGTTATGGCTGCGCAGGCGTACGCTCACGCCTACCGCCTGCGCCGCCTCTTCCAGTAGCTGGCGCCAACTGGCACCGGCGCGCCGGGGGGTGTCGAGCAGCAATGCGCCTTTTGCACCCTCGGGCAAGGCGCACACCAGACGGTGCACGCCCCGTTGCCGGCACGGTCCGCAGGCTTGGGGGGCGTCCGTCACGCTGGCGTCGCGCCAGGGGCAACGCGCGACGGCCTGGCAGCCTTCCACCTCCCCACGCCGCGTCGGGCCCAGGTCTTCGCCGCCGAGGATCAGGTTGAGCCTGGCAGGCGGCAGCAGTGCGTCGAAACGGTCCAGGAAACCCGACAAGGCACCGTCAGCGTGCAGGGGCAACTCGGCCAACAACCTGCGCACGCTGCGCGCCTGTTCGGGGCGCACAGGCCCCAACCAGAGCGGCCAGCCTTTTGGTCGTGTCAGCACTCTTCGATAACTCCCCGTCCGGTTGCGCTGTGTGGTCGAAAGGCCCAGCAACTTCCATGCCCCGAATGGCCGGCGCGCAAGGCTTATCTCCAAAGGCATAGCCCTTTTTCCAGATTGAGAAGATTTTCCCCATAGGAAAGTATCTCTCCCAACAGGAAACAAAACCCAGCGTGGAGAGCCCCCCATGACCCACACCCGCAGCCGCCCCATCGTGGTGATGCAATCAGCCGCCGCCAGCGCAGCGTTCATCAGCGAACTGGACAGCCCCCTGCTGTTGAACGGCGAACGCCCCGACTTTGCGCGGCGCCTGCAACAGGCGCTGGCCAGCGCCACCGTGGGCTGCCGGCTCTACCTGCTGGGCGACGAAGCCTTTATCTGGCGTGTGCACGGCGAGGCCCGTGCCGCGGGTATGGAAGACGACGAGATCGACATGACCTGCATACCCGGCCTGCGCCAAGTGTATTGCGCGCACTGCGGCCTGACCCAGGCGGCCGGGCCGGAGCCGCTGTTGAACTGCATCGGCTGCCACGTCGGGCTGGAGGTCCGCACGCATTTTTCCCGGCGCCTGGGGGCATATCTCGGCGTGTGCATCAACCCCGACCAGCCCTACGCGGGGTTCCAGCCATGAGCGCGGCCCTCAACGTCCAGGTCAGCGCCGCACGCATGCTCACGCCGGTGGTGCGCGAATTCACCCTGATGCCCGCCACGGGCAGCCTGCCCGGCTTCTCGCCCGGCAGCCATGTGCAGGTGCACCTGCCGCTGGCCGAAGGCACGGTGCGCAATGCCTATTCACTCACCAGCGACCCGGCGCAGCCCCAGCACTACCGCATCGCCGTGCGCCTGCAAGACGCCTCGCGCGGTGGCTCGCGGTACCTGCACAGGCAGGTGCAGGTCGGCGACACCCTGCAGATTTCGCCGCCGGCCAATCTGTTCGCACCCCATGGCACCGCGCGCCTGCATATCCTCATCGCCGCCGGGATCGGGATCACGCCGTTCATGGCCTATATCGCCGCGATGGAACAACAGCAGGCCGACTTCGAACTGCATTACCTGTTCCGCCGGGGCCTCAGCGACGCCTATCTCGACGAGCTGCAACAGCGCCTCGGCCCGCGCCTGCACACCTACGACCGGCGCCCGGACCTAGACCGGATCCTCGGCAATCGACCGCTGGGCAGCCACGTCTACACCTGCGGTCCGCAGCCCTTGCTCGAGGCGGTTGAGCAACACGCTGCACGCCTCGGTTGGCCGAGCAGGCGTGTGCATTCGGAAGCCTTCAAAGGCGCACAACCCGGCCAGCCATTCGACCTGCAGCTGCTGCGCAGCGGCCGACGCCTGCGGGTCGAGGCCGAGCAAAGTTTGCTAGAAGCCCTGGAACACGCCGGACTACAGGTGCCCAACCTGTGCCGTGGCGGGGTCTGCGGCCAGTGCATCACGCGCCACCAGGGCGGCGCCATCGAACACCGCGACAGCTTCCTCAGCCCGGCCGAGCAGGCCGACTTTCTGATGCCCTGCGTCTCGCGCGGCAGCGGCCCCTGCGTTTCGCTGGACCTATAGGAGTGAGTGCCATGCCCCTGCAAACGAGCCCCGTGCTGAGCTATCGCGACGATTTCAGCTTTCGCAACAGCCCGGCCGCGATCCGGCGTTTCCCCTTTCCCTTTATCGAGGACAGCTACCTGTACTCGGTGAACATCGAACCGGCCACCTCCCGCGACCCCGGCTCGATCTATGAGCACGCCTTCGACATCGACGAGCACTACCGCTCGGAAATGGCCGAGCGCGCCCTGGTGCTGGACAAGGACCCGCGCCGCTACCTGGTGATGCCCCACATGCAAGTGGCGGCCTGGGATGCGCTGCAGATGATCATGGAACACCTGGCCGCCGACTACCCGCAGGCGTTCAGCCTGACGCAAAACGGCGAGCGCTGGCAGTGGCGCAACCACCTGCTGGACATCGACCAGGCCTTCATCTTCGGCGATGCCAGCAGCCTGCCCTGCGCGCCGCTGGAGTACATCGGCCGCCAGGTGCAGGGGGATTTCGCCCTGCTCGACCAGCGTGACGGCGACCTGTACATGGACGCCGGCCTGGTCACCAGCCCGGCCGACTGGTCGCTGGCGTTCGACGCCGGCATGAGTTTCAAGCAATGGCACGCACCGGTGCCCATGGCCCATCAGATGGGCGTGTTCGAACGGGCGCTGAAGTACCTGCTCAACCTGCAGGTCGGCCAGCCGGTACGGCGCTTGAACTGGACCCTGACCATCAACCCGCGCCTGGATTCATCGCCGGAAACCTTCCATGAATGGGGCTCCGATCGCGGCCGGATCACCGCGCAGAACGTCGGCCAGCAGGTGCACCTGCGGGTCGAGCTGCAAGTGATGGCGCGCCTGCCGCGCAGCCACGCGGTGATGTTCAGCATCCGCACCTACCTGATCAGCCTGGACGAGCTGGTCACGCAACCCGGCTGGGGCTGTCGCCTGCACCGCGTGCTGCGCGACCTGCCCGACCCCATCGCCGACTACAAGGGCATGACCCGCTACCGCCACACGCTGGTCGAGTGGCTGAGCCAGTTCGACCCACAGGCCTGACGCCCCTTCTTCTACGACAAGGAACCTCACATGACCCACTCATGGCGTATTTCTGCATTGGCCGAACGGCACCGCGCCCTCGGCTCCCACCTCGAAGACTGGAACGGCATGGGCACTGCCTGGACCTACAGCAGTGACCTCGCCGACCACCACCAGGCGATCCGCACCCGCGCCGGCCTGATGGACGTATCCGGCCTGAAAAAAGTCCATTACGTGGGCCCCCACGCCGAGAGCCTGTTGCAGTGGGCTACCACCCGCGACATCGCCAAGCTCTACCCGGGCAAATCGGTGTACGCCTCGATGCTCGATGAGGACGGCAAGTTCGTCGATGACTGCATCGTCTACCGCACCGGCCCCAACGCGTTCATGGTGGTGCATGGCGCCGGCACCGGGCATGAAATGCTCGTGCGCTCGGCCCAGGGCCGGCAAGTGGCGGTGCTGTTCGATGACGACCTGCACGACCTGTCGCTGCAAGGTCCGCTGGCGGTGGATTTCCTCGCCGAACACGTGCCCGGCATCCGCCAGCTGGCGTACTTCCACCACCTGCAAACCCGCCTGTTCGACCGCCCGGTGATGATCTCGCGCACCGGCTACACCGGCGAACGTGGCTATGAGATTTTCTGCAAGGCCGCCGATGCGCCGTTCCTGTGGGACAGCATCCTCGAACAAGGCGCCAGCCTGGGGATCATCCCCTGCGCCTTCACCGCCCTGGACTGGTTGCGGGTGGAAAGCTCGCTGATGTTTTTCCCCTACGACAACTCGCAGATGTACCCCTTCGCCGACCAGAAGGCCGGCGACACCCTTTGGGAAATGGGCCTGGATTTCACTGTTTCACCTGGCAAGAACGCCTTCCGTGGCGCCGAAGAACACCTGCGCCTGCGCGGCCAGGAGCGTTTCAAGATCACCGGCGTGCTGCTTGAGGGCGTCCGTGCCGCCGAGGCCGGCGACACCGTGTGGCAGGGCAACCAGCAAGTCGGCGTGATCACCTGCGGCATGTATTCGCGCCTGAGCAAACGCTCGATGGCCATCGCGCGCATGAGCGTCGCCTGTTCCGAACCCGGTATTGCCTTGCAGGTTCGCGGCAGCCTCGAGGCCAGCGCCAGCACCCATGCCCTGCCCTTCGACGACCCGCAGAAAACCAAGCGCACGGCCAAGGGCTGAGCATTCCTTCACTGAACTCAGGAGCTTTCGATGGACGCCTCCCGCGAACATTACATCCTCAAGATCACCTGCCCGGCGGCGTCCGGGATTGTCGCCGCGATCAGCGCGTGCCTGGCCCGACAGCAGTGCTACATCAGCGAGCTGGCGCAGTTCGACGATGAGTTCACCGGGCAGTTTTTCATGCGCGCGGTGTTCCGTTTCAACGCCGGCGTGAGCGGCGACATCGGCGCCCTGCGCGAAGGCTTGGGTGACCTGGCCGGTGGCTTCGACATGCACTGGCAGTTGTTCAGCTCGCGCCAACCGACCCGCGTGCTGCTGATGGTCAGCAAGTTCGACCATTGCCTCACCGACCTGCTCTACCGCCACCGCAAGGGCGAGATGGACATGCACATCACCGCCGTGGTCTCCAACCACCTGGACCTGCGGGCGATGGCCGAACGCGAAGGCATCCGCTTCATCTACTTGCCGATCACCCAGGACACCAAGGCCGGCCAGGAAGCCGAGCTGATGCGCATCGTCGAAGACACCCAGACCGACCTGGTGGTGCTTGCGCGCTACATGCAGATCCTGTCCGACGGCCTGTGCCAGCAACTGTCGGGCCGGGCGATCAATATCCATCACTCGTTCCTCCCAGGGTTCAAGGGCGCCAAGCCGTATCACCAGGCCTATGACCGCGGCGTCAAGCTGATCGGCGCCACCGCCCACTACGTCACCAGCGACCTGGATGAGGGCCCGATCATCGAGCAGGAAATCCAGCGCGTCGACCATACCCACCTGCCCGACTCGCTGGTCGCCATCGGCCGTGACACCGAAACCGTGGCCCTTTCCAAAGCCCTGAAATACCACCTGGAACACCGGGTGTTCATCAACCAGGACAAGACAGTGATCTTTCGCTGAAACCTTCAGGAGGCACGCTCATGACCCTACGTGTTGCAATCATCGGTGCCGGCCCATGCGGCCTGGCGCAACTTCGCGCGTTCCAGTCGGCCCGCGACAAAGGCGCCGCCATCCCTGAGCTGGTGTGCTTCGAAAAACAGCAGGACTGGGGCGGCATGTGGAACTACACCTGGCGCACCGGCCTCGACGAGAACGGCGAGCCGGTGCACGGCAGCATGTACCGCTACCTGTGGTCCAACGGCCCCAAGGAATGCCTGGAGTTCGCCGACTACACCTTCGAAGAGCATTTCGGCCGGCCCATCGGTTCCTACCCGCCGCGCGAAGTGCTGTGGGACTACATCAAGGGCCGCGTGGAAAAGGCCGGCGTGCGCGACTACATCCGCTTCAACAATGTGGTGCGCCAAGTCACCTTCGACGAACAGAGCCAGCGCTTCACCCTCTACGCCCACGACTACACCAGCGACACCTTGACCTGTGAAGAATTCGACTACGTGATCAACGCCTGCGGCCACTTCTCCACGCCCAAGGTGCCGTACTTCGAAGGCTTCGAACAGTTCGCCGGGCGCATCCTGCATGCCCACGATTTCCGCGAGGCGCTGGAGTTCAAGGACAAGGACCTGCTGATCGTCGGCAGCAGCTATTCGGCCGAGGACATCGGCTCGCAATGCTACAAATACGGCGCGCGCAGCATCACCAGTTGCTACCGCAGCGCGCCCATGGGCTATGCCTGGCCGGATAACTGGGAAGAAAAACCACTGCTCCAGCGCCTGGAAAACAACCGCGCGTACTTTGTCGACGGCAGCAGCAAGCACATCGACGCGGTAATTCTGTGCACCGGCTACAAGCACCACTTCCCGTTCCTGCCCGATGAACTGAGCCTCAAGACCGACAACCGCCTGTGGCCGATGAACCTCTACAAGGGCGTGTTCTGGGAACCCAACCCCCGCCTGATCTACCTCGGCATGCAGGACCAGTGGTACTCCTTCAACATGTTCGACGCCCAGGCCTGGTATGCCCGCGACGTGATCCTCGGGCGCATTCAGTTGCCCGGCCACGCCGACATGGTCGCCGACAGCCAGGCGTGGCACGCACGGGAACAGGACCTGGAAACCAACCAGCAGATGTTCGAATACCAGGGCGCCTATATCCAGCAACTGGTGGACGCCACCGACTACCCGAATTTCGACATCGCCGCCATCAACGAAACCTTCCTGCACTGGAAGCACGACAAGGCGGAAAACATCATGGGCTATCGCGACAAGTCCTATCGCTCGCTGATGACCGGCACCCAGTCGCCGCCGCACCACACGCCGTGGTTGCAGGCGCTGGATGACTCGATGGCGGCTTACCTGGGCGAGCCCGCGACGCCCATCAAGTCGGTCGGCTGATGATGAATGCACCGCGTGTTTCCCATCCCCGCGAACCCGGGCTGTTTGCCCGCGCGCCGAACCTGGAACGCTACCGCGTGGCCGCCGGCGGCGTGACCCTGGTCGACTTGCAGCCCGGCGACGGCCTGCAAGTGATCGACGTCGAAGGCCGGCAAAACTGCGCACTGCTGGCCCTCGACGCCGGTGGCCGCAGCGCCCTGGCGAGCTGGGGGCTGAGCGGGTCAACGGCGTGCTGCGTGCCTGGGCGTATCGGCCAGGCGCTCCAGCGGCGCGGCATCGACGCCCAGGCATTGCCGCTGGCGGCCTCGCTTTGGGACACCGACAGCCCGCCCGGCCACAGCCGGCAGTTTGTCGCCGAGGACGCGCTGCTGGTAATCGTCGCCGCCCCCGCCGAGGCCACCGCCGTGGACCGGCAATACCGGCCCAGCGAGCTGCGTCTGATAGTGACGCGGGCCAATCCGTCGCCGCTGCTGCTGCCGGCCCTGCCCGAGCCGTTGGGCGATGTACTCGACGAATTCACCCTGCGCGCGGGCACGGCCCACGGCTACACCGTCGCCAAAGGGCAGTACATCCAGGTGCTGGACGTCGCGGGCCGCCAGTGTTCGGACTTCGTCGCCCTCGACCGGCGCGCCCTGGATCGCGGCGTCGAGCTGGATCTGGACCAGACCGTCACGCGCACCCTGAACGGCAGCGCCTACCCGGCACCGGGGCTGTTTTCGAAGTTTTTCGACCGCCATATGCAACCGATGCTGGAGGTGGTGCAAGACACGGTCGGGCGCCACGATTCGTTCGCCCTGGCCTGCGCGGCGCGCTACTACGAAACCCATGGCTATTTCGGGCACGACAACTGCAGCGACAACCTCAGCCGCGTCCTCGCCCCCCATGGCGTGCAGGCGCGCAACGGCTGGCCGGCGATCAATTTCTTCTTCAACACCGGTATCGATGCGCACCAGCAGATGACCCTGGATGAACCCTGGTCACGGCCCGGCGATTACGTGCTGCTGCGGGCCATGACCGACCTGCTGTGTGGCAGTACCTCGTGCCCGGATGACATTGACCCGGCCAATGGCTGGAACCCGACCGACATCCATGTCCGCATCTACAGCGAGAAGGAGCGTTTTTCCATCGCCATGAGCACTCGAACCACGGCGGATGCCGACCCGATCCTCACCCGTGAGTCCGCGTTTCACTCACGTACCCGCGCCCTCACCGGCAGCTTCACCGACTACCGCAATTGGTGGCTGCCGCTGCGCTATGACGGTTACGGCGTCACCGAGGAATACCTCGGTTGCCGCGAACGGGTGGCGGTGATGGACCTGACCGCCCTGCGCAAATTCGAAATCATCGGCCCCGACGCCGAAGCCCTGTTGCAGTACTGCCTGACCCGCGACATACGCCGCCTGGCGGTGGGCCAGGTGGTGTATTCGGCGATGTGCCACGCCCACGGCGGCATGCTCGACGACGGTACCCTGCTGCGCCTGGGCCCGGACAACTTCCGCTGGATCTGCGGCGAAGACTACGCCGGCGTGTGGTTGCGCGAGCAGGCAGAGAAACTGGGCATGAAGGTGTGGGTCAAGTCCGCCAGCGAGCAGATTCACAACCTGGCGGTGCAGGGGCCGCTGAGTCGCGAGCTGCTCCAGCAGATGGTCTGGACTCCGCCCACGCAACCGAGTGTGGAAACCCTCGGCTGGTTTCGCTTCCTGGTGGGTCGGCTGGACGGTTTCGACGGCTGCCCGTTGATGATTTCGCGCACCGGCTACACCGGCGAACTGGGCTTTGAGGTGTGGTGCCAGCCCGAAGACGCCGAACGGGTCTGGGACCGCATCTGGCAACTCGGCCAACCCTTGGGGCTGGTGCCCCTGGGCCTGGAAGCCCTGGACCTGCTGCGCATCGAAGCCGGGCTGATTTTCGCCGGCTACGAGTTCAGCGACCAGACCGATCCGTTCGAGGCCGGTATCGGTTTCAGCGTGCCGCTCAAGAGCAAGACCGATGACTTTATCGGTCGCGACGCCCTGCTGCGGCGCAGCGCCCACCCCAGCCACAAGCTGGTCGGCCTGCACCTGAGCGGCAACGAGACCGCCCACCATGGCGACCCGGTGTACCAGGGCCGGGCCCAGGTCGGGGTGATCACCAGTGCCTGCCGCTCACCACTGCTGGCCAGCACTATCGCGTTGTGCCGGGTCGATGTGAGCTGCGCCGAGCCCGGCACTGAACTTGAGATTGGCAAAGTCGATGGCCTGCAGAAGCGCATCAGCGCCACGGTCAGCGCAGCGATTTTCTACGACCCGGACAAAAGCCGGGTGCGTAGCTGATCGTCCCGAAACGTGTGTGCCACCCCATTTTGACTGCCCCAACCTAACCGCTATTCAGACATGGGAATACGAAGATGGAAGCGACGACGTTCGAGGCTGTACCGCAGGCTGCCGGCTCGGTGGGCAGCCTGCACCGCAAGATCGACTGGCGCGGGGCCTTCTGGGTCGCCAGTGGCGTGCCCGCGCTGGTGTTGTTCTCCATCGGTGCGATTGCCGCCACGGTGGGCAAACCGGCATGGATCGTGTGGATCGTGTGGATCGTGTCGATCCTGTTCGGGTTTATCCAGGCCTTCACCTATGCCGAGATCGCCGGGCTGTTCCCGCACAAATCCGGCGGCGCCTCGGTGTACGGCGCGGTGGCGTGGGTGCGCTACAGCAAGCTGATCGCACCGGTGTCGGTGTGGTGCAACTGGCTGGCCTGGTCGCCGGTGCTGTCCATCGGTTCGGGGCTGGCGGCGGGGTATATCCTCACGGCGCTGTTTCCCGCCGATGCGTTGATCAACACCTGGCAATTGACCCTGCTGGACCTGGGCTGGGTGAAAAGCGGCCTGTCGTTGCGCATCAACGCGACGTTCGCCATTGGTTTGTTGATTTTGCTCACGGTGTTTGCCGTGCAGCACGGCGGCATCCTGCGGTCGGCACGCCTGACTCTGGTGCTCGGCGTCACCTCGTTGATTCCGCTGCTGCTGGTGGGCGTGGTGCCGTTGTTCACCGGGGATGCGACCCAGGCCAACTTCCTGCCGCTGTACCCCCTGGCCCATGACGCGGCCGGGCAAGTCATCGATGGGCCGTGGGATATGTCCGGCTGGTCACTGATGGCCGGTGGGCTGTTCATGGCGGCGTGGTCCACCTACGGCTTTGAAACGGCGGTGTGCTACACCCGCGAATTCAAGGACCCCAAGCGCGACACCTTCAAGGCGATCTTCTACGCCGGCCTGCTGTGCATCCTGGTGTTCACCCTGGTGCCGCTGGCGTTCCAAGGCAGCCTCGGGCTGGGCCAACTGGTGACGCCGGCGGTGCTCGATGCCAGTGGCGCAATCGTGACGCCCGCGGTGTACAGCGGCCTGCTCTCGCCGGCGATCTACAGCGGCATGGGCGTTGGCCAGGTGATGGCCGACAGCATCGGCGGCGGCAAGGTGGTGGCCAATATCGTATTGATCATGCTGGTGCTGGCGACGTTGCTGGCGATCATGACCTCGATGTCCGGTTCGTCGCGCACCCTGTACCAGGCCTCGGTGGATGGCTGGTTGCCCAAGTACCTGGGGCGCACCAACGAACATGGCGCGCCAACAGCGGCAATGTGGACCGACCTGTCGTTCAACCTGCTGCTGTTGCTGATGTCGGACTACGTGTTCGTGCTTGCGGCGTCCAATGTCAGCTACATCATCTTCAACTTCCTCAACCTCAATGCCGGCTGGATCCACCGCCTGGACCGCCCCGACTGGGTGCGCCCGTACAAAGCCCCCACCGTGCTGCTGGCGGCCGGCGCCGTGCTGAGCTTCGTCAACCTGGCCTGCATGGGTCTGGGCGCGGACATCTGGGGCGCAGGCACGCTGGTCACCGGTTTGCTGCTGGCGCTGCTGATCCTGCCGGTGTTCTGCTACCGCCACTATGTACAGGACAAGGGCCGCTTCCCCGCCGCCATGCTCACTGACCTGTATATCCAGGCCGATGACGGCCAGCGCCGCGCCGGCTGGCTGCCCTATGCCACGCTGGTCGCCGGTGTGCTGGTGGTGTATGCCTGCCATCAACTGGTAGCCTGAGCCTTCCGGCCTGCCTATGGCTGAGGGATTTAGATCCTTCAGCCTTTATTCCCCCAGACAACGGTGACGCTTTTGACCAGCTCTCTGCCCACGCCTGCCCGCGATATCGACGGCAAGGCCATCTCTGCCCAGGTGCTCGACGAGGTTCGCGAAGAGGTCCTGCTGCTTGCCTCACAACAAATCTACCCGGCCCTGGCGGTATTGCTGGTGGGCGATGACCCGGCCAGCCACGTCTACGTGCGCAATAAACTGCTGCGGGCCAAGGACGTCGGGATTCGCTCCCTGGAATACCGGCTGCCGGAGGATGCCAGCCAGGCGCAGGTGCTCGACCTGCTTGCCCAGTTGAATGCCGATGCGACGGTCAACGGCATCCTGGTGCAGTTGCCGCTGCCAGCGCATATCGACGAAGCGGCAGTGATCCACGCGATCGACCCGATCAAGGACGTGGATGGCTTCCACCGCGAAAACGTCGGTGGCCTGGTGCAAGGCATCGAAGTGCTCACGCCCTGCACGCCCAGCGGCTGCATGCGCCTGCTGCACGAAACCTGCGGCGACTTGAGCGGCTTGCACGCGGTGGTGATCGGTCGTTCGAACATTGTCGGCAAACCCATGGCAACCCTGCTGCTGCAGGCCAACTGCTCGGTCAGCGTGGTGCACTCGCGCAGCGTCGATGCACCGGCGCTGTGCCGTTTGGCCGACATCGTCGTCGCCGCCGTAGGCCGGCCGCAGTTGATCGATGCCAGTTGGCTCAAGCCCGGCGCAGTGGTCATTGATGTGGGGATCAACCGCATCACCACCGAGACCGGCACGCGGTTGGTGGGGGATGTGGATTACGCCAGCGCACGCACCGTAGCCAGCGCGATCACACCGGTGCCCGGCGGTGTGGGGCCGATGACGATTGCCTACCTGCTGAAGAACACCCTGGTGGCGAGCCAGCTGCAACGCAGCAAGGCAAATGCGGGAGGGAACTTGCCCCCGATGGCCGTGGCTCAGCTACAACCCAGCTGACTGGCAGACCGCTGTCGGCGCATAGGTATCCACACGGTAACCACGATGCGAAGCGAGCCGCTCCTGCTCTTGCTGTAGATCTTGCTGTAGATCTTGATCTTGATCTTGATCTCTGGCGCCCCGTTAACCACGTTGGCCGTAATCCGATAGTGATTTGGGGGGTAAACCGGCAGGGATGCCGGTTTAGCCGCCCCGCGCCATGGATGGCGCGTGGCGGCGGCCCCCCGAATCACTGTCGGATTACGGGCACACCGAGCCTGGGCGAGGTGCCGAGTGGTGGGGCGAGGACTTTTTGCTTACTTTTGGGTCCCTCCAAAAGTGAGTCGCTGTAAGAGCGAAACCATAAGCAGCCGTTACCGCAGCAACGGATATGTACTCGATCTGATCCAACATCCTGGTCGGCTGTCAGGCCGCCATCGGGGGCAAGCCCCCTCCCACATTTCAGTCCCGGGGCACCCGTTAGAGAGTCGTCGGCTCCCCAGCCGCCACGGGGCAAGTCGAATCGTCGCACCCCCCTCCCACATTTTGAGCTGCGTTTACTCAGGGGAATGATCAGTGGTTGTAGGCCCGCTCATTATGCTCGGCCAGGTCCAGCCCCATCTCCTCCACCGACTCATGGGCACGCAAGCCGACCAGGGCATTGACCCCCTTGAGGATGATCCAACTGATCACAAAACAGTACACCGTAGTCAGCAGCACCCCCTTGAGCTGGGCAACCACCTGCCCGCCCATGGTCACACCTTCCACCAGGCCCCCCATGGACGGTACACAGAACACACCGGTCAACACCGCGCCAATCATCCCGCCGATGCCGTGCAGGCCGAACACGTCGAGGCTGTCGTCGTAGCCGAAACGGCGCTTCAACACCGTCACGCTCAAATAACAGAACACCCCGCACAGCAAGCCGATGGCCAACGCACCGCCGACGCCCACGTAGGCACACGCCGGGGTGATCCCCACCAGACCGGCCAACGCGCCGCTGGCCAGGCCGAGGGCACTGGGCTTGCCGACCTTGAACCACTCGGTGAACATCCAGCCCAGGATCCCGGCGCAGGCGCCCAACTGAGTGTTGAGCATGACGATGCCCGAGGTGCCGCTGAGGCCGCCACCGGAGCCGATATTGAAGCCGAACCAGCCGACCCAGAGCATCGCCGCGCCAGCCATGGTCAGGCTGAGGTTATGCGCCGGCATCGGCGTGTTCTGGTAGCCCTTGCGCTTGCCGAGGATCAGGCACGCAGCGAGCGCGGCCACACCGGCATTGATGTGCACGGCGGTGCCGCCGGCAAAGTCGAGCACGCCCCAGTTATGCATCAAGGCCCCCGAACCGCCCCAGACCATATGCGCCACCGGGGCATAGACCAGGGTGAACCAGAGGGCCATGAACAGCAGCGCCGCCGAGAATTTCATGCGTTCGGCAAAGGCGCCGGCGATCAGGGCCGGGGTGATGATGGCGAAGGTCATCTGGAAGGTCACGAACACCCCTTCCGGAATATCCCCCACCAGACTCTCCGGGGTCATGCCCGCCAGGAAGGCGCGGCTCAGGCCGCCGACAAAACTGTTGAAGGTCACCTGCCCTTCGACCATGCCGGTGGTGTCGACCACCATGCTGTAGCCGTAGATCACCCACAGCACGCCCACCAGGCCGGCGATGCCGAAGCACTGGGTGAACAGCGAGAGCATGTTTTTCGCACGGACCAGGCCACCGTAGAACAACGCGAGCCCCGGCAAGCACATGAACAGCACCAGCACGGCGGCGGTGACCATCCAGGCGGTGCTGCCGGTGTTCAAGGTGGGGGCGTCGGCGGCCTGGGCCAAGGGTGCAAAGGCACTGGCCACCAATAAACCGAAGAGGGATTTGCCGAGAAGACGATTGACCATGTTCAAAGCTCCTGCAAAAGAAATGGGAAGTACCTGGGTGTAGTGAGCGGGCTTGCCCCGCGCTGGGCGCGAAGCCGCCCGTAAACCAACCGCCGCATTTCTACCTCAATGAATGCGGCGGCTTTATTGGGGTGGCTTCGCCACCCGGCGCGGGGCAAGCCCGCTCACTACAGAGGCCCGCTAGTAACCGGAACCTGGCACCCAACTGGTCCCCGCCAGCGGCACCCGGGCCATGGCGGCCGATTCCACTGTCAGCGCCACCAGGTCCTCGGGGTCGAGGTTGTGCAGGTGCGATTTGCCGCACGCACGGGCCATGGTCTGCGCCTCCAGCACCATCACCCGCAGGTAGTTGGCCAACCGCCGCCCGCCTTCCACCGGGTCGAGGCGCTTGGACAGCTCCGGGTCCTGGGTGGTGATGCCGGCCGGGTCGCGGCCGTTCTGCCAGTCGTCGTAGAAGCCGGCGGCCGAGCCGATTTTTTTCAGTTCCGCGTCCAGCCGTGGGTGGTTGTCGCCCAGGGCAATCAGCGCCGCCGTGCCGATGGCGACCGCATCCGCGCCCATCGCCATGGCCTTGGCGACATCGGCACCGTTGCGGATCCCGCCCGAGACGATCAACTGGACCTTGCGGTGCATGCCCATCTCTTGCAAAGCCTGTACCGCTTGCGGGATGGCCGACAAAATCGGGATGCCCACATGCTCGATAAACACTTCCTGGGTCGCGGCAGTACCGCCTTGCATGCCATCAAGCACGATCACATCGGCACCGGCCTTGACCGCCAGCTTCACGTCGTAATACGGCCGGCTCGCGCCGATTTTCACGTAGATCGGTTTTTCCCAATCGGTGATTTCGCGCAGCTCGGCAATCTTGATCGCCAGGTCGTCGGGGCCGGTCCAGTCCGGGTGGCGGCAGGCGCTGCGCTGGTCCACGCCGATGGGCAAGGTGCGCATGCCGGCCACACGCTCGGTGACTTTCATGCCGAGCAACATGCCGCCGCCGCCGGGCTTGGCGCCCTGGCCGAGGACGATCTCGATGGCGTCGGCCTTGCGCAAATCATCCGGGTTCATGCCGTAGCGCGACGGCAGGTACTGATACACCAGGTGCTGGGACTGGCCGCGCTCTTCCGGGGTCATGCCACCGTCACCGGTGGTGGTGCTGGTGCCGGCGATGGTCGCGCCACGGCCCAGGGCTTCCTTGGCATTCGCCGACAACGCCCCGAAGCTCATGCCGGCGATGGTCACCGGGATCTTCAGGTGGATCGGCTTCTTGGCGAAGCGGTTGCCGAGGATCACATCGGTGCCGCACTTCTCGCGATAGCCTTCCAGCGGGTAGCGCGACACGCTGGCGCCGAGCAGCAGCAAGTCATCGAAGTGCGGCAGCTTGCGCTTGGTGCCGCCACCGCGAATGTCGTAGATGCCGGTTTCGGCGGCACGCTGGATTTCCTGGATGGTCAGGCGGTCGAAGGTGGCCGACTCGCGCAGGACCGGAGGGGTTTGTTCAGTCATGGTGGAGCTCCTGATCAGTACGCGGAGGCGTTATCGACTTTGAAGTTGTACAGCTGACGGGCCGAGCCGTAGCGCTTGAAATCCGCCGCCTGGTGGGCGAAACCGGCGCGGTCGAGCAGCTCCTGCAACTCTTGCAGGTGCTCGCTGCGCATCTCTTTTTCGACGCAGTCCGAGCCCAGGGACTCCACCGTGCCTTTCACGTAGATATGGGTTTCGTACAGCGAATCCCCCAGCGCATCGCCGGCGTCGCCGCACACCACCAGGCGCCCGGCCTGGCCCATGAAGCAGCTCATATGGCCAATGCTGCCGCCGACGACGATGTCGATGCCCTTCATGGAAATCCCGCAACGCGCGCCCGCATCGCCCTCGATCACCAGCAGACCGCCATGGGCCGTGGCCCCGGCCGCCTGGGACGCGCTGCCTTTGACGCGCACCGAGCCGGACATCATGTTCTCGGCGCAGCCCACGCCGACATTGCCGTGCACGGTGATCGAGGCCTGCTGGTTCATGCCCGCGCAGTAGTAGCCGGCGTGGCCCTCGATATCGATGGACACAGCCTGGTTCACCCCCACCGCGAGGTTGTGCTTGCCGTTGGAATGGGTCACGCGCCACTCGTTGTCGATGGCCTGGGCGTGCAGCGCCTGGTTGAGGTCACGCACGGTGGCGGTGGAAAGATCGATGGTTTTCATGTGTGCGCTCCTTAAGCTGACGGGCGTTCCCAGATGTACAACGTGGCCGGTGCCGGCTCCCAGATCCGCGCGTTCTCGATGCCCGGCAGGCTCGACAGCGCCTGGTACTCGGAGGCCATGGCGACGTAGTCGTCGGTCTCGGCCAAGATCGCCGGCTTGCACGCAATCGGGTCGCGGATCACCGCAAAGCCGTTGCGCGTGCCGATGGCGAAGGTGAAGAAGCCGTCGAGGTCTTCCAGGGAATGGTCCAGCGCTTCTTTGAGCGAGTCGCCCTGTTGCAGGCGCCAGGTCAGGTAGCCGGCGGCGACTTCGGTGTCGTTGTCGGTTTCGAAGTGGATGCCTTCGCGCTTGAGTTCCTGGCGCAGGCGAAAGTGGTTGGACAGCGAGCCGTTGTGCACCAGGCACAGGTCGGCGCCGGTGGAGAACGGGTGGCTGCCTTCCATGGTCACCGCGCTTTCGGTGGCCATGCGGGTGTGGCCGATGATGTGGCTGCCCTGCATGTTTGCCAGGCCGAAGCGTTGGGAAATTTCCTGGGGCAGGCCCATGCCCTTGAGGATCTCGATGCTCTGCCCGGCGCTCATGATGCGCACGCTCGGCGCCAGTTCGGCCAGGGCCAGGCGCACCGGGGTTTCGTCGGCGTGGATCTTCAATACGGCGGCGCTGGCGTTCTGGAACCAGTCCAGGGAACAGCCGAGGCGCCCTTCCAGCTCGCCCATCAAGCCTTTCCAATCGAAGGCTTCGGTGGTGGCTTGCAGGGTCAGCTTGACCCAGCCATCGGCGACTTCATCGCCGTAGATGGCGAAACCGGCGCTGTCCGGGCCACGGTCGGTCATGGCTTGCAGCATGGGTTCAAACAGCTGGCCGAGCTGGGGTTCCAGCTGCGGATTCTTCAGGTACAGGCCTACGATTCCACACATAACAAGTCTCCGTCACACGGTGTCAGAAAAATTCGGTATAGCGCTGGATTTCCCAGTCGCTCACATGGCGGCTGTACTCCACCCACTCCATGCGCTTGAGCTTGATGAACTCGCCCACGATCTGCGGGCCGAGCATTTCGGCGAACAGCGCGTCGGCTTCCAGCGCGTCGCAGGCTTCCTTGAGGGATTGCGGCAGGGTCTTGATGCCGCGCTCGGCGATCTGCTCGAGGCTCAGGCTGTAGAGGTTTTCGTTGCAGACGTGGTCGATTTCCAGCTGGCGATCGATACCGTCCAGGCCCGCGGCGATGATCGCGGCGCTGACCAGGTAGGGGTTGCAGCCGGCATCCGGCAGGCGGAACTCCAGGCGGCCATACGGCACGCGCACCATGGCCGAGCGGTTGTTGGCGCCAAACGCAATAAAGGCCGGGGCCCAGGTGGCGCCGGACAACGAGTTGCCGACCACCAGGCGCTTGTAGGAGTTGACCGTGGGCGCGGCGAACGCACACAGCGCCGGGCCATGGGCGAGCAAGCCGGCGGCGAAGTGATAGGCGAGTTTCGACAGGCCCATGCCGCTCGGGTCGCTGGCGTCATGGAACAGGTTTTTGTTCTCGGCGCTGCTGATCGACAGGTGAAAGTGCATGCCGTTGCCGGCGCGTTTCGGGTCGGGCTTGGGCATGAAGGAGCAGATCATGCCCAAGTCATTGGCGATCTCGCCGGCGGCCATGCGGAAGAAGGTGAAACGGTCGGCGGAGGTCAAGGCGTCGCTGTAGGTGTAATTGATCTCGAACTGGCCGTTGGCGTCCTCGTGGTCGATTTGATAGACCTCGAAATCCACCGCCTGCAAGGCTTCGGTCAAGCGCTCGAGGAACACCCGCGAACGCGACAGGCCCTTGTAGTCGTAGCAAGGCTTGTCGAGGTTGTCGCTGGGGTCCACCAGTTGCAGCTTGCCGTGTTCGTCGCGGCGCATCAGGTTGAACTCGGGCTCCAGGCCGGTGTTCAGCGTCCAGCCCTTGTCCTGCAGGCGCTGCACTTGTTGCTGCAACACGTAGCGGCTGTCGTAGGGATGAGGCTTGCCGTCGACATGCCCGACGCACACCACGCGCCCATAACCCGGCTGCCAGGGTACCGGGGTCAAGGTCGACAGATCGCCACGTGCCATGAAGTCCGGGCCATGGGGCTCCATGCCCATGCCACTGATGGCAAACCCGGCAAACCCCGCGCCCTCTTCGGCCACGGTCTTGAGCCCGCAGATGGGCACCGACTTGGTCTTGGCCGCACCGTGTATATCCACAAACTGCGCAAGCACGTATTTGATCCCGTGCTTGTCGATGATGCGCTGGGTTTCTGCTGGCAACATTGCGTGTCACTCCTCGCGAAAGGCAAAACCGTGTGGGTGGGCCTAGGCTGTCTTTTTATTCCTAAAAAGAAAGTTAGTTTCTCTACAGGAATGCAATACCCTTGCCAGAATCGCGATCGACACATCGAAGTGGGTGGAGCTGCGCTTTTGTGCTGTATATATGGGAAAATTCTTTTCCCCGCAGGAATACGCACAGCGGGGTGGCCTTCAAGCGCCAGACCTTGCACTTTCCCAGTGCGAAAATAATATTACTGAACGGAAACCGTGCAGGAGCCGATGATCATGTCCACCGAAACCGCCCCGCGCCTCAAGCTCGAGCAATACCTGGGGCTGCAGATCAAACGCCAGCGCCAGGCCCAGGACCTGAAGCTGTCCGACGTGGCGAAGATTGCCGATATCAGCCAGGGCATGTTGAGCAAGATCGAGAACGCCCAGGTCTCCACCAGCCTCGATACATTGAGCCGCCTGTGCGATGTGCTCGGGCTGCCGCTGTCGAAGTTATTCAGTGAATACGACCAGCAGGATGGCAGCGCCTTGCTGGTCAAGGCCGACCAGGGCATGGAAGTGGTGCGCCGTGGGACCGAGAAAGGGCATACCTATCACCTGCTCAACCACACACGCGGGCCGAAGAAGAGCTTCGAGGCGTACATGGTCAGCATGGATGACGCCAGTGAGGAGTTCCCGACCTTTGCCCATCCGGGGACGGAGTTTCTGCATTTGCTGGAGGGGGAGTTGATTTACCGGCATGGCAACCAGCTGTATCGGATGGAGGCCGGGGACAGCTTGACGTTTGAAGGCGAGATTCCCCATGGGCCGGAAGAGTTGGTGCGGGTGCCGATTCGCCTGCTGTCGATCATGAATTACGGCAACGACAAAGAGTAATCCGGACTCGATACACCTGAAGCACAGAGATCCAATTGTGGGAGGGGGCTTGCCCCCGATGAGGGAGTGTCAGTGAATGCATCTTTCACTGCCCCCCCCCTCATCGGGGGCAAGCCCCCTCCCACATTTTTAACAGCGTTCGATGCCGTTGGGCCTGTGTAAAAATTCCCCTCAGTTAAAAAACTTTCCCAAAACCCCTGGACGCCCCGCCCCCATTCCCCTATAAAGCCACTTCAGGAATATTTTATTCCCCACAAGAAAACGCGCTCAAGGAATGAGCCTGCTGTCCTCAGACATTTTTTCGCTATGCGATGAGCTGCCGCCATCATCCCGAGGACGTGTCATGCAACACGAAAAAAACCATTTCATCATCAAGGTGACGTGCCCCGCCGTGTCCGGCATCGTCGCTGCCGTCACCACTTACCTGGCGGACAAGGCGTGCTACATCGGGGAAATGGCGCAGTTCGACGATGACTTCAGCGGTCGCTTCTTCATGCGCGCCGTGTTCCGTTTCAACGATGGCCACACAGGTGACCTGCAAGCGATCAAAGACGGTTTCGCCGATGTCGCCCAGGCCTTCGACATGCAGTGGGAGCTGTACGACACCCGCGAGCCGATGCGCGTGATGCTGATGGTGAGCAAGTTCGACCACTGCCTCACCGACCTGCTCTACCGCTACCACAAGGGCGAGATGGACATGACCATCACCGCCATCGTCTCCAACCACCTCGACCTGCGGCCGATGGCCGAGCGCGAGGGCATTCGCTTTATCTACCTGCCGGTGTCCAGGGACAACAAGGCCGCGCAGGAAGCCGAGCTGATGAAGATCGTCGACGACACCCGCACCGAGCTGGTGGTGTTGGCGCGCTACATGCAGATCCTCTCTGACGACCTGTGCCGGCAACTGTCGGGACGGGCGATCAATATCCACCATTCGTTCCTGCCCGGTTTCAAGGGTGCCAAGCCCTATCACCAGGCGTATCAACGCGGCGTGAAGTTGATCGGTGCCACCGCGCACTATGTGACCAGCGACCTGGATGAGGGCCCGATCATCGAGCAGGAAGTGCAGCGCGTCGACCACGTGTACAAGCCTGACGACCTCGTCGCCATCGGCCGCGACACCGAAACCGTGGCCCTGTCCAAGGCGGTCAAGTACCACCTGGAGCACCGGGTCTTCCTCAATCAGGACAGAACGGTGGTGTTCCGGTGAGCGCGCATAAACTGATCGACGGCAAAGCCGCCGCGGCGCGCGTGCTGCTGCAAGTGCGCGAGGACGTGGCGCGGCTGCATGGGCAGGCTATTCAACCGGCGCTGGCGGTGATCCTGGTGGGCAGCGACCCGGCCAGCCAGGTCTATGTGCGCAACAAGATCCTGCGCGCCGAAGAGGTGGGCATCCGCTCCGTGGAGCATCGCCTGCCCGGCGATACCAGCACCGAACACTTGTTGATCCTGATCGGCCAATTGAATGCCGACCCGGCGATCCACGGCATCCTCCTGCAATTGCCGTTGCCGGCGCAGATGGACGAACTGCGCGCCCTGGAGGCCATCGCGCCGGAGAAGGACGTCGACGGGTTTCACAGCCAGAACGTCGGCGGCCTCAGCCAGGGCCGCGCAGTGCTCACACCATGCACCCCGAGCGGTTGCCTGTATCTGTTGGAGCAAACCTGCGGCGACCTGCGTGGCAAACACGCGGTGGTGATCGGCCGTTCGAACATCGTCGGCAAGCCCATGGCCGCGCTGCTGCTCAAGGCGGATTGCTCGGTGACCGTGCTGCATTCGCGCAGCCACGACGCCCAGGCCCTGTGTCGCCAGGCCGATATCGTGATCGCCGCCGTGGGCCGCGCCCGCTTGATTGACGCGAGCTGGTTGAAGCCCGGCGCGGTGGTGATCGATGTCGGCATCAACCGCATCGACGACGACGGCCGCAGCCGCCTGGTGGGTGATGTCGACTTCGACAGCGCCCTGCCCCATGTCGCCGCCATCACCCCGGTGCCCGGCGGTGTCGGGCCGATGACCATTGCCTTCCTGATGAAAAACACCGTGGCCGCCGCCCTGGCGCAACACCACGCCCTACGCAGCCAATCGGAGGCCGTATGCCATTCAATCTATTGAAATACGGGCTGAGTTCGGAGTACCCGGTGGAGGTGGACCTGCCACCGCCCAAGGAACTCAAGTCGAGTTATGACGTGGTGATCATCGGCGCCGGTGGCCATGGCCTGGCGACGGCCTACTACCTGGCCAAGTACCACGGCATCACCAACATAGCGGTGCTGGAAAAGGCCTACCTGGGCGGCGGCAATACCGCGCGCAATACGGCGGTGATCCGCTCCAACTACCTCACCAGCGAAGGCGTTCGTTTCTACGCCGAGTCGGTGAAGATGTTCCAGTCGCTGTCCAACGAATTCGATTTCAACATCATGTACTCCGAGCGCGGCCAACTGACCCTGGCCCATACCGACGCCACCGTGCGTTCGTTCCGCCAGCGCGCCGAGGTCAACAAGCACTTCGGCGGGCGTACCGAGATGATCGACCGCCAGCAGATCCGCGAGCTGGTGCCCAGCCTCAACCTCGACCCTGGCCACTTGCCGGTGATTGCCGGGCTCTGGCATATCGACGGCGCGACCGCGCGTCACGATGCCGTGGCCTGGGGCTACGCCAAGCAGGCGGCCAAGCGCGGCGTGGAAATCCATCAGCTCACTGAAGTGCAGGACCTGGTGATCGAGAACGGTGCCATCACCGCGGTGAAGACCAATCGCGGCACCATCCGGTGCGGCTGCGCGGTGCAGGCGATTGCCGGGCACAGCTCGCTGCTGATGGCCAAGGCCGGTATCCGTTCGCCGATCCAGACCTTCCCGTTGCAGGCCATGGTCACCCAGCCGTTCAAGCCGTTCCTCGACCCGTTGGTGAGTTCCTCGGCCCTGCACTGCTACGTGCAGCAAACCAGCCGGGGCGAAGTGGTGTTCGGTGGCGGTTCCGACCCGTATCCGCTGTTCAACACGCGCTCGACCCTGGACCTCAAGGAAAGCCTGTTGGCCCATGCCATCGAGATGTTTCCGTTCCTGGCCAACGCCAAGTTGATGCGCCAATGGGCCGGGATCACCGACATGACCCCCGACTACAGCCCGATCATGGGCCTGTCGCCGCTGAAGAATTACTACCTCGACGCCGGCTGGGGCACCTGGGGCTTCAAGGCCACGCCGATCTGCGGCAAGACCATGGCCGAGCTGGTCGCCAGCGGCGGCAAGGTGCCGGACTTGATCAAGCCCTTCGGCCTCGAGCGCTTTTCGACCTTCCAGCAAGTCAACGAAATGGGCGCCACAGCGGCCAGCCACTGACGGAGAGCAGACGATGAAAATCATGATTTGCCCGCTCAACGGGCCGCGCAATATCAGCGAGTTCACCTACGGCGGTGAATTCAAACCGATGCCCGATCCGGTGACCTGCAGCGATGCCGAATGGGCCGACTACGTATTCAACACCGACAACCTCGCCGGTGTGGTGCGCGAATGGTGGATGCACACGCCGTCCAGTTACTGGTTCCTCGTCGAGCGCCACACGGTCACCGACGAGGTCCTGCGCACCTTCGATCCGCGCGAAGTGTTCACTACCCGCGTCGAATTCACCACCGCCAAGGAGATCGCCGGATGAACCGCCTCCCCGCCCCCATGGGCCTGCTGATCCAGCGTGACCAACCACTCGATTTCAGTTTCGACGGCCTGCCCTACCAAGGTTTGCAGGGCGACAGCATCGCCAGCGCGCTGCTCGCCAACGGGCGCTTCCTGATGTCGCGTTCGTTCAAGTACCACCGCCCACGCGGCCCATTGACCATGGCCGGCCATGACGCCAACAGCCTGGTGCAACTGCCCCGCGAACCCAACGTATTGGCCGATGCCCACGCGCTGTCCGCCGGCCTGGCGGTGACGGCGCAGAACGTCAACGGCTCGCTGGACAACGACAAGGACGCCTACCTGGGCAAGTTCTCCAGGTTCATGCCGGTGGGTTTCTACTACCGTTCGTTCTACAAGCCCAAGGGCATGTGGAAAGTCTGGGAGCCGATCATCCGCAAAAAGGCCGGCCTGGGCGTGCTCGACCTGACCTTCCAGCCCGAGTACTACGACAAGGCCTACCTGTTTACCGATCTCGCGGTGATCGGCGCCGGCCCCGCTGGCTTGCAGGCCGCGCTGACCGCTGCAAATGCCGGGGCCAAGGTGCTGCTGATCGAGCAGCAGCCGATTCTCGGCGGGTCGCTGACCTACGCGCGCTTCGATATTGCCGGCACCCGTGCCGACACCTTGCGCCGCGAGTTGCTCGGCGCGGTGCAGCAACACGCGAATATCCAGGTGCTCACCGACGCCACCTGCAATGCCTGGTTCACCGACAACTACCTGCCGGTGATCCAGGGCAAGCGCCTGTACAAAGTGCGCGCGCAGCAGTGCCTGGTGTGCAGCGGTTCGTTCGACCAACCGGTGGTCTTCCGCAACAACGACCTGCCGGGGGTGGTGCTCACCAGCGCCGCGCAACGCCTGATGAAGCTCTATGCGGTCAAGCCCGGCAAGCGCGCGGTAGTGCTCACCGGCAACGATGACGGCTACCTCGCCGCCCTCGACCTGCATGACCAGGGCGTGGAGGTGGCCGCCGTGATCGACCTGCGTCACGCCCCGGCGGACAAAGCCCTGCCGGGCGCGCTGGCCCAGCGCAAGATCCCGTGCCTGAGCAACAGCACCGTGTTCGAGGCCCTGCATGAAAAAGGCCTGCGCCATGTGAAGGGCGTCGACGTGCGCCAGATCACCGGCCAGGGCCAGGTCAGCGCCAGCGGGCAAGTGATCGACTGCGACCTGCTGTGCATGTCGGCCGGTTATATGCCGGTCTATCAGCTGCTATGCCAGGCCGGTGGCAAGCTGGCCTATGACGACTCGCGGGCGGAGTTCAGCCTCAGTGGCCTGCCGCGCAACCTGGGCGTGGCCGGTTCCGTACACGGTCGGCATCAACTGGACAATGTGCTGGCGGATGGGACCAACGCCGCCGCCGATAGCCTGCGCGCCCTCGGTTTGAACAACGCCAGCCCGCCGGCTGCGCTGCGCAGCGAAGCCCAGGTCAACTTCCACTGGCCGATCTTCCCGCACCCCAAGGGCAAGGATTTCATCGACTTCGACGAAGACCTGCAAGTGGCGGATATCGTCAACGCCACCCGCATCGGCTACCGCGATGTGCAGTTGGTCAAGCGTTACTCCACGGTCGGCATGGGTCCGTCCCAGGGACGTCACTCGGCGCTGCCGACCGCACGGCTGGTGGCCTGGGCGACCCAGCGCACGATCAGCGAAACCGGGGTCACCACCGCACGCCCGCCGTTCGTGGCGGAGAAACTTGCGCATGTCGCCGGACGGGCCTTCGACCCCTACCGCCAAACGCCGATGCACGCGCGCCATGTGCAAGCCGGGGCGAAGATGATGCCCGCCGGTATCTGGCAGCGCCCGGCCTATTACGGCAAGCCCCAGGACCGCGAAGCGTGCATGCAGGCCGAAGCGCTGCATGTGCGCAACAAGGTCGGGCTGATCGATGTGTCCACACTCGGTGGCCTGGACGTGCGCGGCCCGGACGCCGCCGAATTGCTCAACCGTATGTACACCTTCGCGTTCCTCAAACAGCCGGTGGGCCGTTCGCGTTATGCGCTGATGACCAACGAACACGGCGTGGTTATCGACGACGGCGTGTGCGCACGGCTGGCCGACAAGCATTTCTACGTCACCGCCACCACCAGCGGCGTCGACCGCATCTACCAGCAGATGCTAAAGTGGAACGCACAGTGGCGCCTGGACGTGGACGTGACCAACGTCACGGCCGCGATCTGTGCGGTGAACGTGGCCGGGCCGGATTCGCGCAAGGTGCTGGAGCAGGTGTGCAACGACCTCGACCTCAGTGCCGAAGGCTTCCCCTACCTGGGCGTGCGCCAGGGCACGGTGGCCGGGATCAAGGCGCGCTTGCTGCGGGTCGGGTTTGTCGGCGAACTGGGCTATGAAATCCACGTACCGGCACGCCACGGCCTGGCGTTGTGGGACGCGTTGATGACGGCCGGCAAGGCCTTTGACATTCGCCCCTTCGGCGTCGAAACCCAACGCCTGCTGCGCCTGGAAAAAGGCCATGTGATCATCAGCCAGGACACCGACGGCATGACTCACCCGGCAGAAATCGACATGGGCTGGGCGGTCAGCCGCAACAAGCCGTTCTTCGTCGGCCGCCGCTCGGTGGACATCCTCGAAGCCCAGCCGCTGAAACGCAAACTGGTGGGCTTCAGTCTGCCCAAGGGCAGCGTGCAACCGCTGGAAGGCCATCTGGTGCTCAACGGCGCGGACATCAGCGGCAACGTCACCTCCTGTGAATATTCCGCCAGCCTGGGCCGCATCATCGGCCTGGCCTACGCCGGGATCGACCAGAGCACACCGGGGCAGCGCATTCCGATTCGCGTCGAAGGCGGCATCGTCGTCCAGGCCGAGGTGGTGCAACTGCCGTTCTTCGACCCCACCAACCAACGCCAGGAGGGTTAAGCCATGACCAGTCTGAAAGCCCACGAATTGTTCACGCCGCCCTGCCAGCTGCAGGACCAGACCGACCTGCCCCGGGTCGGCTTTCGCGGCGCACAAAGCGCCGAGTACCTCACGGCGCGCGGCTTCACGTTGCCGGGCGCGCCCAACCAAGCCAGCGCGCAAGCGGACGGCAGTTGGGTGGCGCGCCTGTCGCAGAACGAATACCTGGTGCTGGGCAGTCCGCAGGATCAGGGGCTGCGCATCGCCGATGAAGAAGCGCGTTGGGAACTGGACCACCGCGCCAATTACCTGCTGCCGCGCCAGGACAGCCATGCCTGTGTGCGACTCAGCGGGGGCGTGATTGCGCAGGTGATGGCCAAGCTGTGCGGGGTTGACTTGAGCGACCCGGCGTTCAAGCCCGGGATGGTGGCGCAGACGTCAGTGGCGCGGGTCAATGCGATTGTCATCCACACAGGGAGTGTGGAACTGCCGGCGTTTCATATCCTCTGGGATCGCGCCTCGAAGGAATACTTCGAGGGCGCGTTGCGGGATGCGCTGGAGGAGTTCGGCGGGGTGGCTCAGTCGGTGTAGCCCAACCGCGCCGCCCTGATCTTCCGGGTGTGTTGACGTGTCGCCAGGCAGTAATACAACGGGCACGTCACCACCAATCCCACCAGCCACGACAGGTCCGCACCTTCCACCAGGTTGGCCCACGGCCCCACATACAGCGACGTATTGGCAAACGGCAGTTGCACGATGATGCCGATGAAGTACGCCACGATCGCATGCAGGTTGAAACGCCCATACACCCCGCCATCGGCCCGGAAGATCGAGGCAATGTCATAGACCCCGCGCTTGATGATGTAGAAGTCGATCAGGTTGATCGACGCCCACGGCACCAGCACCAGCAACAGCGCGAGGATCAGGCCGATAAATTGCGAGATGAAGTCCGCCGAGGCACCCAACGCCACCACGCAGCAACCGGCCAGGACCACGCCCGACAGCAGCACGCGCACCTTGATGCTCGGGGTCCAGTGGCTGGCGAAGGTTTGCACCGAGGTGATGATCGACAGCACCGCGCCGTACAGATTCAGGGCGTTGTGGCTGATGATATTGAGCAGGAACAGCACCATCAGGATCGGCCCCAGCCAGCCGGTGGCTTGCTTGACCGCGACCATGGCTTCGGTGCCTTCGGGCGTGGCCAGTGCGGCTACCAGGCCAAAGGCGAAGGACAGGATGGTGCCAAGGGTGGCGCCCAGGTAGGTCGCAATGAACGGCCGGGTGATGCCGATATCCGCCGGCAGGTAGCGCGAGTAGTCGCTGGTGTAGGGCGAAAAGCTGATCTGCCAGATCACCCCCAGCGACACGGTGGCCAACCAGCCAGCGGCGTTGAAGCCGCCACGGGTCAGGAAATCTGCCGGCAGGTCATGGGCGAAGATGTAGATAAAACCGGCCAGCAACGCGCTGCCCATCACCCAGGTGCCGATGCGGTTGAGGCTATGGATAAAGCGGTAGCCGATCACGCCGATGGCGGTGGCGCTGAGGGCGCCGATCAGGATGCTCGCCGGCACCGGCACCGACGGCACGATGCCGACGATGGACTTGCCGGCCAGGACGATATTGGAGATGAAAAAGCCGATGTAGATCAGCGCGGCAAAGAACACGATCAGCAGCGCACCGTAACGGCCGAACTGGCCACGGCTCTGCACCATCTGCGGGATGCCCATGCGCGGGCCCTGGGCCGATGCGAGGGCAATCACGATGCCGCCGAGCAGATGCCCGAGGGCAATCGCCAGCAGCCCCCACGCCAGATTGAGATGGAACACCTGGGCCACCATGGCACCGGTGACGATCGGCAGCGGTGCGATGTTGGTGCTGAACCATAAGGTGAACAGGTCGCGGGCCTTTCCATGGCGCTCTGCGAGGGGGACGTAATCGACCGTGTGATGCTCGATCAGGGGGTCTTGCCGGGACATCTGGGGCATGGAAATGAACTCGCGTTTGTCTGATCTTATAGTTGTTTGACGCCACACCGGGGGAGCTCTCTGGCTGCCCCACAGATGAACACCATATTATGGTATTCCAACATTTTCACAAGACTGATGCGTAGTTTCAGCACGCATCTGATCCGCAAGTGTGCCACAGGGCACCCCGTTATTTCCTGCCATGGCGCCCGTATTTATTGGCTATTAGACCCAGCCTTGACGTTCATCGGGCGACTGAAAAAGCGGTTGCATCGACCGTATTACGGTATACCATCAGACCTACAAACCCATAAAAATCGCTTTACCCACAGAGGACCACCCCATGATCGATGCCGCTATCTATAAACAAGTGATGGGTTCGTTTCCGTCCGGGGTCACCGTGATCACCACGCTCGATGACGACGGACAAATCGTCGGGCTGACCGCCAGTGCCTTCAGCTCGTTGTCCATGGACCCGGCCCTGGTGCTGTTCTGCCCCAACTACAGCTCCGACTCGTACCCGGTGTTGATCAAGAACAAACGCTTTGCCATTCATGTGCTTTCCGGGGGGCAGCAAACCGAAGCCTATGCCTTTGCGCGCAAGGGCAAGGACAAGGCCCAGGGCATCGAATGGACGCTCAGTGAGTTGGGCAACCCGATCCTGGCCAATGCCACGGCGGTGATCGAGTGCGAGTTGTGGCGCGAATACGAAGGCGGCGATCACGCGATCATGGTCGGCGCAGTGAAGAACCTGATCGTGCCCCGGCAGAACGCCGGGCCACTGGTGTATTGCCACGGCAAGATGGGCGCCCTGCCGCTGCCGGCCTGAGCCTCAGGGAGGATGATCAGCACAGCCACCAAAATGACCGGCAGGCTGGCGATCACCGCGAAGGCCAGGGTCCATTTTTTGTTTTATGTTCATCTCGCTCGCTTTCCTCGCGAGGTCACCCTGCAACCGCTGCAGAGAAAAGTTTGCGGATACTTCGTATTATGGTATACCAACAATCAATCCGCCGAACAGCCACCATCACTGGCAGGCTTCACATTGGCGAGAGTACTTAAGGGCCCGCAGTCGACAGGCCGATCACAATAGATCCGAGGTAAGCGTCATGAAGTTTTCCCTGTTCGTACACATGGAACGTTGGGACGAAAGTGTCAGCCACCGTCAGTTGTTCGAAGACTTGACCGAACTGACCCTGATGGCCGAGGCCGGCGGTTTCAGCACCGTATGGATTGGCGAACACCACGCCATGGAATACACCATCTCGCCAAGCCCGATGCCGCTGCTGGCTTACCTCGCGGCCAAGACCACCACCATTCGCCTGGGCGCCGGCACCATCATCGCGCCGTTCTGGCACCCACTGCGGGTGGCGGGCGAATGCGCCTTGCTCGACGTAATCAGCAACGGGCGCATGGAAGTCGGCCTGGCCCGTGGCGCTTACCAGGTCGAATTCGACCGCATGGCCGGCGGCATGCCCGCCTCCAGCGGCGGCCAGGCGCTGCGCGAGATGGTGCCGGTGGTGCGTGCGTTGTGGAAAGGCGACTACGCCCACGACGGCGACATCTGGAAATTCCCCACCTCCACCAGCGTGCCCAAGCCGATCCAGCAGCCCAACCCGCCGATGTGGATCGCCGCCCGCGACCCGGATTCGCACAACTTCGCAGTGGCCAACGGCTGCAACGTGATGGTCACGCCGCTGATGAAGGGCGACGAGGAAGTCCTCGACCTGAAAAACAAATTCCAGGCCGCCCTCGACAACAACCCCGGCGTACCACGCCCGCAACTGATGGTGCTGCGCCACACCCACGTGCATGCCGCCGATGATCCGGACGGCTGGAAAGTCGGGGCCAAGGCGATCTCGAAGTTCTATCGCACCTTCGATGCCTGGTTCGGTAATAAAGAGGTGCCGGTGAATGGCTTCCTGGCACCGAGCCCGGAAGAAAAATTCGCCGCCCGCCCGGAGTTCGAACTGGACAGCCTGCACAAGACCGCGATGATCGGCACCGCCGAAGAAATCATCCCGCGCATCCGCTACTACCAGGAACTGGGGGTGGATGAGTTCAGCTTCTGGTGCGACAACAGCCTGCCCCATGCCGAGAAGAAGAAGTCGTTGGCGTTGTTTATCGAGCAGGTGGTGCCGGCGTTTCGTTGAGAGACACGCCGCGCAGGCGTGGTTGCTGTCAACCACGCCTGCGACTGATGTACCCACTGACACCCTGATAAACCCCCAGCAACAGCCCCGCCAGCAGCAATGTCCATTGCACGCTCAGCGCCGCCGCCAGCAGGCCGGCCAACAATCCGCCAATGGCTTCAAAGCCGAAACGCATGGCGATATAGAACGCAATCACCCGGCCGCGCAACGCTTCCGGCGCCGCGCTTTGCAGGGTCATATTGCTGCTGACATTGCTCACCGTGATGCCGAAGCCCAGCCCGGCAAGCGCCGCCAGGGTGAACCACAGCGGCGGGTTGGCCGCCACCGCGCACAGCGACACCGCACAGGCCAGCGTGCCGAGCACGATAAAGCGGCCCAGGTTCGAAGCGCTGCCGGCAAAAGCCAGGAAGATCGTGGCTACAAACGCGCCGGCACCGGCTGCGCCCCACAGCCAGCCGAGGGTTTGCGCATCGCCGCTGAACGCATGCTTGGCCAGGATCGGCAGCAGTACGGTGTAGCAGGACGCCAACAGGTTGACCATCACCACACTGACCAGTAGCCGCCGAATCGCCAGGGTGGTCCACAGGTAGCGCAGACCTTCGCGGAAAATCTCCCCGGTAGACCCTTGGGCCCTGGCCTGCGCTCGGCTTTGCACCCTGCCCAGGCCGATCAGCAACATACCGAACGCGATGGAAGTGAGCACAAAGCAACCGGCCTCGCCGCTCCAGTTGATCAGCAAGCCGGCCAACGGCGGGCCGATAAAGCGTGCGGCATTGATCAGCATCGCGTTGAGCACAAGGGCGTTGGGCAGGTCTTTGGGCTCATCGACAAAGCTCGCGATCAAGGCTTGGCGCAGCGGCGTTTCCAGGGCGTTGAGCAAACCCAGCAGAATCGCCATGGCGATGATCACTTCACGGCCCATCCACTGCTGCCAGGTCAGCACGGCCAGGGCCAACGATTGCAGGGCCAGGGCGGCCTGCACCGCCATCAACAGGCGGCGCTTGTCATGGCGGTCGGACCAGGCGCCCGCCAGCGGCCCCACCAGCAGCTGAGGCAACAACGTCAGAAACGCAATCGCCCCCAGCAGCACGGCCGAGCCCGTCAAGTGATAGGCGAGCCAGGACAGCGCGACCTGTTGCACCCACTTGCCCAGGGTGGAAAGGCCCTGGCCGACAAAGTAGATCTGGAAATTTCGATGCCGCAGCGCGCGCACAGGCGCCGGCCAGCGGGAGGGGGAAGCAGGATTCAAATAAACTCGCAGCCCTTTTGTGTGAGCGATTTCAGGACCCAGGTGCGGTCGTTCTCGCCCAGCGCGATCTGTTCAAGCTGCTTCTGTTCAGCGGCATGCTTGGCGTAGGCGCGATCATACACCTCGCCGACCTGATCGAAGGGCACGCAGATCAAGCCATCTTCGTCACCCATCACCAGATCGCCCGGTTCGATCACCATGCCCGCCAAGGCAATCGGTACGTTCACCTCGCCCGGGCCGTCCTTGTACGGGCCGCGATGGGTGATGCCGGCGGCAAACACCGGGAAGTCACCGGCACCGATACTCGCCGCATCGCGAATGGCGCCATTGATCACAATGCCGGCCACGCCTTTCTTGATCGCGTACGCCACCATCATTTCGCCGATCAGTGCGTTGCTCAGGTCGCCGCCGGCGTCGACCACAATCACGTCGCCAGGCTGGGCGATATCCAGGGCGTAATGCAGCATCAGGTTGTCCCCAGGCCGCGCTTTGACGGTCAGCGCCGGCCCCACCAGCACGCCCCGGTGGTGCATCGGTTGCAGGGCGGCGCCACCGGCGGTCATGCGGTTCATCGAATCGCTGATATTGGCGACGGGCATTGTCCGGTACCGCTCGACCCACTCGGCCGCGACTTTACGTTGCTGCGTGAGCACTCTGAATCCGATGGACATGGGGCATTCCTCTTGTGGTTTTTATTAAGGGTGAAAATTCATAAAATGAAATGGCATTTCGAAATTAACATTTCAATTTAAAACTGACAAGACTCACCCACAGCGGCTTCGGCACATGAAAAACGCTTTAACGCTGAATAAAACCCTTAATTCGTTGAATAACACGGGGTTGCACGCGCGCACTCAACCGTTTCGCGCAAATCAACAAAAATTATTTATTGCAACGCCATTTCATTATGTTAGGTTTCGAGCACTGTTGAGCGACATCACGAACCGCCAACTGCACACAGATAAGAAAACCAAGGTGCGCCAAATGACCCGAACCCTCCTGCTGACCGGCCCGCAATTAACCGCCGAAGCCATGGCCCACGCCGCCGCCCATGGCGTGCGCGTAATCCCTACCACCCCGTATGCCCCGGCCGACGAACTCACCGCGATCATTGCCCGCGAACAGCCGGACGCAATCATCGTGCGCCAGGGCAAACTGACCCGGGACATGATCAATGCATCGCCCGCGCTGAAGATCATCGCCAAGCACGGCGTGGGCTACGACACCATCGACATCGCCGCCGCCGCTGAACGCGGCATCCCCGTCACCATCGCCCTGGGCGCCAATGCGCAATCGGTGGCTGAGCATGCGCTGGCGCTGATGTTCAGCGTCGCGCGCCAGACTGCCCTGCTCGATGCGCGCATGCGTGACGGCCATTGGGACAAAGCTACCGCCGTGGGCATCGAACTGTCCGGCAAGACCCTGGGCCTGGTGGGCCTGGGCGCTATCGGGCGAATCCTGATGGAACTGGTAACGCCGCTGCGCATGACCATCAAGGTATTTGATCCCTACTTGAGCAACCTGCCCGACCTGCCGAATGTCGAGCGCGCCGAGGACTTCGATGCCTTGCTGGCGAGCTGCGATATCATCAGCCTGCATTGCCCGCTGACCGAGCAGAACCGCAACCTTTTCGGCGCGGCGCAGTTCAAGCGCATGCGCCCAGGCAGCCTGTTGATCAACACCGCACGCGGCGAGCTGATCGATACCGAAGCGCTGGTGCAAGCGCTGAGCACCGGCCAGATTGCCGGCGCCGGCCTCGACACCTTCAACCCCGAACCGCCACCCACCGACTCAGCGCTGTGGGGCCTGCCGACCCTGGTCGCCACCCCCCACGTAGGCGCCAACACTGCCGAGGCGCGCGATCGCGTGGGCCTGCTGGCCGTGCAACAGATCATCGACTTCTGGGACGGCTGCGCACCGGAGCCGCGTTCGGTGGTCAACCGCCACCTGTTCGCACACTGATTGAACGCCCATCGCCCGGCCTTCAAGGAAGGTCGAGCTCATTACGCTTCTCCAAAAAAAACAAAATGGGAGAGAGTCATGCCTATCAGTTCTACCGACATCAGCGCGATCGAGCGCTCAACCATGCGCAAGGTGGCGTGGCGACTCCTGCCGTTCCTGATCCTTTGCTACCTGCTGGCGATCATTGATCGCGGCAATATCGGCATGGCATCCCTGCAGATGAACCAGGACCTGGGTCTTACACCGGCGATCTTCGGCTTTGCCAGCAGCCTGTTCTTCGTGTCGTATTTCCTGGTGGAAGTGCCAAGCAACCTGGCGCTGCAACGTTTCGGCGCACGGGTGTGGATTGCGCGGATCATGATCACCTGGGGACTGATTTCCGCCGGCACCGCGTTTGTGACCGGAGCCAATTCGCTGTACGTGATGCGCTTTTTGCTGGGTGCGGCCGAAGCCGGCTTCTTCCCGGGCGTGCTGCTGTACCTCACCTACTGGCTGCCAGCGGCATACCGTGGACGCATGGTCGCTATCTTCATGGTCGCCATTCCCGGGGCCAACTTCATTGGTTCGCCGCTGTCCGGCCTGTTGCTGAGCCTGGACGGCTGGTTCGGCATGCGCGGCTGGCACTGGCTGTTCATCATCGAGGGCATCCCCGCCGTACTGCTGGGCATCGCCTGCCTGTTCGTACTCACCGACCGCCCCGAACAGGCCAAGTGGCTGAGCAACGAACAACGCAGCTGGCTCACCGGCCGCCTGGACGAAGAGCGCAGCCGCAAGACCGCCATCGGGCATATCTCGCTGTGGAAACTGCTGCGCCACAAGCACATTTGGGTACTGGCACTGATCTACTCCGGGGCGTCGGCGGCCGGCAGCACCATGAGCGTGTGGGCGCCGCAATTGCTCAAGACGTTTGACCTGAACAACCTGGAAATCGGCCTGGTCAATGCCATTCCCTACGGACTGGCTTCGGTGCTGATGATTCTGTGGGGACGCAGCTCCGACAAGAGCGGTGAACGCCGCTGGCACACCGCGATGACCTTGCTGCTGATCACCGCCGGTTTGCTGCTCGCACTGGTCACCTCCTCGCTGGTGGCGACGGTGTTCATGCTGTCCATGGTGTTGATCGGGGCGTACTCAATGAAGGGGCCGTTCTGGGCGCTGGTTTCGACCTGGCTCTCGTCCTCCACTGCCGCCGCCGGTCTGGCCGCCGTGGGCGCGATGGCCAATCTGATTGGTGGCGGCATCATGGTGAATGTGTACGGCACCATTCACCACGCCACCGGCAGTTACGCCCTGGCCCTGTTGCCGCTGGCGGCGCTGTGTGCCGCCGGTGCCGTGATGGTGCTGCTGATGGGGCGCAGGCAGATGCGGGATTTGAGCGGCACAGGCGAACTGATCGCCCGGTAACGCGCTGAAATCGCTGTACGCTCAATCGCTTGGCATTGCTCCCTGGGGGCAATGCCAGTATTTTGCAGCGTACCCGCCCCCCCTTCAAGGAGCCCCCTATGGTAAAAACACGCCCACGCCCCGCCGTCACCGGAGTTGCTTCGGCTGATCGGGTGCTGACCGTGCTCACCGCCTTCAAGATGGGGGACACGGCCCTGGAACTGGCCGAACTGGCCGCACGCACCGGGCTGATCAAGAGCACCATCATGCGCCTGATGGTGTCACTGGAAGACCACGGCCTGATCACTCGCCTGGCGGACGGTCGCTACCAGCTGGCGACCGAGATCATGCGCTTGAACACGGTGTACCAGGACGGTCTCGACCTTGAGCGCCATATCACCCCGCTGCTGCATCGCCTGACCCAGGAAACCGGCGAAACAGCTTCATTCTATGTGCGCCACGGCGCCTACCGAATGTGCCTCTACCGGGTCAACTCCCCGCATCACCTGCGCTTGCACCTGCAACCGGGCGACACCCGCCCCATGGACGGTGCAGCCGGTGCCGAAGCGTTACGCACGCCGTATTCGCTGGCGGCGAAGATGATCAAGCCGTTGTTTTCCCATGGCGCCACCGACCCCCACGCCGCGTCGATGGCATTGCCGATCTTCGGCCCAGGGGAAAACCTGATCGGTGCCCTGGTGCTGTCCGGCCCGGCCAGTCGCCTGACCGCCGAGCAGGCGCAGACATTGCACCCCCTGTTCCAGCAGGCCGCCGTCGAGTTGACTCGCAGCCTGGGGGGCGACGCGCTGGAGGACGGGGAAACCGCGCAGAAAAAACCTCGCGGCAAAAAACCAGCCGAGGCGTAAAACCAAACCCACCCCGTATGTGGCAACGGGCTTGCGTGCTGCCACCTGTTGCCCAAGGGGTGCCTACACTTAGCCGACACGCGCGACATTTAGCCCCAGCCCATCATCGCTGCACCTGTAATAGTCTATTGCAGGACTCTAATGTACTAACCAGTTAATTATCTTGCTAAAATCGCGTCTTTGCCCTCTCTCACTCGAGTCCTTTCGACATGAAACGAGCATCGCGCGCCACTGGCGTCTCTAGATTCCTACTCCTGGGCCTGGGCGTAATCATCGCCCTGCTCGGCTTGGCGCTGGCCGTTGGCGGCGCCAAACTGGTCAGCCTCGGCGGTTCCTGGTACTTCCTGGTCGGGGGCATGGCCATGGCGGTTTCCGGCCTGTTGATTGCCCGGCAAAAAACCGCAGGTGCATGGCTGTTCGCGGCGTTCCTGATCGGCACGGCCATCTGGGCGGTGGCGGATGTGGGCCTGGTGTTCTGGCCGCTGTTCTCGCGGCTGTTCATGTTTGCGGCCATCGGCCTGGTGGTGGCGCTGGTGTATCCGCTGCTGGCCGGCCGACCTGCGCGCGGCGCTTATGGCGTTGCCGCCGTGTTGGCGGTGGGCGTGGCGGTGGCGGCGGGCAATATGTTCGTCGCCCATCCCAGCGTCGCGCCGACCGGTGCAGGCCCAGGCATCACGCCCGTGGCCGCGGCCGACGCGCAGAAAGACTGGGCCCACTATGGCAACACCGAAGGGGGCAGCCGCTTCGCCGCGCTGGACCAGATCAACCGCGACACTGTCGATAAGCTCAAGGTGGCCTGGACGTATCACACCGGTGACGTGGCCCTCAGCGACGGCAACGGCGCCGAAGACCAGCTCACGCCCCTGCAGATCGGCAACAAGGTGTTTATCTGCACGCCCCACAACAACCTGATCGCCCTCGATGCCGACACCGGCAAAGAGCTGTGGAAGAACGAAGTCAACGCCAAGTCGGCGGTGTGGCAGCGTTGCCGGGGCATGGCGTATTTCGACGCCACCGCGCCGATTGCCCAGCCGACCCAGCCCAACAGCTCGCCGATCATCGCCGCCAGCGTTCCCGCCGGTGCGCAGTGCCAGCGCCGCTTGCTGACCAACACCATCGATGCGCGCCTGATCGCCGTGGATGCCGACACCGGCAAATTCTGCGAAGACTTCGGCACCCACGGCCAGGTGGACCTGAAAGCCGGCCTGGGCAATGTGCCGGACAGCTACTACCAGCTGTCGTCCGCGCCGTTGATCGCCGGGACTACCGTAGTGGTGGGCGGCCGCGTTGCGGATAACGTCCAAACCGACATGCCCGGCGGCGTGATCCGTGGCTTTGACGTGATCAGCGGGCAAATGCGCTGGGCGTTCGACCCGGGCAACCCGGAAGACAAACAGGCCCCGACCGGCGACAAGACCTACGTGCGCAGCACGCCCAACAGCTGGGCGCCGATGTCCTACGACCCGTTGATGAACACGGTCTTCCTGCCGATGGGCAGCTCGTCCACCGATATCTACGGCGTGGAACGCACCCAGCTCAACCACAAATACGGCGCTTCGGTATTGGCGCTGGATGCCTCCACCGGTGCTGAAAAGTGGGTGTACCAGACCGTCCACAATGACCTGTGGGACTTCGACCTGCCGATGCAGCCGAGCCTGATCGACTTCACCCCACCGGGCAGCGACAAGGCGGTACCGGCGGTGGTGATCGGCACCAAGGCCGGGCAGATCTATGTACTCGACCGCGCCACCGGCCAGCCGCTGACCGAGGTCAAGGAAGTCCCGGTCAAGGCCGCGAACATCCCCAACGAACCCTACTCGCCGACCCAGCCGAAATCCGTGGGCATGCCGCAGATCGGCGCACAGACCCTGAGCGAGTCGGACATGTGGGGCGCCACCCCGTACGACCAGTTGCTGTGCCGCATAGACTTCAAGGGCATGCGCTACGACGGCCTGTACACCGCGCCGGGCACGGATAAATCCCTGAGTTTCCCCGGCTCCCTGGGCGGCATGAACTGGGGCAGTATTTCCACCGACCCGGTGCATGGCTTTATCTTCGTCAACGACATGCGCCTGGGCCTGTGGATCCAGATGCTGCCGTCGCAGAACAAGGCCCAGGCCGCTTCCGGTGGCGAAGCGCTGAACACCGGCATGGGCGCAGTCCCGCTCAAGGGCACGCCGTATGCGGTGAACAAAAACCGCTTCCTGTCGGTGGCCGGCATTCCGTGCCAGGCGCCGCCGTTCGGCACCCTCACCGCCATCGACATGAAGACCCAGAAAGTCGCGTGGCAAGTGCCGGTGGGCACCGTTGAAGACACCGGCCCCCTGGGCATCCGCATGCACCTGCCGATCAAGATCGGCCTGCCGACCCTCGGCGGCACGCTGTCGACCCAGGGCGGCCTGATCTTTATCGCCGGCACCCAGGACTTCTACCTGCGCGCTTTCAACAGCGGCAACGGTGATGAAATCTGGAAGGCCCGCCTGCCCGTCGGCAGCCAGGGCGGCCCGATGACCTACGTGTCGCCGAAAACCGGCAAGCAGTACATCGTGATCACCGCCGGCGGTGCGCGCCAGTCCACCGACCGTGGCGACTACGTGATCGCCTACGCCCTGCCATAACCCCCTCCTGGCGCGGTGCCCCTGCACCGCGCCTTCTGCTTTGGAAGACTCCGCATGACCCCCTCTTCTCATCTTTCCCTTGGGCGTCTGTTGCTCGGCCTGGCCCTGGGCGCCGCCCTGCCCGCTCAAGCCGACGACACCACCCTGACCGGCGACTGGGGCGGCCTGCGCCGTGAGCTCGACGAGCAAGGCATCCGCTTTACCGGCGACTACAGCGGCGAGACCGCCTATAACGCCCACGGCGGCCAGCACCGTTCGGCGCGTTACTCGCAAAACCTCAAGCTGGGCGTGCAGTTCGACCTGGGCAAACTCTACGGTTTCAACAATGGCGACCGCATCCAACTGACCCTCAACGACCGCCGCGGCAACAGCGCCTCCGAAGACCTGGTGGGCAACCGCCTGCCGATCCAGGAAAACTACGGCGGCCTCTACACCCGTCTCACCGAGCTGAGCTACGAGCGTACGTTGTTCACCCCGGCGCTGAACCTCAAACTTGGCTATATGGCCATGGGCAACGATCTCGGCGGACTGGACAGCGGCATCCTGTGCACCTTCATGAACGCCGGGTTCTGCGGGCATCCGCTGAACATGTCCGGCGGCAGCGGCTGGACCAACTACCCGAACGCACGCCTGGGCGCCCGGGTGAAATACGACTTGTCACCTGCATGGCAACTGCGCGTGGCCGCCTTCAATGTCGACCCCGACAGCAATGGCGATTCCAGCCGCGCCTGGAAGCTGAGCCCCAAGCACACCACCGGCACCGTAGTGCCGATCGAGTTGGTATACAAACACGCAGGCCCCCTGCCGGGTGAATACAAACTGGGCTATTACTACGACAGCTCCGACGTCAAGCGCATCGGCAGCGATGACAAGGTCAGCGGTCGCGGCGGCCACTACCTGCTGATCGACCAGGCCGTATGGGCTTCCGACGCATCCGCCGGTCGCAGCCTGCATGCCTTCGGCCAATACTCCGCTGCCAGCGAAGCGGCCTCGCCGTTCAGCAAGTGGTACGGCGCAGGCGTGGTGTTGTACAAACCCTTCGAAGGCCGGCCGCGCGACACCCTATCCCTGGGGTACGGGCGCGCCGTGCCCAACCCGCGCAGCCGTGACGTGCAGGAACTGGCCGCCTTCAACGCCGGCTCGACCTACCCCAACCTCGACAACGCCGAACAACTGATCGAACTCAGCTACGGCTACCAGGCCACGCCGTGGCTGAACCTACGCCCGGATGTGCAATACATCATCGAGCCGGGGGCGTTTTCGGGGGATAACATCGACAATGCGCTGGTGCTGGGATTGCAGGTTAAGGCGACGTTCTGACTTGCCCGTGCGCAAACGCCAGGCCAACAACAAAACCCAAGCTGCCGTCAAAGCCTCCTTGCTGGGATGACTCTTTTAGCCCTGCTGATACTCGCGGGGCGTGCAACCAAACTCGCGGCGAAACACCGTATGCAGGTACTGCGCCGACTTGAACCCGCACTTGGCGGCAATATCGGCTATCGCCAGTTCGTGGCTTTCCAGGCCCTTGGCGGCGGCGGCGAGTTTGAAACGCAGGATCTCGTCATGCACGCTGCAGCCGCGCACCTTGCGAAAATGCGCTTCCAGGGATGAACGCGACACGCCGACATAGGCCGCCACCTGCGCCGTCTTGATGCCCTGACAGGCGTACTGGCGGATAAACAGCAGCGCCTGCATCACGTACGGATTACCCAAGGGTTGATGCAGGCTGGAGGCCTGAACGTTGATGGCCTCCGGCGGCACCAGGACCTGCGTGCCCACGCACGGTTTGCCGTGCAGCATCTGGTGCAGCAAGGCGGCGGCCGTGCGTCCCATGGTTTCCGTGCCCTGGATCACCGAACTCAGCGGCACCCGCGTGAGGGTGCGGGTCAGGGGGTCGTTGTCGATGCCGATCAACGCCACTTGCTCCGGCACGGCGATGCCGGCAGTCAGGCAGGCTTGCAGCAATTGCCGGGCGCGGGCGTCGGTGACGGCGATGATGCCGATGGGCTTGGGCAGGCTGTGCAGCCAGGCAATCTGTTGCTCCACCGCGCTGTCCCACAACGGCGCGCTGGTGCCCAGGCCGCGATACACCTCGACGTGCAGACCATCTCGTTGCAGCAGGCGGCGAAAGGCTTTTTCACGCTCCTGGGCCCAGCGATTGGCCTGGGCCTCGGGCAGGCTGAAACAGGCGAACCGAGTCAGGCCAGCTTCGATCAAGTGTTCGTAAGCCAACTTCATCAATGCGTGGTTATCGGTCGCCACATAGGGAATGCCCTTGGGATAGGCGCGCGCGTCTTCATAGGAGCCCCCCACCGCCACCACCGGCAACGTGCTGTCGGCCAACGCTTCGCCGATCAGCGGGTCGTCGAAGTCGGCAATGATGCCGTCGCCCTGCCAGCGCTCGATACCGCGCAGGCGACAGAGAAAATCCTCCTCGAGGAACAGATCCCAGGACACGCGGGTGCTGCTCAGGTAATTGCCGATGCCGGCGATGATGCCGCGGTCGTAGATTTTGCTGCCGTTGAACAACAGGGCAATACGGTGGACGGGCGGTAGGGTTTTCATTGTTTTTGTCCTCGGGCCTGTGGCAACAGACTAGCCCTCGCCGGTCAAAATCGCACTACACCTTGGTGATTTTCATAATCAGCGGGCCGAGTGCCGTTGCTAGTATCCAGACACCGCCAAGAACAATAAGGAAAACGCCATGCTGTACTTCCCCGGTGTCGAGAAGGTTCGCTTCGAAGGCCCCAGCAGCGATGCCCCCCTCGCCTTTCGCCATTACGACGCCAACAAGCTGATCCTCGGCAAACCGATGCGCGAGCACCTGCGCATGGCCGCGTGTTATTGGCACACCTTCGTGTGGCCCGGCGCCGATATGTTCGGTATGGGCACCTTCAAGCGGCCGTGGCAGCGCAGTGGCGAGCCGATGGACGTGGCCATCGGTAAGGCAGAGGCGGCCTTCGAGTTTTTTTCCAAGCTGGGCATCGACTACTACAGTTTTCACGACACCGATGTGGCGCCGGAAGGCAGTTCGCTCAAGGAGTACCGCAACCACTTTGCGCAGATGGTCGACCACCTGGAGCGCCATCAGGAACAGACCGGCATCAAGTTGCTGTGGGGCACCGCCAACTGCTTCAGCAACCCGCGTTTTGCCGCCGGTGCCGCCAGTAACCCGGACCCGGAGGTGTTTGCCTACGCCGCTGCCCAGGTGTTCAGCGCGATGAACGCCACGCTGCGACTCAAGGGCGCCAATTACGTGCTGTGGGGCGGCCGTGAAGGTTATGAAACCCTGCTCAACACCGATCTCAAGCGCGAGCGCGAACAGCTCGGGCGTTTTATGCGCATGGTGGTGGAGCACAAGCACAAGATCGGCTTCAAGGGCGACCTGCTGATCGAGCCCAAGCCCCAGGAGCCGACCAAGCATCAGTACGATTACGACAGCGCCACGGTGTTCGGCTTTTTGCATGAGTACGGCCTGGAGCATGAGATCAAGGTGAATATCGAGGCCAACCACGCCACCCTGGCCGGGCACAGTTTCCATCACGAGATTGCCACGGCCGTGTCCCTGGGCATTTTCGGCAGCATCGACGCCAACCGGGGCGACCCGCAGAACGGCTGGGACACCGACCAATTCCCCAACAGCGTCGAGGAGATGACCCTCGCCACCTATGAAATCCTCAAGGCCGGTGGTTTCAAGAATGGCGGCTACAATTTCGACTCCAAGGTACGCCGCCAGAGCCTGGACGAGGTCGACCTGTTCCACGGCCATGTCGCCGCCATGGATGTACTCGCCCTGGCGTTGGAACGTGCGGCGGCCATGGTGCAGAACGACCAGTTGCAGCAGTTCAAGGACCAGCGCTATGCCGGCTGGCAGCAGCCGCTGGGCCAGGCCGTGCTGGCGGGTGAGTTCAGCCTGGAGTCCCTGGCCGAACACGCGTTTGCCCACGAACTGAACCCGCAGGCCGTGAGTGGTCGGCAGGAGATGCTGGAGGGGGTGGTCAACCGGTTTATTTATCGGTGACAGTGTGGTGAGCGGGTTTGTTGTGATGAGCGGGGTTGGTGTGGTGAGAGGCTTATTGTGGTGAGGGGGCTTGTTGTGGTGAGCGGGCTTGCCCCGCGCTGGGGCGCGAAGCGGCCCCATTGCAGGCGATGTGTTTTTAGCTGACACACCGAGGTGCCTGGGTTTGGGGCTGCTTCGCAGCCCAGCGCGGGGCAAGCCCGCTCACCACAATAAGCCCGCTCACCACACTAAACCCATTCACCAAGACAAGCCCATTCACCACAAAAGTCCTGTTCACCACAAAAGCCCGGCTTGCCACAACACGCCGGTTAGCCACACCTACAGTGTTCGCCTAGAGTCTTCACCCAGTGTCTTTCCAACAACAATAAAAGGACGCACCACCATGAAGTCATTCAAACGTACCCTGCTCGCCACCGCCCTGGCCCTGTTCGCACTGCCGGTGATGGCCGATTCCGCCCACCCGAAAATCGGTTTTTCCATCGACGACCTGCGCCTGGAACGCTGGTCCCGTGACCGTGACTACTTCGTCGCCGCCGCAGAAAAACTCGATGCCAAGGTCTTTGTGCAGTCCGCCGATGCCAACGAGCAGAAGCAGATTTCGCAGATCGAAAACCTGATCTCCCGGGGCGTCGATGTGATCGTGATCGTGCCGTTCAACGCCACCGTGCTGACCAACGCGGTCGCCGAAGCCAAGAAAGCCGGGATCAAGGTGGTGTCCTATGACCGCCTGATTCTCAACGCGGACATCGATGCCTACATCTCCTTCGATAACGAAAAAGTCGGTGAGATGCAGGCCAACGGCGTGCTGCAGGCGGCGCCCAAGGGCAACTACTTCCTGCTCGGCGGCGCGCCCACCGACAACAACGCCAAGGTACTGCGCGAAGGCCAGATGAAGGTGCTGCAACCGGCCATCGACAAGGGCGACATCAAGATTGTCGGCCAGCAGTGGGTCAAGGAATGGAACCCCACCGAAGCCCTGAGCATCGTCGAGAACGCCCTGACCCGTAACAGCAACAAGATCGACGCCATCGTCGCCTCCAATGACGCCACCGCCGGCGGTGCGATCCAGGCCCTGGCCGCCCAGAAGCTGGCGGGCAAGGTACCGATCTCCGGCCAGGACGCCGACCTCGCCGCCGTCAAGCGCGTGATCGACGGTACCCAGACCATGACCGTATACAAGCCGCTCAAGCTGATCGCCACCGAAGCCGCCAAGCTCTCGGTGCAACTGGCGCGTAACGAGAAGCCCACCTACAGCTCGCAGTACGACAATGGCAGCAAGAAAGTCGACACCATCCTGCTCACCCCGACCCCGCTGACCAAGGCCAATATCGACCTGTTGGAGAAGGACGGGTTCTATACCAAAGAGCAGATCGGCGGGCAGTGACCGCCATGGCCGACTACCTGCTGCAAATGAACGGCATCGTCAAAACCTTTGGCGGGGTCCACGCGCTGAACGGCATCGACATCAAGGTGCGGCCGGGGGAATGCGTCGGCCTGTGCGGCGAGAACGGCGCCGGTAAATCCACCCTGATGAAGGTGCTGTCGGCGGTCTACCCCCATGGCACCTGGGAGGGCGAAATCCTCTGGGATGGGCAGCCGCTCAGGGCCCAGTCCATCAGCGAGACCGAGGCCGCCGGCATCGTCATCATTCACCAGGAACTGACCCTGGTGCCCGACCTGTCGGTGGCCGAGAACATCTTCATGGGCCACGAGCTGACCCTGCCCGGCGGGCGCATGAACTACCCGGCGATGCTGCACCGCGCCGAAGCGTTGATGCGCGAGCTCAAGGTGCCGGACATGAACGTGGCGCTGCCGGTGTCACAGTACGGCGGCGGCTACCAGCAACTGGTGGAAATCGCCAAGGCCCTGAACAAACAGGCGCGCCTGCTGATCCTCGACGAACCCTCCTCGGCCCTGACCCGCTCGGAAATCGAAGTACTGCTGGACATCATCCGCGGCCTCAAGGCCAAGGGCGTGGCCTGCGTGTACATCTCCCACAAGCTCGATGAAGTGGCGGCCGTGTGCGACACCATCACGGTGATTCGCGATGGCAAGCACATCGCGACCACGGCCATGGCCGACATGGACATCCCGCAGATCATCACGCAGATGGTCGGCCGCGAAATGAGCAACCTCTACCCCACCGAGCCCCATGCCATCGGCGAGGTGATTTTCGAAGCGCGCAATGTCACCTGCTATGACGTCGACAACCCCAGGCGCAAGCGCGTCGACGATGTTTCCTTCGTGCTCAAGCGCGGCGAAATCCTCGGGATTGCCGGGCTGGTGGGCGCCGGGCGCACGGAGTTGGTGTCGGCGTTGTTCGGCGCCTACCCCGGCCGCTACAGCGCCGAGGTGTGGCTCGACGGCCAGGTGATCGACACGCGCACGCCGCTCAAATCGATCCGCGCCGGACTGTGCATGGTGCCCGAAGACCGCAAGCGCCAGGGCATCATCCCTGACCTGGGCGTGGGCCAGAACATCACTCTGGCGGTGCTCGATACCTATGCCCACCTGACCCGCATCGATGCCGAGGCAGAACTGGGCAGCATCGACCAGCAGATCGCGCGCATGCACCTCAAGACTGCCAGCCCGTTCCTGCCGATCACCAGCCTGTCCGGTGGCAATCAGCAAAAGGCTGTGCTGGCGAAAATGCTGATGACCAAGCCCAAGGTGCTGATCCTCGACGAGCCCACGCGCGGGGTGGATGTGGGCGCCAAGTATGAGATCTACAAACTGATGGGCGCGCTGGCGGCAGAAGGCGTGTCGATCATCATGGTTTCCTCGGAATTGGCCGAAGTGCTCGGCGTATCCAACCGTGTACTGGTGATCGGCGACGGCCAGTTGCGCGGCGATTTCATCAATGAAGGACTCACCCAGGAACAGGTGCTCGCCGCCGCGCTCAGCCAAAACAATAACAATCGGAAAACCGCGTAGATGAATCAGGTCAAACAGCTGTTCACTCGCTACAAAATGCTCGCCCTGGTGATCGCCGTGGCGTTTATCTGGCTGTTTTTCAGCTGGCAGACCGAGGGCGGCTTCCTCACCCCGCGCAACCTGTCCAACCTGCTGCGGCAGATGTCGATCACCGGCATCCTGGCGTGCGGCATGGTGCTGGTGATCATCAGCGGTGAGATCGATTTATCGGTGGGTTCGTTGCTGGGACTGTTGGGCGGGCTCGCAGCGATCCTGGATGTGGTCTATCACATTCCGCTGCTGGCCAACCTCAGCGTGGTAGCGTTGTGCGGCCTGATGATCGGTTTGGCCAACGGCTACATGACCGCTTACCTGCGCATTCCGTCGTTTATCGTTGGCCTCGGCGGCATGCTCGCGTTTCGCGGGATCCTGCTGGGGATCACCGGCGGCACCACCATCGCGCCGGTGTCGCCGTCGCTGGTGTATGTAGGCCAGGGGTATTTGCCGCATTCGGTGGGGGTTGGCCTTGGGGTCTTGCTGTTTGCCCTGACTCTGTTTTTGACCTGGAAACAACGGCGCAACCGCGCGCTGCATGGCTTGGCGCCGCACGCCATGATGCGCGATGTGCTGCGCGTGGGGGTGATCGGCGCGGTGCTCGCCGGGTTCGTCACCACCCTCAACAGCTACGACGGCATCCCCGTGCCGGTGCTGCTGTTGCTGGTGCTGCTCGGCGTGTTCAGCTACGTCACCAGCCAGACCGTGTTCGGCCGCCGCGTGTACGCGGTGGGCAGCAATATGGAAGCCACGCGCCTGTCGGGCATCAACGTGCAGGCGGTGAAACTGTGGATCTTCGGCATCATGGGCGTGATGTGCGCCCTCGCCGGCCTGGTCAATACTGCGCGTCTCGCGGCGGGCTCACCGTCAGCGGGCAATATGGGCGAGTTGGATGCCATCGCTGCGTGCTTTATTGGTGGTACGTCGATGCGCGGCGGCTCGGGCACGGTGTATGGCGCTTTGCTCGGGGCATTGGTGATTACCAGCCTGGATAACGGCATGTCGATGCTGGACGTGGACAGTTACTGGCAGATGATTGTGAAGGGCAGCATCCTGGTATTGGCGGTGTGGGTGGATGTGAGTACGCGCACGGGTCGGCGCTGACTGTCTCACTTTCCGAGCAACACGGCCCCATCCCCCAGCCGTCCCAACTGATCCCCCGGATTGCGCAACGGGCAATCATCCAGGGACAGGCATCCACAGCCGATACAGCCATCGAGTTGGTCGCGCAGTTGAGTGAGGCTGTTGATGCGCTCACTCAACAGGTCGCGCCAGTGTGTGGAGAGTTGGGTCCAGTCCTTGGCCGTCAACGGCCGTCCTGAAGGCAGTTCGTCCAATGCGTCCTTGATGGCCGCCAAGGGAATGCCCGCGCGCTGTGCGACCTTGATCACCGCGATCCGGCGCAGTACGTCACGCTGATAGCGACGCTGATTGCCGGCGCTGCGTTGGCCGTGGATCAGCCCCTTGGACTCGTAGAAATGCACCGTGGCCACGGTCACGCCGCTGCGCCGGGCCAGTTCGCCCACGCCGAGGGGGATGCGCACATCGATTTTAGCGTCCATCCGGCTCTTGACCTCATCTAAACATGAGGTTTTATAAAGGGTGTCGGCTTGCCTTGGCAAGCCTTCAGCCCTTTGAATCGGAGCCTGCATGGACACACCTCAACCCTCCCCCTCCAACTGGGCCGCGCTGTTGTCCGGTGCCAACGGCGTACGTTCGCTCGCACTGGCCGGCGGCGTGGTGCTGCATGCGATCAACGTGTACATCGCCACCACGATTCTGCCGTCAGTGGTCCAGGACATCGGCGGCATCGACTACTACGCATGGAACACCACGTTATTTGTCGCCGCCTCGATCCTCGGCTCGGCATTGTCGGCGCGCCTGCTTGGCAGCCTCGGGCCGCGTGCGGCGTACCTGGTCGCCAGCCTGGTGTTCGCCGGCGGGGCCTTGGCCTGTGCGTTTGCGCCGTCCATGCCGGTGATGCTCGTGGGGCGGTTGGTGCAGGGACTGGGCGGTGGGTTCTTGTTCGCGCTGTCCTACGCGATGATCCGCTTGGTGTTCGATCAAAGCCTGTGGCCGCGCGCGATGGCGTTGGTGTCGGGGATGTGGGGCGTGGCGACGCTGGTCGGGCCAGCGGTGGGCGGAGTGTTTGCCGAGCTGGGCATATGGCGCGCGGCGTTCTGGTCGTTGATTCCGGTGGCCGGGTTATTCGCGGTGCTGGCGGCGGCGGTCCTGCCCAGGCGCAGCACCGAGAGCGCTGCGCCGACCGCGTTGCCACTCGCCCAACTGGTGCTGCTGACGGCGGCGGTACTGGCGGTGTCGGCCGGCAGTGTCTCGTCCACCCTGCCCCTGAACCTGCTGGGGCTGGCCGTGGCTGCGGTGTTCACCGCGCTGCTGATCGTCACGGAAAGCCGCGCCCGCCATCGACTGTTGCCCGCCGGCGCTTTTCGGATCACCACGGCACTCGGCGCGCTGTACGCGACGATGTCATTGCTGGCGGTGGCCGTGACCAGTGGCGAAATCTTCGTGCCGTTGTTTCTTCAAGTCCTGCACCACCAGTCGCCGCTGGTGGCCGGTTATCTGGCGGCATTGATGGCGGCTGGCTGGACGCTGGGGTCAATCGCCAGCGCGGGTGTGACGGGCAGCAACATTCGACGGGCGATCCTGGCCGGGCCGATCCTGGGCGTGGTGGGCATGGTGGCGCTGGCCATCTTGATGCCCGTCGAAAGCAACGGCAGCGGGCAGACACTCATACCGATCTGCCTGGCGCTTATCCTGATTGGGTTGGGCGTGGGGCTGGCTTGGCCGCACTTGCTGACGCGGGTGTTCCAGGTGGCGCCGGCCGGTGAGCAGGACCTTGCCAGCGCCTCGATTACTACCGTGCAACTGTTCGCCACCGCGTTTGGCGCGGCACTGGCGGGAATGGTCGCCAACGTCGCCGGCCTCACTGAGCCCGGCGGTGTCGAAGGCACCGCGAGCGCGGCGGTGTGGTTGTTTGGGGTGTTTGCGCTGGCGCCCGTGGTGGGTGTTCTGATTGCCAGGCGGGTGGTTCGCATGATCGGTCAGTAGCATGCCAAGCTCACCAATCCCCCTGCCTGAGCACATTTGACTGCATTCCAAGGTTGGATCGAGGTGCTCAGTGCTATTCAAACGCCTGGCGATTCTCAGGCGTGATCAACTTGAACGGCACCCAGACCACCGCCGACTCCAGCACCTCGCCGCGTACCAGGCGCAGTGCGGTGTCCACTGCGCCGCCGGCCTGGCCGGCGGCATCCTGGAACACGCTGACCGCCATCTTGCCCTCAGCCATCAACTTCAAGCCGTCCGGTGTGCCGTCGATGCCGCCGACCCAATAGTCCTTGGCCTGCTTGCCGGCCTTTTCCAGGCCCATGATCGCGCCGATCGCCATTTCATCGTTATTGGCCGCAATGATCGAGAAATCGACGCCCTGCTTGACCCAGTCAATGACAATCGTGGCGGCCTGGCTACGCTCCCAGTTGCCGACTTTTTTCTGTACGACTTTCATACCGGGATATTTGGCGACGACTTTCTCCACGTCCTCGGTGCGCATCAAGGAGGACGCGTTGGCGGGGTCGCCCACCAGAATCACCACGTTGCCCTTGTAACCGGCGCGGCGCGCCAGCTCTTCCATCTGCAACGTACCCGACTCCAGCTCGTTGGAGCCGACAAACGCGGTCTGCGCCGGCCACGTTTGCGGGTTCGGATTGCGGTTGACGAACACCAGCGGGATCTTTGCATCCGAGGCCAACTGCATCATCTGCGCCGCACTTTTGCCGTCGACCATCGCGACGATGATCGCATCCACCTTGGAATTGACCAGGTTGCGGAATTGGCGCATCTGCAGATCGACGCTGTCCTGCCCGTTCTCCATAAAGATGTCGGCGTTCATGACGCTGGCCTGTTGCTGCACCCCGTTGCGCAGCAGGGTCTGGAAGTTATCGTCGTACTTTGCCATGCCCACACCCAGCAAGGGCGTGGCGGCCTGGGCCGGGCCCGGAATGAACAGCGTCGCCCCCAAGGCGAGGATTAACCATGCTTTCATGTTCTGACTCCCGCGGCTCAAACGCTGAAATGATGGAGCAGCTCGCGCTGCACCTTGGCCATGTCCGACAGCTCGTGGCTGCTGATGGCGGACTGCTCGGCGCCGTCTGCCGTCTGCTGGGCCGAATCGTTGATCTGGATGACCATCCGACTGGTTTCCTGCACCGTGGCGCTCTGCTCCTCGGTGGCGGCGGCGATCTGGATATTCATGTCGCGGATACTGTCGACCGAGTCGCTCATCGACAGCAGCAAGTCACCCGCGCCCGAGGCCAGGGACACGCATTGGGTGGACTGCGCCTGGCTTTCGTTCATCACGTGCACCACCGAGTGAATCTTTTCCTGCATGAGCCCGATCATGTCCTGGATTTCGCTGGTCGAGGTCTGGGTACGGCTGGCCAGGGAGCGCACTTCATCGGCCACCACCGCAAAACCGCGTCCCTGCTCGCCGGCACGGGCCGCTTCGATCGCCGCATTCAGGGCGAGCAGGTTGGTCTGTTCGGCAATGGTGCGAATGGCGACAACAATGCCCTCGATATTCTGTCCGTACTTCTGCAACTCATCGGTCACCTGCGTGGCCTTGTTCACCTGGTCGGCCTGCTGGCGGATATTGACGATGGTCTCGGCCACACGCGCCTGCACCTTGTGCGTGAGCTCACTCGTGTCGTCCACGGCCTGGCGGGTGTCCTGCGCACGCCGGGCCACCTCTTCGACCGTGCTTTCCATCTGCGTCATGGCCGAAGCAGCCGATTGCAGGCGGTCCTTCTGTTCATCCACCACACGGGTGGTCTGCTCGCTGTTCAGGGCGTTGCTGCCCGCGGTAACGGCCAGCGCATCGGCAGAGCCGATCAATTCACGGAAGGTTTTGCGCAGGGCCGTGGTCAGTTCGTTCAGGTAACCGCCCAACTCACCGAACTCGTCTTTACGGCTGACATCGAAACTGACCCGCATGTCTCCCGCCGTGAGCGTCTTGAGGACTTCACGAAACGCCGCCAGTGGACGCCGCAGGCTGAAGGCGACCCAGGTACCAATCGCCACCGCCGCCAGCACCGCCAGCACACACGCGATCAACAGCAAGCTGCGGCTGGTGCCGATGGTGGCATTGGCCGACTGGCTGGCCTGGTTGGCGACCTCCAGGGACTGGCTGCCGAACTCGCCGATCCTGTCCAGGGTGGCTTTCAGCGCCGCGTCAACCGCACTGCGTTGCTGCTGCACCTGCGCGGCCAGTTTTGCCTCCACCTGATAAGCCTGGAACAGGCCGTCAGGGGCGGTCAGGTCAGTCAGCAGGCGATTGACCATGACGCCGGCAATCCGCCCGACCCTGGGGTCAATCGCCGCCAGGGCCTGGGCCCGGGTGCTGATCACTTCGTCCTGGAGATTGAGCACACGCTGTAATTTATCAATGGCCGGCGTGACGGTATGAGCCGCGAAGCCATCGTAGGATTTGTTGACTTCCAACAGCAGCTTTTCCGCTGCGGCCACCTGTTGCGGTTCGCCGACACTGCGTGCATGGGCAATGTAATCGCGCAGATAGCTGGTCAGCTGTATCGCCTGTGCACTGCTGTAGCCTTGCAGTTGCCGCGTCAGCGCCAATTGCTGCACGTGTTGCACGTGGGACGCCATCAGCGCCTGCGCCTGCTCGGCGTAGGCCGCGACCTGTTGGCGCTGCTGCGCCAGGTTCGCGCGCAGCGCCTCATGCTCGCCCGTATAGGCAACGGTGCTGTCGAGCAATTGATTGAACTGGGCGATGCTCTCGGTGAACGGTCGCTTGCCGTCCTCGATCTGCTTGGGGTCGGTGCTGATCTGAAGGGCCAGCAACGCCTGGTTGGCGCGCAGGATGTGCACGTATAGCTCACTGGCGGCCCGGCTCAAGGGTGCCGACTCGCCGGTGATAATGTTCAAGCGACTGCTGATGGACTGCGTGTTCTGATAACTGATCCCCGCCATGACTAGCAGTAACAGCACCAACACCGCAAACCCGCCGATCACACGCTGCAATATGGTCATGGCCACCCCTTTTGATTTTTATTCGTTGACCTGAGCGACGACCAGGCGTGCACCTACGAGTTCGGGATCACTCGTGCTGCTAGTGCCTGTATCGGCCAGGTGGGCGAGGACTTGAGCCTTGAAGGCAGGCTGAAATGCGGTCAAAAAAAAGTGGGAGGGGGCAAGCCCCCTCCCACTTACCTGATGAAATCAGGCTGGGTTTTGCACGGCGGTCACTGGCTCAACACCACATCCCGCATCGCCGGAATGTAACCGTAGTCGTATGCCTCCTGCACAAACGAACGATCGCCCTTCAACACGATCCTGACCGTCGGCGCTTCGGTGCCGCCGATGCGGTAGTCATCGCCGGTGGTGGGCACGCTGTCGATAAACGACGTCACCAGGCCGTTGGGCATCACGCAGTGGGAATACGTCTGGAACGGCTGCGAAGGCGGATTGCCGAGGACCAGCCCGGACGCGTTCATCGGCGTATAGGGTCCGAACAGATGATCGCTGACAAACCCATAGACGCCATCCGGCCCCGTCACGCCATCGGCATAGGTGAACTTGTGGCTGATGGTGAACAGGTAGTATTTGTTGTCCTGGAACACATAGTGCGGCCGTTCGGTCTGGTCGTTCACGCCAACGGCCGTGACCAGGGGCGGCAGGATTTCCCATTCGTCACCGTTGAGGTCCTTGGCCACGGCGATGCCGATGCAACCCACCTGGTAGCGGGCACCGCCCACGTCCTCGTGCCCCGGCGGCACCAGGCCCAGCTCGTTCGGGCCCACTTCGTGAGTCCCGCGCTCGCCGGCCACATTGCCTTCGAACACCATGTACAACTTGCCATCGACGGGATCGATAAAGGGGCTGGGATCGCGAAAGTTCCAGGTCGCATTCTGCGCTTCGGTCTGGTAGTAGGTGCCGTCGGCATCGAACAACGACTTGACCTGATCAAAGCCCTGGAGGGTGACACCGGTGTCGGACGTAATGACCTGGCCCCGGACTTTGGCAATCGTGGCGCCCGGCGTGACACAGGTGTAGTACAGGTCGATATCGCCGTTGTTGTTCAGCAGGATCGGCGTGCCCGCCCATTCACGGGTGGTCGGCGAAACCCCTTCGGCCATGACCCGGCCGCCGAAGATCCAGTCCTTGCCGGTACGCGAATACCAGTAGCAGATCCGCGCATGACCATGGCGGTCTTCCCAATCGCGCTTGATGTCGTAACGGCCATCGGCATTGATGAATTGTGGATCATGGGGGCGACGGTCGGCGGTCAGGGTGAAGATCACCGACCAGCCATCCACCGATACCACCGTGCCATCGAGTTCACGCAAGGGCATGGTGTCCCAGATAAAGACCGTGTCACTCATGACAGGAAAGTCAGGACTCACTAACGGCTGTGTCGTCGTCGGGTCATTTTCATTAACTTTCAGCGCATCGGCCCGTGTCCAGCGAGTGGGTGCGTGATTCGCATGTTTCATGATGATGTCCTTTTGCTGACGCTTAAATGACAAGCGAAGATTAAATAGCACCTGACAGCCAGCAACTTAATACTGACTGAAAGAGCAAGAGATAGTTGGCTCTGCAAGTGCGCACCAAGGTTTAACATGGGCACTTGCTTATCGCAACATGAAGAATTATTTATATTACAAAGGCCATCACTGTGTTTATATCCTTGATATAAATACAGTGGCACTTGCAATAAATGACAGCTCAGTAGAAAGCTAGCTAATCAACTACCAAATACCAGCGCCGCAGCCTGGGCACCGGCATTCTTCTGGGTGAAGTCCTTGGCTTGCGCCGCGGTCTTCAAGGTATAGGCGTAGTTGGAACTGGCCGTCCATTGTGCTTTGGGCGACTTCTGGTTGGTGATCGGTGGCACACTGTTTATATCCGTGAACGTCCCGGTGCCTTTGTCATCCAACATGCCTTTATTCTGGCTGCCTTCGCCAAAGTAGTTACTTTCAGACAGGATATTGGCGTTCTGAGCCAGGGTAAAACCGAGGTGGAAGTTATTGATGTAGTTGTTGTACACATGAAAATAACCATAGCGCATCAAGCCGGGCGCGCGCACTTCCATATTGTCGAAGCGGTTATGGCACAACGTCAGGCGCGGATAACCGTTGAACTCTGTTTTATTATCATCCGCCGGGTGGCCGAAGATCAGCCCGTACTTGTGGCTGCCAAAGAAGCAGTTGCTGATGGTGGCATAATCGGCTTTTTCACCGATATACAGCAGTTTATCTTCACTGCCGTCAGTGGTTGACCAGCTGTGACCGACAAACGAGCAATGATCAATCCAGTACTTGCTGCCGTAGTTCAGGTAGACCTGAATATCGTCATTGGCCTTAATGCTCGCCGAATGCTTGAAGATAATATTCTGCAGAATGATGTTCTGCGACTGCGCGGTTGCACGCAGGTGAATATTCTCCAACGTGCGGTTCTGGAACGAACCAATCAACGTTTTGTTGGCGCCCAAGTTGACTTTGGTGAGGCTCGACGCCGAGATATTACTGTTGATCACCAATACCCGAGGCGTGGTGTCACCGATATTGGCCTTGAGTTGATCCAGGCTGGTGATACTGACCACAGGACCGGACCAGCCGCCAGTGACTTTTGCCGCGAGGGCGAAACCGGTCAAGCCGGTGAGTTTGCTTTCTGGATAGGACATGAGTTCCCTCTCTATCAATAAAAACGGCTCGGTATAACGAGCCTGTGCATTAAGTTAATCCATTAACTTGCACACAGTGTTTGGCGTGGCTGATGTTGCCATCCTGGTTGATCAGCGCTTAAACACTGTGTTTATGTACAGTATTCGTCATTCGCCTGGCCGTCAACCCTCAAGTGGAAAACAACCAAAAGTGGGAGGAGGCTTGCCCTAATGCCTATCCGTTAAGAGATAGAACGGGCAAACAGTAACCTGTGGTGAGCGGGCTTGTCGAATCGTCGCACCGCCCGCGTTGGGCTGCGTAGCAGCCCCAATAAGAGCGCTGCTGTGTGCCAGGCAGGTCCGGGGCTGTGTTTTGGGGCTGCTGCGCAGCCCAACGCGGGGCAAGCCCGCTCACCACAGTTACAGTGTTTTCCCTTAACTGACTGGCAAGTCCCCTCCCATAGGGTTCCGCTGTGTTCTTTTGGCCGTTATTTGGACACCGGCATCGCAAACTCCGCGCCCTGCTCGATGCTCTCCGACCAGCGCTGCATGATCGATTTCTGCTTGGTGTAGAAGCGCACACCCTCAGTGCCGTAGGCATGCATGTCGCCGAACAGGCTCTTCTTCCAGCCACCAAACCCGTGCCAGGCCATCGGCACCGGGATCGGCACGTTGATGCCGACCATGCCCACTTCGATACGCCGGGCAAACTCGCGGGCAATGTTGCCGTCGCGGGTAAAGCAGCTGACGCCGTTGCCGAATTCGTGGTCGTTGACCAGCTTCACCGCCTCGGCGAAGTCATTCACGCGCACGCAGGCCAGTACCGGGCCGAAGATTTCTTCACGGTAGATGCTCATCTCCTGGGTCACGTGGTCGAACAGGGTCGCGCCGAGCCAGAAGCCGTTTTCCAGGCCAGCCTCGGTGGGTACATAGTCACGTCCGTCGAGCAGCAGTTGCGCGCCGGCCTGCACGCCTTGCTCGATGTAGCCGCTGATGCGCTCCAGTGCGGCGCGGGACACAATCGGACCCATCTCGGCCTTGAGGTCGCGGCCGTCGGTGATGCGCAGATGCCTGGCGCGTTCGGTCAGGGCGGCGATGACCTTGTCACCGACATCGCCGACCAGCACCGCTACGGAAATGGCCATGCAGCGTTCGCCGGCACTGCCGTAGGCGGCGCCCATCAAGGCATCGACGGTTTTTTCGATATCCGCGTCGGGCATCACCACCATATGGTTCTTCGCGCCGCCCAGGCCTTGCACACGCTTGCCGTTGCGCGCACCGGTTTCGTAGATGTACTGGGCAATCGGCGTGGAGCCGACAAAGCTCACAGCCTTGACGTCCGGGTGCGCGATCAGCGCGTCCACCGATTCCTTGTCGCCCTGCACCACGTTGAACACGCCTTTGGGCAGGCCGGCTTCACGCAGCAGTTCAGCCATGAACAGCGAAGCACTTGGATCGGTCGGGCTTGGCTTGAGGATGAAGGTGTTGCCCGCCGCGATGGCGATCGGGTACATCCACATCGGCACCATCACCGGGAAGTTGAACGGCGTGATGCCGGCGACGACGCCCAGGGGTTGGCGCATCGTCCAGTTGTCCATGCCACGGGAGACCTGGTCGGAATGCTCGCCCTTGAGCAGGTTGGGGATGCCGCAGGCGAATTCGAGGATATCGATGCCACGGTCGACTTCCCCCTGGGCATCGGTGAAGACCTTGCCGTGTTCGGCGACAATGATGCGCGCCAGGTCGTCCTTGCGCTCACGCAGCAGGTGCAGGTATTCGAACAGCACGCGGGCGCGACGGATAGGCGGGGTGTCGGCCCAACCGGCAAAAGCGGCCTGGGCAGCGGCGACGGCTTCCGACACGGTCTGGCTGCTGGCCAGGGCAACGCGGCCGGTGATTTCGCCGGTGGCCGGGTTGTAGACGTCCTGATAGCGATCATCGCGGCTGACGCGCTGGTCGTTGATGTAGTGCTCGATGGTTGCAGTCATGGCAGTAGATCCCAGGTGGGTTGCGTTGGGACACACGATAGGCTTTCGGTTTGTTCCAAACCAGAGCAGAATCAAGAACTGATTGTCCTCACAAGCGAACAATAAACCCATGGAAAAATCCGAGATCGAAGGGCTGTGGACCCACATTCACTGGCTCTCAGTGCTGGAGGAACACGGCACCTACACCGCCGCCGCCGCGCGCCTGGGGGTGAGTAAATCCGCGGTCAGCCAGCGCATTTCCGACCTCGAGAAAGCCACCGGCACACGGCTGGTGACCCGCACCACGCGCAGCGTGCGCTTGACCGATGCCGGGTTGTCGCTGACCCGTGAAGTGCGCGGTGCCTATGAGCAAATCGCGCGCAGCTTCTCGTCGGTGCGCGATTCCGCCGGGGAGATTCGTGGCCTGGTGCGCTTGACCGCTCCCGTGGCATTCGCCCGACAACAGCTGGTGCCGCACTTGGCGGAATTCCTGCAGCAGTACCCGCAGGTGCGTATCCAGCTGGATGTGTCGGATGCCCTGAGTTCGCTGGCGGCCGAAGGCTACGACCTCGCTGTGCGCCACGGCTTCCAGGTGCCGGAAACCCATGTGGCGTGGAAACTGTGCGACACCGGTTCGGCGCTGGTCGCCAGCCGCGATTACCTGCAACGCCACGGCGAACCCCGCGAACCCGGCGACCTGTCGGCGCACAACTGCCTGTTCTACCCGCGCGGCACCGACCAGCCCGCATGGACCTTCGAACGCGGCGGCAAAAAGGTCGAACGCCTCACCGTGCCCATCGCCGGCAGCTTCGCCACCAACAACAGCGAAGCCCTGCGTGATTCGGCGCTCAACCACTTGGGCATCGCCCTGCTCCCGGACTTCAGCGCCCACGCTGCGCTGGCCAGCGGCAAGCTGGTACAGGTGCTCAAGGGCTGGACACTCAAGGGCGCGTTTGCCGATGAGATCTACCTGATTCGGCCATATTCGCCCCATGTGCCGAAGTCGGTGAGTGCGTTGGTGGGGTATTTGAAGGGCAAGTTGTCGGGTGGGTTTCGGTTCAACGGCTGAGGTTTAGCGCTTGAACAACAGAACTAAAAGTCCATAATAGACAAAATAGTTCTTACCCAGAGGCGCATATGTCCATCACCCCCCAAGTGATCAACCAAGCCCAGGCCCGTGAATTGCTCGCCCAAGTCGATGTGCCACAGATCCTGCGCACGCTGTTCCGCGCCCTGGCCGCCGGGCACGCGGTGCAACCGGCGCAGCAGTTAGTGGCGTTCCCCCACGGCGCCGGGGACTTCATCAATTACCTGGGCGTGCTGGCTGAAGAGGGGGTGTACGGGGTCAAGACCTCGCCGTATATCGTGCGCGAGCAAGGGCCGCTGGTAACGGCCTGGACGCTGTTGATGTCGATGCAAACCGGGGAGCCCCTGTTGCTGTGCGATGCCGCCGAACTGACCACCGCGCGTACCGCCGCGACCACTGCGCTGGCGGTGGAGGCATTGGCCCCGCAAACGGCGCGGCGCCTGGCGATCATCGGCAGCGGCAAGGTGGCCCAGGCGCATCTGCACTACGTGAAAAACCTGCGGGACTGGCAGAGCATCAGTGTGTTTTCGCCCAGCCTGGCCACTGCCAATACCGACGCCATCAAACGCCTGGATCCACGCTTGAGCGTCGCCGACAGCTGCGATGCGGCGGTGGCCGACGCCGATGTGATCCTGCTGTGCACCTCATCGGCCGGCCCGGTGATCGACCCGTCGCGCTTGAGCAAGCCGGCGCTGATCACCTCGATCAGCACCAACGCCCCGCGTGCCCATGAAGTGCCGCCCCAGAGCCTCAACGCCATGCAGGTGTTCTGCGACTATCGCCAGACCACCCCCGGCTCGGCCGGCGAGATGCTGATCGCCGCTGAACAGCACGGCTGGGACAAAAACGCCATCGTCGGCGACCTGCCCGAACTGCTCAGTGAGCAGGTACAGCGCCCGGCCTATGACCGCCACGTATTTTTCCGTTCCATCGGCCTGGGCCTGGAAGACATCGCCCTGGCCAATGCCCTCTGGAGACTGTTATGAGCCATGCCGACTTCATCATCATCGGCGGCGGCATTGCCGGCGCGTCCACGGGTTTCTGGTTGTCGCCCCATGGCAAGGTGCTGGTGCTGGAGCGTGAATCCCACCCGGCCTATCACTCCACCGGACGCTCGGCGGCGCTCTACACGGCGGCGTATGGCACCCCGCAGGTGCGGGCGTTGACCCAGGCCAGCCGCGCGTTTTTCGATAACCCGCCGCCAGGTTTCTGCGAGCACCCGCTGCTGACGCCGCGCGGCGAAATGACCGTGGACTTCAACGGCGACGCTGCCGAATTGCAGGCCCAGTACCAGAGTGCCAAGGCCACGGTGCCCCAGGTCGAACGGCTCACGGCGGATGAAGCCTGCGCGCGCCTGCCGATCCTGCGCCGGGAAAAAGTCCATGGCGCGCTGTATGACCCGACCGCCAGCGACATCGACACCGACGCCCTGCACCAGGGCTACCTGCGCGGTATCCGGCGCAATCAGGGCGAAGTGCGTACCGACAGCCATGTACTGGGCTTGAGCCGTGACAGCGCGGGCCTCTGGCACGTAAACACCCAGGACGGGACCTACACCGCGCCGATCATTATCAACGCCGCCGGCGCCTGGGCCGATCATATCGGCGGGCTGGCGGGCGCCGCGTCCATCGGCCTGCAACCCAAGCGGCGCTCGGCATTTATCTTCGCCGGCCCCGAAGGCGTGGACAGCCATGCCTGGCCGATGCTGGTGGCCCTCGACGAAGCCTTCTACATGAAGCCCGACGCCGGCATGTTCCTCGGCTCGCCGGCGAATGCCGACCCGGTGGAGCCCCAGGATATACAGCCCGAAGAGCTGGACATCGCCATGGGCATCTACCAGATCGAAGAAGCCACCACCCTGACTATCCGCCGCCCGACGCGCACCTGGGCCGGCCTGCGCAGCTTTGTACATGATGGTGATTTGCTCAGCGGCTTCGACCCGCAGGTGCCCGGCCTGTTCTGGGTCGCGGCGCAAGGCGGTTATGGGATCCAGACCTCCCCCGCCATGGGCCAGGCCAGTGCGGCGCTGGTGCGCGGTGAAGCCTTGCCGGAGCCACTGACGCGGTTCGGCCTGGACGCTGGTATGCTCTCCCTCGCCCGCCTGGAGCCCCATTGATGAACAGCGCCGAACACGAAAAAGTCCTGCAGAATTTCCGCGCGATTGCCGATGCAATCGCCACGCTGTTCTTCCCCCACGCCGAAGTGGTGCTGCATGACCTGCGCACGCAAAAAGTCGATTACATTGCCAATAACCTGTCCAAACGGGGCATTGGCGACGACTCGGCGCTGGAGGACATGCTCAGCGCCGACGTCAGCGACGTGAATATCGGCCCCTACGAAAAGCTCAATTGGGATGGCCAGAAAATCCGCAGCCTGAGCACCGTGTTGCATGACCACACAGGTCGCCGGCTGGCGGTGCTGTGCATCAACCTGAATATCTCACTGTTCGAAAACGCCAAGGCCGCCCTGGACCTGTTCCTGTCGCCGAGCAAGCTGATCCCGCAACCGGACTCGCTGTTTCGCGATGACTGGCAGGAGCGCATCAACACGTTCCTGCATGCCTGGATGCGCGAGCGCCAGCTGAGCCTGAACCTGCTCACCCGTGACCACAAGCGTGAGCTGGTACTGGCGCTGCATGCCGAAGGCGCGTTCAAGGGCAAGAGCGCCTCGAACTATGTGGCCAATGTGCTGGGCATGGGGCGGGCCACGGTCTACAAGCATTTGAAGGAGCTCAAGGGCTGATCAAATGTGGGAGGGGCTTGCCCTCTCCCACCACATTTTGCCCGCGCAGGACGCTCAATCGCCGTAGATATCGGCCTTGAAGTACTGCTGTGAAATCTTCTGGTATTCCCCACTGGCACGAATGCCGTCGATAGCGCTGTTCAGTTCGCTGACCAGCGCGGTATCGCCCTTGCGCACCGCGATCCCGGCACCCTCGCCCACGTATTTCGGGTCCTTGAGTTCCGGGCCGACAAACCCGTAGCCCTTGCCCCGAGGCATCTGCAAAAAGTCATTCAAGGGAATGGTGTCGGCAAAGATCGCGTCCAGCCGGCCTGCCGCCAGGTCCATGTAGATCTCTTCGTTATTGCTGTAGCGCTTGACGTTGATGCCCTTGGGTTCGAACACCTCGGTGGCGTAACGGTCGGTGGTGGTGGCGCGCTGCACACCCACGGTCTTGCCCTTGAGGCTGGCGTACTGGTCATCCACCACGGCACCGTCCTTCATCACCAGGCGCGACGAGGTGAAGTAGTACTTGTGGGAGAAATCCACCGACTTCCTGCGATCGTCATTGATGGTCATGGACGACAACGCCATGTCGATTTTCTTCACCTTGAGGGAAGGAATCAGGCCGTCGAATTCACCTTCGACCCACACACACTTGACCTTCATCTGCGCACACAGCGCATTGCCGATGTCGTAGTCGAAGCCGACGATCTTGCCCTCTTCGGTCTTGGACGCAAACGGTGGGTAAGCCGCTTCGATGCCGATGCGCAGGGTTTTCTCGGCGGCCAGCAGGGGGCTGGAGGCGATCAGGCCCAAGGCCAGGGCGGTGATGAGAGGGAGTTTCCTCATGGTCGTGTCTCGCGAGTTGTTATTGGTTTTGGCAAGCGTGAAGAAAAAGCTGGAACGGGATTTTTTGTACTTATAATTCCATACTGGACTTTTACGTATCACCCGTCAATCACCACTCGCCAGCCCTTATCGCCCATGACTTTTTTGCACAACGCTCCGGTGTTTTTGAGCGTTTTGCTCTTATTTATGCGTGCCTATACTCGGTCCAGCCTCTCGGTGCACCCGAGGGGGTCAGTCCCCACAACAATAATTAAGGACACCGACCATGACCCAGTCCTTCCTGGCTGCCCGGGATTTCCTGCTCGCGCACCGCACCGACTACGCCACCGCCGCCCGGGATTTTCGTTGGCCACAGCTGAGCGAATTCAATTGGGCTCTGGACTACTTCGATGCCATGGCCGAGGGCAATGCCGCCGACGCGCTGTGGATCGTCGAAGAGGACGGCAGCGAGCAGCGCTACAGCTTCCAGCAACTGGCCGCGCGTTCCAACCAAGTCGCCAACCACCTGCGCGCCCTCGGTGTGCGGCGTGGCGAGCGCGTGCTGCTGATGCTCGGCAACGATGTGGCACTGTGGGAAACCATGCTGGCGGCCTTCAAGCTCGGCGCCGTGGTGATCCCCGCCACCGCCCTGCTCAATCCGGTTGACCTGCACGACCGCATCGAGCGGGGCCAGGTACGCCACCTGGTGGTCGGCGCGGCGCATGTCGGCAAGTTCGAGGGCCTGGGCGAGGGTTGCAGCCGCATCTGTGTGGGGGCGGCGCCGACTGGCTGGTTCGCGCACAGCGCCGCCTTCGAATACCCCGAGCGATTCGAGGTAGAGGGTCGTACCTTGGCCACCGACCCAATGCTGCTGTATTTCACCTCCGGCACCACTTCAAAACCGAAGATGGTGCTGCACAGCCACCAGAGCTACCCGGTCGGCCATCTGTCGACCATGTACTGGATCGGCCTGCAACCCGGCGACCTGCACCTGAACATCTCCTCGCCGGGCTGGGCCAAGCATGCCTGGAGCTGCCTGTTCGCGCCGTGGAATGCCGGCGCCTGCATCTTTATCCATAACGTCGCGCGGTTCAGTGCCCAGGCATTGCTCGGCACGCTGGAGAAGTACCGGGTGACCAGCCTGTGCGCCCCGCCCACGGTGTGGCGCATGCTGATCCAGGAAGACCTGGCGAGCTACAAATCGCGCCTGAACCTGCGCGAACTGGTGGGTGCGGGTGAACCGCTGAACCCGGAGATCATCGAGCAGATCCAACAGGCCTGGGGCCTGCCGCTGCGCGACGGCTTCGGCCAGTCGGAAACCACCGCGCTGGTGGGCAATACGCCGGGCCAGGTGCTCAAGCCAGGCTCCATGGGCCGCCCGTTGCCGGGCTACCAGGTGGCCCTGCTGGACGCCGACGGTGTGCCGGGCACCGAGGGTGAAGTCGCCCTGCCCCTGGATATACGCCCACTGGGCCTGATGCTCTGCTACGAAGACAGCCCGGAGAAAACCGCCGAGGTGATGCGCGACGGTTACTACCGCACCGGCGACACCGCGCAGATCGACGCCGACGGCTACATCACCTTTGTCGGGCGCGCCGACGATGTGTTCAAGGCCTCCGACTACCGCATCAGCCCCTTCGAGCTGGAAAGCGCGCTGATCGAACACCCGGCAGTGATGGAAGTGGCCGTGGTGCCCAGCCCCGATCCGTTGCGCCTGGCGGTGCCCAAGGCGTTCCTGATCCTGGCCCATGACGCCCCGGGCAGTGCCGAGCTGGCACGCCACATCCTTGAGTTCGCCCGCGAGCATCTGGCGCCCTACAAGCGGGTGCGGCGGATCGAGTTTGTCAGCGAATTGCCCAAGACCATTTCCGGCAAAATCCGCCGCGTGGAGTTGCGGCAGATGGAGGTGGTGCGACGCCAGAGTGATACACGGGGTGAACAGGAACACTTCGAGGAAGATTTCAGCTGAAAAAAAGCCCGGGGGCCGCTAAAGGCTCCACCGGGCAAAACGAAGCGACCAGCTTCAGAAACGCGGTTTGACAGTCTTCCAATCCGGTTGATAGCGCTGCATCTGCTTCACGTCGTCGCGCTGGCGAATGCCGCAGCTGAGGTATTGGTCATGCAGCTTGCCCAGTTGGTCAGGGTCCAGTTCCAGGCCCAGCCCCGGTGCGCGGGTGATCTTCACGCAGCCGTCGACAATCGGCAGTTTGCCGCCCTTGATCACCTCTTCGTCCGGTTCTTGCCAGGGGTAGTGGGTGTCGCAGGCATAGTCGAGGTTGGGCACCGACGCGGCCACGTGGGCCATGGCCATCAGGCTGATGCCCAGGTGTGAGTTGGAGTGCATCGACACGCCCAGGCCAAAGGTCTGGCACATCTTCGCCAATACCTGGGTGTCGCGCAGGCCGCCCCAGTAATGATGGTCGGCGAGCACGATCTGCACGCTGTTCAGGGCCACGCTGCGGCGGAACTCGTCGAAATCGGTGACCACCATGTTGGTCGCCAGGGGCAAGCCGGTGCGTGTGTGCAACTCGGCCATGCCTTCCAGGCCGGGGGTCGGGTCTTCGTAGTACTGCAGGTCATCGCCGAGCAGTTCGGCCATGCGGATCGAGGTTTCCAGGGACCAGTTGCCATTCGGGTCAATGCGCAGCGGCACGCCGGGGAAAGCCTTTTTCAAGGCCTTGATGCACGCCACTTCATGCTCAGGGTCCAGCGCACCGGCCTTGAGCTTGATGCTTTTGAAGCCATAGGTGTCGATCATCCGCCGCGCCTGGGCGACGATCTGTACTTCGTTGAGGGCTTCGCCCCAGCTGTCGGGTTTATAGGGCGAGTCGATATGCTCGGCGTACTTGAAGAACAGGTAGGCGCTGAACGGGATCCGGTCGCGGATCGCGCCGCCCAGCAGGTCCACCAGCGGCACATTCAATGAGTGCGCCTGCAGGTCGAGAAACGCCACCTCAAACGCCGAATAGGCATTGCTCACTGCCTTGCTCGCATGGGAACCGGGGGCCAGTTCGGCGCCGGCAATGCTCGCGGGTTTGTGCGCCGCCACGGTGGCCTGCACGATGGCGCGCAGGTGGTTGAGGTTGAACGGATCGAGGCCGATCAGTTGATCCTTGACCTGTTGCTGGATCGCCAGCGCCGGGGCATCGCCGTAGCTCTCGCCAAGGCCGATGTAGCCGGTGTCGCTCTCGATTTCGATGATCGAGCGCAGCGCAAAGGCTTCGTGGATACCGCTGGCGTTGAGCAGCGGCGGGTCGCGAAACGCGATGGGGGTGACGGTGACGCGGACGATTTTCAAGAGGCGGCTCCCTGTGGGCCTGGACGCAAGGCGTGATGATGAGTCGGTTTGGAGGTGGGCGGCACACCGGGCCGTGGTGCGGTGCGCGCAAAGAACACCACCACCGCGGCCACCAGCGAGGTCGCGGCAAGGCCGTAGAGGCCGCCTTCAATCGAACCGGTGGTCTGCTCCAGCAGGCCGAAGGTGGTGGGTGCAACAAAACCGCCGAGGTTGCCGACCGAATTGATCAAGGCGATCACCGCCGCGGCGATGCGCGCATCCAGGTAACCCTGGGGGATCGGCCAGAACAGCGCCGAGGCGGCCTTGAAGCCAATCGCGGCAAAACAGATGGCGACAAATGCAAACACCGGCCCGCCAGTGGTGGACATGAACATGCCGACGGCGGCGATCACCAGCATCAGCGCCACCCACGCCTGCTGGTGTTTCCACTTGCTGGCCAAGGCGGCGAACCCATACATGGCGACGATGGAAATCAACCACGGAATCGAGTTGAACAACCCCACCTGGAAGTCGCCCAGGTTGCCCATTTTCTTGATCATGCTCGGCAGCCAGAACGTGGCGCCGTAGATGGTCAGGGCGATGGAAAAGTAGATAAAGCAGAACAGCGCGATCTGCTTGTCGGCCAGCAGCTTGAACATCGACGGCCGCACGCTCCGGGTAGCTTCGCGGGCCGTTTGCTCAAGCGCGATGGCGGTCACCAGCGCGTATTTTTCTTCGTCGCTGAGCCACCTGGCTTGATGGGGGTGGGACTGCAACCAGAACCACACAAACCCGCACAACAGGATGGAGGCAAAACCCTCGATCAGGAACATCCACTGCCAGCCATGCAGGCTCAAGCCGCTGACATTGAGCAACGCCCCCGACACCGGCCCGGAAATCACCGAGGCGATGGCCGAACCGCTGAGAAAAATCGCCATCGCCTTGCCGCGCTCGGCGGCCGGCAGCCATTGGGTGAAGTAGTAGATGATGCCGGGGAAAAAACCGGCTTCGGCCGCGCCGAGCACGAAGCGCAGGATATAGAAACTGGTTTCGCCTTTGACAAAGGCCATGGCCATCGCGGCCGCGCCCCAGGTGAACATGATGCGCGTCAACCAGGCCCGTGCGCCGTAACGCTGCAGCAGCAGGTTGGACGGCACTTCGAAGATCGCGTAACCGATGAAGAACAGCCCGGCGCCCAAACCATAGGCGGCGGCGCCAATGCCCAGGTCGGTCTCCATATGGCTGCGCACAAAGCCGATATTGACCCGGTCGATGTAATTGACGATGAACATCACCACGAACAACGGCAGTACATGGCGCTTGACCTTGGCGGCTGCGCGGGCGAGCACGCTCGGGTCGGGCGGATTCTGGACGGTATCCAAGGGCAACTCCCACTCATTGTTTTTTTTAGGGACGCACCGATGATGGACGCCGGGGATTGTTCCCGTCTAATCTAACTTGGCATTCGATTGATACCTGGATTAGATCAATGTTCGAACTGACGCAACTGCGCTGCTTCACCACCGTGGCCACCGAGCTGAATTTTCGCCGCGCCGCCGAACGCCTGAACATGACCCAGCCGCCCCTCAGCCGGCAGATCCAATTACTGGAGCATCACCTCGGCGTGGAGCTGTTTACCCGCACCACCCGCAGCGTCGCCCTCACCGCCGCCGGGCGCGCGTTTTTCATCGAGGCGCAGAACCTGCTGGAGCGCGCCCAGCAGGCAGCCGTGACCGCACGGCGCTTTGCCGAGGGCGATATCGGCACGGTGAATATCAGCTTCGTCGGCAGCGCGGTGTATGAGTTCTTGCCCAGGGTCATTGCCGAGGCACGGCTCAAGCAGCCCCAGGTCAGGATCGACCTCTCGGAGATGAACACCTACCAGCAATATGAAGCCCTGCGTGCGCGCCGCATCGACCTGGGCATCGTCCGCGCGCCCCTGCTGGAACCCGGTTATGCCACCGAATGCCTGGTGCGCGAGCCCTTTGTGCTGGCGGTGCCGAGCAGCCATCGACTGGCCAGCGCCGACAGCGTCAGCGTCCACGACCTCGACGCCCAGCCCTTCCTGATGTACGCCCATTCGGCCTACCCGCCGTTCAACGAACTGCTCACCGGGCTGCTGCGCTCGGCCCGTGTCGCCCCCGAATATGTGCAGTGGCTGGGCTCGTCCCTGACCATCCTGGCCCTGGTCAACGCCGGCATGGGGCTGGCGCTGGTACCGCGTTGCGCCAGCAGCGTGGTGTTCAAGAACGTGGTGTTTCGCGATATCGACCTGGGCGAAGGCGCCCAGAGTGAACTGCACCTGATCTGGCGCGAGAACAATGACAACCCGGCGTTCGCGATGTTGCTGGAGGGGATTCGCAGTGCGGTGCGTGACGGGTGGGCGGACTGACGACGCATGCCGACTCAGGTGCCCGCGGGTGATTGCGGCGTGTCGGGGTTGAGCTGCTGGCGCCTGAATTGCCCGGGTGGCTGGCCGTGTATCTGGCGAAAACGTCGGGAGAAATACGCCTCGTCGGCGAAACCGCACAACCTGGCCACCTCACCCACCGGTCGTGTGCCATTGAGCAAATAATTGCGCGCCGCGTGCATCCGGCGCTCAAGCACCAACTCCGTAAAGGTCTTGCCGATTTCCTTGCGCAACCAATGCGTCAGGTAGGTCGGTGACAGGTAAGTCGCCGCCGCCACCTTGATCAGGTTCAGATCGGGGTCTGCAATATTCTTGCGCAGGTATTCAGACATTCTGCCCAGTGCATCGCGCCGACTGAGTTCGGCGGCATTCTCTTCGGCCAAGTGCTTGAGCGGTTCGGCATACAACGCGCACACGCGTCCTACCAATTGCAGCAACAATCCCTTAAGCATCTCGCGAGTACCAAACTGGCGGTTTTCATCCAGGGCGCGCATCTGTTCGATCAAGCCACAGACGATGCCGAAGTCCTCATCGCCGAGGATGAAATCCAGATGTTCCTGGAAGCGGAACGGTGACAACTCGGGCGCCAGCAGGATCGAGACCTCTTCCAGATCCATCGGGTCGCACTGCAAATGCGGCAGCAGGAAGGTCTGGGAGAAATTGATCACAATGAAGTTGCTGTCTGCCGGATGGGGAATCACATGCACCCGATGCGGCAGGATGAAAGCCAGCGCATTGCGCGGAAACGGCCGTTCGGCATTGCCGATGTGCTGCACAGTGTCGCCACCCAGGTTGACCTGGATCTGGAAATACTCATGGCGGTGGGGGCTGGTTTCTGCGCGACGACCTTTTTTGTCGCGGATGTAAAAGTCGGTCAACTCGCTGCGTTGCTGCATGACGTAAGTGGGGACTCGACTGGGTGATGACATTGCCAGGCTCCTCGACAGGTACAGGATCGGGGTGATTGTGCAGGCGGACCGGCGCGGCTTCAACATGTCATCTGATGACAGCCGGGTGTGACGCATTATTTTCACCTGCGTTGGCGATTTTCTCTGTCCAAAAAAACCGTGCGCACCATAAAATAATTAATCCTTAAAAAACAATGAATTATCGAAAAAATACAGAGTTTTTAGCGGAACCGGTTGATGCGTTTTTTCTTGGACTCCTGCATTCAAGGCCTTTTCATAAAGAAAAAACGATCTAACGCACGCGTTGATTTTGGGATGTTGTACGACCACTGTAATCACCCATGCAGCCCGAACCTTCCAAAAACAATCAAAAGGTGCGCACCCCATGAACCTGCTTTTTTGCCATATCCCCCCTCCCCCGATCCGGCCCGTGCGAAGGCATCTCTGAGCGCCTGACAGCGGCTGTCCGCGCCTCCCATTAATGCAGCGATTGCTCTGCCCCGGTACTGGGGGCATCGGCTTCGGCTGCGCGCGAACTTCACGATTCACCTGACAATAAAAAGGTCTACCCATGTCGAACTCGCACCTCTCCCCGTCCACCGCGCCGTCGGTGAGTGCCGGCGTACGGGACGCCGTCCTGCCCCAGCGGCTGCCGACCCGGCGTCGCTGGTTCATGCTGTCGTTGCTGCTGATTGCAACCATCATCAATTACATCGACCGCGTGAACATCTCGATTGCGGCACCCTTCATGGCCAAGGACCTGGGCCTGGACAAGATCGAAATGGGCCTGATTTTCTCCGCGTTTGCCTGGACTTATGCCCTCGCCCTGGTGCCTGCAGGCTTTGTGGCCGACCGCTTCGGCTCCCGGCTCACCTACGGCGTGTCGCTGATCAGTTGGTCAACCGTGACCGTATGCCAGGGCTTCGCCACAGGGTTTGCATCGTTATTCGGCTTGCGCCTGGCCGTCGGTGCCATGGAAGCACCGGCGTTTCCGGCCAACAGCCGCGCAGTGACGGTGTGGTTCCCGGCCCGCGAACGCGGCATGGCCAGCAGCATCTATGTGTGCGGCCAGTACCTGGGCACGGCCCTGTTTACCGGCGTGCTGCTATGGCTGGCCACCACTTATGACTGGCGCCATGTGTTCTACAGCACAGGGTTGCTCGGCATCGTGTTCGGCGTGGCCTGGCTGTACCTGTACCGCGACCCGTTGAGCTGCAAGCGCGTCAGCCAGGAAGAATTGAAGTACATCGAAGGCGGCGGTGGACTGGTCAAGAGCAGCCAGGAGCGCACCCGCTTCAATTGGCGGCAGATCACCGAGCTGTTCGGCTACCGGCAGATATGGGCCATTTGCATCGGCAAGTTCGCCAGTACCTCGGCGCTGTACTTCTTCCTGACCTGGTTCCCGACGTACCTGATCGAAGAGCGCAAGCTGACCATGATCAAGGCCGGGATCTTCGCGGTGCTGCCGTTCGTGGGCGCTACCGTCGGCATTCTATTGGCCGGCATCGTCTCCGACTTGCTGATACGCCGTGGTTACTCAATGTCCTTCGCGCGCAAGTTGCCCCTGGTGGTCGGCTCGATGCTGGGCATGTCGATTGTGCTGGTCAATTTCACCGACTCGAACGTGATCTGCATCGCGGTACTGACCATTGCCTTCTTTGCCCAGGGCATCGCGTCGTCGTCGTGGGCCGCCGTATCGGAAGTGGCACCGAAAGAGCTGATCGGCCTGACCGGTGGGATCACCAGCCTGGCCGCCAATATCGGCGGGATCGTCACCCCGATCGTGATCGGCGGCATCGTTCACGCGACAGGCTCGTTTGCCTACGCGTTCTGGTTTATCGGCGGTGTCGCGCTGATTGGCACCTTGTCTTACTCGTTGTTGCTCGGCCGCTTGTACCGCATCGAACTCAAGGCGCGCTGAGTCAACAACATGTTTTTCTCCAACACCAGGCCGCAATCGTCCAACTTCACCCATGAATGCCGCCGTAGGCTGCGGCTTCCAACAGGACACTGATAAAAATGACCATGACCGAGTATGTGTTTACCCCCGATCTGCCCGTGACCTTGCCGGTTGCCGGCAGCCTGCAGCGCTTTCCCGTCGGCCGGGTATTTTGCGTCGGCCGCAACTACCCGTGGCCGGATTCCCAAGGCCAGTCCCGCCAGCCGCCGGTGTTCTTCATGAAGCCCGCGAGCAGCGTGGTGGACGCGACCGGTGAAGTGACGTTCCCGCCGTTGACCGAAGAGTTTGCCCACGAAATCGAATTGGTCGTGGCCATCGGTGAGGGTGGCGCTCATATTCCTGAGAGCCAGGCGCTGGCCTATGTGTGGGGCTATGCCGCCGGCCTGGACCTGACCCGCCGCGATGTGCAGCGCGCAGCCAAAAGCCAGGGCCTGCCCTGGGAAGGCGCCAAGGTGTTCGACGGCGCCGCGCCCATGACCGCCATTGTGCCGGTAACTCACGCCGGGCACCCGAGCGGCGAGTTGTGGCTCAACGTCAATGGCCAGGAGCGCCAGCGTGACAGCCTCGACAGCCAGATCTGGTCGGTCAGCGAGATCATCAGCCGGATCTCCCAGTCGGTATCGCTGCGGGCCGGTGACCTGATCATGACCGGCAGCCCGGCGGGCGTGGATGTGCTGCAACCGGGCGATCTCATCAACGCCGGGATCGACGGCATCGGCCAACTCGAAATGCGCGTTGGCCAGCGCGCTTGAACCCGGCACACCTACCCGTGAATGGAAAAAGGAGATAACACCATGTCGAATCTTTTGAAGGTGGCCCTGGTCACCGGCGCCGGCAGCGGAATCGGCCGCGCCGTGGCCCTGGGCTTGATGGCGGACGGTTTCACCCTGGTACTGGCCGGGCGCCGGCCGGAGCCGTTGCAGGCCTTGGCCGAGTTGGCGGCCAGCGAGGGCCACGAAGCCTTGGCCGTCCCCACTGATGTGCGCGACCCGGCCAGTGTCGACGCGCTGTTTGCAACCATTGCCGAGGTGTACGGACGTCTCGATGTGGTGTTCAACAACGCCGGGGTCAACGCCCCTGCCGTGCCGTTGGATGAACTGACGTTCGAGCAGTGGCGCAACGTGATCGATACCAACCTCAACGGGGTTTTCCTCTGCGCCCGTGGTGCCTTCGGGCAGATGCGCCGTCAACAGCCTCAGGGTGGACGCATCATCAATAACGGCTCGATTTCGGCGCATACCCCACGGCCTTTCAGCAGCGCCTACACCGCCAGCAAACATGCGGTGTTGGGGCTGACCAAATCCCTGGCCCTGGACGGGCGCGAATTCAACATTGCCTGCAGCCAGATCGACATCGGTAACGCCTTGACCGACATGTCGGTGCGCATGACCAAAGGCGTACGCCAGGCCAACGGCACCATCGCCGTGGAGCCGATGGTCGACGTCAAGCACGTGGCCGATGCCGTGCGCTACATCGCCGCGCTGCCCCTGGAAGCGAACGTCCTGAACATGACCGTCATGGCCAGCGCCATGCCGTTTGCCGGTCGCGGTTAAACCGGCCTTTTTATTCCGTGACACGAGGTTCCCAATGAAACCAGAAATCTTGCAGCTCAGCCCGATCCTGATCCCTGAAATCAACGCGCGGCTCGATGAGCTGTTTACCGTCAGACGTTACTTCCAGCAGGCCGACAAGCAGGCTTATTTACAGGAGCACGGGGCGAACATTCGCGGGGTGATCACCGGCGGGCATACCGGCATCAGCCAGGCGCTGATGGCGCAACTGCCGAGATTGGAAGTGGTGGCGGTCAATGGCGTGGGCACCGATGCGGTGGACCTGGCGTATGCCCGGGATCGCGGGATCCGCGTGACCGCAACGATCGGCGCGCTGACCGAGGACGTCGCCGACCTGGCCATCGGCTTGCTGATCGCCGTGTGCCGCGGGCTGTGCAGCAGTGATCGCTATGTGCGTTCGGGCCAGTGGCCACAGAGTCCGACACCGCTGGCGCCCTTGCCGTTGGCGCGCCAAGTGTCCGGCATGCGCATCGGCATCGTCGGCATGGGTCGGGTCGGGCGGGCAGTCGCCACCCGAGCGGCGGCCTTCGGTTGCCCGATCAGCTACACCGACCTGCAGCCTATGAGCGATGTGAGCCATACCTTCATCGCCGACCTGAAACAGTTGGCCAGCCAAAGCGACGCGCTGATCCTGGCCGCTGCCGCCGACCAGGCTGAAGCCATTATCAACGCTCAGGTGTTGCAGGCATTGGGCAAGGACGGCTACTTGATCAACGTGGCGCGCGGCAAGCTGGTCAACGAGGCGGACCTGGTAGCCGCGCTGGCCGCCGGTGAGATCGCGGGGGCGGCCCTGGACGTGTTTGTCGACGAGCCGAATGTTCCCGAGGCGCTCTTCGCCAATGAGCAAGTGGTGCTGCAACCCCACCGCGCCAGCGCGACGCTGCAAACCCGCACGCGCATGGGGGACATGGTGGTGGCGAGCCTGCTGGACAGTTTCGCCGGGAAAAAACCCCAGGGTTGTGTGACGGATTGAGCGTTTGATCGTTCCCACCTGCGCGTGGGAACGATCAAAGCCCCCTCACCACCGCCTCACGCCACCTTGAAACGATTGACCAACTGCTGCTGGTGCTCGGCCAGACGCGCCAATTCCTGGCTGGTGATTGCGGTTTGCTCGGCGCCGGCACTGACCTGGATGACCAGGTCGTTGATCTCGTTGACGTTACGGTTGATGTCTTCTGAAACCGCACTCTGCTCTTCGGCCGCCGAGGCGATCTGCAGGTTGCGATCACTGATACTGGCCACGCCTTCGGCGATCTCCAACAACAATTCACCCGCACGCTCGACCTTGCGCGCACCGTCCTGGGCCTTGCCCAAGGTCTCCTGCATGGACGAACTCGCCCGATCGGAACCACTTTGCAGGTTGCTGATCATCTGCCGAATATTCCCCGTGGACTCCTGGGTCTTTTGCGCAAGTACCCGCACCTCGGACGCCACCACGGCAAATCCGCGCCCATGATCCCCCGCCCGCGCCGCTTCGATGGCCGCGTTCAAGGCCAGCAGGTTGGTTTGCTCGGCAATGCCGCGAATGACGTCGAGCACGGAGGAGATCCCATCGCTTTCCTGCTTGAGTTCGCCAATGATCAGCGCGGTGTCCTCGGCCTGCCCGGAGAGCTGGCGGATCAGGGTGATGGTGCCTTCGATCTCGGTGCGCCCTTGGGTGGTGCTGGTATTGACCCGCTGCGACAGCTGCGCCGCATCGTTGGTGCTGTGGGCCACCTCGCGCACGGTGGCGCTCATCTGGTTGATCGCCGTGGCCACCAGCTCGGTGCTTTGGCGCTGTTGCTCGACGCTCTGGCTGGTCTGCATCGTCACCGTGGAAGACTCCTCCGCCGCCGTTGCAACCTGTGCGGTGGCGTTGCCGATTTCCTGCACCACGCCACTGATCTCTTGCGCCATGCGGTTGAGGTTGCGCGAGATCTGACCGAATTCGTCTTTGCTGTCATAAGTCGCCCGCGCGGTGAGATCGCGCTGTGCCAGGTCATTGAGCACGCGGTTGAGGTCGCGCACCGCCGAATCGATCATGCGGATGATCAGCCAGGACAACACCGCCACCGCCAGCAGGGACACGATCACCGCGCCAACGGTCAGCCACAGGGCGCGGCGGGCGTCATCCCGCTCGTGCATCGCCAGGCTGCTGACACTTTGGCCCAGGGCTTCCTCCACTTGGCTCATCAGGTCAATGCGTTGGGTAGAGGTTTCAAACCAGGCTTCGGGTTTGATCCCCAGCGCCTGCCCCATCGGCACCTCAAACGCCAGGCGCTGCAACTTGGCGACTTCGACGGCGGCAGGTTGCTGCATTTGCGTATCGAACTGCGCCAGCGAGGCCGCGGGTGCCTTGCGCCGGAATGCATCGTAATAGGCGCCGAACTCGCCCAGGTTACGGCTGAAGCGCGACAACAGCGCTTCATCGAAATGCCCCTGGGCGAAGACCAGGCCCAACACCACGCGCTCGCGCCCGGCCCGCTCCTTCATTTCGATAAATTGATTCAAGGCGCCCAGGGCGTAGACGATGGTCGCGTTGTTGACGCTCGCTTCCAGGGAATGGGTGTAACCGGTCAGCACTTGAATGATCTCGGTATAACGCGCGCCGGATTCGGTGCTGTTGATGCTCAGTTTATCGACCTGCCCACGCATCGCCGGCAACTGGTCCAGGGCCCGCAGGACGTTGTCCAGGTTCGCACCGCCGGAGGTGGACAAACCGCGCACCACCTCGACGGCCGCGCTGGAATCCCTGCGCATCTGCACCATCCGCTCGCCCATGGACTTGCCGCCACTGCCGAGGAACACGCCACTGGCACCACGCTCACGCTGCAAGGTGGTAATCAACTGGCTCAACTTCTGGGCGGTGGCGCTGGCCATCACCGTGGTGTTCATGTCGCGCAGCGTTTTGTAATTGTCCACCACAAACACGCCGGCCAGGGTCAGGAACCCGAGCATGGGCAGCAGCAGAATCAACAACAGTTTCAGACGCAGCGGAGCGTTCTTAAGCATTTCCCTAAAGCCTCATGTCCATGGGTCAGACTGGCGCCTGTCACGCCAAGATAGTGGCGCCATAATATCACCCATGAAAACAGCGCTACCGCTCTCGGACGGCCATCTGGAGCCAATAGGGGGTTGTACTGACCCAGATCAATAAACCCTCACAAACCAATCGGCTGCTGGTCCCCGTGTTGATCAACCACCTTGATTGACTGACTCAATCCTCTCGAATACTTGCCTGATCCTCCGAATATTCGGTTTTTTCGTAGATGGCCCTTGTGCCCTGATCTAGAGTTCGACAATGGGCGCCCATCGCCTTTCTTATAAGAAACACGCCATCCCGACCGATGATCAGCAGGTGAGCCAGCCATGGAATTACGCATCAACCAAAAAACCTATCAGGTCGACGCCGACGCGGACACGCCGCTGCTGTGGGTGATCCGCGATGACCTCGGGCTGACCGGCACCAAGTACGGCTGCGGCCTGGCCCAATGCGGCGCCTGCTCGGTGCTGGTGGACGGCAATGTCGTGCGCTCGTGCGTCACGCCGGTGGCCGGGGTGGTCGGGCGTGAGATCACCACCATCGAGGCCATCGAAGCCGATGCAGTCGGCAAGCGGGTGGTCAGTGCCTGGGTCGAACATCAGGTGGCGCAATGCGGTTACTGCCAGTCCGGGCAGGTGGTGGCAGCCACCGCGCTGCTCAAGCACACCCCCGCGCCGACCACTGCGCAAATCGACGCGGCCATGGTCAACCTGTGCCGCTGCGGCACCTACAACGCCATCCATGCCGCCATGCATGACCTGGCCGCCGGGAAGGAGAGCGCCTGATGAACACGCCTGACGTCATCCCCGGCCTCTCCCTGGGCGAGCCGATCAACCTGTCGCGTCGACGCTTCCTGGCCAGCACGGCCGTGGGTGCGCTGGTCATCGGTTTTGGCCTGCCGCTGGGCTCGGCCCGAGTCCAGGCCGCTGCCGCCACAGAACGCGGCACCCAGGTACCGGCATTCCTGGAGATTCGCCCGGACGGTACGGTGCGCCTGCTCAGCCCCTTTATGGAAGGCGGCCAAGGTACCCACACCGCCATGGCGCAGATCGTCGGCGAAGAGCTGGATGCCGACCCCGCCACCTTTATCGTCGAAGCCGCGCCACCCGGTGAGGCCTACGTGGTGATGGAGAACGGCATGCGCATCACCGGCGGCAGCATGTCTGTGCGCATGAGCTACCCGGTCATGCGCCGCCTGGGCGCCCTCGCCCGCGCCATGCTGTTGCAGGCCGGTGCCGAGCAGCTTGGTGTGCCGGTGGCCCAACTGACCACCCAGCCCGGCCGCGTGGTGCACGCCGCCTCCGGGCGCTCCCTGGGCTACGGCGAGTTGGCCGGCCGTGCCCTGGACATGCCGGTGCCCGACCCGGCCGGCATCACCCTGCGCGACCCGAGCCAGTTCCGCTGGATCGGCAAACCGGTCAAGCGCCTGGATGCCTACGACAAATCCACCGGCAAGGCGCAATACAGCATCGACATCAAGGTCGACGGCATGCTCCACGCCGCCGTGCAGCACGCGCCGCGCCTGGGCATGACCGTGGGCAGCCTGCGCAACCAATCCCAGGTCGAAGCCATGAAAGGCGTGCACTCGGTGCATGTGCTGCCCGGCGCGGTGGCCGTGGTGGCCGAACGCTGGTGGCATGCCAAGCGTGCGGTGGAGGCAATTCAGGTCGACTGGCAGGAACCGACGGCCGACTCAAAGGTGCGCGGCATGCCCGCTGATTTTTCCAGCGACGGCTTTCGCGATTTCCTTGCGGCCCAACAAGGCCCGGCGCGTGACGACGAGAACGAAGGCGATGTGGCCGGCGCGTTGAAGAACGCCAAGACCCAGGTCGAAGCCACCTACCACAACCAGTACCTCAACCATGGGCAACTGGAGCCACCGTCAGCCCTGGCGCGCTTCAACCCCGACGGTTCGCTGGAGATCTGGCTGCCCAACCAGGCACCCGATCTGTTCCGCGCCGACATCGCCAAGCGCGCCGGGCTCGACCCTGCGCAGGTGACCCTGCATTCGCCGCTGCTGGGCGGTTTTTTCGGCCGACACTTCCTGTATGACTCGGCCAGCCCCTACCCCCAGGCGATTGCATTGGCCAAGGCGGTGGGCCGTCCGGTCAAGCTGATCTGGAGCCGTGAGGAAGAGTTCCTGCGCGACGTGTTGCGCCCGGTGGCGGTGGTCAAGTTCCGCGCCGCGCTGGACGCCGACGGCCTGCCGGTGGCGATCGAAGCGGTGAGCGCCACCGAAGGCCCTACCGAGGCCATCGCCGGCAAGCAGGGCGAAAAACTCGACCCCACCGCCCTTGAAGGGTTGTCGGGCAAGAGCTACGCCATCCCCAACAAACGCATCGCGCAGATCTACGTCAAGGGCCCGGCCATGCTCGGCTACTGGCGTTCGGTGGGCAATTCGCTGAATGACTTCTTCTACGAAGCGTTCCTTGATGAGCTGGCGGACAAAGGCAGTCGCGATCCCTATGAGCTGCGCCTGCACCTGCTGCGTGACAACCCACGGCTGACCACCCTGCTCAAGGCCGTGGGCGAGTTGTCCGGTGGCTGGAAGCGTGGCCCCTACACCGCCGAAGACGGCACCCGGCGCGCACGCGGCGTGGCCATGGCCTCGCCGTTCGGCTCCCACGCGGCAGTGATCGCCGAAGTGTCGATTGAAAACGGCCAGGTCAAGGTGCACCACATCTGGGAAGCCATCGACCCCGGCAGCATCGTCAACCCGGCGATTGTGCAAGCTCAGGTCAATGGCGCGGTGGCCCTGGGGCTCTCGCAAACCTTGCTGGAAGAAGCGGTGTACGTGGACGGCAAGCCACGGGCGCGCAATTACGACCTCTACCCGATCCTGCCGCCCTCACGGATGGCGCAGGTGCACGTGAAGATTGTCGAGAGTGGCGAGAAGATGGGCGGCATCGGCGAACCGCCGCTGCCCGCCGTGGCACCGGCCGTGGCCAATGCGGTCGCGCAATTGACGGGGCAGCGAATTCGCAGCCTGCCACTAAGCCGATACACCTTCAGCTGACTCACAGGGAACGCCCATGAACAACCGTCGATTCGTAAGAACCGCAGGCTGGCTGGCGCTGCCCTGCCTGCTCGCGGCAGCCCTGCTGGCCTGGTATGTCACCCGCCAGCCCGCGTCACCGTTCGAACAGGAACAGGCCACCCGCTTCGACCCGGCACAGGTCAGTCGTGGCGAGTATGTCGCTCGCCTCAGCGACTGCGTGGCCTGCCACAGCCTGGCGGGTAAGGCGCCGTTTGCCGGCGGCCTGGAAATGGCCACGCCCCTGGGCGCCATTCACGCCACCAACATTACTCCGGACCGCACCCACGGCATCGGCACCTACAGCCTCGCCGACTTCGACCGCGCGGTGCGCCACGGCGTGGCACCGGGCGGCCGCCGGCTCTACCCGGCGATGCCCTACCCGTCTTACGTCAAGCTCAGCGACGACGATATCCGCGCGATGTATGCGTTCTTCATGCAAGGCGTACAACCGGCCAACGAACCCAATATCCCCAGCGATATTCCCTGGCCGCTCAATCTGCGCTGGCCCATCGCCTTGTGGAACGGCCTCTTCGCGCCGACCGCCACTTACGCGGCCAAACCCAACCAGGACGCGCTATGGAACCGTGGCGCCTACATCGTCCAGGGCCCTGGCCACTGCGGCAGCTGCCACACGCCGCGCGGCCTGGCCTTCAACGAAAAAGCCCTGGACGAGTCCGGCAAGCCGTTCCTCGCCGGCGCCCTGCTCGACGGCTGGTACGCACCAAGCCTGCGCCAGGACCCGAACACCGGCCTGGGGCGCTGGAGCGAGGCGCAGATCGTGCAATTCCTCAAGACCGGGCGCAACGCCCATGCGGTGGTCTATGGCTCGATGACCGAAGCCTTCAACAACTCCACGCAGTTCATGGAAGACGCCGACCTGGCCGCCATCGCCCGTTACCTCAAGTCACTGCCCGGCGACCCACAGCGTGACGGCACGCCCTGGCAGTACGTAGCTGCCGATACACGCCAGGACGTCCCCGGTGCCCACACCTACGCGACCCGCTGCGCCTCCTGCCATGGCCCGGACGGCAAGGGCCAGCCCGAATGGATGCCGCCCCTGGCCGGCGCCACCTCGGCATTGGCCAGGGAAAGTGCCTCGGCGATCAACATCACCCTCAACGGCTCACAGCGGGTAGTGGCCGCCGGCGTACCGGACGCCTACCGCATGCCGGCGTTTCGTGAGCAACTGTCCGATGAGGAAATCGCCCAGGTGCTGACCTACGTGCGCAGCACCTGGGGTAACCACGCAGAGGCGGTCGACGCCACGGCAGTCGGCAAGCTGCGCGGGCATACCGACCCGGCCAGCAGCAGTCCGATTATTTTGCATATGCGTTAAAAGTCGCGGTCCTGATCTTTTCCCCGGCGTGGTCAGTGAAATGAGCATGCCGGGGAATAAGGGTTGATGTGAACAAACTTAGTATTGATCCGGCCCCGCGAACGTTGATCTGTCCGATTACTCACCGGTTCAAGCTCGCCTCTTCCGACAATCAAAACAGAATCCTTCTACGTAACGGATTAACCATTACGCACGGAAATATGTTGGCAACCTCAGCAAGATCGAGACCCAACTGACCGAGCGGAACATGGCAAATTCACACTACCGCTATTTATGGCTGGCCATCTTCCTGACTGACGGTTCCTTCAACCGCTTTTTCATACATATAAAGTATGCATAATGAAGACGTTCAGGATTCAATACGATGAGGCAAAAAACATCGCCAATCAGCAGAAGCACAAGGGCATAAGCCTGGCGGAGGCAGAGCCGGTGTTCAACGATGAGATCGCCCTGACGATACAAGACCACGATCACGATGAAGAGCGCTGGGTGACCATGGGCACTGACGCGAGGGGACGAATTTTGGTAGTGACATACACTTACCGCGATCCGAATTTCGTACGCGTTATCAGCGCCAGGCTCGCATCAAAAAATGAACGGCGCCGTTATCTGGAGGCTTGAACAATGAAAGACGAATACGATTTCACCCACAGCAAACGCGGTGCTGTCGCCAGCAACAAAGGCAAGACCCGCATCACCATCATGCTTGACGATGCGGTTATCGATGCCGCCCGTGAACGCGCAGAAAGCGCCGGTACGGGCTATCAAACCGTGATCAACAATCTGTTGCGTCAGGCGTTGATTTCGCAACAAGCACACAATCTGGCGCCCGCCCCAAAGAAGCGGGCTAAAACCCTGCAAGTTATCAACAATGGCATTAGCCTCTCTGAAGTTGAAGCACTGGAACAACAACTCATCGCTGTCGCTGGCGAGTTGAATCGCGTGCTGGGCACAGCCAAACCGGCCGATTGACCAAGGTTTTCTGCGACCTACCCCAACTCCCGCTTGAGTGGCTAACGGTCCAGCGCCCCATCCCAGCGGGCAATGAACAGGATGGCCACGCCGTTGCCGATCACATTGATCAGTGCGCCGCCTTCGGAGATAAACCGGTAGACGCCCAGTACCAGCACCAGACCTGCTGCCGGTATCACATAGATCGAGCCGAGGGTGCGGCCCGCCCCCCGAACTAATTTGAACGAACCCCCACGTTTATCCATCAACACTGAAGGACCTATCAGACACGAGAACGGCTTGTGTCGCTCCTACGCGAGCTACGAACCCGGCGGCCTTGATCAGGCCCCTGCACTCTTCGCTCGCACATGACGACCTTGGGGTGAAGGCCATGGCTGCGAACATGCGTGAAGCGTCGAAACAAACCGACTGGGAAGCAGAGCTGGCCAGGAACACCGAGCTGTTCTACGAGGCCGACCGCCTGGAAACACAGGCCTACGCCATCATAGGCAGCAGCCTGGCCGATGCCGGTGACTGGCTGCGCTTTACCGAAGCAAAACAGATAGCCGATGCAAAGCGCACCGAGGCGTATCAGGACCTGATGCGGATTCGGCGCGGCATGGAGGCTGCGCGCTCCGACTGAGGCCGCTCGGGGCGCTGCGGCAAGACAAAAAAACCACTCGTTCGAGTGGCTTTTCTGGATTTTCACAGCGCCTCAGGAAGAAAAAACCTCCGCGCGCTGCCGTGTTGTCTTTTTGTACCGGAGCGGCTGCTGCCAGGCCAACTGCGCCTGGACCTGCGCTACGGCCTCCAACACCCGCTGCGCCCAGTTTTCGTCTTGAGGGTCCACCACTACCACGCGAAAACCATGGTCATGGCCTTCACTGCGCACGCCTTCGGAGTCATCCACATGCAGGTCGATGTCGAAGGCCGGGGGGAATTTCGAGGGCGCGTTCGACAGCCCGCGCGCCGTCAGGGCATGGTTATGCAGCACGCTGTTGACCACGCCGTCGACGCGGATGCCGTAGAGCATCAGCCAGCGGCGGATATAGGACGGCGTGCGACCGGAAGAGGTGTAGACCCAGATGCTGCAGCCCTGGCGACGTAGCTCACGGGTCAGGGAACGCGTGCCGATCCGCAAGGGCTCACCCAGCCAACGGTGCACGCAGGCCGGCAGCCGGCTCGGCTCGACGTCGCAGTGGTGCAGCTGGCAGGCCAGGGTGTCGTCGATATCGAAGGAAATGCGGATGCGCGGACGCTGCTGCATCGGCAGGATGCGCTGGAGGGCCCGCCCTGCCCTGGCGAATACCGGAGAACCGCTCATCAATGGCCCCCTTGAGAAACGGGCTGGCTCGGGTCCTTGAGAAAAAACTTGTGCGGATCCGGCGCCTGTTCTTCCAGGAAGGCGGCGTATTTTTTCTTGATCTTGGGCAATTCGTACAACGCCTTGACTCCATGTTTGGCTGAGTTGCGGATCACCGACGAAGGGTTGAAGTAGCCCTCGGCGTTCTCCAGCGTCAGCACGAACGGCGGCAGGCCTGCACGCATCAGCAAATAGCTGACGATCAGCGAACCGCTGCGGTTGTTGCCTTCAATGAACAGCTGCGGCTTGCTGAGGATGCGTACATACACCCCGGCGGCGCGCTTCCAGACTGATTCACTGCGGTACGCGCAGTACCAGTTGTACAAGTCCTTGATGCCACCTTCGACATTGTTGAAGAAGTGTTCTTCGGTCGCCGCCAGGTGGTGGGCATATTCCAGGCGCCGTGCCGGGTCGCTGCCACAGAGCACGGTGGCGTTGATCTCCAGCATCAGGTCCAGCTGCTGCAGGTCGAACAGGTCGACGCCCCGCGCCACATAGTCGTCAATCAGCGCGTAGCCTTCAAGCACGTTGTGCAGCACTTCGTCGGTCAACGGATCGCGCGGCTCAGTAAAGTCCCGGCTGAGCTCGGCAAAGCGCTGTTGCACCTCACGCAGTGCGCGTTCAATCGCGGGTAAATCAAGGCGTCGTGTTGCAGGCATCGGCATTCCCATAAGCAGTGGAAAATACGGGAGCATCCCAGCTCCCGCAGGGGCATCAGCTGAACTTGCCGCTGATGTAGTCCCCGGTCATTTGTTCACGCGGGTTCTCGAAGATCTGCGCCGTCGGGCCCATCTCCACCAGGTAGCCGGTGCGCGTGCCCTGGGAAATATCCACCGAGAAAAACGCCGTGGTGTCGGCCACGCGGATGGCCTGCTGCATGTTGTGGGTCACCAGGGCGATGGTGTAGTCCTTCTTCAGCTCGACCATCAGTTCCTCGACCCGGCGCGTGGCGATCGGGTCCAGCGCCGAGCACGGCTCGTCGAGCAACAGCACTTCCGGCTCGGTAGCGATGGCGCGGGCGATGCACAGGCGTTGCTGCTGGCCACCGGACAGCGACAGGCCGCTGACCTTGAGCTTGTCCTTGACCTCATCCCACAGCGCGGCGCCTTGCAGGGCGTGCTTGACGCGGTCGCCCAGGTCGCCTTTGTAGCGGTTCAGGCGCAGGCCGAAGGCGACGTTGTCGAAGATGCTCATCGAGAACGGGTTCGGCTGCTGGAACACCATGCCGATGTAGCGGCGCACGACCACCGGGTCCACGCCCTTGCCGTAGACGTCCTGGCCGAGGAAGTGCACATGGCCCTCGAAACGGAAGCCCTTGACCAGGTCGTTCATGCGGTTGAGGCTACGCAGCACGGTACTTTTACCGCAGCCGGAAGGGCCGATGAAGCCGGTGATCTTGTTCTTTTCGATCGGCACATGGCTGTCACGCACGGCCATGAAGTTGCCGTAGAAGATCTTGTCCAGCTTGCAGTCCATGACCACAGGCGCCTGGGTGACAAACGGAGCGGCTATTTGCGCAGTTGATACGTTCAAGATTCAGATGCTCCCGTTTTCAATACTTTGGCTTGCCGAAGATACGGCTCACGATATTCACGACCAGCACGATCATTACCAGTACCAGCGACGCCGCCCATGCGAGTTCAAGCTGGTTGTCGAAGGGCATGCCGGAGAAGTTGTAGATCAGCACAGCCAGGGAGGCCGTCGGGTTCATCACCGCCAGGCTGCCGTCGTGGTAGATCCAGTAGTTGCTGAACAGCGCGGTAAACAACAGCGGCGCGGTTTCGCCGGCGGCGCGGGCCACGGCAAGCATCACGCCGGTGAGGATTGCCGGCAGGCCGGTGGGCAGGACGATTTTCCAGATCACCTGGGAGCGGGTGCAGCCCATGCCGTAGGCGGCGTCCTTCATGATCTTGGGCACCATGCGCATCGACTCTTCAGCCGTCAGCACCACGATCGGCAGCATCAGCACCGCCAGTGCCACGCCACCGGCCGGGGCCGAGTAGGTGCCGGTGGTCATCACCACCAGGGCGTAGGCAAACACACCGGCCAGAATCGACGGCAGGCCGGTGAGCATCTTCGCGGCAAAACGCGCGGCGTTCGCCAGCTTGCTGTCCGGGCCCAGTTCGGCGAGGAAGATCGCCGCCATGATGCCGACCGGCACGGCGATGGCAGCGGCAATGCCGACCATCACGAAGGTACCGGCCATCGCGTTGCCGAAACCGCCGCCGGTCTCGAAACCGGTGGGCGGCAGCTCGGTGAACACTTCAAGGCTCAGGCGCGCACCGCCGCGGGTGATGAGCATGTAGAGCACGGAAATCAGCGGTACGCTGGCCAGCAGCGCGCCCGCCCAGACCAGGGTGGTCAACACCAGGCTGCGCAGGGCACGGCCTTCGAACCGGCGTTGCAGACTGGGCATTGCGCCTGCGGGGGACGTCAGGTCGGTTGCAGCAGTGAGATCAGTCATCACTTATTACCCCGTTGGGCGTACATCATGATCATGGAGCCGAAGATGTTCACGATCAGCGTGATCAACATCAGCACCAGTGCGGCGTACATCAATACTTCGATCTCGTTCGGCCCGGCTTCGGGGAAGTTCAGCGCCAGCAAGGCTGCCAGGGTGTTGGCCGGGGCGAACAACGACAGCGAGATGTTGTTGGCGTTGCCCACCAGCATGGCCAGGGCCATGGTTTCACCGAGTGCGCGGCCCAGGCCCAGCACCAGGGAACCGAAGATGCCGGTGGCGGCGGACGGCACCATCACCTTGAGAATCGCTTCCCAGTGGGTGGTCCCCATGCCGTAGGCGGCTTGCTTGGTTTTCATCGGCACGGCGGTGAGCGCATCCTGCGACACGGCGGCGATGGTCGGCAGAATCATGATGGCCAGTACCAGCGCCGCCGGGAGCAACCCCGGGCCGCTCAGGGACGTGCCGAAAAAGGGGATCCAGCCAAGTTCAGTGTTCAACCATGCGGTCAACGGCCGGATCGCCGGGATGACCACGTAAATGCCCCACAGGCCGTAAACGACGCTGGGGATGGCCGCGAGCAGTTCGACGATGGTACGAAACACCGCCGCCAGCTTCGCCGGCAAAAAATCCTGGGTGAGGAAAATCGCCATGCTGACGCCGAAAACACCTGCGATCAGCAACGCGATAAAGGCACTGTAGAGCGTGCCCCAGATAGCCGGCAGGATGCCGTACTTGCCTTGGTTGACATCCCAGACGCTGCCCAGCAGCACGTCAAACCCGTGCTTTTCCATGCCTGGAAGGGCCTTGCGCCCGACTTCGAACACCAGGGCAAACACCAACGCCAGCACCAGAACCACGCCTATTCGTGCAAGCGCACGGAAGGTGCGATCAACCAGGAAATCCTTCGCAGAAGGTGGCTGGCAGGCAGAATCCGGGTTACCGGGTACGACAAACGGTGTGTTCATTGGCTGATTCCGGAACAGGGGGGTAACCCTCCCGGCCGGGCTGACAGCGCCCGCCGAGAGAGGCCTCACAAGCGTTACTGGATGTTGGCGGACGCTTTACGGACCTGATCGACCACCGACTTCGGCAGCGGGATATAGCCCATCGAATCGGCGATTTTCTGCCCTTCGGTCAGGCTGTACTCGACCATTTCACGCATGGCCTTGGCCTTGGCCGGGTTGCCGTTGTCCTTGCGGAAGATCATCCAGGTGTAGGACGTGATCGGGTAGGACTTGGCGCCGTCCGGGTCCGGCAGCCAGGCCACCAGGCTTTCCGGCATTTTCACCGCGGCCAGGGCTTCGGCACCGCTTTCGGCGTTAGGTACCACGTACTTGCCGGCCTTGTTCTGCAGCTGGGCAAAGTCAACCTTGGCCAGCTTGGCGAAGCCGTATTCGATGTAGCCAATCGCGCCTGGGGTCTGGCGTACGGTGGCGGTCACACCATCGTTCTTAGGCGACTTGATGAATTTGTCGCTGGCTGGCCAGTTGACGGTGTTGCCTTCACCCAAGTCCTTCTGGAACTGCGGGTTGATGGCCGCCAAGTGCTTGGTGAATACGGCAGTGGTGCCGCTGGAGTCTGCACGCACGACTACTGTGATCGGCATGTCCGGCAGTTTCAGGCCAGGGTTGGCGGCGACGATCTGTGGATCGTTCCACTTGGTGATCTTGCCCAGGAAGATGTTGGAGTACACATCCCGTGGCAACTTCAGCTCTTTAGGATTGCCCGGCAGGTTGAACGCCAGGACGATTTCGCCTGCGGTCATCGGCAGCAGCTGCACGCCTTCGGCAACCTTGGCAATGTCTTCGTCCTTCATGGCCGAGTCACTGGCGGCGAAGTCCACGGTTTTGTTCAGGAAGTCCTGTACACCCGCGCCACTGCCTTTGGACTGGTAGTCAACCGTGACGCCTTCGGTCTTCTTGCTGAAATCCTTGAACCAGGTGAGGTAGATCGGCGCTGGGAAACTGGCGCCAGAACCTGTCAGACGGACGTTCTCGGCAGCAAATACCGAGGTGGCACTTAGAGAAACCGCAACGGCGAGTGCAGCTGACTTCATCAGACGTTTCATTCAGGGAAATCCTTGTGATTACGGGCTCCCGGAACTTTGCAGCAGCTTTGTTACGCTTTTATGAAAATTGGGTGGCAAACCGCTATTTCGTCCGGTCTTTCCGCCCCAGCCACACATTTCGATGTAATTGGTTGGTAACAAAATGCGACTAAGACTTTGCCATCTCCCCCCACGACGCGAGTGCCTCCCATGTCTGCAGTAGACGACGCCTTGATCCAGCGCATCCACCGAGAGCTGCTGGATCACAGTGACGAAGAGCTGGAACTGGAATTGTCCGAAGACGGGCACGACCTCAACGCGCTGTTCGACGAGCACGTCGAGGAAAGCCCCGAGAAGGCCGCGCGCAGGATTTACTTCAGCGAACTGTTCCGCCTGCAAGGCGAACTGGTGAAGCTGCAAAGCTGGGTGGTCAAGACCGGCGCCAAAGTGGTGATCCTGTTCGAGGGTCGCGATGCCGCCGGCAAAGGCGGTGTGATCAAGCGCATTACCCAGCGCCTCAACCCACGGGTCTGCCGCGTCGCCGCCCTGCCCGCCCCCAACGACCGCGAACAGACGCAGTGGTATTTCCAGCGGTATGTCTCGCACCTGCCGGCCGCCGGTGAAATCGTGCTGTTCGACCGCAGCTGGTACAACCGCGCCGGCGTCGAACAAGTCATGGGCTTTTGCAACGAAGACCAGTACGAGGAATTCTTCCGCACCGTGCCGGAGTTCGAACGCATGCTCGCCCGCTCCGGCATCCAGTTGATCAAATACTGGTTTTCCATTTCCGACCAGGAACAGCACCTGCGCTTTCTCAGCCGCATTCACGATCCGCTCAAACAGTGGAAACTCAGCCCCATGGACCTGGAGTCGCGCCGGCGCTGGGAGGCGTACACCAAGGCCAAGGAAGTCATGCTCGAGCGCACCCACATCGCCGAAGCGCCATGGTGGGTGGTGCAGGCCGACGACAAAAAGAAAGCCCGCCTCAACTGCATCCACCACCTGCTCGGGCAGATGCCTTATGAGGAAGTGGAACTGCCGGTGATCGAGCTGCCGCAACGGGTCCGCCAGGAGGACTACTCGCGCAATCCGACGCCGGTGGACATCATCGTGCCTCAGGTCTATTAACGCAGGACGCAATAGATTCCCCAGGGGTAGTTAAGAGCGAACACCGTACCTGTGGTGAGCGGGCTTGCCCCGCGCTGGGCTGCGTAGCAGCCCCAATAAGAACGTCGCAGTGTGCCAGACAGTTCCGGGGCTGTGTTTTGGGGCTGCTGCGCAGCCCAGCGCGGGGCAAGCCCGCTCACTACGAGGGTCCATTCGCCATAACGTTTGCACTTACGACGCCGGCTCCACATTCTTGAACACCAGCCCTTGGCTATCATCGTGCCGCAGGTCTATTAACGCAGGACGCAATAGATTCCCCAGGGGTAGTTAAGAGCGAACACCGTACCTGTGGTGAGCGGGCTTGCCCCGCGCTGGGCTGCACAGCAGCCCCAATAAGAACGTCGCAGTGTGCCAGACAGTTCCGGGGCTGTGTTTTGGGGCTGCTACGCAGTCCAGCGCGGGGCAAGCCCGCTCACTACGAGGGTCCATTCGCCATAACGTTTGCGCTTACGGCGCCGGCTCCACATTCTTGAACACCAGCCCTTGGCTATCGCTGACCTGCCATGGGTTGGCAGCGCCGGTCTGGCTGAAAACCACGTGGTCGAAGCGTGAGTCTTTCAGTCCATCGATACGCGCCTTGGCCGCGCCGCGAAAGCGCACGCGCTCGAACACCAGGCCCTGATGGTAGGCGTTGTGCGCTGCATCACCCTTGACTTCGATCGCAGCCCCTTGGGCATTCTCGACGCTCACGTCGCTGACGCGGATATCCTTGAACTGCCCCGCGATGGTTGAGCGCTGATAGTCGAGCTTGGCGTTCGGGTCGTTGTAGTCGAGGGTAAAAATGAACGCTTGCTTGACGGTGTTGCGGATCGCCGAGTCGCGGAATGTGACGTTGCGCGCGCCGCCGCCCATGAAGTTGGTGCTCTTCATGCGCAACCCGGCATCAGTGCCGTCCGACACGTTGTCTTCGGCCAGGATGTTCTGGATCCAGGCGCCGGTGTGGCTGCCGGCGACCACCATGCCATGGCCCTTGCGGAAGTAATTGTTGAAGATCCACGCGTCTTCCTGCGGCGGCTGGTGTACGGCATCGGCACCGGTGCCGGCCGCGAAGTTCACGCAGTCATCGCCGGTGTCGAAGAAGTTGTTGAACACCATCGCACCCTTGCTGTTGGCGAACTCGATGCCGTCGCCGTTGTTGGCGTCGTAGGTCGTGTGGGTGGTGTTGGCCAGCACCACGTTTTCGGTCTCCAGGTTCATGATGCCGTGGAATGCCGGGTTCACCACGGTGAAGCCGCCGTAGAAGACGTTCTTCACATTGCGCAGGGTAATCAGCGAGGAGCGCATCTGCCCGTAGGCATCCTTGACGTTCATGCCGCGCGCCACGGCCTGTTCCACCTGCGCCTTGGCGAGGATGCCGTCCTGGGCGTAGCGGGTATTGTCGCTGGGCAGGTAGAACGGCAGTGCCTGACCACGCTCGTCGACGACATCGGCGTTGCGCTTCCAGCCATTGCCGTCGAGGGTGCCCTTGCCGACGATGCGGATGTTTTCGAATGACTGATGCTGGCGTGGATCGCGGGGCAACGCGTTGATCAGCGAGGCCGGGCGCACGGTGGTGGAATACGGGTACTGAATGTAGCCGGCCAGCGGGTAATCTTCGGCGCGCTCGGAGCCGAGCAAGGTCGCGCCTTCGGCGATCTCCAGGGTCATGTTGCTCTTGAGGTAGAGCGCGCCGCTTTTGTAGGTGCCTTCAGGCAGCAAGACTTTGCAACCGACGGTGCAGGCATCGATGGCGTTCTGGATCGCCTGGGTATCGAGGTGACTGCCGTCGCCTTTGGCGCCGTATTTTTTCACGTCAAATACCGCCGCAACCGGGGTGGTGCGTTGCAGCACTGGAGCGCTGTCGGCGGATTCCTTGCCGTTACCGTCCACCGAACGCACGGTGAAACGGTACGCCGTGTCGGGCTTCAAGCCTTGGGCAGTAAAGCTGTGAATGCCGATGCGATGGTGGAAGTTGGCGGTGTCTTGCCGATAAAACTGGTCGATGTAGGGTTTGGCCGGTGACACCTGGTCATTGTTGGCATTCGCGCTGCCCAGCAGCGTGCCGTTGGCGTAGACCCGGTAATCCTTGATGCCGGCATGCTCGGCAGGCTTTTCCCACACCAGGATGATTTGCCGGTCATCAAAGGCCAGCGTCGGTACCTGCAGTTTTGACGGGGCTTGCAGCGCCCATGACAGCGGGCTGCATCCAAGCGCCACGAGGGCCAGCGCGCAACGCACCGAGGTTTTTTTCAGGGGTTGATACGGCATGTTGTTCTCCTTGTTTTTGCCGGTATTCACACCGAGGGGCTACCTCTGCCGCCCGGATTCTTCGAGGTATTGGCTGCGATTGACGAAGGTCTCGCGGGGCATTTCGCGTACATCCATGGACAGCGCATCGACCTGCGGCAGCAGTTCAATCAGGGCGCCCAGCGTCGCCGAAGCCAGGCTGCGTTGCTGTTCGGCAGTGCGCCCGGCGAACAGGTACAGGGCGACGTGCACGAAGTCATCTTGAGTGCTGCCACAGCGGTAATGGGTGAAGCCGTTGAGCCGCACCTTGATGTCGCCGGGCTTGAATACGCCGAAGCTGTCGAGGGCATCGTGTACGGTGGCCAGCAGGGTGTGTTCGCCGATGCGCTGGGCCAGGGCCGCCGGGCAATCGATGATGCAGTGGGGCATGGTCAAACCTCAGGTTGATGAAAGGACAGCGGCGCCACACAGGGCGCCGCAGACTGACAGCTTACTGGGCGCCCAGCGCCTTGATCAGCACGTCCAACTGCTCCACTTCTTCAGGCAGCAAGTCGGTCAACGGCGCGCGCACCGGGCCGGCGTCGTGACCGACCAGGCGTGCGCCGGCCTTGACGATGCTCACGCCATAGCCTTCGCAGCGGTTGCGGATCGCCAGGTACGGCAGGAAGAAATCATCGATCAAGCGGCCCACGGTGGCGTGGTCGTCGGCGGCCACGGCGCGGTAGAAATCCATCGCGGTTTTCGGGATGAAGTTGAACACCGCCGAGGAATACACCGGCACGCCCAGGGCCTTGTAGGCCGCGGCATAGACTTCGGCGGTCGGCAGCCCGCCGAGGTAGGTCAGGCGATCGCCGAGGCGACGACGGATCGACACCATGGATTCGACTTCACCGATGCCGTCCTTGAAACCGATCAGGTTCGGGCAGCGCTCGGCCAGCTGCTCGAGGCTGTCGGCATTGAGACGGCACAGGTTGCGGTTGTACACCACCACGCCGAAATCCACCGAATTGCACACCTGCTCAACGTGGGCCACCAGGCCTTTCTGGCTGGCTTCGGTGAGGTAGTGAGGCATCAGCAGAATACCGGCGGCACCGAGGCGCTCGGCCTCCTGGGCGTAGGCGATGGCCTGACGAGTCGGGCCCCCTGCCCCGGCGAGGATGGGCACCTGGCCTTTGCAGGTGTCCACTGCAGTCTTGATGATCTGCGTGTATTCCTTGGCTTCCAGGGAGAAGAATTCCCCGGTGCCCCCGGCCGCGAACAACGCGCTGGCGCCGTAGGGTGCCAGCCATTCCAGGCGGCGGGCATAGGTGTCGGCACGGAAGTCACCGGCCGCGTCAAAGTCGGTAACCGGGAAAGAGAGCAAGCCGGAAGACAGGACTGTTTTTAGTTCTTGTGGCGTCATGTTCGCAAACCTCAAATCAAAAAAATAAAGGGATACCTTAAGAGGTAAGTCATCGTACAACTACAAATGATTGTTAGCTAGCCCTAAGTGTCTTAGTTCGCACCTTTAAGATTTAATTCAACAAAAACAGCATATTAATCGCAATACATAGGAATCAGCGCATTACCATTCAAGCATAGTCATACGATGACTACAGGAATCAGCCGACCCGCCGTCGCTCAGACTCCTGGCTGAAGTCACGGCTGGCCTGCACCAGCATGCGCGTGTAGTCGTGCACGGCCTGGTCCTGGCTCAAGGCCTGGCAGTCGAGCAATTCGACGATCCGGCCGTGCTGCATCACCGCTACCCGGTCGCACAAGTGAGTGACCACCCCCAGGTCATGGGTGACCAGCAGATAGGTGAGTTTCTCGCGCTGGCGCAGGTCCGCCAGCAGGTTGAGGATCTCGGCCTGGACCGACACATCCAGGGCCGAGGTCGGTTCATCCAGCAACAGCACGCGGGGCTCAAGGATCAATGCGCGCGCAATCGCCACCCGTTGGCGCTGCCCACCGGACAACTGATGGGGATAGCGGAAGCGGAAGCTGTCGTTGAGGCCGACCTTGAGCAGGATCTCGTTGATCCGGTCGTCCTTGTCCCCTACCCCGTGGATGATCAGCGGCTCGCGCAGGGCGGTGTCGATGGTGTGCCTGGGGTGCAGGGAGCCGTAGGGGTCCTGGAAGACCATCTGCACTTTGCGAAAGTGCTCCTTGGGAATCTTGTGCTGCAACGGCGCGCCGGCGATGCTCAGCTCGCCATTCCAATGCCGGTATTGTCCCGCCAGGCAGCGCAGCACGGTGGTCTTGCCCGAACCGGACTCCCCCACCAGGCCGAACGATTCGCCGTCGGCGACACTCAGACTCACATCGTGCAGCACCTGGTTGATGGCAGCGCCGGTGCCGAAACTCAGGTTCAAGGCGTGCGCTTGGATCATGGGCATGGTCAGGTTCCTTATTGAGTCAGCCAGAGTGGATCGCGCTTGAGCACCGGCAGGTGCACGCGACGGTTATCCATGCTCGGCAGCGCGGCCAGCAGGCCACGGGTGTAGGGATGCTCGGCGTATTGCAGGTCGCAGGCAGCCAGGGATTCGACCACGCGCCCGGCGTACATCACCAGCACGCGGTCACAGTAGTTGCGCACCAGGTTGAGGTCGTGACTGACAAAAATCAGCCCCATCTGCTGCTGGTCCACCAGTTCTTCCAGCACATTGAGTACTTGCTGGCGCACCGAGACATCCAGGGCCGACGTAGGCTCATCGGCAATGATCACTTCCGGGCGAGTGATGACCATCATCGCGATCATGATGCGCTGGCCCATACCGCCGGACACCTCGTGGGGGTACAGGTTGTAGACCCGCTTCGGATCGCGGATATGCACCTGCTCGAGCATCTGCATGACCCGCTCGCGCGCATCACTGCGACTGGCCTTGTGGTGGGCCAGGTAGGCTTCGGCAATCTGGTCGCCCACCTTGACCACCGGGTTCAGCGAGTACTTGGGGTCTTGCATGATCATCGAGATGCGCTGGCCGCGAATCTTCTGCATCGCTTTTTCACTGGCCGAGAGCAGGTCGACTTCGCCGAACGCCATGGCCTTGGCGGTGATTTTCGCACTGGGCGGATGCAGCTTGAGCAGGCTGCGCCCGACGGTGGACTTGCCTGAGCCGGACTCACCGACAATCGCCAGTTTCTCCCGCCCCAAGGTAAAGGACACATCGCGCACAGCGTGGGTTTCTTTCTGGCCACTGACGAAGCGCACATTCAGCCCTTCGACATTCAGTTTGATGGCGGACATAAGGTGTTCTCCGATTATTCGCTGCGCGGATCAAGGATGTCCCGCAGGCCATCGCCCAACAGGTTGAAGGCCAGGCTGACCAACATGATCGCCGCCCCGGGAACCGCCACCAGCCACCAGCACTCGAGCATGTAGCGGCGCCCGGTGGAAATCATCGCGCCCCACTCCGGCAGCGGCGCCTGGGCACCCAGGCCGAGGAAGCCCAACGCGGCGGCGGTGAGGATGATCCCGGCCATGTTCATGGTCAGGCGGATGATCACCGAGGACAGGCACATCGGCACGATATGGCGCAGGATAATCCGCGCCGGCGACGCGCCTTGCAGTTCCACGGCGACGACAAAGTCGGCGTTGCGCAGGGACAGGGTTTCGGCCCGCGCGAGCCGCGCAATCGGTGGCCATGAGGTCAAGGCAATCGCCACCACCGCATGCTCCAGGCCAGGGCCCAGGGCGGCGATAAAGGCCAGCGCCAGGACCAGGCTGGGAAAGGAAATAAAGATATCGGTCAGGCGCATGAACACGGTGTCGACCGCCCCGCCGAAATAGCCCGAGACGGTGCCGATAAACAGCCCGATGGGACCGACGATCACGGTTACCAGGGCAATGATGTACAGCGTGATCCGCGAGCCATAGACCAGCCGACTGAAAATATCCCGGCCGTATTCGTCGGTGCCGAACCAGTGCGCCGAGCCCGGCGCCTGCAAGGCTGTGGCGAGGTTTTGCGTGACCGGGTCATGGGTGGCGATCCACGGCGCAAAGGCCGCGACCACCACCAAGAGCAGCGCAACCAGCAGACCCGCCAGGGTCATGGGGTTGCGCAACAGGTGACGCAGCACCCGCAGGCCGCTCTTGCAGAAGGCATCGAAGCTGGAGCCCGGCGAGCGATCCACCGGCCGCTTCGCCGCCGTGTCGATGGAAGACAGATTGGCATTCATAAGCATCTTCTCTGTGTGAATTCTGAAGGGCCGCAGCCCCACTCAACGCTGCTTGTAGACACCCAGGTAACGGGTGGCCTCGGCATCGTCACCACTGAAACCCTTGACGTCGGCCGCGCTGACCACGGTGTCGGTCATCTGCGAGATCATCAGGATCGGCCCCACCTGCTGGTCATAGAGCGTCTGCGCCTGGTGATACAGGCTGACCCGCTGTGCCGAATCGCGCGTCACGCCCGCCTGGTCGATCAGGCTGTTGAGCTGCGGATTGAAGAATGAAGCGCGCCAGCCCTGGAAGTTCGGCAAGCCGGCGTCATCGCTGTTGTCGGGGTTGTAGGCGAAGGTGCGCAGGCTGAAATACGGATGCGGATAGCGCTCGGCGCCACGGGCCACGATGATCTCGAAATTGCGCGCGCGCATGGCGCCGTAGACCTGGTTGCCGGTGCCGGTGACGATGCTGGCCTTGATCCCGCCTTCGGCCAGGGTCGCTTGCAGGCGCGCGGCGATGTCAATGAACGGCGGCTCCGACAGCGTGCGAATGGTGGTGTTGAAACCGTTGGGGTAACCCGCCTCGGCCAGCAGCTTTTTCGCCTTGGCTACGTCCATGTGATAACCCGGATCCGGCAAGCGCGCTTCCAGCCCCAACTGCATCGGCTGCTGATTGAGCTTGCCGTAATACGGCATCACCTGTTCATCCAGGCCCTTGTAGTCGATCAGGTTGCGCACGGCTTCACGCACCTGAGTCTTGGCAAACTCGGGTTGCTTCATGCTCATCGCCACGTAGTACATAGTGCCGCGCGGCAATGATTGCACCTGGATCTTGTCCGAGCCGTCGATGGCGCGAATGTCCGGCGCCGCCATGCCGTAGGCCAGGTCGAGGTCGCCGCGTTCGAGCATCAGGCGCAAGGATTGGGATTCGGTCATGTGCCGCACCACCACGCGCTTGAGCTTGGCCGCGCCGCCCCAGTAGCCGTCGAAACGGGTCAGCAGCAGCGAATCGTTGGCGCTCCATTTGCTCAGCACGAAGGGGCCACTGCCGGCCTCGTTGGTCACCAGCCAGCCGGCACCGAGGTCGCCGTTTTTCTCATGCGCCAGGGCCGTCTTGCGGTCCACGACCACAGCGCTCGGCGAGATCGCCAGGGAGTCCACCAGCAGCAGCGGGTCCATGGTCTGCGGCAGGTCGATGACCAGGGTGTGGGCGTCCGTGGCGCGGATCAGCGATTGGATATTCTCGACGCTGTAGCCGTAGGCCTTCCAGGTGGTGGCCAGGCCGAAATTGAGCTTCATCACCCGGTACAGCGACCACGCCACGTCCTCGGCGGTCAGCGGGTTACCCGAATGGAATTTCACATCCTGGCGCAGATGAAAGGTCACCTGCTTGCCGTCTTCGCTGATGTCCCAGCGTTCGGCCAATTGCGGCAGGTGTTTTTCCGGGTTGCCCTGGTCGCGCTTGATCAGCGTGTCGTAGAGGTTGGCGTTGACGCCGGAGGCATCCAGGCCGGGCGCATTGGCCGGGTCGATGGAAAACAGGTTGACCATGCTCATGCCGACGATCAATTGATCGGCGGGGGTCTTGGCGCTGGCCGTTGTCATCGGCCCAAGGGCGAGCATCGCCGTCAACAGGCCAAGGTGCAGTGTTGAAAATACCGTCTTCATGCAAAATTCCTTCTTTTTATAGTTTTATCGGTACGGCGCAGTGCGTTAACGGGTACGGGGGTCGAACACCTTGTACAAGGCGTCGCTGATCAGGTTGAGCGCGACGAAAATCAAGCCGATCACCAACACGCAGCCCATCACCGCGTTCATGTCGCCGAGCATCAGGCTGCTGGTCAGGTACTGGCCGAACCCCGGCCAGGCAAACACGGTTTCGATCAGCACCGCGCCCTCCAGCAACGAGCCGTAGGCCAGCGCAACCACCGTCAGCAACTGCACGAGGATGTTGCGAAACGCATGCCCCCACACCACCTGGCGACGGGACAGGCCCTTGACCCGCGCGGTGATGATGTACTCCTGGGACAGCTGCTCGAGCATGAAGCTGCGGGTCATGCGGCTGATATACGCCACCGAGTTCAGGCCGAGGATCAGCGCCGGCAACACGATGTGGCGCAGGGCGCTGGCGAAGGCCTCCCAGTCACGTGCCAGGGTCGAGTCGATCAGCAGCAGGCCGGTGACCTCGGGCACCATGCCGTCATAGGCCAGGTCGATGCGCCCCGCTCCACCGGCCCAGCCGAGCCAGGCGTAGAACACCAGCAACCCCATCATGCCCAGCCAGAAAATCGGCGTGGAATAGCCGAACAAGGTGATCACCCGCGCCACGTGATCGCCGAGGCGCCCCTGGTTGCTGGCGGCACAGACGCCCAGCGGCAAACCGATCAGCACGCCGAACAGAATCGCCAGGGTGGCCAGTTCAATCGTCGCGGGGAAGACGCGCAGGATGTCGTCGAGCACCGGGTGGCCGGTCAACAGCGCGTTGCCGAAGTCACCGTGGAGCAGATCGTTGAGGTAAAGACCGAATTGGGTCCAGATCGGCTTATCCAGGCCCATCGACCGGTACACCTGATCATAGGTGGAACTGTCGGCATCCGGCCCGACTACCGCCAGCACGGGGTCGAGCGGCATGACCCGGCCGATGATGAACGTCAGGGCCAGCAGGCCGAGCAAGGTCACCAGCACCGTACCCGCGCGCCGGGCCGTGTTGGACGCGCGAGCGCCCATGACAGAGGCAGTCATAACAAACATAGTGAGCTCCTGATAATCGGTCAGCGCTTCTTGTAGACGTCTTTGTAGCGCGTGGTCGCGGCGGTATGGCCCTGGAAGTCGGCCACGTCTTCGTACACCACCACGGTGTCGGTCATTTGCGAGACCGGCAAAATGGCCCCGACCTGCCGGTCGACCTGCTCCTGGATGTCGCGGTACTGGGCCAATTGCTTGCCTGTGTCAGGCTCGACTTCCGCGCGCTCGATCAGCTGGTTCAGCTCAGGGCTGTAGAAGGATGTGCGCCAGCCCTGGAAGTTGGTGAGCTTGGCTTCATCGCGGTTATCCGGGTTGTACACCAGCGTACGCAGGCTGGAGTGCGGATGCCGTTCCGCCCCGCCACCGCCGCGGCCGACGATGATGTCGAAGCTGCGCTCACGCATTGCGCCGTAGATCTGGTTGCCCGTGCCGGTGATGATGCTGGCGTCGATACCGGCCTGGGCCAGGGTCGACTGCAGGTTGGAGGCAATGTTGATAAACGGCGGTTCGGCGAGCACGCGAATGGTGGTCTTGAAACCGTTGGGGTAACCGGCCTCGGCCAGCCAGGCCTTGGCCTGCTTGACGTTGAGCGTGTAGCCGGGATCCGGCAGGCGCGCGGCCAGGCCCAGGGGCAGCGGCCGTTGGTTGATCACGCCGTAATGGGGCATGACGGTCTGGTTGATGCCCTGGTAGTCGATCAGCGCACGCACGGCCTTGCGCACACGCGCATCGGCAAACATCGGTTGCTTCACACTCAGGGCGACGTAGTACAGGGTGCCGCGCTGCAAGGTCTGGGTGCGGACCTTGGCGCTTTTCTGCAGGGCTTCAATGTCCGGCGCGGACATGCCTTTGGCGATGTCCAGGTCGCCGCGCTCGATCATCAGGCGCAACGACTGCGACTCGGTCATGTTGCGCATGACGATGCGCTTGAGCTTGGCCGGGCCGCCCCAGTACCCGTCGAAACGGCTCATCAGGATCACGTCGTTGGCGCGCCAGTCATTGAGCACGAACGCACCGCTGCCGGCGGCGTGAGTCACCAGCCAGGCGGCGCCCATGTCGTTGTTCTTCTGGTGTTCGAGGACTTTCTTGCGATCGAGGACAAAGGCGCTCGGCGAGGTCGCCAGGGTGTTGAGCACCAGCAGCGGGTCAGTGGGCCGGGGCAACTCGATCACAAAGGTCGCGGCATCCGTGGCACGCATGTAGCGCTCGACGTTCTCGGCGGTAAAGCCGTAGGCCTTCCAGGTGGAGGCCAGTGCGAGGTTGAGCTTGAGCACGCGCTGCAACGACCAGGCAACGTCTTCGGCACTCAGGTCATTGCCGGACTGGAATTTCACGCCGGTGCGCAGGTTGAAGGTCAGGGTCTTGCGGTCATCACTGACCTGCCAGCGCTCGGCCAGCGCCGGTACCAGGCGATCCGGCTGGGCGACGTCCTGCACCAGCAACATGTCATAGAGGTTGGCGTTGATCTCCGACACGTCCAGGCCGGTGGCCGCCGCCGGGTCGAGGGACAGCAGGTTGATCATGCTCATGCCGACGATCAATTGATCGGCCGGGGTTTTTGCGAAGCTTGCAGGTACAGCGGTGACAGCCAGCGCGGCGACGAACACCCGCGCCCATAGCGAAGGGAAAATGCTCATAACAAGAGTGCCTTTTTTATATTTATAGGGCTCTTGATCAGCCCGACGGATGCCGGACTGACCCTGTACACGTCAGAAGCTTTTAAGCGTATTGGTCTCGATGAAGTTGAAATCGATGTCTTCACCCAGGCCCGGCAAGTCGGACAGGTGCACAAAACCGTCGCTGTCCATCGGGTCTACCAGACACTTGAGGTAGGCCGGTACTTCGTCGTAATCCAGGTACGGGTGCAACAGGCCACGCTCATACCAGGTGCAGTTCTTGATCGCGCCGACCACGGCCAGGTTGGCCGCACCGTTGCCATGAATCTCGCAATCCATGCCGAAGGATTCAGCCAGGTGGGCAACCTTCAGGCACGGCGCAATGCCGCCGACGCCCGCCACACCGGCGCGCAAGATATCGCACACATCGTGCTTGACCCAACTGGCGCGGCTCAGGTGTTTGCCGGACAGGGTTTCCGGGCCCAGCACCGGAATGTCCAACTGCCCCGCCAGCCAGGCATAGGACTCGGCGGACTCTTCCATCATCGGCTCTTCGAACCAGGCGAAGTCGAGCTTCTCCAGCTCACGCCCGATGTACAGCGCTTCGGTGCGGCTGTACCAGTGATAACCATCGAGCATCAGGGCGATGTCCGGGCCGACCGCTTCGCGTACCGCCGCGCAAGCCTGCACGTCGATGCGCGGGCTCGGGGCGAAGGACACCGGCGGCATCCAGGTGTGCAGCTTGATGGCCTTGTAGCCGCGCTGCACCAGGGTCTCGGCAAAACGCCCGTAGTCTTCCGGGGTCGCCAGGCCTCCGGGCAGTTCGTCGCCACACATGGTGGAGCCGTAGGCGGGCACCTTGTCGCGGAAACCACCAATCAACTTGTGCACCGGCACACCCAGCTTGCGCCCGGCCCAATCCCACAGGGCCTGCTCCACCAGCGCCAGGGCGCGGTCGGTCAACTGGCTGGCACTGCCGCGCTGCCAGTGCGCGAGGTCGTGCCAGATCTTTTCGCGATCAAAAGCGTTCTGCCCCACCAGCACTTTGCGCACGAAACCATCGAGCACATACGGGCGAATCAGTTCAGGGGCGCCGAAGGCATAACCCTCCTGGCCGTCTTCGGTCTGGATGCGCAGCAAAGCCATCTGCGCCTGGGTGACATCACCCGGGTGTGCATGGCCGGCACCGTCCACTGCGCGGCGGGTCGGGTAGGAAAATACCTGGACGTTGACTGCTGTGATTCTCATGGACGTCGTAAGCCTTCTTATTGGATTTGTGACGGAAGTGTCGTCTGTTGCGACCGATCATAGGTCATCGTACAACACTTGAAAAGACCCAATAACCCGCCCCTCTTCTGCATGCATTTTCAGTAAATCCCGGCAAAACCCCTATTTTTAAAGACAACCAAGGAATAACTCGGATTGCTGTAAAGCCCTATTCACTGGGCACATATATTTCAAGATGTTTCAAAACCACCGATAACCCATAGACGAGTCATCTTGTCGTACGATAACGTATATCGGCACCTTAGATGAGAGCCATACGCAACAACCCACTGCCGTAGCAACCGTCAAACGACCCTAACAAAAACAAAAAAGAAGACCGTATGAACACCACCCTACGCACGCTCGTTACTGCCCTGACCCTCGGCCTGCCGCTGTATGTCAGCGCTGACTCTGCCAGCATCAACTACCGCCACCAGTTCACCGAGGAGGACAGCGCCCACGCTGACCGAATCAAGCTCAACTACCGCCTGGACAGTGGCCTGGGATTTGAAGCGGAAATGAAATACCGCACCGCCGGAGACCGTGAAGACGTCGCCTACGACAACATGGTCAACAACGGGCACGAGTTCACCGTGAGCTACAACTACAAACTCAGCGCGCAATCGACGTTGACCCCGGCGTTCCAGATGGACAGCTCGAAAGACTCGACCACCTACAAGTTCGGCCTCAAGTACAACTACAAGATCAACGACGCCTTCTACGCCGCCACGCGCTATCGCCTGGATGCCAAGAAGCTGGACCGCGACCAGGTCGACGAGGACTTGCCCGACCACATCAAGGATGACCAGACCACCCATCGTTTCGAGGGCTGGCTCGGCTACACGCCGGCCAGTAAGTGGGCGTACGAATATCAGTTCATCTACTTCAAGACTGACTACATCCGCTACGACAACAAGAAAAGCGATTACGAACAGAACCTGATCGTCAAATACAAGCTCACCAAGGAATGGGCCCCGTTCATGGAGATTGGTGATGTGAAGGTCAACGCCACGTCCGAAGACCGCCAGGCGCGGTGGCGCCTGGGCATCCAGTACAACTTCATGTAAAGCCCCCACGCCTTGCCTGGCGAGTGCGCATCGCTCGACAGGCAAGCCACCTGCATTCAGCGTTCAATGGAAGACCTGACCATGACCACACCACCCAAACCCTTCACGCGCATCTTGCTCACCGGCGCTGCCGGCGGCCTGGGGCAAATCCTGCGGAACACCTTGCAGGCCCATGCCGACATCGTCCGCGCATCGGACATCAGCCCCATGGCCCCCAGCCGTGGAGAGCACGACGAGGTGATCACCTGCAACCTGGCCGACAAGGCCGCCGTGGCGGCACTGGTCACCGGCGTCGACGCCATCGTTCACCTGGGCGGGATTTCCGTGGAGCGGCCGTTCGAGGAGATTCTCGACGCCAATATTCGCGGCACGTTCCACATTTATGAGGCGGCGCGACAGCAGGGGGTCAAGCGGATTGTGTTTGCCAGCTCCAACCACGTCACCGGTTTCTATCCCCAGGACGTTGAACTGGACGTGCACTCACCGCGCCGTCCGGATGGCTACTACGCCCTCTCCAAGTCCTACGGCGAAGACCTGGCGGCGTTCTACTTTCACCGCTATGGGATTGAAACCGTGAGCTTGCGCATCGGCTCGTCGTTCCCCGAGCCGCGCAACCGGCGGATGCTGTCGACGTGGCTGAGCTACACCGACCTGGACCACCTGGTGACGCGCGCCCTGCTGGCCAAGGATGTGGGGCACAGTGTGGTGTATGGCGTCTCGGCCAATCGCGATCGCTGGTGGAGCACCCGGCACACCGAGCACCTGGGCTTTGCGCCCAAGGACAGTTCGGAAGCGTTTCGCGCCAAGGTCGAGCAGCAACCGCCAGCGCCGGCCGATGAACCGGGCAGCCGGCTTCAGGGCGGCGCGTTCACCGCGGCCGGGCCGTTCGACAACTCGGCGGCGGCGGCTTCATAGGCCCGGCGCATGCGCTCGCGGCTGTTGGACAGGTGCAGGCGCATCGCCGCCCGAGCCGCATCGGCGTCACGGCGCAGGATGGCTTTGTAGATGTCCTCATGCTCACGGCTCAAGCGCTCCAGGAAGGGCTCCTTGTTGTCGTTGGCCAGGCGTTTGGAGTGCAGGCGTGTACGCGGCAGGATGTTGAGCCCCAGGTGCAACATGATGTCGGTGAAATAGCGATTGCCCGTGGCCAGCGCGATCTGCTGATGGAACTGAAAGTCTGCCGACACCGCGTAGTCGGCACTCACCGCCCGCGAGTTCAGCGCATCCAGCGAGTCGCGCATCACCTGCAATTGCTCGTCGGTCCGCCCCACGCACGCCAGGCCGGCAGCCTCCACCTCCAGGCTGATGCGCAACTCCAGCACGGCCAGCACATCCTGCAAGGTCACGATGCTGTCCGGGTCGATGCGAAACCCGCTGGGGCTCGGGATATCCTTCACAAAGGTGCCGACGCCGTGCCGGGTTTCCACCAGGCCCGAGGCCTGCAGGCGCGAAATGGCCTCGCGCACCACCGTGCGGCTCACCCCATGTTCGGCCATCACTTCGGATTCGGTGGGCAGCTTGGTGGCACGCGGCAGCTCACCGGAACAGATGCGCCGGGAAAGCTCGGTGACCAGTTCTTCGGCCAGGCTGCGGTGCCGGCGGCGAACGGTGGGCTGGACGTTCGGGTTGTCCATCAAGAACGGGTATCTCGGTTGGCGAAGGAACGCGCATCATAGCGCATTCGGTTGTACGACAACCCTCCCTGTGGCTCCCAGCGCCTCCCCCTACGCGAAAAGCCTCTGCCAGGCCGCTCTCAGCGGCTGCCGAGCGGACTAAAAATGTGCAGGATTGCTCGACGCCCCTGCTCATGATCGGGCTATGATCGACCGATATGAACCGGACGCCCGATGCCCCATGCCCGTTGACCTGCAAGCGCTGTACCCGAAACTGATCCACCTGATGCTGGATACGGTATTTGTCGTCGACGGCGACAGCCAGATTGTCTTCGTCAGCGATGGCTGCGAGGCCCTGCTCGGCTACCGTGCCGACGAACTGGTCGGCACCCTGATCACCCACTACATGCACCCGGAAGACCTGGCGCGCACCCGAGCCTCGATTGTGCGGGTCATGAACGGTCAATCCCATGTCGACTTTCGCAATCGCTATCTACGCAAGGATGGCAGTGTGGTGCACATCCTGTGGGCGGCCTTCTGGTCCAAAGAGGTGGGCGCGCGCATCGGCGTCGCACGGGACGTGACGGCGCTCACCCAGGCCGAAGAAGAACTGCGCTTCCTTGCCCACCATGATCCGCTGACGGGCCTGACCAACCGCTCACTGTTCAATGATCGGCTGGACCAGGCCCTGCACAGTGCGCAGTCCCACAACCGCGGCCTGGCGTTGCTGTTCCTGGACATCAATGACTTCAAGGGCATCAACGATGTGCATGGCCATGCCATGGGCGATCGCGTGCTGTGTGCGATCGCCCGACGCCTGGAACGCTGCGTACTCGACAGCGACCTGGTGGCGCGGATGGGCGGTGATGAGTTCACGGTGCTGTTGACCGACATCCCGTCGCGGGAGGCTATTTCTGCCAGGGTGGTGCAGATACTCGCGGTCATGGCCGAGCCGCTGGGGCCCGAGTTTGGTGGGGTGAAGATGCCGTCCTGCAGCATCGGCGTGGCGGTTTATCCCCAGGACGGAGAGGATGCCGACACCCTGCTCAGCCATGCGGACGGTGATATGTACCGGATAAAAAGGCAGCGATTGGCGGCTGAGTGACCAGAAGGCGGTTTGCATCAGGCAGGTAGGTCCACCCGCCCGATGCAGAAGCCCTCAGACGCTCACAACCGACAGGCATTGACCGGCGGAACCCGACCGCGCCAGGGCTGGGCCCGCTCCAGCTGCCCCGCAAGGGCCAGCAGGGTACTTTCTTCGCCAAAGCGAGCGGCGAAGTGGGCGCCCATCGGCAGGCCGGCAGCGCTCCAGTGCAACGGCACCGACATTGCTGGTTGCCCGCTGGCATTGAACAGGGCCGTGAACGGTGAGTAGCTGTGGAACCGTTCGATCAGTTCCTCCAGGCTCAAGCGGTCGTCTTGCAGGTCCAGCTCCCCGATCGGCACCGGCTCGCGGGCCAGGGTCGGCGTGAGGATCAGGTCGTAATCCTGCATGAACACCGCCAACTGCCGGCCCAGGGCATGAATCCATTCCACGGCACCGGCGTACTGCGCACCGCTGACAGCCCCTTTGCAGCGCAAGATAATGCGGGTGCGGGCTTCCAGCTCCTCAGGCTGCACGGCGAAACCGCGCATCTGCCCCAACACATCGACGTAGTGACGCGTGCTTGCACCGATGATGGTGAAGACCTGATCGAGAAACGCCGGCAGCGCCACCGGCAAGTTGACCGGTTCAACGCGGTGGCCCAGGGACTCGCACAACCTGGCGGCCTGACGTACGGCTTGCACACTTTCGCCGGAGGTCGGCCAAGGCCCGAGCTGCTCGACCAGGGCGATCCGCAGCGGCCGAGGGTCCTGCTGCAGCGCGGTGACATAGGGCCGCGCCTGCAGCGGCGCGGCATAGGGTGCGCCCAGGTCGATCCCGGCCGTGGCATCCAGCAGCGCGGCGCTGTCACGTACCGACAAGGTAATCGCATGGGGGCTGCCCATGCCGGCCCAGCCCTCGCCGATCATCGGCCCGGAAGGCAACAGCCCACGGCTGGGCTTGAGGCCGAAAACCCCACAGCAGGACGCCGGCACACGCAAGGAACCGCCGCCATCGTTGCCATGGGCAAACGGTACGACGCGCGCCGCCACCAAGGCTGCCGCGCCGCCGCTGGAACCGCCGGCACTGTGACCGATATTCCAGGGGTTGCGCGTGGCGCCAAAGCGGTTGGACTCGGTGGAATACGAGGTGCCGAATTCGGGTGAGGTGCTGGTACCGACAATCACGCACCCGGCACGGCGGATACGGCTTACGTGTTCGGCTTCAAAGTCAGCGCGAGCGCCTCCCAACGCCTGCGAGCCATGGGTCATCGCCGCGCCGTTGACCGGCGAAAACAGATCCTTGATCAGGGTCGGTACCCCGGCAAACACACCGGGGCCGGGGCGCGACGCGCGTACCGACTGGCGGGCCGAATCGTAAAGCCGCTCGGCCACCGCATTCAGCTGCGGTTCGACCCGTTCGATACGCTCGATCACCGCTTCCAGCAGCTCGCCGGGCTGCACCTCACCGCGCCTGACCCATTCGGCCAAACCGGTGGCGTCTTCGCTGTCCAGCAGGTTGTGGATGTCCATGCTTATCTCCTCTTGATTACGAATGACTTGATCCGAATGCCTGGGTCAGCGCTTTGCGCCGTGCTTGCAGGCCTGCCAGTGCCCAGGCCAGGGCCGAGGCAAAACTGGCGCAGGCCAGCCACAGGATTGAACGACGCACGTCACCCGAGTAAACGCTGAGCACGGCCACCACCAGCGGGCTGACAAATTGACCGAAATACAGAAACGCCGTGAACCCACCCAAGCCGCGCCCGCGGGTTTTCGCGCTCAGGGCATTCATCACCGGCGCCATCGCGTTGGGCACCAGCAGCCCGGCGCCCAGGCCATGGATCAGCACGGCCACCAGCACCATGCTGTAGCTCGGTGCGCGCATCAGCAGCCACAACCCCAAGCCCAGCAGGCTCAGCAACAGCGCATTGCAACCGGGGATACCGATGCGCCGGCGCAGCAGCGGCCAGGCTAACGAACCGCCCAGGGTCGCCAGCAGACTGCCCCCCGCCGAGAGCCCGATCATCGTGCTTGAAGTGATGCCGAGGCTGACGAGTAAAACCGGCGCCTGGATCGGCACGATAAAACTCAGCACCATCCCACTGAGGATCAGCAGATAACCGAGCACCAACGGCAGCACGGCCACCCTGCCCTGTTCAGCCACCTCGACGGGCTGGCGAGCGGCGGCGGGTTCCCACAGCACCTTGATCATCATCGGCACCAACAGCAGTGGCAGCAGGTACAACAGGAATGGCAGGCGCCAGGAGTGTTCGCCCAACGCGCCGCCCACGACATAGAACAGCGAGCCGACCAAACCGATGGTGACCACTTGCCGATTGATGTAGCGCAGCCGTTCCTCGCCGTGCCAATAGTCGGCAATCAGCGTCGCGCAACAGGTCATCACCGCCGCCTCCGCCGCGCCGAACAGCAGGCGTACACCGACGATGGCGGGCAAGTTATCCAGCAGCGCCGGGATGGCCCCGAGCACGGCATACAACAGCGTGGCGATCACCAGCAACGCCTTGCGCCCGACCCGGTCGGCCAACCAGCCGGCCAGGGGGGCGCACAGCGCAATCGCGAGTGCCGGCCCGGTAACCGCCAAAGGCACCAGCAGGTCGGCGCGCGGTTCCAGCGCACCGAACTCGGCGCCCAGCTTGGGCAGGATCGGCGCGACCATGGCCGCGCCCATGATGGTCAGGCTGCTGCCCAGCATCAGCACCAGCCCTTCACGGCGCCCGGTGGCTTGCCGCGGCGAGGGGGAATCGGAATGTGATGAGTTCATGGCCAGCCCCTTAGAAACTTTGAGAAATGCGCAGTGCCACGGTGTAACCCTCGGCACGGTTGCGGGCATCGGTTTCCTTGTAGGCGTGCAGCCAAATGGGCGGCAGACCGGGCTTGAAGTAACTCACGGCCGGCCCGACAGCCAGCACCCGCGCCCGGTTGCCCGATTGCAGCCCCGGCGCGTCGTCATCGCTGAACTGACGGTAGTAGTAACCGCCCAGGCCCAGGGTCCACGGCCCTACATGCTGGCCCACGGCAAATTCGTGGCGGTACTCGACACCGTTCTTGTAGTCGGTCGCGGGGTTGCGGGTATTGACGTCCACCTCAACGCTTGAGGAAACCTCGAAGCCACTGTCGGTGATGTAGGTGGCGTTGACGATCGGCGAGAACGTCCAGTGATTGAGCCCTGGGGAGATCAAACGATTCTTGTCGTAGTCACCGGTGGGCGCCTGGATCTGCAGTTGCGTGTTGATAAACAGGTTCGGCGACAGGTTCCATTGCAGGATCACCGGCAGAAACTGCATGTCGGCCATTCGAAACGGATCGGCCTCCAGGCTCAGCGGGCCGGCCGGGGTCGGTACCTTGACGGAAGCGTCCATCTTGAAGAACGGTACCACCACGCCGAAACCATAGTTGGCACCCAGCACCGTGTGATCGGTCATGCGCATGTAGGCGACGCCGATGGACAACACATCCAGTGAGAAGTGGTTGTCGACGGAGCGACCGTTACGGTCCTTCTGCACATTGGCCGAGTAAAACGCCGTGCGCAGTCCCACGGTCCCGAACGGCGTGGCCGGCGGCATCATCCCCGCGCCGAAATCGTACACACCGACAGCGGTGGTCGGCGCACCGTTCTCGGTGGCCTGGACACTGGCGCAGCAACCCAGCAGCCCCAGGGTGAACAGCGTCATGCGTGTGGCGCTTGCATTATTGTGGTGAATCATCGAATGCCCCTCCCATCAAGTGGTGTGGGCCATCCTAGTAACGCGCAGAGTGAGGCGGTTATCCGTTTTCAGCAGAGTTGTGTGCGACGCAGGGTCTGGGACGGGCTTTCGCCGAACATGGTGCGGTAATCGCTTGCGAACCGGCTCAAATGCCAGAAGCCCCAGCGCGCCGCCACTTCCTGTACGCCGTGGGCTTGGGTGCTGGTTCGCAGTTCGCGGCGCACCGCATTGAGGCGCAGTGCCCGCAGATAGGCCACCGGGTTGATGCCCAGGGTCTCCTGAAAACAGTACTGGAGTTTGCGCCGGCTGGCGCCGATGTGGTTGCACAGGTCAAGGATCGACAGCGGCTCGTCCAGGTGACTCAATGCATATTCGCGGGCGCGATCGACCATCCTTTTGCGCGCCGTGGGATTGAGGGGTGGCGCCTGGTCCGGGGCGATCAACTCCAGCATATGCAGCATCACCGCATCGCGGATGCCGCGGCGGATCGAGTCATGTCCGAGCACGGCATCGCAGCCCGCCAGCTCGTCGAACAACGCCGCGAGGTCACGTTGCACGGATGAATCACCCAAGCGGTAACACCTGGGAAGATCGGTAATTCGAAACTGAATGCCCTGGCACTCCAGCACATGTTCCAGGGCGTGCTCTTCGATGGCCACGCCGAGCAGGTCCAGGTGCTGTGGAGTGTGCAGCTCGGGCAGGTTTTCACCGTGGGCCACCAACAGGCTGGGCTCGTGGATCGGATGCCCCGAGCAATACACCGGGCCGTCGGCACTCAAGGGAATACTGAAGGTGATCGCACCTTTCCAGGCCACACCACTCTTGACCATGGCCTGATTAGAGCGGTCGCGCACCAGTTGCATCCAGTCCGAGCGGAACTCCAGCAACTCACCGGCAAAGGGGCCAGGTGACAACTGATCGTAGCGAACCTGCCAGCCGCCCATATTGCGTGCGTGCTCGTCGATGTCGCTGGTCAGGAAACGCTGGAGGGGTAACGCCGGTGGAAGCACCACCGAGGCCGCAGGCATCTGCACATTATTATTGTTCATTGACCTAACCTTTTTCAGTTGCAAGGCTTACAGGTCGTATCGCACGCAAGTTCCATTCCGAACCCGGGGCAGCGCGTGCATGTGTGCCGAAAATGGATAGTGAGGATTTGCGCCCGCGATGCCCTCTACGGGCAAAGATGTTCACCTATTAATGAAATATTGGCGCGTTCAAGGCTTGATGTTTTTCAGCTCATTGAGCAAGCCCAGCAACTGCTCCATCTTCTCGGCGCCAAACTGCTCTTCGATCTTCTGGTAGTTGCTTTCCATGCCTTCGCTCATGGAGACGAAACACTGCTGGCCGCGCTCGGTGAGGCCCACGAACACCCGACGCTGATCCTGGCTGGACTTCTGCCGACGCACCAGGCCGTCGCGCTCCAGGCGCGTCAACACTCCGGTCATGCTCGGTTTCAGGATGCAGGCCTGCTGGGCGAGTTGATGGCTTTCGAGTTCGCCCTGCTGGCGCAGGATCCGAATGACCCGCCACTGTTGCTCGGTCAGGGCATGCTTGTTCAACGCCGGGCGGAAGAACGCCATTGCGGCTTCACGGGCTTGCAGCAGGGTCAGGGTCAGCGAAGGTCTGGGGTTGGCCATATCGGCACCAATTGGATGGGCGAGTCGGCAGCTTAGTGTCGCCGGCCAACCGCTGCAAGCGGCCTGGGGGCTGTGAAAAGTACAATCGGTTCGGCGTAAAAGCCATTCTGTTGCACCGCGGCGATGCTCATGATGATCCGCACAAGATCAACAAGACCCCCCTTATGCCTGGCTCAACGCAATCCCGATTGGCGCTGGCGGTACTCCCCCGGAGTGAGCTGGGCGTAACGCTGGAAAAAACGACTGAAATAGGCCGGGTCCTTGAACCCCAGCTGATAGCAGATCTCGTTGGCCGAGCTGCCGGTAAACAGCAGCAGGCGCTTGGCTTCCTGCATCAGGCGCTCCAGGATCAGGCGCTTGGACGGCAGGTCGGCAATACGCCGGCACACGTCGTTGAGCCGTGCTTCTGTCACCCCAATGCCCTGGGCATACCGCGACAACGGCCAGTGTTGCTGGTAGTGCGCTTCGATCAGCTCGTTGAAGCGGTGGAAGATTTTCAAGTCTTCGTGGCGGGCGGGCGTGGCTTTCAACGAGTTCGAACACAGCCGCAACAGGCTGATCATGATCAACCGCGTCAGGCTGTCCAGGGCTGCGCTGCGCCCGGAGCGCTGGGCTTTTACCTCTTCGCGCAGTTCCTCGAACAGATAATCCAGGCGGCGGATATCGCCCGCGTATTGCGGCGCCAACTGCGTCAGGGCGACACACGCGGCCGGCAATTGCACACCGGCCGGCGCCAGGCTGGCGTCGGCTTCGATCAGTTGCCACACCAATTGCTGACGCACCGTGAGCACATGCCCGTCACTGTCGGCCTCGGTCACAAACGAGTGCGGCACCGTGGGTGGCGTGAGGAAGAACATCGGCCCGGACTCGACGTATTGCTGGTCGTCCAGGTACACGCGCACGGTGCCGCTTTTTACGTAGTGAACCTGGAAGAACCGGTCATGCCGGTGAACGGGCATGTTGCGCCCGAAGAAATCCGCCAGGTTGGCCAGCTTGTCGTAGTGGGCTTCGGCGTCGCTGTAGCGCTGGTCGTACACCTGGCCAATGTTGATGTTCGGGATGGGTTGACGGTCGCTCATCGCACGCTACTCGTTTTTATTGTGATTGCCCTGATGCAGCGGTGCTCACCCTGCAAGCACCCCGTGGACAGTCTACACCCTTGACGATAGTTAACATCTTAATTATAACTGTTAACACATTAACTAAATGCAAGGCCGCCATGGCCCTGCCAGGAGAACCCATGAGCCGTGCCTTGCATGACATCGCGACCGGCACCCTTTTCGGTGTCGCGCTGAACTACCAGGGGTTGCTCAAGCAGCGCCTCGCCGAATTCGAACAGCCGCCGTACCAGAAACCGCCGGTCAAGCCGGTGCTGTTCATCAAGACGCCCAACACCCGCAACCAGCACGGCGCCGAGGTGGTGCATCCCGGCCAGGGCGAACGCTTGCAGCCTGGGCCGGCATTGGGGGTGGTGATGGGCAAGAGCGCCAGCCGCGTCAGCGTAGATGAAGCCCTCGACTACGTGGCCGGCTACACCCTCGTCAATGAGTTCAGCCTGCCGGAAGACAGCTACTACCGTCCCGCCGTCAAAGCCAAATGCCGCGATGGGTTCTGTGCCATCGGGCCCGAGCTGATCCCCACCGCACAGGTCTCGAACCCGCACAATCTCGCGATCACGCTGTACGTCAACGGCGAGGTTCGCCAGCACAACACCACGGCCAACTTCGTGCGCAACATTCCATTGCTGATCGCCGAGATCAGCGAATTCATGACCCTGCACGCAGGCGATGTGCTGATCACCGGCACGCCAGAAGGCCGGGTGGATGTGCAGCCCGGCGACACCGTGGAGGTCGAGATCAGTGGCCTCGGCCGCCTGGTCAACCACATCAAGGCAGAGGAGCTCCCATGAAACACGCCCGTATTCGCTTTGAAGGTGAAGTCCATTCGGTACAAGTAGAAGCTGAAAACGCCGTGCGCCTGGCCGACGGTCGCCTGTTGGCCGAAGACCAGGTGCAATGGCTGCCACCGGCCACCGGCAGCATGTTCGCCCTGGGCCTGAACTATGCCGACCACGCCGCTGAACTGGCGTTCAAGCCGCCGACCGAACCCCTGGCCTTCATCAAGTCCGTGGGCACCTACACCGGCCACAACCAGGTGACCTGGCGCCCGGATAACGTCGCCTACATGCACTACGAGTGCGAACTGGTGGCCGTCATCGGCAAGCCGGCGCGCAACGTCAAGCGCGAAGACGCCCTGGATTACCTGGCGGGCTACACCGTGTGCAACGACTACGCCATTCGCGACTACCTGGAAAATTACTACCGGCCCAACCTGCGCGTGAAAAACCGCGACGCCACCACGCCTGTCGGCCCGTGGATCGTCGATGTAGCCGATGTGCCGGACCCGGGCAACCTGAAACTGCGCACCTGGATCAACGGCGAGCTGCGCCAGGAAGGCAGCACCCAGGACATGATTTTCGACATTCCCTACCTGATCGAATACCTGTCCAGCTTCATGACCCTGCAACCCGGCGACATGATCGCCACCGGCACGCCCGAAGGCCTGGCGGACGTCGTGCCTGGCGATGAAGTGATTGTGGAAGTCGAAGGCGTAGGCCGCCTGGTTAACCGAATTGTCAGCGAAGCGGCGTTCTTCAGCGCCCGTAAAGAGGCTTGAGCAGCATGATCAAACATTGGATCAACGGCCGTGAGGTCGAAAGCAAAGACGTGTTCGTCAACTACAACCCGGCCACCGGCGAAGCCATCGGTGAAGTCGCCAGCGGCGGCGCCGAGGAAGTCGCGCAAGCCGTGGCGGCGGCCAAGGAAGCCTTCCCGAAATGGGCCGGCACCCCGGCCAAGGAACGGGCGCGCTTGATGCGCAAGCTCGGCGAACTGATCGAACAGAACGTGCCCCACCTGGCCGAACTGGAAACCCTCGACACCGGCCTGCCGATTCACCAGACCAAAAACGTATTGATTCCCCGCGCCTCGCACAACTTCGATTTTTTCGCCGAAGTCTGCACGCGCATGGACGGCCACAGCTACCCGGTCGATGACCAGATGCTCAACTACACCCTGTACCAGCCGGTGGGTGTCTGCGCGCTGGTGTCGCCGTGGAACGTGCCGTTCATGACCGCCACCTGGAAGACCGCGCCGTGCCTGGCCCTGGGCAATACCGCGGTGCTGAAAATGTCCGAGCTGTCGCCGCTGACCGCCAACGAACTGGGGCGCCTGGCGGTGGAGGCCGGGATTCCAAAAGGCGTGCTCAATGTCATCCAGGGTTACGGCGCCACCGCCGGCGATGCCCTGGTGCGTCACCCCGATGTCCGCGCGATTTCCTTCACCGGCGGCACCGCCACCGGCAAGAAAATCATGCAGACCGCCGGGCTGAAGAAGTACTCCATGGAACTGGGCGGCAAGTCGCCGGTGCTGATCTTCGAAGACGCCGACCTGGAACGCGCCCTCGACGCCGCGCTGTTCACCATCTTCTCGCTCAACGGCGAACGCTGCACCGCCGGCAGCCGGATCTTTATCCAGGAAAGCGTGTACCCGCAGTTCGTCGCCGAGTTTGCCGCGCGCGCCAAGCGCTTGATCGTCGGCGACCCGCAAGACCCGAAGACCCAGGTCGGCTCGATGATCACCCAGGCCCACTACGACAAGGTCACCGGCTACATCAAGATCGGTATGGAAGAAGGCGCCACTCTGCTCGCCGGTGGCCTGGAGCGCCCGGCCAACCTGGCGGCGCATCTGAGCAAGGGCCAGTTTATCCAGCCCACGGTGTTCGCTGACGTGAACAACTCCATGCGTATCGCCCAGGAAGAGATCTTCGGCCCGGTGGTGTGCCTGATTCCGTTCAAGGACGAAGCCGAAGCGCTGCAACTGGCCAACGCCACCGAGTACGGCCTGGCGTCTTACATCTGGACCCAGGACATCGGCAAGGCGCATCGTCTGGCCTATGGCATCGAAGCGGGCATGGTGTTCATCAACAGCCAGAACGTGCGCGACCTGCGCCAACCGTTCGGCGGCGTGAAGGGCTCCGGCACCGGCCGTGAAGGCGGCCAGTACAGCTTCGAAGTGTTCGCCGAGATCAAGAACGTGTGTATCTCGATGGGCAGCCATCACATTCCACGCTGGGGCGTCTGAGCAACACCAGTCCCCCGAAGACAAAAACAACAATTTCAGGAGCATCATCATGGGCGAAGTCGTCCTGGCGGCGAAAATCTGCCACGTACCCTCGATGTATTTATCGGAGCTGCCTGGCAAGCATCACGGCTGCCGCGAAGCGGCGATTGCCGGGCACAAGGAAATCGGTCGGCGCGCCCGCGAGCTGGGCGCCGATACCGCCGTGGTGTTCGACGTGCACTGGCTGGTCAACAGCGCCTATCACGTCAACAGCGGCGAGCACTTCAAGGGCATCTACACCAGTAACGAACTGCCGCACTTCATCAAGAACATGGCCTACGAATACCCCGGCTGCCCGGAGCTGGGCGAACTGATCGCCGCCGAGGCCAACGCCGCCGACGTGCGTACCCTGGCCCACAACATCCCGAGCCTGGAGCTGGAATACGGCACCCTGGTGCCGATGCGCTACATGCACATGGGCGTACCGGACGAGCAGACCTTCAACGTCGTTTCGATTGCCGCCTGGTGTGCCTGGCATCGCCTGCAAGACAGCTTCACCTTCGGCGCCGCCGTGCGCCGGGCCATCGAGAAGAGCGATCGCAAAGTCGTGGTGCTGGCCTCGGGGTCGCTGTCGCACCGCTTCTCCGACGACCGCAATGCCGAAGCCAATATCCATAACTGGACCCGTGAATTCGACAAACAGGTCGACCTGCATGTGGTGGAACTGTGGCGCCAGGGCCGCTGGAAAGAGTTCTGCGCCATGCTCCCGGACTACGCCGAGCATTGCTTTGGCGAAGGCAAGATGCACGACACCGCCATGCTTCTCGGTTTGCTCGGCGGACCGGACTACGACAAGCCGGCCGAGATCATCACCGAACCCTTCGGCAGCTCGGGCACCGGGCAGATCAACGCCATTTTCCCTGTTTGACCGCATGGCCGCGCGGCATCCCCGCGCAGCCTGAAGGAGCCGTTCATGCCCCACTTCATCGCTGAATACACCGACAACATCGAACAGCAGGCAGACCTGCCGGGCCTGTTTGAAAAAGTCCATGCCTGCCTGGACGCCAGCGGCGTGTTTCCCCTGGGCGGCATCCGCAGCCGTGGCGTGCGCCTGGACACCTGGCGCATGGCCGACGGCAAGCATGACTACGCCTTCGTGCACATGACGTTGAAGGTCGGCCATGGCCGCGACCTGACCACACGCCAGCACGTCGCCGAGCGCCTGTTCGAGGTCATCACCCAGCACTTCGCCGCGCTTCAGGCCCAGCGCCTGCTGGCCTTGTCGTTTGAAATGCTCGAACTGCACGAGCAGCTCAACTTCAAGCAGAACAACGTGCATGCGTTCCTCAAGGCGCAGGTCGGCTAAAGCGCCCTGCCCGTTCACACCCTCGGCCTCTCAGACAAAAAGTATAAGACCATGAGCACAGCCCATACCGCCGCCCCCCTCGGCCAGGTCGCACGCGACCGTACCCACAGCACCATTACCTGGCGGCTGATGCCGCTGTTGCTGGTCTGCTACCTCTTCGCCCACCTCGACCGCATCAACATCGGCTTCGCCAAGATGCAGATGAGCGCAGACTTGAACCTCAGCGACACGGTCTATGGCTTGGGCGCCGGCCTGTTCTTCGTGGCCTATGCGTTGTTTGGCGTACCCAGCAACATGGCCCTGGACCGAGTGGGCCCAAGGCGTTGGATTGCCACGCTGATGGTGGTGTGGGGTGTGCTGTCGACCTGCATGTACCTGATCGACGGCGCCATGGGCTTCTACGTGCTGCGCTTTTTACTGGGGGTGGCCGAGGCCGGTTTCTTCCCGGGCATCCTGGTGTTTCTGAACCGCTGGTACCCGGCCGGTCGTCGCGCGCAGGTCACCGCCCTGTTTGCCATCGCTGTGCCGATGGCCGGGGTGATCGGCGGCCCGCTTTCCGGCGGCATCCTTGAACACTTCCACGACCTGGGCGGCCTGCGCGGCTGGCAATGGATGTTCGTCATCGAAGGCGCCCCCGTGATTCTGCTCGGGCTGGTGGTGCTCAAGTGCCTGCCGGACAGCTTCGAGACGGTCAAGTGGCTGGCGCCGGAACAGAAGCAACACCTGCGCGAGCAACTGCACCAGGAAGAACACCGCAAATCCATCACCTCGTTTTCCGCCATTCTCAGCAACCCACAGGTGTGGCTGCTGGTGGCGGTGTACTTCGCGGTGATGCTGGCGGTCAACACCCTGGCGTTCTGGATGCCGACGCTGATCCACGGCGCCGGCATCGGCAGCGACGGCAAGGTCGGCCTGCTCAGTGCGGTGCCGTACCTGGCCGGGTGTTTTTTCATGATCGGCTGCGGGCGTTCGTCCGACCGCCAGCGTGAACGCCGCTGGCACCTGTGTGTGCCCTTGCTGATGTCGGCCGCCGGCATTGCCATCGCCGGGCTCGCCCCCGCCAACCCGGCCGTGGTGCTGGGCGGCCTGATCGTCGCCGGCATGGGCGCCAGCGCGGCGTTGCCGATGTTCTGGCAACTGCCTCCCGCGTTCCTCTCCAATAACACCCAGGCCGCCGGGATCGCCCTGATCAGCTCGTTCGGCAGCATCGCGTCATTCTTCGCGCCCTACCTGATCGGCTGGATGCGCGACACCACCCAGAGCGCCAGCCTGGCCCTGTACGTCCTGGCGCTGCTGATTGCTCTTGGCGGCCTGCTGGTGCTGCGCACCCGGGCGGCCATCGTCAACCCTCAATAAGAGACTTTTGCCATGCTTGATCAATCGCTCATTTTGCAAGCCGCCGCGCGCCTCGACCAGGCCGAACGTTCACGCGAACAGGTGCGTCAGTTTTCCCTCGATCACCCGGCGATCACCCTCGAAGACGCCTACGCCATCCAGCGCGCCTGGGTGGAACAGAAAATCAGGGACGGGCGCAAGCTGGTCGGCCACAAGATTGGCCTGACCTCCCGGGCCATGCAGGTCTCGTCCAATATCACCGAGCCGGATTTCGGTGCGCTGCTGGACGACATGTTTTTCGATGAAGGCACCGACATCCCCTTCGAGCGCTTTATCGTGCCGCGCGTCGAGGTGGAGCTGGCATTTATCCTGGGCAAACCGCTGAAAGGCCCGAACGTGACAGTGTTCGATGTGCTCGACGCCACCGAATGGGTGATCCCGGCACTGGAGATCATCGATGCGCGCATCCAGCAGGTCGACCCGCACACCAAGGCGACCCGCAAGGTCTTCGACACCATCTCCGACAATGCCGCCAACGCCGGCGTGGTCATGGGCGGGCGGGCCGTGCGGCCCAGCGAGATCGACTTGCGCAAGGTGCCAGCGGTGCTTTACCGCAATGGTGTGATCGAAGAGTCCGGCGTCTCCGCCGCCGTGCTCAATCACCCGGCCAAGGGCGTGGCCTGGCTCGCGAATAAACTGGCCGCCTATGACGTCACCCTGCAACCCGGACAAATCATCCTGGGTGGCTCCTTCACCCGCCCGGTGGCGGCCAACCCTGGCGATACCTTCCATGTCGACTACGACATGCTGGGGTCGATTGCCTGCCGATTCGTTTAACGGGAGAGTGCTCATGGACATGCCTGTCAACACCTTCAAACATCGCCTGCGCAGCGGTGAAACCCAGATCGGCCTGTGGCTGGGCCTGGCCGATGCCTATTGCGCGGAACTGGCCGCCAACGCCGGTTTCGATTGGCTGCTGATCGACGGCGAACATGCGCCCAACGACCTGCGCGGCCTGCTCGGCCAGCTCCAGGCCGTGGCGCCCTACCCCAGCCAGCCGGTGATTCGCCCGGTGATCGGCGACACCGCGTTGATCAAGCAAGTGCTCGACATTGGCGTACAGACCTTGCTGGTGCCCATGGTGGAGAGCGCAGAACAGGCGCGGGAACTGGTGAGAGCCATCCACTATCCACCCCACGGCGTGCGTGGTGTCGGCAGCGCGCTGGCCAGGGCTTCACGCTGGAACAGCATTGCCGGCTACCTCGACAAAGCCGACGAGCAGATGTGCCTGCTGCTGCAGATCGAAAACCGCGAGGGCCTGGCCAACCTGGAGGCGATTGCGGCGGTGGAAGGCGTCGACGGGGTGTTTATCGGGCCGGCGGACCTGAGCGCGTCGATGGGCCATCGCGGCAACCCCGGCCACCCCGAGGTGCAGGCGGCAATCGAAGACGCCATCGCGCGCATCCGCAGCGCCGGCAAAGCCGCCGGCATTCTCAGCGCCGACCAGGCACTGGCGCGGCGCTACATCGAACTGGGCGCGGCGTTCGTGGCGGTGGGCGTCGACACCACGGTGCTGATGCGCGGGCTGCAAAGCCTGGCGGCGGCCTTCAAGGACTCATCGGCGCCTGCCGTCACGGCCGGCGGCGTCTACTGACGTAGCAGCTGCCGAGCGCAAGCGAGGCTGCGTCGGCCGCGACTCGAGCTTGAATCGGCAGCGCGCCTGACGCAGCCTCGCTTGCGCTCGGCAGCTGCTACGGGGGGAGACCTTGGTGGGGGGTTGGCATTCGTAGGATTTGCGCGGTGTTGGATAAGACGGTATCTACGGGGGGTAGTTTAACTAGCGCTTGAGGGTTTTCAGTTCGTTGAGCAAGGTCAGCAAGGTCTGCAACTTCTCTTCGCCAAACCCCGCCTGCAAGCGCTGGTAATTGGCTTCCATGCTCTGGCTCATGGAGTCGAAACAGGCTTGGCCCTTCTCGGCCAGCCGCACCAGCACGCGACGTTGGTCCTGTTGCGCCTTGCGCCGCTCAACCATGCCTGCCGCTTCCATGCGCACCAGCACCCCGGTCATGCTCGGCTTGAGAATGCACGCCAGCTCGGCCAGGCGGTTGATCTCAAGCTCCTCATGCTGGCTGAGAATCCGAATGACCCGCCATTGCTGCTCGGTCAGCCCGTGTTGATTGAGCGAAGGGCGAAAAAACCCCATGGCGGCTTCACGCGCATGGAGCAAAGTGAGGGTCAGGGATTGGCGCGGTTTGGACATGGATGGCGGCGTCGCAATTGGTTAACAGATTAACAACATTCTAGCATTGGCGATTGTTGCCCGTGTGCGGCTTTACCGCGCGGCCGGATTCAGGGTTGATGATTGGCAGCCACGGTCAAGAGCGGCGGCACACAGAATCAAGACACCTACCGCTCGGAAGGCACTTAATACACCCCAACAGGCACAGAGCTTCGTGTCGGCTCTGCAGTGAGTTTCCCTTCACTTTTCCAGGCTGCGCCATGATCAATATCGAAACGCCGACCTACTACTCGGCAACCAAGAAATACAACCTCAGCTTCCCCACCCTCGAACAGGACGTGGAAGCCGATGTGGTGGTGATTGGCGGCGGTTTCTCCGGCATCAACACCGCACTGGAACTCGCCGAAAAAGGCATCACCAACATTGTGGTGCTCGAAGCGCGCTACCTGGGTTTCGGCGGCACGGGTCGCAATGGCGGGCAGATCATGGCGGGGATCGGCCATGACCTGGAGAAAATCAAGAACCAGGTCGGCGACGAAGGCCTGCGCCAGATCTTTGAAATCAGCGAGCTGGGCGCCGGCATCATCAAGGATCGCATCGCCAAGTACGCGATCGACGCCGACTTCTGCCACGGCTACGGCTACATGGGCTTCAACGCCCGCCAGGAAAAAACCCTGCGCGCCTGGGAGAAGGACTTCAAGTCGATCAACACCAAGGACGAAATCCGCTTTATGGCGGGCTCCGAGGTCAAGCAGATCATTGGTTCCGACGCCTATACCAGCGCGCTGCTGCACATGGGCGGCGGGCATGTGCACTCGCTGAACCTGCTGCTGGGCGAAGCCAAGGCCCTGGCCGGCCACGGCGTGCGCATCTTTGAGCACAGCCCGGCCCTGGAAGTCAGTTATGGCGAACGCATCACCGTGCGCACCGGCCGAGGCTCGGTCAAAGCCTCCAAGTTGCTGTGGGCCTGCGACAGTTTTCTCAACAAGCTGGAACCGGAACTGCACAAGACCACCGTCAATACCTACGCCTTCCAGTTGATGACCGAACCGCTATCCGACGAGCTGATCAACCGCATCAGCCCGATACGCGGCGCCTACAGCGATATCCGCCCGGTGATCGACTACTACCGGGTCACCAACGAAAACCGCTTGCTGTTCGGTGCCGCCACGCCTTTCGTCGAGCACATCCCGCTGGACCTCAAGGCCTGGAACCGCAACCTGATGCTGAAGATTTTCCCCTACCTCAAGGACGTGAAGATCGACCTGGCGTGGGGCGGGCCGATGGCGACCGGGGCCAACCTGTTCCCGCAGATCGGCACGCTCAGCGGGCGTCCGAATGCCTTTTATGTGCAGGGCTACGCCGGCTTCGGGGTCACGCCCAGCCACATCATCTGCAAGGTCCTGGCCGAGGGCATGAGCGAAGGCTCGTCGCGCTACGACCTGATCAGCGCGGTCAAGCATGCGCAGATCCTGGGCAAGGACCATATCCGCCCGCTGCTGCTCACGGCCGGCAAAAGCCTTCATCAACTTTCGGGCTACTTCAACGGTCGCCGTTGAGCCCCACTGTTTCATTCACAGGAGAACTGCCATGCCCGTTACCCCCCTGAAGAAAGACATCCAACTATCGGACCTCGATGCCTGGGGCACCGTTGCCGACCTCGGCTCCGAGATCCTCGAGGGCGAAGTCAAAGCCTTTGGCAAAATGACCTTCGGCGCCCCGACCGACGCCGTCAGCAGCGCCTATTTCGGCACCACCCAAGGCAAGTTCCGCATGGTCTACCCGTTCGTCGAACAAGCCACGGTGGTCACCGGCGAAGTGGTGCTGACCGACGAAAGTACTGGCCAGAGCACCCGTTACAAGGCCGGCGACAGCTGGTTCGTGACCAAGGGCACGCCGGTGCTGTGGGAGGTGGTGAGCGAGAGTTTTGTGAAGCACTATTTCGCGGTAGTCTGATCGCTCCCCTCTGCCGGCTTCGGCCGGCAGCGTTTGTTCCGGCGCAGGTGACTGACCATGCACGCCATCCCCGCTCAGGAAGTCGCCGGCCATTGCCTGCAGGCTTTCACTCAACTGGTGCCCGCCAGCCAGGCAGCGTTCTATTGTGTCGACCGCCAGTTGCAGGCCCGTGATTTCAGGCTGCAAGGCATGAGCGGTGAGATGCACCGCGACTACCTCGACAACTACCGCCAATTCGACCCGTTGCAACCGCGCAATTGCCTGTCCAGCGGGCTGGCGGTGGTGCCGCTGGGGTTCGCCATGGCCCGCCAGCCCCTGCGTGACAGCCGCCGCTATCAAGACTTCCTGCAGCGCTACGGTGTGGTCGATGTGGTGGAGATCGTCGCCCATCGCGCCGACCAGCCCCAGGCGGCCATCTCCTTGCTGCGCACGGCGGAGCAAGGGGTGTTTACCCCCGACCAACTGGCTCAGCTCAATGCCTTGCAGGCATTGCTGCAAATGGCCGTGGCCAATATGCAGCCCTGCGACGATGCGCTGGCCGGGCTCACGCCCAAAGAGCGCGAGATTGCCTGGTTATTACGCCAGGGCGCGAGCAACAAGCAACTGGCCCTGGAGCTGGATGTCGGCCTGCCCACCATCAAGACCCACCTGATCCACCTGTTCCGCAAGATGGGTGTCAGCAGCCGTACCGAACTGGTCGCCGCGCTGTTTCTGTAAGCCGCCTCAACCCTTTGGTTGATAGGCGCGCCAGGTTGCCAACCGCATGATCCGGGGTGTCCATTCCCTCAACCGGAGCCATGCAATGACCACTTCATCCGACTGGATCACCGTAGGCGCCCTCGCCGACGGTTTTGCCCCCGACGCGTTTATCCTGCCCAACCTTGCCGACCTCAACGGCAAGGCCTTCACCCTGCACTTCGCCAACGGCTGGCAGATCGAGCATCGCTTCGACACCGAGCAGTTGCACTGGCACGCCGCCGACGGTCACTCCAGCGGTTCGGCCGCCTACCGCGCCACCTCGGTCCGCCCGGGCCTGTACCTGGTCGACTTCATCAAGCATGAAGCCGGCCAGGCTTGGTCCATCAGCCTGGTGCTGGACACCACCACATCGTCGTTCACCGCCGTGATCGGGCGCATGCCGGACCGCGAACAAACCGAGCAAGGCCTCTACAGCCGCGCCCTGGCCGGCAAGGCCCTGACCTCGGTGGACGTGGACTTCCTGCACGGCAGCCTGGATCAACCCTGGCAGCCGGGCCAATGCCCCCACGCGCCCACCCAGGAACTGACCGGCCTGCGCAACCTGTATCGCTACAGCCCCAGCGAAGTCTACGAGCACATCTACCTGAACGATCAGTTCTATGCCTGGCAATGCCTCAAGGGCGTGGAGCAAGGCCTGTGCGATACCGACCGCTGCCACTACTACAAGATCGCCGATCAGCTGTACCTGTTCGTCTGGCGCGAAAAGATCATCCCGACCCTCGGCCTGGTGCTGATCGACCTGCAACAGCACCGCAGCGACGGCAAGATCTTCGGCTATGCCGGCGCGTCGTTCGATGAGCTGTCGAACTTTCCAGTCAGCTCCTACTGCCAAGTGCTCAACCGCACGGAGTATCCCGATGCCTGATCCACGTACCGTTGTCATCACCGGTGCCGGCACGGGCATCGGTGCCGCCTGCGCGCGCTTGTACGCCGCCGAAGGCGCCAACCTGGTGCTCATCGGCCGTCGCCGCGAGCCGCTGGAGCAGGTTGCACAGGACACCGGCGGCCTGGTGCTGGTCGGCGATGCGGCCTGCCCGGCCACCTGGGAGGGTTTCGTTGCACAGATCGGTCAGCGCTACGGCCGCCTCGATGTGCTGCTGGCCTGCGCCGGCGGGCATGGCGTGGGCAGCGCCACCCAGACCAGCCCACACACCTGGGAGGCGGCCTTGCGCAGCAATCTGGACAGCGCGTTCTACAGCGCTCGCGCCTGCCTGCCGCTGCTGATCGAAAGCGCCGGCAATATCGTGCTGCTCGGTTCCATCGCCTCGCTGGCCGCCGGACCCGAAGTATGCGGCTACACCACCGCCAAGCATGCGCTGCTCGGGCTCAATCGCTCCCTGGCACGGGATTACGGGCCACGTGGCGTGCGCGTGAACGCGGTGTGTCCCGGCTGGGTTACCACGCCCATGGCCGACGAGGAAATGCAGCCGTTGATGAGCTTCCATGGCGACACCCTGCCGCAAGCCTATGCGCGCGTATGCGCCGACGTGCCGTTGCGGCGCCCCGCCAGCGCCGAGGAAATCGCCAAGGTATGCCGCTTCCTGGCCAGCCCGGATGCCGCGATCATCACCGGCGCCAGCGTGGTCGCCGATGGCGGTTCGAGCATTGTCGATGTACCCACGCTGGCTTACGCCCATATGGAGCGTGCACATGCCTGAAGACTTGGATTTCAGCGGCAAGACCGTGCTGGTCACCGGCGGCGCCCAGGGTATCGGCCAGGCCATCGTCGAGGCGTTCGCCTGGCGTGGCGCCCGCGTCATGATCGCCGACCTGCGCCTGGCACAAGCCCAGGCATTGGCCGAGGGCTTGCGTGCGCGCGGCTGCCGGGTCGAGGCCATCGCGCTGGACCTGGCCGAGGCGACGGCGGTGTTCGAAGGGATCAAGGGCATAGAGCTGGCCTGGGGCCGCCTGGATATCCTGGTGCACAACGCCGGCTACTTTCCGTTGACAGCGTTCGCCCAGATCACCCCGGCCATGCTTGAACGCACGCTGGCGGTCAACCTCTCGGCCCTGTTCTGGCTGACCCAGGCCGCCTTGCCGATGTTTCAACGGCAGGGCGGTGGCTGCGTGCTGGTCACCTCATCGGTCACCGGGCCACGGGTTGCCTACGCGGGGCTCAGCCACTATGCGGCGTCCAAGGCCGGGGTCAACGGTTTTATCCGCAATGCCGCGCTGGAGCTGGCGCCTTACCAGGTGCGCGTCAACGGCGTCGAGCCAGGGATGATTGCCACGCCGGCCATGGATAACCTGGGCGACAGCCAGGTCAATGCCGACATCGCCAGCCGCGTGCCCCTGGGACGCCTCGGTGCCGCTCAGGATATTGCCGGGGCCATGCTGTTCCTGGCCTCCGACCTGGCGACCTACATCACCGGGCAGACCATCGTGGTGGACGGCGGCTCGACGCTGCCTGAGGTGAAATGACCTCTGTCGGGATGTAAACCGGATCAAATCTGGGAGGGGCGGTGTATCCGCTGAATAGCGCTCGCCCCTTCAAGCAGCGACAGTGAATCACTGAACACCCGCGACAACGCCGCAAGCCGCTTGACGTAACCCTGGGGCGTCGAATAGATCAGCTCCACATGCAGGCTGTCGACGATACCCAGGTAAGCGTCACAAAACACCTCAAGCGCCTCAGGTCGTACCATCCTGTACCGCCCTTGCGCGGCACGCTGGAAATCCTCGCGAATGCTCGCCAGGTAGCCCTCAAATCCTGCCGTAATCACGCTGCGAATATCCGCCGGCGGAAAGTAGGCCGTGCGCAACAGAAAGCGCAGGTGCGCCGACCCTGCATAGCGCCCGCTCAACCGTTCAAGGTGCAATTGCCCTGGCACGCCGGGGTGGACGGTCTCTTCCTTGAAGCACTGCGCGATGTACTGATGCTCATGGGCCAGGGCAATCTCGAAGACCGTCTGAAACAGCGCGTCCTTGCTGACAAAGTGCGCGTACAGCGAGGCCTTGCGCATGCCCGCCCCGACCGCGATTTCGTTCAGCGATGAAGCGTCGTAGCCGTAAGCGGCAAAGTGTTCGACCGCGACTGCGCAAATGTTATGGGCCGACAGGGTGAGCGGTTTCATTGATCCATCGATACCCTATGCCGCACCGGCCGCTTGCTGCAGATGAGTGGAACGAAAATCCTTGGGCGACAGCTCGAATTGCTTCTTGAACGAGCGGCTGAAGTGCGCGGAATCGGTGAAACCCCACTTGTAGGCAATCGAGGTGATCGACTCGCTCTTGAGGAACGGGTTGGTCAAGTCGTCCGCGCTGCGTTTGAGCCGCGCACGCTGGATGTAGCGGCAGACGCTGTCGTCCTGTTCTTCAAACAAGCGGTACAAATGCCGCACCGAGATGTTCAAGCGACTGGCCAGGCCCACCGGGCTCAGGCCGGGTTGGGTCAGGGACTCATCGATGACTTTCTGTACATAACTGCGCAGGTTACTGCCGTGCAAGGATGTGGCGCTGTCGCCTGGGGCGTCATGCAGTTCAAAGGCTGACCCGAGCAGCGAAACAAACGCCGCTTGCAGCGCCTCGGCCTCTTCAATCGAATCCTGACCCTCCAGGCCCTCGCGGCACAGCTGGTCCATCAACACGTGGAGCATGCGCCCGCAGGCCTTGCTCGAAGAGATCTTGCCGAAGGTTTTCGAGGCGCTGCCCAGCTGCTTGCACACTTCATTGCGCGAGAGTGACAGCGAGGCATGTTCGATAAGGCCAAAAGGGCTGATCTCGATCGAACCCGTGGAGTCCATCAGCAGCATATCGCCGGGGGCCAATTGAATGACCTGGCCGTTCTGGGTGATCTGGCAATAGCCACTGCGCTGGCTGACCAGGAAGCAATGCTGGTCCATATCGTGATCGGCATTGGGTCGCTCGCGTTTGATCAGGCCGGCGTTGGTGCGCAGGTTGGCCAGTGACAGGCCGCCCCGGGAGTGCTTGGACACTTCACCGATGAACAGTGAGCGGTTGAAGGCCAGTTCCGTGTCGAAATGGCCGCAGGCCGCTCGCAGATCCCGAGTCCAGGTTTCCAACCCATAGTGCGCAGACTGATAGGTGCTCATGGCATCTCCACAATGGTTTCTTGTTTTTGTCGGCCAATAGTTAACATGTTATCTATATAGGCGCAACAAGTCCGTGATACCGACTGTAGAAGCACTAATGATGCCAATTCCTCGACTCAGAGCGCGCCCAATACCCGCTGCAAACCCGCCAGTACCGTGAGCAGCCCGGCACGCTGCGCGCCGCTCAAGGGGATATAGCGCCGGAACGCCGGCATGCGGTTGACCACCTCGCTGCCGCCCATGTGTTCAAGCCGTACCTGCCATTGCTGCCCGCTCAAATCGAGGTGCAGGCGCTTGAAGTCCAGCCCCATCAACGCTTGATGCAGGTCGGAGTCATCGTTCAAGGCCGCCTGGAGCCTGGCCAGCAAATCCGGCGCGCCCGCCCGTTGCCGGCAGGCCAGCCCCGTGCGTCGGATCGACCCGCTGTGGTGCAGTTCAAAGCGCGCACTGCCCTGCTCTGAGGCGGGCACCGTGAACCTGAATTCGGTCATCACCAGGTGCATCAGCAATTGCGCTTCGGTGCGCTCGGCCACGTCGACCTGAAGGCCGATGTCGTCCAGGCAAAACCTTGCCTGGGCTGGCCCCGTCGAGGTGAAACTCGCCAGCCCGAGGTTGCGCCGCACGTACTCAAGCGTGACCCCAGGCCGGTAACCGGACGGGGCCCGTTGGGCGCTGAACAGATCAGACAGCTTTTGCAGCCTGCTCGAGATAAGGGTTGTGAGGGTTGCCAGGCTCATGGGAAAACTCCTTGGCCAGCACTTCTTCTACCGAAGCCGGCTTGAATGGATTGACCTTCTGTACCACCAGTGTCCAGAACAGCGCGTATGAAGCTGTGATCCCGAGCATCACCCCGAACGGCACATAAATGTCCGCAGGGTTCATGCCCGGCGGGGTAATGAACCACATGCCCAGCAAGATGCCGACGCTGGAAAGGATCTGTGGCACCGGGAAGAACGGCGAACGATAGGCCCGTGGCAGGTCCGGACGACGAATGCGCAGGATCACCACCGACAGCGTCACCAGCAGGTAAGAGAAACTCCACGCACACACCGCCGCCAGCACCAGGTGCATGATGTTGTCGGTGTTGCCGCCCAACCACAGGGCATACAGGCACGGAATCAGCATCGCCACCAGGATGCACAGCAGCGGCGTCTTGAAGCGCGGGTGCAAATAAGTGAAGACCTTGGGCAACGCGCCGTCCACCGCCATGCCGTAGAGAATCCTCGGCACGCCCGCCATCAGCGTGTTGATGGTGGCGGCACCGGCGAACAGGAAGCCGATCCCCAGCCACAGCGGGCCAATATCACCCATGACCTGCTCGGCGAACCGCGGGATCGCCATGGGCGTATCGAGCAGGTGCACGCCGGTGGCGGCATCCAGCACCACGTTTTCCACCTGGCGCTTCATCGCCGCGCCATAGATGAACATGCAGGTCGCCACGCTCAACAAGCCGAAAATCATGGCCTTGGGCATGACCTTGGCCGAGTTGCGCAGGTCCGGGGCCAACGGCGTGACGAACTCGCAACCGACGAACATGAACATGGCCATGCCCACCAGCGACAGAATGGTGACCAGGTCGGTACCCACCAGCGACACGCCGAACCAGCCCTCCAGTTGCACCGCCGGTGCGGCGATCAGGCCGAGCACGCCGAACACCATCAGGGTGGTCCACATGCCGAAGGTCAGGATGATCTCGGCCCTGCCGAAGGCGCTGACGCCAAAGGCATTGAGAATGCCGAACACCACGACAAACCCCACCCCCAGCAACCAGGAGCCACCGGCGGACTCTGCCAGGGTGTTGAGGTGTTCGAAGTTCACCAGGGCCATGACTCCGGACAGAATCGTCTCGGCCGTGCCGGCGAACACGTGCACGATCAGGTACGCCGACAGGGTGCCGGTGATCGCAAAGAAACGGCCCATGCCGCAATTGATGTAGTCGTAGACCGAGCCGGTGGTCGGCAGGATCGAGGCGGCCTCGGCGAAGGTGGTCGCCTGGGCCAGCATCATCACCGCCGCAATCAGCATGGCCACCGCGAAGGCGCTGCCGCCGATACCGAAGCCCATGGTCGCGGTGAGAATCACCGGGCTGGCCATGATCAGGCCAATGGTGCTGGCCAGCGCAGTCGGAAACCCGACGCTGCCGCGTTTCAAATGCTGTGTGAGCCGGTCATTGATCGACATGGTGCGGATCCTCGAAAGCGGATTTCTGAGTGGATGCATCGAGCCGTTCAAGGAGCCGGCGACAAAGCCCTCCCCAGCCAGTCCCTGATCGAAACGGCATCGTGCGCAAAATCACTGTGCACTTCCCGAGCACCGAGCGTCTTGCCCATGTCTGCCGTGGCTTTTGTTGCTGCCTGCCAAGGCATACGGCTTGGCGGGCAGGATCAATTACGTGGCAGGCAGGTGAAAGACTTCCTCCGCCTGGGGTCATCTTAATGCGCCCTCGACTTAACCAAGCTGGGGACTATAACAATGGAGCACACCTTGAAAATACGCACGCAATCCTTGGCCGTCGGTCTGGGTATCGCGCTGTTGATCGGCCATTCGCCAGCCCGGGCGTATGAGCTGTATGCCGACGAGGACACCCACCTGAATGCGGACTTCCTGGCGGTGTACGGCCTGTTCAACAGCCGCCACAACTACGACGGTACAGCGGGCGGCTCGACCTGGCGCGAGGGTTTCATCAAGTACGGGGTGAGCGGCGACCAGGGCCTGGCCGGGTACGGCAGCGGCTATGGCGCGCTCAATTGGGTCAGCTCGGGCACCTGGGGCGACGGCGATGCGGGCGGCAACACCGTGGGGTCGGAGCGCACCACGAAAATCGAAGACGCCTACCTCGGGTGGCGCTCGGCCGACCTGTTCCCGGCACTGGGCAAGGACGGGGTGGATGTTTCCGTGGGCCGCCAGGTAGTCAAGCTCGGCCGCGGTTTCCTGATCAACGACGACGGTCCCAACCTGGGTAAGGGTCCGGCTGACGGCGCGTTGAATCGCGGGGGCGGCTTCTACCTCGGGGCACGGCACGCCTTCGACCGTACGGCGGTGCTGCGCCTGGGCGGGCAAGAGGGCCTGCACGGTTCGGTGCTGTGGCTCAAGTCGGACAACCGCGCCCAGGCCGAAACCGAACTGGCGGCGGGCACCCTCGACTACACGGCCGCAGCCGGTACGCTGGGGTTGACCTGGGTGCGCGGCATGGGCGTCACCGACCAATGGGCCAACGACGTCCAGAAGCAGCGTGACGGCCTCAATACCTACAGCCTGCGCGGCGAAGGCAGTGCGGGCATCGACAACGCCAGTTTCGCCTTCGAATACGCCTGGCAGGACAAAGACACCGGGCCGGAAAAAGCCTGGTACGGTGAAGCCGGCTACACCTTCGCCGATGTCAGTTGGGCACCGAAGCTGACCTATCGCTACACGCGCTATTCGCAAAAATGGGACCCGCTGTTCACCGGGCTCAGCACCGGCTACGGTACCTGGGTCCAGGGTGAAGTCGCCGGCAATTACGCCGGCCCATTCAACAGCAACACCGGTATTCACCACATCGGCCTCAAGGCGACTCCGCTGGAAAACCTGACGATTGCCGCGCTGTACTTCGACTTCAATACCCTGCGCAAACACGATGCGCTGAACCTCGACGCCCGGGAGCTGGACCTGTATGTGGAATGGGCAGTCAACAGCCACCTGATCATCAGCCCGCTGGTAGGCATCTACCAACCCAAGAAGGATGCCGACACCGGCGGTAACCAAGTGGGTGGCAACGGCACCAACCTCTACAGCCAGCTGACCGTGGCCGTGCCTTTCTGAGGCCATTGAGGTGCTGCGCAGTCACTTGCGCCCGTCGGGCCGCAGGCGTCCTGCGCAGCCCGCTCGCCACAGAGGGCCCAGTTTGCTACGCGACAGCGCTACGTCGAAGAAGCAGTGCGGTCTCCCTCACCACAGGTACGGGGGATGATCCTTGATTCAGGCAATCAGCAGTGGCTGATCAGTCCCTTCAACACCGTCTTGAAGGTGTCGATCTGGTCCTGGCTGAACTCGGCGAAGACCTTGTCCTGCTGTTCCCGTGCAATGGCCCAGAGGTCTTCGGTCTGTTCGATACCCGCCGCGGTCAGGCGCACGCCGTGCTCGTCGTCATCGACCAGCCCCTTGCGCTTGAGGTTGGCCACGGCGTCGTCGATTTCCCGCACCGGCATCGCCACTTCCCGCAGCAGGTCGCCAGCGCTCAGGCGGGCATCGTTCTCCAGCACCATCAGCATCCGCGCCTCGCTGGTGCGCAGGCCGGTGGACAGTTGCCGGGGCTGGTAGCTGGACTGGTAAGCGCGAACCGCCTGGGTCATCAGGTAATACAGGTTATGGCTCAGGCGCCCCTGGAAGTGGCTGCTCGGCGGTTGGCTTTCGTCGCGCCTGGTCATGCGCGTGTGGGGCAGGACCATGGAGTAGGCGCCCTGGTGGTAGAGCAGCGGCGAGCGCCCGAAATCGTCGAAGGCCACCACCTTGCCGATCATGATCCAGTGATCGCCGCCATCCACCTGCTGGTATTTCTCGCAGTGAAAACGTGCCGCACAATCGGCGAACACCGGCGCCCCGCCCTCCCCCGGTGCATAGGCGATCTCGGCGAAGCGGTCGTCCTTGGGCCGGGCAAAATTGTTCGAGAGGTCGATCTGGTCCGCCGCCAGCACGTTGACCGCGAAGTGGCTGGCCTCCTCGAACACCCCGTGGCTGCTGGAGCGTTTGTCGATGCTCCACAGCACCAGCGGTGGGTCCAGGGACACCGAGTTGAAGCTGTTGGCGGTAACGCCCACCTTGCGGCCGGAGGCGTCGGCGGCGGTGACCACGGTCACGCCCGTGGCAAAGTTGCCCAGGGCCCGGCGAAAGGCGCGTGGGTCGAAGGTCGATTCAGACATGCAAGACTCCCGGGCTGCGTCAGGCGCAGCCCTGATTGTTGTTTTCAAAAGCAGCTTCAGATCATGCTCGGATCGGGCTCCAGGCCCATCAACTCGCGGCCGAGGATCTGTGCACAGACGTCGTAGTCGGTGTAGGCATGGGCGCCGGTCATGTGCGAGTCGCGGAACAGGCGCTGCATCTCGTTGTGCTCGAACCAGGCGTTGCCGCCGGCGGCTTCGAACAGACGGTCCACCGCCTGGATGCACATCTTGGTCGCGTAGGCCTGGTTGGTGCGCCAGAACGCCAGGGTCTCGCGGCTTGGGTAGCGCTGCTGTTCACTGTGTTCGGCGTGTTCGTCCCAGGTTTTCTCGAGGAAGGCGCGCGCGGCGGCCACCTGGTGCGTCGACTCGGCCAGGCGCATCAACGCCGGGGTCGCGGCCCCGACTGCCGCGCCGGTGTAGGCGCGCACGCGGGTCCTGGTCTTTTCGCGGAACACCTCGAGCATCCGCTCGGCGACGCCCAGGCTGACGGTGGAAAAGCCACTGGCAAAATACGGCCGGTACGGTGAGTAGAAAATCCTGCTGTGGGGGTACAGCCCAAAGCCGGCGGACTTGCCTTCCATCATGTCCTTGGCTTTCTGGATGCGGTGTTCCGGCACCCAGGCCTTGTCGATGATCAAGGTCTTGGTGCCGCTGCCCTTCATGCCGGCGGCAAACCAGTCATCGCGGATCTGGTAGTCACTGCGCGGCAGCACCGCGAAGCAGTAATCCTGGGTGCCCTGGGGGTTGTTGCGGCGGAAACCCACGATCGCCCACTCGGCGTGATCACAGCCGCTGCTCCAACCCATTTCTCCGCTGAACAGCACGCCGCCCTCGACTTCCTCGGTGCGCCCGAACGGCGCGATGCTGCTGCTGGCCGTGGCATCCGGGTCAGCGCCCCAGACCTCCTGCTGCAATTGGGCCGAGAACAGTGCCAATTGATGGCTGTGGGTACACAACAGGCTCATGGCCCAGGCCGTGCTGGCGCAGGCCCCGGCGAGCAAGGCGATGCAGTCGGCAAACTGCGGCAGCGACAACTCCATGCCGCCGAACACTTTCGGCTGAAACACACGGTGCATGCCGATGCTCTTGAGCAGCGCAATATTCTCGGCGGGCACCTGGCGGTCCTGCTCGGCCACGAAGGCATTGGCGGCGATGGTCGGCAGGATGGACTTGAGGTCTTCAAGGAGCGGGTTTGGCTTTTTCATGGATGGCCCTGCTTATTATTGGATGTCCGGGCAACGCCGTAAATCGAGGCGTGGCGCCGGATGCAGGGCCAGTATGGAGCTTGCCTTCCTGGCAGGACATGCACCTTCCAGAGTCAAGATTGTACTTTTCAAAGGCTCAGGCTGATCCGTCGTGCACAGGCGCTGGCAGCCACAGACATGCCACTGGGCAGCCACAGTCAAGCCCGTTCCGGCCACTGGGATTAACCTCGGGCTTTTCAATCTCTGCCACCAGGAAAAACCCCATGAGCGATATTCCACTGCTGCCCCAGGTTGAAGCCTTTCTCCGTCGAACCCATGGGTTGTTCATTGACGGTGGCTACGTCGAGAGCCATTCCAGCCAGCGGTTGGAGGTGATCAACCCGGCCACCGGCCAGGTCATCGCCGATGTCGCCGACGCCGACCCGGCCGACATTGACGCGGCCGTGGCGTCCGCGAGCCGCGGCTTCAAACAGTGGTCGCAGGTCGCACCGGCGGTGCGCGGCAATGTACTGCTCAAGCTGGCCGACCTGCTGGAGCAACACCGCGAAGAACTGGCACAGATCGAAACCTGCCAGTCAGGCAAGATCATCCAGATTTCCCGCGCCTTCGAAGTCGACCAGGCCGCGCACTTCCTGCGTTACTACGCCGGCTGGGCCACCAAGATCAGCGGCCAGACCATTACCCCATCGTTGCCCTCCTTCGCCGGCGAGCGCTACACCGCGTTCACCCTGCGCGAGCCGGTCGGAGTGGTGGTCGGCATCGTGCCGTGGAATTTCTCGACCATGATCGCCATCTGGAAACTCGCCTCGGCGCTGGTGACCGGTTGCAGCATCATCATCAAGCCCAGCGAGTTCACGCCGCTGACCATCCTGCGCATCGCCGAACTGGCGATTGCCGCCGGCCTTCCCGCCGGCGCGCTGAACATCTTGACCGGCGGCGGCAGCGTCGGCAAAGGCCTGATCGAACACCCCGGCACCGACAAGGTGTCGTTTACCGGCTCCGTGCCGACCGGGATTGCGGTGGGCCAGAGTGCCATGGGCGCCGGGCTGACCCGCGCCACCCTTGAGCTGGGCGGCAAGAACTCGGCCGGGTTCCTGCCCGATGTGGACCTGGACAAGGCCGTCAACGGCATCATCGAAGCAGGCTTTTTGCACTCCGGGCAAATCTGCGCCGCCGCCGAACGCTTCTTTGTGCATCGTTCGCAGATCGAAACGGTGATGGGCAAACTGGCCCAGCGCCTGAGCACGCTGAACATCGGCTCGCCCCTGGACGAGCGCACCGAATTCGGCCCCGTAACCAACCGCCAGCACCAACTCAAACTCGGCGAGTTCTTCGCCAAGGCCCGTGCCGAAAACAACCGCATCATTCACGGTGGCAACCTGATCGACCGTCCGGGCTGTTACGTCGAGCCGACGATCATCCTCGCCAACGGCGTCAACGACACCCTGCTCAACGAAGAGACCTTCGGCCCCATTGCCACATTCTTGCCGTACGATAGCGAAGAGGAACTGCTGGCCTTGATGAACAACACCCCCTACGGCTTGAGCGCCAGCCTGTGGACCAACGACCTGGGCAAGGCCCTGCGCATGGTGCCCGCCATCGAGGCCGGCACGGTGTGGGTGAACATGCACACGATGCTTGACCCGGCGGTGCCGTTTGGCGGCAACAAGTCCTCGGGGATAGGCCGGGAGTTCGGCAGCGCCTTCATCGAGGACTACACCGAGTTGAAGTCGGTGATGATTCGCTACTGAATCCAATCATTGGATCCATTGACATGTTATCGTCCGATAATCGCCCAATAAAACAGCCATAACAGATTGACTCTCCATCAGGCCAGCCATTTAATGGATCCATTAAATAAAAACAATCCGCCGCCTGGAGAGTCATCATGTACCCCAAGAACACTTGGTATGTCGCCTGCACCCCCGATGAAATCGCACACAAGCCCCTGGGTCGACAGATCTGCGGCGAAAAGATGGTGTTTTATCGTGGCCAGGAAGGCGCCGTGGTGGCGGTCGAGGACTTCTGCCCCCATCGCGGCGCGCCGCTTTCACTGGGGTATGTCGAGAACGGCAACCTCGTCTGCGGCTATCACGGCCTGGTCATGGGCGGCGACGGCAAGACCGTGGAAATGCCCGGCCAGCGGGTACGTGGTTTTCCGTGCAACAAGACCTTTGCCGCCGTTGAGCGCTACGGCTTCATCTGGGTGTGGCCCGGCGATCAGGCCCAGGCCGACCCGGCGCTGATCCACCACCTGGAATGGGCCGTGAGTGACCAGTGGGCCTATGGCGGCGGGCTGTTTGACATCCAGTGCGACTACCGCCTGATGATCGACAACCTGATGGACCTGACCCACGAAACCTATGTGCACTCCTCCAGCATCGGCCAGAAGGAAATCGACGAGGCACCGCCCGTGACCACGGTGGACGGCGATGAAGTGGTCACCGCCCGGCACATGGAAAACATCATGGCCCCGCCGTTCTGGCGCATGGCCCTGCGCGGTAATAATCTCGCCGATGACGTGCCGGTGGACCGCTGGCAGATCTGCCGCTTCACCCCGCCCAGCCATGTGCTGATCGAAGTCGGCGTGGCCCACGCCGGCAAAGGTGGCTATAACGCCGCCCCCGAACACAAGGCCGCGAGCATCGTGGTCGACTTCATCACCCCGCAAACCGACACCTCGATCTGGTACTTCTGGGGCATGGCGCGCAACTTCAACCCCCACGATGAGGCACTGACCGCAAGCATTCGCGAGGGCCAGGGCAAGATTTTCAGCGAGGACCTGGAGATGCTCGAACGCCAGCAACAGAACCTGCTGGCCCACCCGCAACGCAACCTGCTCAAGTTGAATATCGACGCGGGTGGCGTGCAATCGCGCAAGATCCTGGAGCGACTGATTGCCAAGGAACGCGCCCTCGAACCGCAACTGATCGCCACCACCACCGCCTGAACAGCGCGACAACTTTGCGAGGACTGAACATGATCGATGTGGTGGTGGTATCCCGTAACAACGAAGCCCAGGACATTTGCAGCTATGAACTGGCCAGTGTCGATGGCCAGCCGCTGCCGGCCTTCAGTGCCGGCGCGCATATTGACGTGCACCTGCCCGATGGGGTGATCCGGCAATATTCCCTGTGCAATCACCCCGAAGAACGTCATCGCTACCTGATCGGCGTGCTCAAGGACCCGGCGTCCCGGGGCGGCTCGCGCAGCCTGCACGAGCAGGTTCACGAGGGCGCCCGCCTGACCATCAGCGAACCACGCAACCTGTTTCCCCTGGCCGACAACGCGCGACGCAGCCTGCTGTTTGCCGGCGGCATCGGCATCACCCCGATCCTGTGCATGGCCGAGCGCCTGGCCCATGTGGGTGCCGACTTCGAACTGCATTACTGCGCCCGCGCCAGTGAGCGTGCGGCGTTTGTGCAGCGGCTCAAGGCGTCGCCGTTTGCCGCGCGGGTGTTCCTGCATTTCGATGAGCAGCCGCACACGGCCTTGAATGCTGCCCAGGTACTGGCGGCGCCCGCAGACGACGTGCACCTGTATGTCTGCGGCCCCGGCGGGTTCATGCAGCATGTGCTCGACAGCGCACGCGCGCAGGGCTGGCAGGAAGACTGCCTGCACCGCGAATACTTCAGCGCGGCACCGGTGGACAGCAGCCTCGACGGCGGCTTTTCGGTAAAGCTCGGCAGCAGCGGCCAGGTCTTTGAAATTCCCGCCGACAAGACCGTGGTCCAGGTCCTGGAAAGCCACGGCATAGAGATTGCCGTGTCCTGCGAACAGGGGATTTGCGGCACCTGCCTGACCCGTGTGCTGGAGGGCATACCGGAGCACCGCGACCTGTTCCTCACCGAGCAGGAACAGGCCCTGAATGACCAGTTCACGCCCTGCTGTTCACGCGCGAAGACCCCGTTGCTGGTGCTCGATATCTGACAGGTGTCACGACGCGGGCAAAATCACCTTCATGCGCGCGGCGGCGGTGGCTGAGCTGAAGATCTCGGCATAGCGCAACGTCGCGTTGGCGTGTTCGCGCATGATGGCTTCGGCCCGCGCGCCCTGGCGATTGACCAGGGCGTCGAAGACCGAGTGATGCTGCATGTGGGCATAGTTGAAGCGTCGGTACTCGCGGGCCATGTCCTCGCGATCCACCGCCAGCGCCGTCACCGAGGCGAACGGCAGGTGATCATTGCGGGCCAGCGCGTCGGCGATCGCCGGGTTGTGGCTGCCTTCGACGATGACCTGGTGAAAGCGCATGTTCAGGTCGTGATAGACCTCAAGGTCATCCTCGGTCACGTAGCCCTTTTCGAACAGTTGATCGCCTTCCACCAGGCAGCGCTCCAGCGCCGCACGTGCCGCATCGGATAAACCAAGCTCGGCGGTCTGACGCGCTGCCAGGCCCTCAAGCACGCCGCGCACTTCGACGGCGCCGGCAATGTCGCTGGGGCTGACCGAACGCACCTGATAGCCGCGCCCGCCAAACGGCACCAGCAGTCCTTCCTGCTCAAGGGTACGAAAGGCCATGCGCACCGGCATGCGCGACACGCCGAACAGCTGCGCCGTGGGAATCTCCATCAGCCGCTCGCCCGCCGCCAACTCCCCGCTGGCAATCATCTTGCGCAGTGCAACCAGCACCAATTGACCGGGTTTACTCATCCAGGCAACTTCCAGAAAACGTGGGCCGCCATGGTACCGCAAGTAGTACCGCAAGCACCTGGCCGCGTCAGATGAACGCCAGCGCTGCCCGTGCCCCGTCTATGGCGCCCAGGTGCTGCGCCAGCCGCGAGGGCAGGTAATCGAAAAAGAACCCGGCGCTTTGCAGCTTGGCGGCACGCAAGGGGTGATCGTCGGGCAGTGCCCTGGAGACCCGCGCGGCCCGCGCCCAGGCAAAGGCCAGCAACGCGACGCCACAGAGTTGGAGAAAGTCCGGCGCTGCCCGATAGGGGTATTCACTGTCTTCATGCGCGCGTTCACGTATGGCGCTCACCACACGGGCCAACGTGTCGCACAGGCTGGCCAACGCAGCGGAAAAGCCTGCGCATTCCTCATACTGCGCGCCCTGCCCGGCCTCGGCGCGCAACTCGGCCAGCAGCAGGCCAAAGGCTCGGCCGTCATCCCCCAGCACCTTGCGCAGCAACAGGTCATTGGCCTGGATCTCGTTACTGCCCTCGTAGATCATCGCGATGCGGCTGTCCCGCAGGGTTTGCTCGATGGCGAACTCGGTGACATAGCCATAACCGCCGAACACCTGCAGCCCATGGCTGGCCTGGCGAAAGCCCTGTTCGGTGAAAAACGCCTTGATGATGGGGGTCAGCAACGGCGCCAACCGGGCGGCCGACGAGTCCTGGTCATGCTCGGCCTGATCCAGCAAATGGGCGGCCCAGTAGCCGATGGCGCGCATGCCTTCGCTGGTGGTACGCAGCTCCAACAACACGCGGCGCATGGCCGGGTGATAACGGATCGGGTCAGCCGCCTGGGCCACCACCTCTTCAGGCCTTGACGGTGCGCGCATCTGCAAGCGTTCGGCGGCGTACTGGCGGGCGTTCTGCCAGGCCGCCTCGACATGCCCCAGGCCTTGCAGGCCCACATGCAGGCGTGCCGAATTCATCATCACGAACATCGCCGCCAGGCCGCGATTGGCCTCGCCGATCAGCCAGCCCTGGGCGGCGTCGAACACCAAGGAACAGGTGGCGCTGCCCTTGATGCCCATCTTGTGTTCGATGCCGTCGCAGTGCACGCCATTGGCCTGGCCATCGTCCAGTTGCTTGGGCACCAGGAACAGTGAAATGCCACGGCTGCCCGGCGGCGCATCGGGCAGGCGCGCCAGCACCAGGTGCAGGATATTCGCCGTGAGGTCATGCTCGCCGCCGGAGATAAACAGCTTGCTGCCGCTGAGGCGATAACTGCCATCCGCCTGGGGTTGCGCGCGACAACGCAGCAAGCCGACATCACTGCCGGCCTGGGACTCGGTGAGGCACATGGTGGGTAAGGCCTGGCCACTGACGATGTCGGGCAGGTAGCGTGCCTGCAACCACGGGGCGGCGTGGGTCTTGAGGCACAGGTAGGCGCCGTGGGCGATGCCGGTGTACATGGCCCAGGCGTGGTTGCTGGCGTAGAGCATCTCTTGCAGCGCCGCGTCGAGCAGTTGCGGCAAGCCCTGTCCGCCCACTGCCTCGGCGCACGCCAGCCCTGGCCAGCCACCGTCCACATAGGCCTGGTAAGCCTCGACAAAACCATCCGGAGTGCTGACCTGCCCCGCCTGCCAACGGCAGCCCTGACGATCACCGTGACTGTTCAGCGGCGCCAGCACGCCCTGACTGAAGCGTGCGGCCTCCTCCAGCACCTGCATTGCCAGGGGCAGGTCCAAGGCCTGCCATGCAGTGGGCGCCTGCAGCCAATGCTCCAGGACAAATTGCATATCGCGCAGGGGCGCCTCATAGCTCCACATCGGAACACCTCATCGACAAAAAAGAATCGTGCGCTTCAAGCCCGGTAGGCAGGGTTCTCGATCAGCAACGCCATGCCCTGCCCGCCACCCACGCACGCCGCGGCAATCCCGTAGCGCAAGTTGTGCTGGCGCAGCTGTCGGGCCAGGGTCATCACCAGGCGCAGGCCGGTGGCGGCCAGGGGATGCCCCAGGGCAAGCGAGCCGCCCTCGACGTTGAGGCGGGTGCTGTCCAGCTCCAGTTCCTGGGCCACCGCCAACACTTGAGCGGCCTGGGCTTCGTTGATCTCGAAGCGGCCGATGTCGCCCAGGTTCAAGCCGCTGCGTTGCAGCAGCAGGCGGATCGCCGGTGCCGGGCCGATGCCCATGAACTCGGGGGCCACGCCGACCACCGCGCTGGCCAGCAGCCGCGCCAGGGCCGGACGCGTGCAGGCCGAGGCACGCCCCACCAAAGCCGCCGCCGCGCCATCGACCACCGCGCAACTGTTGCCGGCGGTTTGCACGCCGCCTGGATGCACGGCGCGCAAGCGCGTCAGAGCCTCAAGGTCGGTAGGACGTGGGTGGCTGTCGGCGCTGACGGCACTGGCCCGGCGCGCGAGGCTGATGCCTCTGGGCTGGTACCCCTCAAGCTCGAACACCTGGTTATCGACCGTGACGATTTCTTCCGCCCACGCGCCCTCACGTTGCGCCTGCAAGCCACGCTGATGGCTGTCGCAGGCGTAGCGGTCCACGGCCTTGCGGCTGAGGCCATAACGGCGCGCCAGGTTGTCGGCGGTGGCGATCATGTCCAGGCCGGGGGCCGGATCGTACAGGGCCTCCCAGAGAAAATCCTTGAATTGCACCTCGCCGCCGAGGCGAAACCCATCCCGATGGGTGTAGGCCGCAATCGGGTTGCGCGACATGGACTCGCTGGCCACGCACAGCGCCAGTTGCACCTCGTCGCGCAGTTGTTCAGCGGCCTGGCGCAGCAGCTCGAAACCGGTGGCGCAGATGCGCTGCACCCCCAGTGCCGGGACCGCTTGCGCCACCCCGCTGTACAGGCCGATATGCCGGGGCAGCAAGTAGGCATCGAAACTGGCCTGGGCCATGGAACCGGCCAATACGCTGTCCACCGCCAGGGGGGCGATGCCGGCCCGGGCCAGCACTTCGCGGCCCACCTTGATCCCCAGGTCGATGGGCGACACCTGGGACAGTGCGCCGCCAAGGTCGACCCACGGCGTGCGCACCGCCGCGAAAATCGCTGCATCGGCAAACGCCGAATACTGCCCGACGCTGTTCAAGGCTTGGGCCCGGCGCGCAGGATCGCAGGGTCTTCACCGCGATACAGCGCCTCGACCCTGGCCGCGCGCCATTGCAGCACGGCGCGCTGGTTGATCGAGCCTTTGTCGGTGATTTCCCCACGGTCGATGGACGCCGGCTCGTCGAGCAGGGCAATCCATTCCAGGCGACTGGCATTGCCGGTGGCCTCGCGGTTGAGGCGCTGCAACCAGTCGCCGAACCACTGGCGTACCGGCGCGCTGGCCAGCACCTCGGCGTCGCTGGCGTCGGCGCTCAAGCCGGCCAGCCGACGGCACTCGTAGAGCCGGGGGAATACCAGGGCGCCCAGGCATTCGCGGTCCGGCGCGGCAATCACCAGGTCCTGCACATAGGGGGAGCCGTCGAGCACCGCGCGATTGCGCAACGGGCCGACACTGACAAACACCCCGGAAGACAACTTGAAATCCTCGGCGATGCGCCCGTCGAACATCAGCCCCAGTTGCGGCTGGTGCGGGTCGGCGAGCTTGATCGCGTCACCTGAACAGTAGAAACCCTGTTCGTCGAACACCTCGGCGGTTTGCTCCGGCGCCCGCCAGTACCCCGGCATGATGTGCGGCCCGCGAAAGCGCCCTTCGAACTTGCCGTCCAACGGCACCAGGCGCACCTCGCAGCCGGGCGCAGGCAAGCCGATATAGCCGGCCATGGACAACGGCCCGGTGGTGAAGGTGCAGGACGGCGCGGCTTCGGTCATGCCCAGCCCGGCCATCATGCGGATGCGCTCACCGCAGTGCTGTTCCGCCACGCGGTCGAGGCGATCCCAGATACTTTGCGACAGGCCGGCGGCGGCGAAGAAGAACAGTTTCATCCGCGCAAAAAAACGTTCGCGCAACGCGGCGTCCTGTTCCAGGGCGTTGACCAATTCTTCCCAGCCCTTGGGCACCGTCAAATAGGCCGTGGGCGAAACCTCCTTGAGGTTGCGCAGGGTCTCGGCAAAGCCCTGGACCGTGGGCTTGCCGTCGTCGAGGTAAAAGGTGCCGCCGTTGTAGAGCACGATGCCGACGTTATGGCTGCCACCGAAGGTGTGGTTCCACGGCAGCCAGTCCACCAGCACCGGCGGTTCCTCACCGAACACCGGGAACGTCTGCAACAGCATTTGCTGGTTGGCACAGAGCATGCGCTGGGTGGTGATCACCGCCTTGGGCAACTTGGTCGAACCCGAGGTGAACAGGAACTTGGCGATGCTGTCCGGGCCGGTGGCCTGAAACGCCGCGTCGGCCTCGGCGCCGCCCGGCGTTTGCAGCAGGCTGGCGAAGCTGGCCTGAGTGCGCCCAGGCACCTGGCCGCGCACGCTGATCAGCGGCGTCTCGGCCGGCAGGACGGCGTCGATGGCACGCTGGTAAGCGGCCCCATCGCTGACGAACACCAGCCCCGGTTGCAGCAGGTCGCACACATGCCGCAGCTTGGCGAAATCCTGGGACAACAACGAATATGCCGGCGACACCGGGCAGTAGGGAATACCGGCGTACATCGCGCCGAGGGCGACCTGCAAATGCTCGATATCGTTGCCCGACAGCAAGGCCAGCGGCTTATCCGCCGACAACCCGTAACTCAACAGGCCCTGGGCAATCGCACGCACGCTGTCGAGCATCTCGCGGTAACTGACCCGGCGCCAATCACCGCCGGCCTGGCGTGCGGCGATAAACGTCTGCTCGGGGCGCACCTGGGCCCAATGCACCAGGCGATCGAGCAAGCGCGCCGGCAACTCGGCCAGGGGCTCGAGGGAGCGCATATGCAGCACGCCGTGTTCTTCAGTGATCGCCACCGCTGCGTGGCCGATGGAGACCTCGCGGTATCGCGGTGCGGGCTGGGGTTGCGGTCTGAATTCGGAACTCACAAGGGTGTCCTCCAGCAAGGCGGATCAATGCCGCCTTGTTATTGTTATGTCGCGACGCCTGCTCAGATCGGGTAATGCCGTGGCCCGTTCTGCAAGGTCACCCAGCGCAATTGCGTGAAGTGCTCGATCGAGGCCTTGCCGCCAAAGCTGCCGTAGCCGCTGGACTTGACCCCGCCAAACGGCATCTGCGCCTCGTCATGCACGGTCGGGCCGTTGATATGGCAAATGCCCGACTCGACCCGCTGGGCCAGGGCCAGGGCACGTCCGGTGTCACGGCTGAAGATCGCCGCCGAGAGGCCGAACTCGGAGTCGTTGGCCAGGCGCAGTAACGCCTCATCACCGTCGCCGCGCAGCAGTACCGCCACCGGACCGAAGGACTCTTCGCGGTACAGGCGCATATGCTCGGTGACGCCATCGATCAGGGTCGGCTGCAGGATGCTGCCGTCCAGTTGGCCACCCACCACCAGCCGCGCGCCCTTGGCGAGGGCATCGTCGATCAGGGCCTTGATGCGTGTGCCGGCGCCGGCGTCTACCAGGGAACCCAGGACCGAATCCGCCGCCACGGGATCGCCCGCGCGCAGGGTCGCGACCTTGGCCGCCAGCTTGGCGGTGAAGGCATCGGCGACCTTGGCATCGACAATCAGGCGCTCGGTGGACATGCAAATCTGGCCCTGGTTGAAATAGGCGCCAAAGGCTGCCGCTGCCACCGCCGCGTCGAGGTCGGCGTCGTCGAGCACCAGCAACGGCGCCTTGCCGCCCAGTTCCAGCAAGGCCGGCTTGAGGTGACGCGCCGAGAGTTCGCCGACAATCCGCCCCACATGGGTCGAGCCGGTGAAGTTGACCCGGCGCACGGCCGGGTTGGCGATCAGCCGCTCGACAATCGCAGCGGCATCCGCCGGGGCATTGCTGATGACATTGACCACGCCATCGCCCAGGCCGGCGTCCTGCAACACCTGGCCGATCAGGCGGTGCACCGCCGGGCTCAACTCCGAGGCCTTGAGCACCACGGTATTGCCGCAGACCAACGGCATGGCGATGGCGCGGGTGGCGAGGATCACCGGGGCATTCCACGGCGCGATACCCAGCACCACGCCGCAAGGCTGGCGCAAGGCCATGGCGAAACTGCCGGGGACATCGGAGGGGATCACTTCACCGGTGATCTGGGTGGTCATCGACGCCGCTTCGCGCAGCATATTGGCCGCCAGCCGCACGTTGAAGCCATACCAGTTGGCCATGGCGCCGGTCTCGCCGGCGGCGGCAATGAATTCGGCGCTGCGCGCCTGCAATTGCTCGGCTGCGTTGAGCAAGCGGGTGCGGCGTTCGTTGGGCGCCAGCGCCGCCCATGCGGGGAACGCGGCGTGGGCAGCGGCGACGGCGGCGTCGGCATCTTCCAGGGTGGCGGCGGCCACCCGCGAGACCACTTCACCGGTCACCGGGTTGCGGCGCTCGAAAGTTCGACCGTCACGGGCGGGGCACGACTGGCCGCCGATCAACAGGGGCACGTCCAGCATGGTGATTCCTCTTTATTGTCTTTATCGGGAATACGTTCAAGCAGGGTACAACGGCGCGGCCAGGCGGCCGCGCCCTTCAGCGTTTATACGCCTGCAGGCCAGGCTTGATGCTCTTGTCGTCGAGGAACTGCTTCATGCCCTGCTCGCGACCGCCTTCGGTGTCGAGCAGGCGCGACTGATCGAGCTTGGCGTAGAGGTAATCCTCGTTCTGCTCCCAGGTCAATTCGCGGCAGCGCTTGAAGCCATGCTTGGCGGCACGCAGCACCACCGGGTTTTTCTCCAGCAGGTTGCGCGCCAGTTCGATGGTCACTTCACGCAGTTGAGCCAGCGGCACGCTTTCGTTGACCAGGCCCATTTCGGCGGCTTTCTGCCCGCCAAAGGTCTTGCCGGTCATGATGTAGTACAGCGATTGGCGATGGCCCACGGTGTCGGCCATGGCCTTGCTCACCAGGTTGCCCGGCGGGATGCCCCAGTTGATTTCCGAAAGGCCAAAGGTCGCTTCGTCCGCACAGATCGCCAGGTCACAGGCCACCAGCGGGCTGAAACCACCGCCGAAGCACCAGCCATTGACCATGGCGATGGTCGGCTTGGCGTACATGCGCAGCAGTTTCCATTGCCATTGCGAGGCTTCGCGGCGGATTTTTTCCTGGAGGATTTCCGGGCCGGCGTCCACCTCGCGAAAGTATTCCTTGAGGTCCATGCCGGCGGTCCAGGCTTCGCCGGCGCCGGTCAGCACCAGCACGCCAGCGGCAGGGTCCTGCTCGAGGGTTTCGAGGACGTCGATCATTTCCCGGTTCAGGGTCGGGCTCATGGCGTTGCGTTTTTCCGGACGATTGAGAATGACCCAGGCGATGCCTTCTTCGATCTCAACCTTGACGGTGGTCCAACGGCCTTCGTAATTGCTCATGGCGGTACGCTCTTGTTCTGGGGTTTGAAGATGATTCGAAATTAAACCGCAAATATAGTTATGTCAATTAACTATTAATCTGGATAACCAATATTTTTACGCGAGGAAACCTGTGTTTTCCAGGCGTTGTGAAAAGCCGGCATAGCCATGGCGCGCCAACCCCGGCAAACTAGATAGCCTTCTTAACCTCCACCTTCTGAGGATTACACTGCCAATGGCCAAGCCTTCCACCATCGCCGCCGCCAGCCAGGCCCTGCCCGACCACGACGAGGTACGGCCGCCGCTGGATTCAGCCCTGGACGATCTGATCGGCTACGCCATGCGCCGCGCCCAGCTCAAGTTGTTCCAGAACCTGATCGGCCGGCTGTCGGACCACGACCTGCGCCCCGCACAGTTCTCCGCCCTGGCAATCATCGAGCAGAACCCCGGGCTGATGCAGGCCGATCTGGCCCGCGCCCTGGCCATCGAGCCGCCCCAAGTAGTGCCGTTGCTGAACAAGCTGGAAAGCCGCGCCCTCGCCGTGCGGGTGCGCTGCAAGCCGGACAAGCGCTCCTACGGGATCTTCCTCAGCAAGAGCGGCGAAACCCTGCTCAAGGAACTCAAGGCCATCGCCGCCCAGAGTGACCTGGACGCCACGGCCGCCCTTGACGCCCAGGAACGCGAAGAGCTGCTGCGCCTGCTGAAGAAGGTTTATCAGGATTAATTCGGCTTACCAGAGCGCCACGGTGTAGAGCACCAGGAAACGGGTCTGGTTTTCATCGCGAAAGGCCGCGCCGCTCGGGAAGTCATTGCGGTAGATCGACTTGCGCGCCATGAACCCGACGTTCTTCAGCGGGCCGTCCTGGATCACATACCCCAGCTCCATCTGGAACTCGCGCTCCTTGCGGTCCTCGGCATTGAAAGCGGCCAGTTCGATATTGTCGCCGCGCACATAGCGCAGCCGAGTCTTCAACCCCGGCACACCCGCCGCAGCGAAGTCATAGTCGTAGATGGCCTGCCAGGTGCGCTCCTTGGCGTTGAGAAAGTCCGAGCTCATGGTCAGTTCGCTCATGCCCATCAACTCGGTGCCGGAGATATAGGGTGTGGCCGTCTCCCCGCTTGAGTGCATGTAGCCAAGACTGACGCGATGGCCGCCGAGGCGGTAGCCGAACAGGGCTGAAAGGTTGCGGTTATCCACGTTGCCCGCCTTGGCACTGCCGTCCTCGCGGCTGAAAAAACTGCGCAGGTCGCTGGTGAACACACCCTCGCCCAACGGCAGGTTGTGCAGCAGCGCCAGGGTGTCCTGCTGGTAGAGGTCCGCGACCTGGGAGTGATAGACGCGCAGGCTGAGGTCTTTGTTGACCTGATAGTCACCGCCCACATACGCCAGGTGCGACGTGGTGGCGGTGGCGTTGAATCGCCGGTTGGGCGAGGCGATGGTCATGGCCTGGTAGTCGGTGGAGTCGCGCTTGTTGATGCGGTCGATGTAGCCGGTGTTAAGGGTCAGGCCCTCGATGTCCTTGGAGCTCAAGGTGGTGCCGCGAAAGGTTTGCGGCAGCAGGCGCGACGGGCTGGCAAAGGCGAACGGCAGGAAGATCGACACATCGCCGGCCTTCACCGTGGTTTGCGCAAACCGCAGCTTGGCGGTGGGCGCCAGGCGCGAGTACTCATCGGCGGCGCGCTTGTCGCTGGCCGACACCGGCAGCAACTCGGTGCCGCTGCGGTCCGGCGACGAGTCGAGCTTGACCCCCATCAACCCGCGCACATCCAGGCCGAAGCCCACGGGACCTGGGGTGTAGCCCGATTCAAGGTTGAGGATGAACGCCTGGGCCCATTCCCGCGCGGCGGTCTTCGCCCCGTCGTCCTTGTAGTCGCGGTCCAGGTAGTAATTGCGCAAGGTCAAGGTGCCGTGGCTGTCGTCGATAAAGCCTGCGGCCCACAGCGAAGTGGGCAGCACGCTCAAGGCCAGACATGCCATGAGCAGGCGTGGGGTATTGTTCGACACACAGGCGACGGGCGCCGCTGCAACGGCGTGCTCCATAGGGAGTTCTGGCATGTTCGATGTCCATTTTTTGTTGTTGTTTTTGGGGTGGCACACGCTCGGCCCGGTCGGCTTCGCGAGCCAAGAATGGAAACAGCCGACGGTGCCCGTCAACCGCAACTGAGCGATAATCGAACATTAATAAACCTATCTATTTTTTAGTTGCATATGGATCAACATCACAACCATATGAATTACATGGATTTATTCATGTTTTATGGGCAGATTAATCCACGATTCATTTTTTAGTTATCTTTGTTATCTTAATCACCAGCAGCCACTCGCGCTCGTCCCACAACAAAAACAACAATGAGGTTTGCCCATGGACAGTCCATCGCGTCGTTCGACGCTGACTATTGCGTTGTGCTTTATCGTTGCGCTGATCGAAGGGTTCGATCTGCAGGCCGCCGGCACTGCCGCCGCCGGCTTACGTCAAACGTTCGCCCTGGATCCGAAGATGCTCGGCTGGGTGTTCAGCGTCGGCATCATCGGCCTGCTGCCAGGGGCATTCTTCGGCGGCTGGGTCGCCGACCGCATCGGGCGCAAGAAAATCCTGGTGGGCGCCGTGCTGCTGTTCGGGCTGTTTTCCCTGAGCACCGCGTTTGTCGACAGCTACGCCAGCCTGTTGCTGGTGCGCTTTCTCACCGGCCTGGGCCTGGGCGCCGCACTGCCCAACCTGATCGCGCTGTGCGCCGAAGCGGTGAGCGAACGCAACCGGGGCACGGCCATCAGCGTGATGTACTGCGGGGTGCCGCTGGGTGGCGCATTGGCCGCGGTGGTGGCGATGTTTTCCAGTGAGCACTGGCAGACCACCTTTATCATCGGTGGCCTGGCGCCGTTGCTCGCCGTACCGTTGATGATCCTGCTGCTGCCGGAGTCCAGCGCCTTTCGCCAACAGCGCGACACTCCGCACGGCGCCCGCCCTTCTACCGGCCAGGCGCTGTTCGGCGAAGGTCGCGCCCGCACCACACTGGCCTTGTGGCTCAGCTATTTCTTCACCCTGACCGTGATGTACATGCTGCTTAACTGGCTGCCGTCGCTGTTGCTGGAGCAAGGTTTCAGCAAGCCCCAGGCAGGCATGGTGCAGATGCTCTTCAATATCGGCGGCGCCCTCGGTTCGCTGCTCGGCGGCGTGCTGCTGGACCGCTGCAATGCGGTCAAAGTGGTGCTGGGCGTGTATGCCGGATTGCTCGCAGCGTTGGCCGGGGTCGGGTTGTCGGTGGGCATCGTGCCCATGGCCATCGCCGGTTTTGCCGCAGGCCTGTTCGTCATGGCCGCGCAGTTGGTGCTGTATGCATCGGCACCGCCCTCCTACCCGACCTCGGTGCGCGCCACCGGTGTCGGTGCCGCGGTGGCCGTCGGCCGCCTGGGTTCGGTGGCCGGGCCGCTGGCGGCCGGGCAACTGCTCGCCGCCGGCGCCGGCACCGCCGGGGTACTGCTGGCGACCTCCCCCGGGGTGGTGATTGCCGCACTGACCATCATCAGCGTGATGGTGCGTACGGCGCCCACTAGAACTTATGCAGCCAATTGAGCACCAGTTTGTTGCCCTGCGTGCGGTTCTCCGCCTGCTGCTCGAAGTAGGCATTTACCGATAGCACGTCTTCCTTGCTGAACCCGTAGACCAGGCCTGGGCCAATGGCCCAGACCTTCTCCCGACGCCCGCTCACGGCGTGCCCATCGACCTGGGTGTCGGTGATCTGCTTCAACCAGTAGCCGTTCAGCCCCACGCTCAGTTGCTGGCTCACGGCATATTGCAGGGTCAGGTTGGCATGCAACGCCTGGCCGGCCTGGGTATCGGAAACATCCCCGAAGCCTGCCTGCGGATCATCGTTCTTGCCATTCCACAGGTACATGAACCGCCCGCTCGTCGACCACTTCGGGCTGAACCAGTACGTCGCCGCGTAATACGGGTTGAATGACCAGAAATTACTGCCTGGGTTGATCGAGCGCTTGCGGTCATAGGCGCCCACCGGCACCGAGATATCGGCTTCGATACGTTGGGTCAACAGCGGGCTGCCATCGGCGCGGCTCAGGGTCGGCAGTTGCAGGAAGGGCCCCACAATCACATCACCAAAGCCGGCGCGAGAACTCAGGGCCGCATTGTTCAACCCGTCGTCGACATCCACGTGGGCCAGGGAGGTGTTGATCAGGGTGAATCCGGGCATCGCGCCATTCGCCAAGGGTTGGCCGAGGTAGATGATCTGCGTGGTGGGCGCCACCACTTCCACGTCCTGGTTGGGCAGTGCCAGCTTGTGGCCGTTGGCATCATTGAAGCGGCTCGCCCGGGAATACGTCAGGTATTCCTCCAGGTACCAGCCAGGGCCGGCGGGTGCCGGTGAGCCGTCGTAGAAACTGGTGCTGCCCAGGTTGAGGCCGGGCAAGTCGTAAGCATGTGCAGTCGATGACAGTGCGATAAAGGTCCCGGCCGCAGCCGCCCGCAAGATAGGCTTGAGCATCTTGTATGTCCTGTATTTTTGTTGTTGTTCAAGACCCCCGGCACGGTGGATCCGCACCGGGGTTTACCGCCGTTGCAACCCCTACACGTAGGTGGCGGCCAACCCACCGTCGACCGGCAGATTGACCCCGTTGACCCAGCGCGCGGCGTCCGAGCAGAGGAAGGCAATCACCGCCGCCACCTCATCGGCCAGGGCCGGACGGGTCATGCGCTGGCTGTCCGCGGCCACCCGCTCCGGCCCGAGCATGCTGACAAAATCGTCGAGAATCGGGGTAAACACCGGCCCCGGCGCCACGCAGTTGATACGCACCGCGTGATCGCGAAACCAGGCCTGGGATTGCTGGAAGCTCCACACGATCAGCGCCTCCTTGAAGTACTGATAACAGCTGGCCTGCTCCACCGGATTGGCCGCCAGCCATTGCTGCCCGGCCTCGAAGCTTTGCGTCACGGCCAGGGCCTTGTGCAGCTCCAGGCGTTGCGGCCACTGCGCACCGAGCACCGAAGCGACATTGACGATGCTGCCGCCCGCCGCCATGCGTGGCAGCAGCGCTTGAGTCAGGTGCCGCAACCCCAGGTAATTGACCGTGGCCACCGCCTGCACGGGCGCCGTGCCGGGCACGCCGGCGATGTTGCACAGCCCATCGACCCGCGCCGGCAGGCGTGCCACCAGGGCATCGATGCTGGCCGGATCGCCCAGGTCAGCCTGGAAGAAGCCATCCAGGCTCAGTTGCGGTGCATGGCGATCAACGCCGATCACCGTGGCGCCCTGGAAGCGCGCGAGCCGCGCCAGCTCGGCGCCAATGCCGGAGGCGACGCCGGTGACGACCAGGGTTTTGTTGTGCAGGTTCATGTTCAAGCCCTCTTGTTTTTGTATAGGCATAGGTGGATCAAAACGGATAGGCAGGCGCAGTGTTCTTCACCGTGACCCATTGCCACTGGCTGTACTCGTCCCAGTCGGCCGGCCCGCCTACGCTGCCGCCATTACCGGAAGCGCCGCGCCCACCAAAGGGGTTGATGCATTCGTCGGCGACGGTCTGGTCATTGATGTGCAGCAGGCCGCAGTCAAGCCGCTCGCCGATGGCCATGGCACGCCCGACCGAAGGCGAGATGATCGCGGCCGAGAGGCCATACTCGGTGCGGTTGGCCAGCTCGATGGCCTCTTCGTCGGTGGCAAAACTGACCACCGTGGCCACCGGCCCGAAGATTTCATCCTCAAACGCACGCATGCCTGGCCGCACGCCACTGAGCACGGTGGGCTGGTAGAACAACTGGTCGTATTCGCCGCCCGCCTCCAACCGCGCGCCCGCTTGCAGGCTGTCGCTGACGATCTCGTGCACGCGCTGCAATTGCCGTTGGTTGATCAACGGGCCGAGCGCGGCTTCACCGCGGGCGGCATTGCCCACGGTCAACGCCCGGGCCTTGTCCACCAACTTGCGCGTGAGGCGTTCGGCGATGGATTCATGGGCGAGAATCAAGCCGGTGGCCATGCAGATTTGCCCCTGGTGCAGCCAGGCGCCCCAGGCGGCATTGCTCGCGGCCAGGTCGAGGTCGGCGTCTTCGAGAATGATCAGCGGGTTTTTGCCGCCCAGTTCCAGCGCGACTTTTTTCAGGTGTCGTCCGGCCACTTCGGCGACTTTGCGCCCCGCCGCCGTCGACCCGGTGAACGCAATCATCTGCACATTCGGATCGCGGCACAGCGCCTCACCCGCCGGCGCGGCGCCGGGCAACACCTGCAGCAGGCCCTTGGGCAAGCCCGCCTCCTCGAACAGCCGGGCGATCAGAAAACCACCGCTGACCGGGGTCTGCGGGTCGGGCTTGAGCACCACCGCATTGCCCGCCGCCAGGGCCGGGGCCACCGAGCGCAGCGACAGCACCAGCGGAAAATTGAACGGTGAAATCACCCCGACCACGCCATGGGGCTGACGCCGGGCATAGGACAGGCGACCGGCCGCACTGGGCAGCACCAGCCCGTGGGGTTGGGACAACAGCCCCGCCGCCTGATGCAGCAGCACAATCGCTTCGCGCACTTCGTGCTCGCCCTTGAACAAGGCGCCGCCGGTTTCCCGCGCGACGTACAGCGCCAGTTCGGCAAAGGACTGCTGGGCCAGGTCCGCCGCCTTGCGAAACACCTCGGCGCGCTCCCGTGGGCCGAGTGCAGCCCAGGCCGGCTGGGCCAGGGCCGCGCTGCGGCAGGCGACGGCGATGTCGGCCGGGTTGGCCATGGCGCTGCGCATCAGGGGTTCGCCGGTGGCGGGTTCGATCACCGCGATCACAGACCCCGAAGCGGGTATCCAATCGCCGTTGAACAGGCATTCGGACGCAATGGCCCGTTGTAGCAGGTGGGTGGTTTCAGGTACTGACATGGCAACTCCCGGTTCTTGTAATTGTCATCGCCTGCACAGGGTGCAAACGCCGCATCAAGCCTTGAGCAAAGGCTGTGCCGCTTGCACCCAACGACGCAGACATAAAGGACCGAGGGCTCTGGGACGAGGCCTGCCACGGGGCGCCCACGCCTCATCGCCCCATCGGCTGCAAAAACCGCGGCACCGCCACTTGTTCAATTGATAAGGTTATGTTTAATAACTATCTGAGCAGTTACTCATATCGATCACTCGCTTTGCAGGGGCATAACAATGACTAATCCCCACTGCGCGCTGCCCGACGACCGGGTGGCCAGCGCGCCCTACCATCCGCGCGGCGACAGCCGCCAACTCAGTGACAGCAGCTCGCCCACCCCGGCGGAACTGACCGATTGCCTGTTCTTCTCGCCCGAAGACGGGCGTATCTGGCTCAACGATCAACGCATGGTGTTGCTGCACGGTTCGTCGTTCGGTGCCCTGCGCGCGGAGGTCATCGAACGCCTGGGGCTGGAGCAGGCGCGTGGCCTGTTCACCCGCACCGGTTATGTCTCCGGCGCGCGAGATGCGCGGCTGATCCGCGAGCGCTGGCCACAGGCCGATGCCGCCGCCGTGTTCCGCGCCGGGACCCACCTGCACACCCTGGAAGGCATGACCAAGGTTGAACCGCTGCACTTCAAGTTCGATGCCGACTCGGGGTTCTATGAAGGCGAGTTCCTCTGGCACCACTCCTGCGAGGCCGATGAACACGTGGGTGCCTACGGCATCGGCCAGGACCCGGTGTGCTGGACTGAAACCGGCTATGCCATCGGTTTTGTCAGTGGCCTGTTCGGGCAAATGGTGATTTTCCGCGAGGTGGAATGCCGGGGCATGGGCCACCGCTGTTGCCGGGTGATCGGCAAGACCGCGGAGCAATGGGGTGACGTCGAGCAGGACCTGCGCTACCTGAATGTGTCCCAGGCCGTCACCAACGCCACGGTCGCGCCCACGCCCGACCACCCGGTGAACCACAGTGCCAGGGCCAACCCGCCGCAAACACTGGTGGGTGCGAGTGCGGCCTTCAACGCCGCGACACAAGCCCTGCAACGTGTCGCACTGACCCCGGCAACGGTGTTGATCAGCGGCGAGTCCGGGGTCGGCAAGGAGATGTTTGCGCGCCAGTTGCACCAGCTCAGCCGCCGCCAGGACAGCCCGTTCGTGGCACTCAATTGCGCCGCCATTCCGGACAACCTGATCGAGGCCGAACTGTTCGGTGTCGAACGCGGCGCCTATACCGGCGCCACGCACTCGCGGCCTGGACGTTTCGAACGAGCCCAGGGCGGCACGCTGTTTCTGGATGAGATCACCAGCCTCAGCCTGGCCGGGCAAAGCAAGTTGCTGCGGGCCTTGCAGGAACGGGAAATCGAACGGGTCGGCGGGGTGCGCGGGATCAAGGTGGATGTGCGCGTGGTGGCCGCCACCAATATCGACCTGCGTAAAGCCGTGGCCGACGGCAGCTTTCGTGAAGACCTGTTCTACCGCCTGAATGTCTACCCCATCGCCCTGCCCCCGCTGCGCGAACGCCGGGACGACATCCCGCTGTTGATCAATGCGTTCCTCACGCGCTTCTGCCAGGAATACGCGCGAACGCCGGTGGGCCTGACCATGCGCGCCCTGAAGGTGTTGCTGCGCTATGACTTCGCGGGCAATGTGCGCGAGCTGCAAAACCTGATCGAACGCGGCCTGATCGCCAGCGACGAAGGCCAACCCATTGACCTGGTGCACCTGTTTCGCAACGAACCGATGCCGGCCGATCCCTACGGCCTCGACGACCACGGCAGCCTGTCCAACAGCGCACCGCCGCCGTGCCTGGCACTGTTCGACACCCTTGGCCAACTGGAACCGGGGTTTTCCATCGAAGGCCTTGAATCGCGCCTGCTCAACGAAGCCCTGCAACGCAACGCCGGCAACCTGGCCGCCGCCGCCAGGCTTGTGGGGCTCAGCCGTGCACAATTTGCCTATCGGCTGAAGAAGCATCAGCGGCAAAGCCCTTGATGGGCAATTAGTGCTTTAAAAGCTTTACCCAATTAAGTATTTTGCAGGGATACCGGGGCGATAAGCGCCCCTCTTTTTACTCGTGACAAGGATCTCCTGTGAGCGGACTGCGTGAACGTCAGAAAGCCGAACGCCGGCAAGCTATCAGCAAGGCTGCGATCGAGCTGTTTGAGCGCCAGGGTTTCCAGAACACCACCATCGAACAGATCGCCAGCCAGGCCGGGGTGTCGCCGCCGACGGTGTTCAAGTACTTCGGCAACAAGCAGGAAATCATCCTGGAAATCCTGCATCACGCCGATCAGCGCGCAATCAGCGACACCCGCCGCGAGATCCACACAATGGACGATCCGGTCGAAGCGCTGTGCCACCTGGAAAGCCTGCTCACCGTCTATGCCCTGGAAGTCATGCACCCCAGCCTGTGGCGTGAACTGCTGCCGCTGATCCTGTTCGGCGGCAGCAATGAACTGCCGGCCGGTTATCGCGCCATGAACGATGCGCTCAGGGCGGAAATCAGCGAACTGCTGCGGGAACTGCAACGGGCCGGCAAGCTGCGCCCGCAACTCGATGTGGAATTGGCCGCGTTCCTGTTGAACGACTATTCGCACCTGCAACTGTTCAGGCTGGTGAACCAGGAACAGCCGGATCTCGACGCGCACTCGACCCAGGTCAGGCGTATCACCGAGCTGCTGTTCTACGGCATGCAGGCCTGACCCGTTACAGGGTCAGGCCACACTGATCAGCGGTTGCTCTTGATGGCCGTCCAGGTGCGGGTACGGATGCGCTCCGCGGCGGCCGGGATCGGCTCCAGGGCGAACAGGGTCTTGCGTGCTTCCTCCGGCACATACATGTTGGGGTCGTTGCGGATGCTGGCGTCCACCAGCGCAGTGGCGTCCTTGTTCGGGTTGGGGTAGCCGATCTTGTTGCTGATACGCGCAATCACGTCCGGGCGCAGGATGTAATTGATGAACGCATGGGCCTCCGCCAGATCGGGTGCCTTGGCCGGGATCATCATCACGTCCGCCCACATCGGCGCGCCTTCCTTGGGCAGTGCCATCTCGACCTTGACGCCCTTGCCGGCGGCATCCGCCAGTCGCGTGGCCAATGCGACACCGCCGGACCAGCCCACGCCCACACAGATATCACCGTTGGCCAGGTCCATGCCGTAGCGCGACGAGTTGAAGTAAGTGACGTAAGGGCGAATCTTCATCATCACGGCCTGGGCTTGCACATAGTCCTCACGCTTCTGGCTATTGGGGTCGAGGCCCTTGTAGTGCAGGGCAATCGGCAGGATCTCGTTGCCGGCGTCGAGGAAACCCACGCCACAACTGGCGAGCTTGGCGAGGTTTTCTTCCTTGAAGATGATGTCCCAGCTGTTCATCTGCACGTCGGGGCCCAGGGCCTTGCGCACCTTGTCGACGTTGTAGCCGATCAATGTGGTGCCCCACAGGTAAGGCACGGCGTAGCGGTTGCCGGTGTCACCCACGGCTTCCAGGGATTGCATGAACTGCGGGTCCAGGTGCTGCCAGTTCGGCAACTGCTGGCGGTCCAGCGGCTGCACGGCCCCGGCCGTGATCAGGTGCCCCAGGTTGGCGGTGCCGGGGAACACCACGTCATACCCGGAGTTGCCTGTCAGCAGCTTGGACTCCATGGTTTCGGCACTGTCGAACACATCGTAAATCGGGCGAATGCCGGTTTCCTCCTGGAAACTCTTGAGCACTTCGGGTGGCAGGTATTCGATCCAGTTGTAGATCCGTACGGTGCGTTCTTCGCCCAGGCAAACACCGCTGATGAACAACGAGGCGACAGTGCCCAGCAAGGTATTGCGCAAAAACTTGTTCATGATCAACACACTCCAGCGCGGCCGCGATGGCTCGCAGCACTTAATAGCGGTAGGTGAAATACAGTTCCAGCGCACTGAACGTCTGGTCATCGCCGAATACCTGTTTGGCGGCGGCCAGCGGCTTGACCCAGTTGTAGGACAGCGACGTATAGAACGACGGCGTGGGCGTCCAGTCGAGGAAAACCACACTTTCGTCAGCAAAGCGCCGATCGCTGACCGGCGCGCCCATGTAGTTTTTCTCGTCCAGCCAGAACTGGTAGTGAATCGCGCCGAGGGTCAGGGTGTCGTTGAGGTGGGTCTTGAGGGAGAACTGCTGGACGTTTTCGTTGCTGTTGAACAGCAGGTAGTTGCCGACTACATCCCCGACCAGCCACGTGCTCCAGTCGACAAAGCCTTTGCTCAGCGAATCCCAGGCTTTCTGGCGGTTGTCGGTGAGGTTGTCGTCGCCGGAAAAGCTCGCGTAGCGGTAGCCAATGATCGGCGTCAGCGGCAAGGTAGTGAAGGCATAGTCGGCCTGGGCATACCAGGCGTTGGCATCGTAGTCGACACCCTCGCCGCTGCCGCGCTCCAGCGCGTACTCGGCATTCAGGGTCAGCGCCTGGACGCCGGGCACCTTGGCGTTGAGCGCCCTGAGGTTGTACACCTGCATCCCGTCCCGACGGCGCGGCAGCGTGCTGCCTTTGGGGCCGAGGGCATTGACCTTCATGGCCATGGCACCGAGCGTCACCTGGTCATCGAGGTTGTAGTCGAGGTTGACGCCGGTCATGCGGAAATCGCCCAGGTCATCATCGGTGCGCAGGGTGAATACCTGGGACTTCAGCGCGCCATGATCCCAGGCCAGGATCGCTGAATCCTTGAAGGCGGTTCGCGGGCCGAGCCAGTAGGCGCCGTCCTTGTACTGGTCGAGGTTACCGTCCATGACGATGAACCCCGTACCGATCATGTAGTTCTGGCGGCCGGCGGTGAACTTCCACTCGCCGGCGCGAAAACCGCCGTAGAGTTCTTCGGCTGCGACCTTGCCGTCGGAGCTGCGGGTGAAGCCTCCCGCATCGCCATCGCCGAAGGTGCTCGCCGCCACCAGGGAACCGCCGGCCAGCAGGCTGAAATCCGGTTGCAGCGCATACTCGAGCTTGCCCCCCGGTTTTACGTAGACCTCTTGCCAGTTGATGCGGGCGCCGCCGCTTTTACCGCTGCGTGCATCGACCTGGCCGCTGCCGAAGTTGACGCCACGGGTAAACAGCGTCGCCCCGCCCACGGTGAGATTGACTTCCCCCTTGAGATCGCCGTCCTCAAAGGTGTAGCCCGCCAGCGCGACGTGGGTGGTCAAGGGTAAGCCGAGCGCTAACAGCGCTCGGGAAAAACGCTTGGTGAAAACCATAAGAAGCTCCTGTGGAATTATTGTTGTTACAGGGCAGTCAATGGCGACGCAGGGCGCCGCCAACACCTGGGCAAGCCAGGTGAATAGAACGCAAGACTCTTATTGTTTGGGCGTGGGTCAGCGACTCAGGTGGGCGGCGATCGCGCGCAGCATGCGCACGCTGTCGGTATCGAACGGGCTGACCGCATCGGTGAGTGACGATTGCTTGACGATCACCACACCGGACGGCTTGTCGATGAACAGGTATTGGCCGTGGATCCCTCCGGCCATCAGGGCTTGGCTGTGGTCGTTGAACACGTACCACTGGCTGCGATAGGACGCACCCGGCGTCCAACTGGAGAACTCGGCATTTTGCGCGTAGATCGCCGGATCTGAGCCGGCAGCGATACGGGCCACGGTCTCGGGCGACAACAGCTCGACCCCGTCCTGGCGACCGTCGTTGGCGAGCAGGCGACCGAAGCGCGCCATGTCTCTCAAGGTGGCACTGAAGCCCGCCCCGGCAACGTTACGGCCCCAGGGATCGGCCATGAAATAACCGTCGCGCTCGCACCCCAAGCGCCCCCAGATCTGTTCCAACATCTGACTGCACGCCTGGCCCGAGGCACGTTCCATGACCCATGCCAGGACTTCGGTGGTGGCGGTCACGTAATGGAAAAAGCCGCCGTGTGCGCCACGTTTTTTCAGTGACGGCAGGTATTGGTAGAGCGATTCAAACTGGGCGTATTGCGCCGGTGCCGGCTGGAAACCGCAGGCATAACCGTACTGCGAACTCTCGGAGGCGGGATCGTCATACACCTCGTTGTAGTCGATGCCCACGGCCATATCGAACAACTGGCGCACGGTGGCATCGCCAAACGCACTGCCCACCAGTTCAGGCACGTAGTACGCGGCAGACAGCTCGGGCTTGAGCATGCCGTTGGAAACCAGTTGTTCGCCGAGGGTGCCGATCAGCGACTTGGTCACCGAGAACATGATGTGCCGGTCATCCGCGCGCTGGCCGTTGAAGTAGCGCTCGAACAACACCGTGTCGCCCTGCATCACTAAAAAAGCGTCGGTCTGGCTGGCCACAAGGTGTTCGATCACGCTGATGCTGAGCCCGCATTCGCTGTCGAAACACAGCGGGTCCAGCGCTGTGGGCGCTTCCTTGAGCTGACCGGCAGGCCTTGGACCCGCCGCCACATCAATCGTGGGACGCAACCGCGCCAGATGACGGAACCCCCACTGGCTGAAGGGCGCGCGCATCCAGTTGTGCCACGTTACCCGGTGTTTCGGCTCGGCCGGGAAGCCCTGCATCAGCGCAGGTGCCACGGGGGTTGCAAAGCACGACTCATTGGCCTCGACGTAAAGAGTCGCCAGTACAGACGGGGTTTTAACACTCATCGGGATAACCCTGAAAATGACTCTGCGTGGGAGCAGATGCACAGGAATAATTATCCGATATTTTATTTTAGTCAATAAAACTTTTTACTCGTTAATTTTATAAACAGTTGTACGACAACACAGACACGCATGATAGTATTTCTCATGCAGCGGACGTTCGATTCGCTGCACCAGTGGCAAGGACGTCCGCTCGAGAAACGCGCATGCCTGTGCGCGTTTAAACACTCAAGTTAATCAAGGATCTGATTACTCATGACAACCCCCTCAACCTTCACTGCCTCAAAACTGGCCAGTGCCGTTATCGGTGCCCTGCTGTTTTCCAGCGTTCCTGCGCATGCCGCGGACATCTGGCTGGATTCGGCCACCACCGGTTGGGCCACTCAGAACGGCGGCACCAAGGGCGGCTCGCGAGCTGCGGCGAATAATATCTACACGGCAAAAAACGCGGCTGAGCTGAAAACCGCACTGAGCGCGTCGGTGGGCACCAATGGTCGCATCATCAAAATCACCGGCATCATCGATATCAGCGAAGGCAAGGCTTATACGACGACTGCTGATATGAAGGTACGCGGTCGCCTGGATATTCCTGGCAAAACCACCATCGTCGGTACCACCAGCAATGCCGAAATCCGTGAGGGTTTCTTCTATGCCAAGGAAAACGACGTCATCATCCGCAACATCACCATCGAAAACCCTTGGGATCCCGAGCCGAAGTGGGACCCCACGGACGGCAGCGCAGGCAACTGGAACTCGGAATACGATGGCCTGACCATCGAGGGCGCCAATAACGTGTGGGTCGATCACGTGACCTTCACCGATGGCCGCCGTACCGATGACCAGAACGGCAGTGCCAACGGCCGTCCGAAGCAGCATCACGACGGCGCGCTGGATGTAAAAAACGGCGCCAACTACGTGACCATCTCGTACTCGGCGTTCAAGTCGCACGAGAAGAACAACCTGATCGGTTCCAGCGATAGCCGCACCACCGATGACGGCAAGCTCAAGGTCACCATCCACAACAGCCTGTTTGAGAATATCTCTGCCCGTGCGCCGCGCGTGCGTTTCGGCCAGGTGCACCTGTACAACAACTACCATGTGGGCAGCACCAGCCATAAGGTGTACCCGTTCTCGTACGCTCACGGTGTGGGCAAGAACTCGAAGATCTTCTCCGAGCGTAACGCCTTCGAGATCGCCGGTATCAGCGGTTGCGACAAGATCGCCGGCGATTACGGTGGCAGCGTCTACCGCGACACCGGCTCGACCCTCAACGGCAGCGCATTGAGCTGCTCGTGGAGTTCGAGCATCGGCTGGACCCCGCCGTACAGCTACACTCCGCTGGCCGCCGATAAGGTCGCCGCCGACGTCAAGGCCAAGGCCGGCGCCGGTAAGCTCTAAGCAGCGGTATCACCTGTGAAATGAAAAGCCCTCGGTGACGAGGGCTTTTTTGTGCAGCTATTGCACCAGTTGGTTGATCTCGATGATCGGCAACAGCACCGCCATCACGATCACCAGCACCACCGCGCCCATCACCACGATCATCAGTGGCTCCAGCAGTGCGGTCATGCCCATCGCCCGGCGCTCGATATCGCGGGACAGTGTCTGCGCGGCGCGATCGAGCATCGGCGGCAGCGAGCCAGTCTTTTCGCCGCTGGCGATCAGGTGGATCAGCAGGGGCGGAAATACTCTCTCCGCCGCCAGCGCCGTGGCCAGGCTGACGCCTTCGCGCACCTTGGCGGTGGCGTCGTTGACGCACTGGCTCAGGCAGTCGTTGGACAAGGTCTGGCGTGCCGCTTCCAGTGCACGCAACAGCGGCACCCCGGCGCCGCCGAGAATCGCCAGGGTCGAGGCAAACCGTGCGGTATTGAGCCCGAGTACAAAACGCCCGATCAGCGGCAGGCGCAACACGCGGCGATGCCAACCCAGACGCGCCAGCGGGTTGCGCAGGTACACACGCCAGCCCCAGAAACCCGCGATCAAAGCACTGAGGCACAACCAACCCCAACCGCGAATGAAATCACTGGCATTGAGCATCGCCAATGTCAGCCCGGGCAAGTCCTGGCGCGCCTGGGAAAACGCACTGACCACCTGGGGCACCACGTAGCTGAGCAGGAAGATCACGATGGCGATCGAGACCAGCCCTACCACTCCAGGATAGATAAACGCGGTGAGGATTTTACTGCGCAGGTTATTGCGTTCTTCGATGTAGTCGGCCAACCGCTCCATCACCTGGGCGAGGTCGCCGGACTCCTCCCCCGCCGCAATCAGCGCGCGGTAGATCTCCGGAAAGTCCCGTGGCCGTGCAGCCAAGGCATCCGCCAGGCGCATGCCGCTGCGTACATCGGCACGCACCGCACTCAGGGCCTGGACGATGTGTTTGCGCTCGGCTTGTTCCACCGTGGCACTCAACGCGGCCTCCAGTGGCAGGCTGGCGCTGAGCAGGCTGGCCAGTTGCCGCGTGGCCCAGGCCAGGTCGTTGTCCGACAGCTTGGCGCTGAACAGGCCCGCGCCGGCCGCCGAGGCCGTATTTTGCTCAAGGTGCACCGACAAGGCCGTCAAGCCACGCCGGCGCAGAACCCCGAACGCCTCGCGCTGACTGTCGGCTTCCAGGTGTCCGCTCTCGATCTTGCCCATGGCGTCGGCGGCTTCGAAACGGTAGCGATTCATCAGGCGTCCCGTGTCACGCGGAGCACTTCTTCGGGTGCCGTCACGCCGCTGTTGACCCAGCGTTCGCCATCCTCACGCATGCTGCACATACCGGCGCTGCGAGCTGCGGCCCTGAGCGCCTGCTCACCGGCACCCTGGTGAATCAGCGCGCGAATCGCGTCGTCAATGCAGAACAGTTCATGAATGCCGGTGCGACCGCTGTAGCCGGTGTGGTTACACGCCAAACACCCGAGTGGACGCCAAGTGCCCGGGCTGGCCGGGTCTTCTTCCTTGCATTGCGGGCAGAGACGACGCACGAGGCGTTGCGCCAGAACCCCAAGCATTGAAGACGCCAGCAAAAACGGCTCGACGCCCATGTCCAGCAGGCGGTTGACGGCGGATACCGCGTCGTTGGTGTGCAACGTAGCGAGTACCAAATGCCCCGTGAGCGAGGCCTGCACCGCGATTTGCGCGGTCTCCAAATCGCGGATTTCACCGATCATGATGACGTCCGGGTCCTGGCGCAGGATCGCCCGCAGCGCCAGGCCGAAGGTCATGTCGATCTTGGCGTTGACCTGGATCTGGCTGATGCCCGGCAGGTCGTACTCCACCGGGTCCTCCACGGTGAGGATATTGCTGGTGCTCGCATCCAGCCGCGCCAGGGCGGCGTAGAGGCTGGTGGTCTTGCCGCTGCCCGTGGGCCCGGTGACCAGCACGATGCCGTGGGGCTGGCGGATCAAGGTGTCGAGGCGCGCCAGCAACTGCGGCTCCATGCCCAGGGTCTCCAGCTGCAAACGCCCGGCTTGCTTGTCGAGCAAGCGCATCACCACCCGTTCGCCATGCCCGGTGGGCACGGTCGACACACGAATATCGATGGGCCGCCCGGCCACGCGCAGGGCGATACGGCCGTCCTGGGGCAAGCGTTTTTCGGCGATGTCGAGCTGGGCCATGATCTTGATCCGCGACACCAGCGCGCCATGCAGCGCCTTGCGCGGCGACACCACGTCACGCAGGGTGCCGTCGACGCGGTAACGCACCACCGAATGGCTTTCATAGGGCTCGATGTGAATATCACTGGCCTCGTCCCGCGCGGCCTGGGTGAGCAAGGCGTTGATCATACGGATCACCGGTGCGCCGTCCTGGGTGTCGAGCAGGTCGGTGATCTCGGGCATGTCCTGCATCAGGCGGTCGAGGTCGACTTCGTTCTCTGCCGCACCCACCACGGCGGCGGCGCTGCCCGTATCGGCATAAGCACTGGCGAGGAGGCCGTCGAGTTCGTCGTCGCGTACCTGCTCAACCCGCGACTGGCCGAACCGGCGCCGTACTTCGCTGATCGACCAGCCGGGGGTGGAGGGGCAGACGGTCAGCAGCATGCCGTCGTCGCCGGGGCGCAGGAGGATGCGTTGGGATTTGGCCCAGGCGTAGGGGAGCAGGCTCATACCCCTCTCCCACAGGAATACACATTTGGTCCTGCGTACAGCAGGCTCATGGTCGTGCACCTACAGGCACCGCGCGAATCACCGCCCTCGGCCCCTGCTGCTGCCCGCCCGGAATCCCCTTCTCCACCGCCGGCAACTGCGGCGCCTGCACATCCGGCATCGCCCAGCTGTGTTCCGGCTGGGAATGGCCCTGGGCACGACGCATGTAGTCATAGCGGTTCAGGGTGATCGCGCGCCCGGCACCACTGTCGCGGATGATATACGGGCGCAGGAACACCATCAGGTTGGTCTTGGTGACCGCCCGGCGTTCATTGCGAAACAGCACACCCAGCCCCGGAATGCTCGACAGCCACGGCACGGCTTCATTGCTCTGGCTGTAACCGTCCTGGAGCAGGCCACCGAGGACCATGATCTGCCCGTCATCGAGCAAAATACTGGTGTCGATCGCGCGCTTGTTGGTGACGATGCCGGCCGACGCGGCGCTGCTGGACGCGCGCTCATCGATGCTGCTGACTTCCTGGTAAATATCGAGTTTGACCGTGCCACCCTCAGAGATTTGTGGGCGCACATTCAGCTTCAAGCCGACCTCTTCACGGGTGACCGTCTGGAACGGATTATTGCTGGTACCGCCGCCACCGGTCACGTAGCTGCCACTGACAAACGGGATGGTCTGGCCAACAAAAATACTGGCCGCCTCGTTGTCCAGGGTCAGCAGGTTCGGCGTCGACAGGACGTTGCTGCCGCCTTTGCTTTTAAGCGCGCGGGCCAGCACCTTGAGGTCCATGACCTTGCCAATGCCGGGCACATCCACCGTACCGTTGATGAAGCCGAGGCTGAGCCCGCCGGGCAGCACGTCAACGCTGGTCTTGCCATTCAGGTTGAACCCCGCGCCGCCCAGGTTAGTGCCGCCAATCACGCCTTTGCCGGCCAGGTCGCCGCTCTGCCACTGCACGCCGAACTCATTGGCATCGTCCTCGCCGACTTCAACGATAAGGCTTTCAATCACCACTTGGGCGCGGCGTTGGTCGAGCATGTCGATGACTTCACGCAGGTTGCGGTACAACGGCTCCGGGGCAGAAATCAGCAAGGTGTTGGTGGTCGAGTCGGCCTGGAGGGTCACGCCACCGGCGGTGAAGGCGACGTTTTGCTCATTCGACTGCCCACCGGGCTGGCTGCTCGAGCTGCTGGTCGTCTGCGCCGACTCATTGGCGCTGGTGGTACTGCCTTGGCCACTGCCCTGCCCGGTCTGGCTGCCGGAGATATTGGCACCCATTGTGCTGAGGGCCGACCGCGCATTGTCACCGCCACCGCTGTCGCTTTCACCGGTCAGCAAACCGCGTAACGACTGCGCCAGTTTCGCGGCCTGGGCGTTGCGCAGGTACACCACGTGCAAATTGCTTGGGTTGGCTTGGGCGTTATCCAGCTTGTAGATCAAGTTACGCGCCAACTCGGTCCGCTCCGGGCTGCCGGCACGAATCACGATCGCGTTGGAGCGCGGGTCGCCCACCACCGTGATTTTCTGCGTCGGATCGCTGCCCGGCTGCTCCAACAGTTGCGAGACCATCTCGGCGATATCCACGGCGATCCCGTTTTGAACCTGCACCACGTCGGTGTCGATGGCGCTCGGGGTATCGATACCGTCGATAAGCTGCGCCACCCGCGCCAGGTTCTCGGCGTAGTCGGTGACAACGATGGTGTTGTTGCCCGGGTAGGCGTTGATCGGGTTGTTCGGCGAAACGATCGGGCGCAGCACCGGGATCAGGTTCACCGCGTTTTCGTATTGCAGGCGGAAGGTGCGGGTGAGCATGCCGCTGCCGCCCGGCTTGTCGGCACTGTAGATCGGCCCGCCGAGCAGCTTGGCATCGGCCTCGGGCACCACGTGCGCGATACCGCCCACATCCACCACGCTGAAGCCCTGCATGCGCAGTGCCGCCAGCAGCATGTCGTAGGCCTGATGCGCCGGTACCTGCCCTTCGGAAACCAGCGTGAGGGAGCCCTTGACGCGCGGGTCGACCAGGAACTGCTGCCCCGTCGCACGGGACAACGCCCGCACCACGGCTTGAATGTCGGCCTCGACGAAATTCAGCGTGACCGGTTGATCGCCCAAGGGTTTGCTCGGCGCCACGCCGCTATGACCGGCACCGCCGCCACGTCCGGGGTTGGTAACCTTGTGCAAGGGCCGCGACTGCCGTTCGATTTGCACTTGCGCACGCTGCCGGTCTACCAGGGCATCGCCGCTGCGCTGGGTGGTGGCCAGGGGCAGCCCGAGCTCACTGTCCTGGGGTAAATCCGCCGTGGGTTGCGCGCTGCATGCACCCAGTGCGAGCAACAGAAACGGCGCAGCCGTGCGTACATAATGGGAACCTGACCACTTCATGATGCTTCCTTAGCGCCGTGCATCCGATCCATACGGACGGTTCCTGTGAGAGTGCCTGCCGTGTTGTCGGCCGAGGCTTCGCTGGCGCGCTGCAAACGAGCCTCCACCACGTCCAGCGAAAATTGCCTGGGGTCACTCAATAACCAGCCGAGCACCGCATCGGCGGGGGCCGCGTCCAGTGTCAGTTGCCAGGACAGATCCTGGGCCTGCAACCGGTAGTGCCCCGCCAGTCCGGCGGCGTCGAGGGATTGCCGCAATGAGTGTTCAAGGTCCAGCCCGACAGGCGTGGTGACCTCGCGAAGCAACAGCGCCAGTGCCTGGCTCTGGGCGCGCAGCTTCGGGGTTTCGGCTTGCCAATAGTCAATGCTCTTGAGCGCCGGCTGGATCAGCGACAGCCAGACCAACAGGCTGGCGAGAAACACCGCCGCACCGCTGAGCATGGTTTTTTCCCGCGGGGCCAGCGCTTTCCAGCGTCCTCTGAATGCCATCAGCCGCGGATTATTCATCGTCGTTTTCCACGCTGGAATCACCCTCTCCCGACGCGGGTTCGGCCATCGCGCTCAGCGTCCAGATGCGCTCGTTGCGGTGGGCGGAAAGTCCCGCCTGCCTCAGCGCAGCCTGTACAGCGCCGTCGGCAGCGGGAGTGGCTTCGGCGGTCATCTGCAGCTGCAACTGGCGCTCGCTGAAGGTCAGCTGCTGGACGCTGCCAGCCATGAACGGCAGCGCCATGGCGGCTTGCTGCACCAGGTAAGCAAAGTCGTGATTGAGCTGCGCGGGCCCGCCCCCTTGCCGGATCGCCAACTGCTGGCGGGCCTGTTGCAGAGGGTTGAGAATCACCGGCAGCTCGGGAAATGCGTGCTTCACGCGCTGGCTCATCTGCTGCTTGAGCTGCTGCCCTTGCGCAACCTCGCGGGCGGCGTAAAGGTTGAGCCCGGCCACCCAGACACCCACGGCCAACGCACAACAGCCCAACGCCCGCCCCCAACCGGCCGCCGGTGCAGTGCGCCGGCCGACCCCGGCGTGCAATCCCCAGCCAGGGGCAGCGCCGTTCCAGCGCTGGTGGTCCACGGGCCACAGCACACTTTCGCCGGTGGCGGCGAGCGCTTCCAGACGGTCCTCAACCAACGGTTCCACCGCCCCATGGGCGAGGGTGAAACGCAGCAGCAACTGGCCCTCTACCACACACCCATTGACCTGCCCGGCCGCTGGCACGGCTAAGCGGTAAGGCGCTGGATACAGACCGCCCAGCTTCAATCCGTGCAGGCCAAGCAACTGACCGAGGCGATCCAGTACAGCCTTGGGCAACCAGCTCAGGTGCACCTGTCCATCGGCATCGCGAGCGCTGTGCGCCACATGCATCTGCTCGCTGGGCCCCAGGATCAACGCCTGCGCAGCGCAGGTAACGGCCGCATCGATACGGGACGCTGACAACGGCGGAAGTTCAATGCGCGTAAGTACCGTGTCCATGGGGTGAAGGAAACACTCGACGGCCTGAGACTTGACCCGTTGTCCCAGCTGGCCAAGGGTGCTGATGCCGGTATGGCTGACGTGCCCCTTGCGGTCCAGTTGCGCGAACTCAAGCTCGGTGTCCGACGTCAAGGACTCCAGCGGTGGCAAGGCAAGGCGCAGGCGCGTCATACGCCCAGCCTCGACCAGATGACCCTGGGCATTGCGTCTTCCGGACGATGCAGCAGCGCAGCCAGGTGAACACGGCGCTGATTGCGGCGGGCCTGCCCCTGGAGCAGGAACCACTCACTGGTGATCCCGACGTTGAGTTCATCCACGTTCAGGTTGGGCAATCGCGCACGGTTAACGAAGTCGCCGCGATTGATAAACCACTGGCCGCGATCGCGCTCGGCGACCAACGCCTTGGCCTGCGCCCAGGACAAACCCGGCACCACCGCGGCCAGCACCTCAGCGCTGGCCGTATTGCCGTTGACCCAGGTGTTGACCGGAAGAATGCTGACGTAGCGCTCGAGCCGCGCCAGGACCCGCTCATTGAGGCCTTCGATACCGCGTAATTGATCAAGACTGCGCAGCATCGGCTGGGTGGCGGGTAATGGCGGGGGCGGCTGCCCCACTGTTGAGGCAACCGGCCTATGTGGGTAGGCCTCAATCAAGCGTTGGCTGATGCGCTGCGCCAGGCGGGCCTCGACACCGATCATCTCGCACAACCGCTCAAAGCTGCGCATCTGCCCGAGATCAACAGACTCTTGGGCGATTAAATTGCGCAGGTTGAACTTGCCTTGCAGGTCCTCAAGGCGGCCTTCGAATTCGCCGTCCTGAGCGGTGTTGATAGGCCGGGCCCACGGCTGGTCAAGCCGCGTCAGCACATCCTGCTCGCGGGCGTCCCGGAGCAATCGCCGGCTGACTTCCAGGCCGCCCAGCAGTGATGCACTGCCCTGCACTCGCGCCTGCTCGGCCTCAAGTGAACGGGTAAAAACGCTCTGGCGGGTGAGCATGCCGGCGGCGAACACAGCGACCACCGCCGCGATCAGCATCGCGCTGATAATCGCCATGCCGCGCTGTTTCGCCCCTGTGGGCGAGTGTGATTTCATGGCCGCGCTTAGAGCTGCCAGGATCCGATATCGGCATTCACACCGTCGCCATCAGGCTGTCCGTCGGCACCGAGGGAGAAGATGTCGACTTCGCCGTTCGCGCCGGGATTCAAGTAATGGTAAGGACGGCCCCAGGGGTCGTTGGGCAGGCGCTCCAGATAAGAACGCCAGTTGGTATTTTTTGCATCTGCCGGGCGCTCGACCAGTACCTTGAGGCCCTGGTTCATGTTGGGATAGGTGCCGTGGTCGAGGCGATAAAGCTTGAGCGCCTGCATCAGGCCGGCGACGTCCTGCTTGGCCGCAATCGCCCTGGCCTGGTCCGGGCGGTCCAGCACTTTAGGCACGACAATCGCCGCCAGAATGCCGAGGATGACCACCACCACCATGATCTCGATCAGCGTGAATCCTTGCTGAGCGTGGCGGGCGCGAGGCCCATATTTGATGCGCGCGAAATCCATATCCACCATCCTTGGCTCGATCCTAATTCGGCGCGCAGTGTAACAAAACTAACTATCTGGATAGCAAAAATAATTGGCCGCTGCCCGCGGCTCTCTGAGTGCTACTCTACGGCGTGTTTTTACGCCAAGAGTGACCCATGGAGCTGTCGCGCAAGGAGCAGGGTTTTACATTGATCGAGGTGCTCGTGGCCTTGGCGATCATTGCCGTGGCGATGGCGGCGGCGGTCCGCGTTGCAGGCTTGATGACCCAGAGCAATGGGTTGCTGCGCGACCGCTCGATGGCGCTGCTGTCGGCCCAGGGCAGGCTCGCCGAACTGCGCCTGGAGGGACGCCTGCCCAGGGGACACAAAGCGTTTGAATGTGATCAGGGCCGCTTGCAGTTGCGTTGCGAACAGAGCATCGCACCGAGCGCCGATGGACGCCTGATGCGCGTCACCCTGCAGGTGTCGGAGCGCAAGCGCGAGGCGCCACCGTTGGCGCGGGTGGAAACGCTGCTCAACCCGCCGAAGGCAACGCCCCAATGAGCGTTCAGGGTCGGGTCAAGCGCGGTAGCACCACCGAGTCCGGCAGCGTGCTGACCTTAATGCGGGTGTGCTGCGTGCCCCGCTCAATCACTACTGCATCGCCCTCGATCGCCGCCAGGCGCACCCCCTGGGCCAATGACTCGCCCACCCGAAAACTGCGCGGCGGCCCCTCGTTCAGGCTCAGGATCGCCACCGCCCCGCGCACGCCCGCCATCAGGCCGGAGACCTTGATGTCCACCACCGCCGGCTGGTTGGAAAACCACTGCAACGCCGGTGTATCCGGGCGCGCGGCCAAAACCGGCGGCTCGACCGGCGGCACCTGGGACTCGGCCGATGTCAGCAACACGGAAGACCAGACCAGCACACCCGCGAGCGCCGTGGCCAATGCCACTGCCTGCACCACTCGCGGCGCGGTCAAACGAAAAATAGCGACCACGACAAAACCTCCTTGTTGTCCTGCCGGGCAGTCTACAGGAGAGACCCACGACGAAGGAGCGTTGTGTCATGACCAAGGCCAATCAACAAGGCTTCACCCTGATCGAATTAATGGTGGTCCTGGTGATCATCGGCATCGCCTCGGCGGCGATCAGCCTGAGCATCAAACCCGACCCGTTGCAATTGCTGCGCAAGGATGCCAACCGCGTGGTCCAGATGCTGCAGATCGCCCAGGCCGAAGCCCGGGCCGACGGCCGCCCCATCACGTGGCGGGCCGACACTAAAGGGTTTCGCTTCAGTCGGCGCCACGAGTCTGGCCAGGGCTGGGATCACTTCATGAGCGACTCGCAACTGCGCCCCCGTGCCTGGGAAACACCCTCGATGAGCGTGCGGGTAACCCCCAGGCAACCGGTGGTACTGAATGCCGAATGGTTCGCCTCGCCCTTGCAACTGCAGCTTTCGGATGGCCAGCACCGCCTCGACATTCAACGCACGGCGACCGGCCAGATACGCGTGGCAAATGCACCATGAAAACTCACCAGCGCGGCTTTACCCTCATCGAAGTCATGGTGGCGATCATGCTGATGGCCATTGTCAGCCTGATTGCCTGGCGCGGCCTCGACAGCGTGAGCCGTGCCGACAGCCATCTGCAGGCCAGCACTGAACAAACCGAAGCGTTGTTGCGCACACTCAACCAGCTGGACCGCGACCTGGCCCTGCGCGCCAGCGTTGAACTGAGAACGCCAGCCTTGAACGATGACGAACAGCCCGACGGGCTCGCCGCGATCAGCGTTCGCAGCTCCGACCAGCATGATTTTCAACTGAACGTGATTCGTAATGCAGCCCTTCCCGAAAACGGTCTGCAACGGGTGCGCTGGTGGCTGGAGGGTGACACGCTGTACCGCGCCACATCAGCGGCCAGTGATCGATATCCGTTGCCGCCCCCAAAAAAAGCGGTGGCTGTCTTGTCCGGCATCAGTGACCTGCAGGTGCGCATCTGGGAAGCGGGCCAAGGCTGGCGTCAGCTGGCCGGCAACCGTAAAGCCGATCCCATCGGCCTGGAAATCAACCTGACCCGCCAGACGCCGCAGGGGGAAGAACGCTATCGGCAAGTGCTGGGGCCGCTGCAATAAGCGAGTCAGCGACGACCCAGGTATCCCCACGCCCTGGAGCGGGCAAAGCACTGAGCTCTTCGATTAAAGCGAGTGAAAGATATATTCAGTCTGTGCACGAAGATCCAGCTCAACACCTGCCCCCTGCAGACGAGTGTGAAGGTCAGCATCATCGACGCGGACTTTCCAGGACACATTGGCCGGTACGTCGCCTCCCGCGCGAACGAGACTGATGGCCTGCTGCAATTGCGCACGGTCGGCTAAGTAAACAGCCAGCGCGTTGCCTTTCCAAGCGGCAACACTCATCCCCAGCGCCGCGCAGACTGAAACTTTTGCCTTGGCATCGTCGCGGTCAGCCTGCCGGGAGCGTTGAATCTGATCCTCCAGGACAGGATCAACTACACGGTCGGACCATAGCACCTCTCCCGACTCCCAGACTTCCGGCGGGCAGACCTTTTCTTCGGGGCGCAGGGTTAGAAATGGATTGATTTCCATCGGATAGATTCGACACACCAGCGGTCGATCTTCATAGATCGTGCAGCGGTTATCCTCCCCTAGACTTGGACACTGGGTCAGTGCGTTACCCGCAAAAATGGCAATGACCTGAATACGTGCCTCTCCACTGGCCACATCGACCGCGCGTTGCACGCTGTGGTTGTAGTGCCCTGGCAACGGGAAGACTGATGTGTCGAAAGCTTCGAGTATGACTGCGACGTTACCACCGCGATCTAACCATTCCTCGGCCTCTTGAAGCGTCAGAGGGATAAGACGTTCTTTACAGCAAGTTCCACACCCATTGCAGGTAAACCGCGTGACGTTGTTTTCCATGGGCGTCACTGATTGGCTTATAGGTGTCATGATCAATCCTGTTTCTCGCTTCCAAACTTCCAGTAGAGGCGATGGTTAAAGAAACCAATGATATAGGCTGTATACCTGGTTTCAATCAGGCACTGAATCCCTACCAGGTATACTTGAACACCCCTTCCCATGACCGGTCGCCACCGCTTGCCAGATCGCTCGGCATCATCCGTGGCGACGCCGTATCACCCGGATTCCGGGCCTCTACGACTCGCACGTAGATGCCCGGAATCCGGTCTAAGGCTTAAACCAATTCGGCTAAAGAGGCCGGATTGAAGCCCTTCAGATCTGCGTAATCGCCTTTTTCCACTTTGGCGACCCAATCCTGGTCACTCAGCAGAACACGCCCTACTGCGATCAGATCAAACTCTTCGCGCTCCATTCGCTCGACAAGCCGATCCAGGCTCGCAGGGGTCGATCCCTTGCCGGCGAATGCATGAGTAACATCATTATCCAGCCCGACCGAACCGACGCTGATGGTCGTGGCGCCAGTGACTTTCTTCGCCCAGCCCGCGCAGTTCAGCCCGTTCTCACCATCAATTTCGGGGAACTCAGGGTCCCAGAAGCGTCGCTGCGAGCAATGCAGAACATCAACACCCGCTTCAACCAGCGGCAGCAGCCAGTCTTCCATCAGTGCAGGAGTCTCGGCGAGGCGCACCCCGAAGTCCTGCTGCTTCCATTGACTGACGCGCATGATGATGGGAAATTCGGGCCCGACCGCATGACGCACAGCAGACACGATCTCAGCGGCAAAACGGGAGCGCTCTTTGATCGTCGGTCCGCCATAACGATCGGTGCGCTGATTGGTGCCGGCCCAGAAGAACTGATCGATCAAATAACCATGCGCCCCATGGATCTCAACGGTGTCGAAACCCAGGCGCCTGGCATCCGCCGCCGCCTGGGCGAACGCAGCAACTGCGTCTGCAATATCCTCTTCGCTCATCGCCACACCGCGAGGGACGTTTGGCGAATCGAGGCCAGACGGGCTTTCAACCGGCGCATCAGGCTCCCAGCCGCTGACGTCACGCACTGCGCCGGTGTGCCAGAGTTGCGGCCCCATACGACCCCCGGCAGCGTGAACAGAATCGATCACGTTCTTCCATCCGGCCAGCGCTGCTGCACCGTGAAAAAAAGGAATACCGGGACCGTTACGTGAAGCGGGACGATTAATGACGGTGCCTTCTGACAAAATCAATCCGACCCGACCTTCAGCCCGCCGCCGGTAGTAGGCAGCGCTACCTTCACCAGGGATGCCCTCTGGGGAAAATTGCCTGGTCATCGGCGACATGACAATCCGGTTTTTCAGTTCAAGCGAGCGGATGGAAAGAGGACGAAATAAAACGCTGGTATCTGGGTTTGACATTGGATGGACTCCATTTGCTTTTGGAAACCATATAAGTATATTTTGTAAACTAAATGTCAATTAGGCACCTAGAATCGCCTAGGTATACGTGAGGAAACTTCGATGCTGGAATTAAAGCCGCAATGTTTTTCGTCGGAGTGCCCAAGCCGGGCGCTGTTCGACCAAATCGCAGACAAGTGGTCGATGATGGTTCTGGCGGTACTTGATGACGGGCCGCATCGCTTTAACGCCATCAAGCGTCGCCTCGAGGGCGTCACTCAGAAGGCCCTGACACAGTGCCTGCGGCGACTGGAACGAAATGGTCTTGTCTCGCGCCAGGTCATCTCGTTTTCGCCCGTGGCAGTCCAGTATGAGATCACCCAACTGGGTCGAACACTGCAGCAGCCATTTCGCGAATTGCATAAATGGACGCTCGACAAATTGCCTGAGGTTGAAACGGCCCGGTTGAAGTTTGACGAGGCCGCGCAGGTAAGCCCGGCGGAGTGAATGCCTTCGCAGGTTTGCCCGCGGTATCCCTGAACCTACCAACGCTACTTTAAGTGCCTAATTGACTCCAGGTTTATCGCATATACCTTGTAAGGGTCGCCAAAGATGGCCGCATTTCGATGCCTTATTGCGACCTTTGATCAACGCCTCTCTGCGACTCTCGACGATTGGCCAAGCGCCTTCGATATCGACGCGGCAGCGCTGATCCCAACGGCCTGACCTGTTTTGGAAAGCCCAATATGACGAGGACTAAAATGCGCGAAAATCTTCAGTTTTACATCGATGGTTCGTGGGTGGAGCCCGCTGGCAATATCGTAATGGATGTCATTAATCCGGCTGACGAAACGGTTGCCGGCCAGGTTGCGCTCGGCGGCCCCCTCGATGTCGATAAAGCGGTCGCAGCGGCAAGAGCCGCCTTCCAGACGTTCTCACAAATATCGGTTGAGGAGCGTCTTGCACTCTTTGATCGAATCATCGCGGCCTACCAGTTGCGCGCACAGGATCTTGCGATAGCAGTGTCCGACGAAATGGGCGCACCGCTATGGCTTGCCGAGCAATTGCAAGTCACGGCCGGCCTGGCCCACATTCAAATCGCTCGCGCCGCGTTAGCCAAATACAGTTTCGAACACGAGATGGGCACCACTGAGATCGTACGCGAGCCGATTGGCGTTTGTGCGTTGATCACGCCATGGAATTGGCCGCTCAACCAGTTGACCTGCAAGGTGGCCGCAGCGTTGGCGACAGGCTGCACGATGGTGGTGAAGCCTTCTGAAGTGTCGCCTTTCTCGGCGACGATCTTTACCGAGATCATGCATGATGCCGGTGTACCAGCCGGTGTTTTTAATCTGGTACATGGAGACGGCAAAGGTGTTGGCGACGCACTGACGGGCCATCCTGAAGTCGATCTCGTCTCGTTTACTGGATCCACCCCCGCCGGCATCCAGGTAGCGCGCAATGCGGCACTGACGGTTAAACGCGTACACCAGGAACTGGGCGGAAAGTCGCCGAACATCCTTTTGCCGAGCGCTGACTTTCCGTCAGCCGTGGCGGCGGGCGTGGCTCAAATGATGCTCAACAGCGGTCAATCATGTAATGCGCCGTCACGGATGCTTGTTCCATTTACACGAATGGATGAGGTAGCCGATCTCGCGCGCACGGCGGCAGCGCAGTGGGTTGTCGGACACCCGGCAAGTAACGCGAAAATGGGCCCGGTCGCCTCCGAGGCACAGTGGCGCAAGATCCAGAACCTGATCCAGGTCGGCATCGAAGAAGGTGCAACGCTGATAACAGGTGGTCTCGGCCGACCCGAAGGGCTCGACACCGGTTTCTATGTGCAGCCGACCATCTTCTGCAACGTGACGAATGACATGACTATCGCCCGCGAGGAGATCTTCGGCCCGGTGCTTGTCATCATCGGTTATGCCGATGAAGCCGACGCCGTGGCGATCGCCAATGACACCGTATTCGGCCTTGCCGCTTATGTTCAGGGCGAACATGCAGCCGCCGAGGCAGTGGCGCGTAAACTTCGGGCCGGACAAGTCACGCTCAATTATGCCGACATGGATTTGGCGGCCCCGTTCGGGGGATACAAGCAGTCGGGTAACGGTCGTGAATGGGGAGAAGTTGCGTTCGGCGATTTTCTCGAAACCAAAGCGATCGTTGGCTTTCGCCGGGCGGTGTGACATGCCTGCTGCCGGCCATGCGGCCATGGGCAGAGTAACCGTCAAACACCAACCAACCATGCCAGGACATTCGGTTACGCTTTATAAATCGGCACCTATGGCTTAGATGACGTAGCGGTATGATCACGTACCGCTACTCACCGTTATTGAGCACGGGGCAGACTTATCAGATGCCCAGGCGCTACTGCGGAAAAGATACCCCTACCATCGAGGTTACTCACTCATATCGTCTCAATACCCGAACTATCTTGGCTCTCAGGCCATGCCGACATCGCGACATCAATGAGGCCGCCAAGTACCTGGTTAGTCGCCCCGACTGAAGGCAGATTTACCACAGCCTGCAGTATTCCGAAGTAATACCAAGCCAGTAGATCCAAATCGACATGCTGCCCTATCTCACCCTCCAACCGGCCATGAGTCAAAATATCCACAAAAATCTGTCGCTGCTGACAAGCCGCAAAATTCGCGGTTTTCTTTCCTGTGGCAGTGAGGTCTTCTTGCTCAGCGTTACTGCGAGATATCAGGCAACCAGGCGGACGCTCCACGCCAAATGCCTTCGGAAGAAACTCTCGTAGCAGCGCTTCTATGCTCGCCCTGGAGGTCTGTGCCCGGGTCGATCTCATTCGCGTTAATACACGGTCGGTATATAGCTGAAGCGACTCGTTGAAGAGCCCATCCTTATCATGGAACCGCTGGTACAGGCTTGATCGAGACAACCCCGTTGCTTCAGTCAGATCGCTGACCGATGCGTTTGCGTACCCATGCCGCCAGAAAACAGCCGTCGCCGCCTTCAGGACTGCACTTTCGTCATATTGCGGTTTACCGCTCATAAATCCTCCGTTGACAACATGGAACGATCAGACCAGGATACTTGGACTGATCGTTCCACCATATAGGAAGATTTCATCATGCTCAATCAATCGACCAATCGGACGCAACCACTGAGCATCGCCGTTGCCGGCGCGACGGGCCGCGTAGGCAGGCGATTGATCAGTCAGTTAGCGCAAGACCCAGTCACCCTACTGGCGCTCACACGGCAAAAATCATCCACCGCTTTTGCCCCAGGGGTGGTCGCTGCCGAGTTGGATTTTGATCAGCCGGCAACGCTCAGAAAAGCACTTGCCGGTGTCGAGAAGCTGTTCATTGCTCACGGCACTTCACCCCAACAAGTCGCCAACGAGATTGCCCTTATTGACGCTGCCGTAGAAATGGGCGTGCAGCACATCGTAAAGCTTTCGGTTATGGGACCATCGACCCCTATCAATCCATTTGCCTGGCATTCATTGATAGAAGCCCACCTGGGTCAACAACCTATCGCCTCTACCGTATTGAGACCTACCACGTTCATGGATGTGCTCAAGCGTACTGGCAACGCTGTTGCAACGGGCACTTGGGCCGGCGCCGCAGGCAATGGACGTGTAAATCTTATAGACACTCGAGATGTAGCGGACTCGGCGCGCATAGCATTACTGGAGGAAGTAGCAGAAGGCTCACAACGTGCGTATCACCTGACTGGGCCGCGAAACTGGACAATGCCGCAAGTTGCCGAGGAATTATCCAGTCTGTTAGGCCACACAGTCGCCTATACCCATCGGTCTCCAGCCGCACAGCATTCAGCGTTAGTTGCCGATGGACTCTCCCCGTTTGTAGCCGAGATTCTCGTGGGGCTTGATCGCATCTTCCATGATTCCATACTGACAGAACGAACCTTTACGGTTGAAGACCTCACGGGTACCCCACCCCGTTCGCTGTCCGCATGGCTCCGTGAAAACCTTGAGGCCTTCAAGAAATAGGAACTACCGAGCATTAGAACTCGATAACAGACGCACACCTTTTAAATCTCAAACTAGAGGTTGCTGTTCATGAGAGCATTCAAACATCCGGAAGCCAGGGAGTTCATCCTTGAGCGTGTTCTCTATGCGTTAAGCATCAGTCAGCACAGAAAAACTCGCTGATCTTCCAAGGTGGAAGATGGGAGTAACCTCATCTTTTCAAAGCCGCTTCGCCTTCGCCAGCTCAGCGATCAGAAAATCCCTGAACGCCGAAACCGCCGCCGGTAGATTACGCCCAGCCATGCTTTGCAGTTCGATGCGCCGCGCCTGCATGCCTTCATCAAGGATCGGCAAGCATTGCAACTGCTTGTCCGCCACCTGTTGGTGCAAGGTCATTTCGCTGGCCAGGCTGATGCCTCCCTCTTCACGGACGAAACTGTAGAGCGCGGCAACGTAATTGGTGGTCAATACCGGGTCGAACAACAACCCCTGGACGCCGCAACAGATGTCGAAGAGTTGCCGTATCGTAGTGTCGGCCTTGGGTAACGCAATGGGCCAGGGTTGCAACTCGGCGAGGTTGACAGACTCACGCCCGGCCAAGGGATGGGCATTGGAGACCACGGCAAAAATCGCCCCGCTCAGGACATGTTCGACCTTGATTTCCTTTTGCGGCGTCAGGCTGAACGTCATCGCCAGGTCGGCTTCACCGGAGCGAACCTTCTCGGTCGCTTCAGCGGGTGCACAGACCTCCAACGTAAAATGAATGCCCTGATACTCACGCCTGAACGCGCTGATGCTCCTGGGCATGTATTCCAGGGCAAATCCTTCCGAACAGGCAACATGCACATGACCGCGCTGCAAGCCGTGCAACTCGGTAATTTCCAGCACCACCTGCTCGGCCTCAAGCTGCGACTTGCGCGCATAAGCCGCCAGTCGCGCCCCCGCCTCGCTGAGCACCATGCCGCGGGCACGACGCTCAAACAGGCTGGCATCCAGGGCCAACTCAAGCTTGGAAATTTGCCGGCTCACCGCTGATGCCGCCACATTCAGCCGCATTGAGGCCTCGCTGATCGATCCGCATCGGGCGACTTCAAGAAAATAGCGCAGTGCCGTGGACTGCACGCCATACAGCTGCATCGGAGCCCCCAAGGATTGCCTTTTCGGCAAAGGAAGTATCGAAATATTGTGCTTGCGGCATTGATAGCCCTTCCCTACATTCGTGTCCAGACCAAAAAAAACAGCGCCCGACCTTTTCCTCCTCCTTCTACGCATTTGCGATTCGCTGCCCTTTGATTCAACCACTCTCGCCAACGGAGACGACGGCATGGGCATCAAAGGTTTCGCCTGCAGTATCGCGCTGATGGGCCTTATCAGCAGCTTTCCGGCGCATGCCGGCAAAGCCAACGACACCCTGGTTTACGCTTCCGACAGCGAGCCTGAAAACATCAGCCCCTATCACAACGATTTACGCGAAGGCGTGATTCTCGGCCGGCTGATCTGGGACAACCTGATCTACCGCGACCCCAAAAGCGGCGAATACAAACCCATGCTGGCCACCAGCTGGAAGCAGGTCGACGACACCACCCTCGACTTTGAGCTGCGCAAGGGCGTCAAATTTCACAACGGCGACGCCTTCACCGCCGACGACGTGGTGTTCACCCTCAACTACGTGGTGTCGCCCGAAGCGAAAGTCGTTACCGTGCAAAACGTAGACTGGATCAAGGGCGCCGAAAAAACCGGTGACTACAGCGTCCGCCTGTATTTGAAGAAGCCTTTCCCGCCGGCACTGGAATACCTGTCCAACGCCGTTCCGATGTTTCCCAAGCAGTACTTCGAGAAGGTCGGCCTGGCCGAATTCAGTCGCAAGCCCATTGGCACCGGGCCGTATAAAGCCGTGTCGGTGGTGGCCGGCGAAGGCGTGACCATGGAGATCAACAAGGACTACTTCCCGGACAGCCCACAAGGCAAGCCCCATATCAGCCACCTCAAGTTCCGCGTGATCCCGGATGCAGAAACCCGTCTGGCCGAGTTGATGACCGACGGTGTCGACTGGACCTGGCGTGTGACCTCGGATCAGGCGTTCGACCTCAAGGGTATGCCGAACCTGACCGTGACCAGTGGCGAAACCATGCGCATCGGTTTCCTGATTCTTGATGCACGGGGCACCTCCACTGAAAACTCACCGATGAAGAACCTCAAGGTGCGCCAGGCCATCAACCATGCGATCAACCGCAATGCGCTGGCCACGCAATTGGTGGGGGGCGAAGCCAAGCCCTTGCAGGTTGCCTGTTATCCCGGCCAGTTCGGTTGCGATACCACCGCGGCCACGGTCTACGACTATGACCCCGCCAAGGCCAAGGCGCTGCTCGCCGAAGCCGGTTACCCAAATGGCTTCGAGACAGAAATCTTCGCTTATCGCGACCGTGATTACGTCGAAGCCATCATCGGCAACCTGCGCGCGGTGGGCATCAACGCCAAGCTGCGCTACTTGAAGTACGCCGCCCTGCGCGATCAGCAACGTGGCGGCAAGGTGCCCATGTCGTTTCAGGCCTGGGGCTCGTTCTCGATCCTCGACACCTCGGCGTCGGCCGGTACCTGGTTCAAGGGCAATCCGGACGACAATATCAAGGACCCACAAGTCCAGGGCTGGTTGCAGACCGCCGACAATGCCCTCGACCCGCAAGTGCGCAAGGACAACTACCGCAAGGCCTTGCAGCGCATCAGCGAGCAGGCCTACTGGGCGCCGCTGTTCAACTACTCGATGAACTACGCCTACACCTCGGAACTCGCGTTCACACCGTACCCGGATGAGCTGCCGCGTTTCGTCGAGTCCACGTGGAAGTAATACGTAACCGGGCGCACGGACTCTCGTGCGCCACGGACACGTCCTCACACTTGTCATCCATTGGATATGAGGAAACTTGCCATGCTTGGATTCCTTCTGCGCCGCCTGGGCATCGCCATTTGCGTTGCCATTACCGTGTCGGTGATCAGCTTTTCTCTTTTGCACCTGTCCGGCGACCTCGCCACTGCCATTGGCGGACCGGAAGCCACCAGCGAACAGATCGAACAGATACGCGTGCAGTACGGCTTGAACAAACCGCTGCCGACCCAGTACTTCAACTGGCTGGGCGATTTGCTGCGGCTGGACCTGGGCAACTCGTTTTTCTTTCAGGAATCGGTCTACAACCTCGTCGCCAGCCGCTTGCCGATTACCCTGGGGCTGGGTGCCATGGCGCTGGGGATCGCCTTGCTGGTGGCCATTCCACTGGGCGTGCTGGCCGCAGTCAAACGCGACACCTGGGTTGACCGGCTGGCCTTGAGCATCGCGGTGCTGGGTCAGGCAATGCCAAGTTTCTGGTTTGCGCTGATGCTGATCGTGGTGTTCGCGGTGACGCTCAAGTGGCTGCCGGTGTCCGGCAACGCGACCCTGCTGCACTTCGTCATGCCGGCCATTGCCCTGGGCTACTACGCGACGCCGGCAATCATGCGCCTGACCCGCGCCGGCATGCTTGATGTGCTCAGTTCCGATTACATCCGCACCGCCCGCGCCAAGGGCCTGCGCCCTGCCCGCGTGCTGTTCAAGCATGCACTGCGCAACGCGCTGATTCCGGTCGTCGCGCTGGCGGCGGTGGAGTTCGGCTTCATGCTCGGCGGCTCGGTGGTGATCGAAACCGTGTTCTCCCTGCAGGGCATCGGGCAACTTGCCTGGGACGCCATCGCCCGTGACGACTTTCCGGTGGTACAGGCCGTGGTCCTGTTGATTGCGGTGATCTACATCATCCTCACGTTGCTGGCCGATGTGCTCAACGCACTGCTCGACCCGCGTATTCGCGTGCGCTAGGAGGCCTACATGAGCACCCCCACTACTCTCGCGATCAATGACTACCTGCCACCACCGAGCAGCCTGAGCCGAGTGCTTGGCAAGAGCTTGCGGCATCGGGGTTTCGCCATCGGCGCGGTGTTGTTGCTGATTATCTTCGCAGGTGCACTGTTCGCGCCGTGGCTGGCACCTTACGACCCTTATGCGCAAGACGTGATGCTGCGCATGAAACCACCGGTATGGATGGCCAACGGCACCTGGGAATACGTGCTCGGCACCGACAAGCTGGGCCGTGACTACCTGTCGAGGCTGCTCTACGGCGCACGTATTTCGCTGTTCATCGGCATTGCAGCGGCGCTGATTTCCGGCTTCATCGGCACGCTCATGGGGCTGTTGGCGGGCTACTACGGCGGCAAGGTCGATGGGTTTATCAGCTACCTGATCACCACCCGGCTGGCGATGCCGGTGGTGATGGTCGCGCTGGCCTCGGCCTCGTTGATGGGCGGCTCACTGAAAGTGGTGATCGTGCTGCTCGGCTGCCTGTTATGGGATCGCTTCGCGGTGGTGGTCAGGGCCTCGGTGCAACAGATTCGCGATGCTGAATATGTGGCGTCGGCCCAGGCGCTCGGCTGCTCGACCCTGCGCATTCTGGTGAGTGAAATCCTGCCCAATCTGGTCGGCGCACTGATCGTCGTCGCGACGCTGGAAATGGCCCACGCGATCCTGCTGGAGTCAGCCCTCTCGTTCCTCGGGGTTGGCGTGCAGCCACCGACGCCGTCCTGGGGCCTGATGATCGCGGAAGGCAAACCCTACATGTTCTTTTCCCCGTGGGTCATCGCCATTCCCGGCGTCGCCCTGATGATTCTGGTGCTGGGCATCAACCTCGTCGGCGATGGCCTGCGCGATCTGATCCTGCCCGACGGCCGTAACTGATAGACCGCCGTAACTGATAGAGGGAACCGAACATGGCACTACTCCATGTAGAAAACCTGCGCGTGGACATCCCCATGGGCAACAGCCCGACGCCGGATGACATGCTGCATGCCGTACGCGGCCTGAGTTTTGAAGTCGAGCGCGGTGAAATGCTGTGCATCGTCGGGGAATCCGGCTGCGGCAAATCCCTGACCTCGCTGGCGTTGATGGACCTGTTGCCACGCAAGGCAAAACGCACCGCGTCCCGGCTGACGCTGGACGGCATCGACATGCTCGGCCAGAGCGAGCGGCGCATGTGCGACCTGCGCGGCAACCGCCTGGCGATGATCTTCCAGGAGCCGATGACCTCGCTGAACCCGGCCTACAGCATTGGCGATCAACTCAGCGAGGTACTGACCCAGCATCGCAAGGTCTCACGCAAGGAGGCCCTGGGGCGCGCCGCGCAGATGCTGGAGAAGGTCGGGATCAGCAATGCCACCGAGCGCTTGCGCCAGTATCCGCATCAACTTTCCGGCGGGCTGCGCCAGCGGGTGATCATCGCCATGGCGTTGATGTGCGAACCGGACCTGATCATCGCTGATGAGCCCACCACGGCCCTGGACGTGACCATTCAAGCGCAGATCCTGCGCTTGATCCGCGACATCCAGAAAGAACTCGGCCTGGCGGTGATCTTCATCACCCACGACCTTGGGCTGGTGGCACGGATCGCCGACCGGGTCGCCGTGATGTATGCCGGGGAAATCGTCGAAACCGCCCCTGCCCTGCAACTGTTCGAGAACCCGCAGCATCCGTACACCCGGGGTCTGCTGGCGAGTATTCCAATCCCTGGCCGGACCAAACCGGGTGAGGCGCTGGGTTCGATTCCAGGCCTGGTGCCGAGTCTGGTCGGCGAACAGCAAGGGTGTGCGTTCCGCAATCGTTGCGGTCAGGCGATCCCGGCCTGCGCGCAAAACATCCCCGAAGTCGAACAGGACGGGCACATGGCGCGCTGCCTGTTCGCCGCCCCGGCCCCGGCACCGATTCGCCTTCAGGAGCGTGCAAGGTCATGAAAAAAGACATCGCTTTGGAGCTGTGTGACATCCGCCGTGAGTTTCGGATCAACCAGGGCTTTTTCAAACCCGCCGCCACCCTGAAGGCCGTGGATGGTGTTTCCCTGCGCCTGATGCGTGGCGAGACCCTCGGTCTGGTGGGCGAATCCGGTTGCGGCAAAAGTACCCTGGCCAAGATGCTGCTCGGTCTGTTGCCGCCCACCAGCGGCGACGTGTTGGTCAATGGCAAACACCTGGCGGCGACTGATCGCAAGGAAATGTCCCGGCATATCCAGCCGATTTTCCAGGACCCGTATTCCTCGCTGAATCCACGCAAGACCCTGCGCGAAATCGTTACCCTGCCGCTGATCGTGCATGCCATCGGCAGCACCGCCGAGCGCCGCAGGAAGACCGAAGCGATGCTTGATGTGGTCGGCCTGCCCAAGCGGGTGATCGACAGCTACCCGAGCCAGCTGTCCGGCGGACAACGCCAGCGGGTGGCGATTGCCCGGGCGCTGATCATGCGCCCTGACGTGTTGATCTGCGACGAGCCCACCTCAGCGCTGGATGTGTCGGTGCAGGCGCAGATTCTCAACCTGCTGCAGGACCTCAAGCGCGAATTCGGCCTGACCTATCTGCTGATCAGCCATAACCTGGCGGTCATCGAACACCTCGCCGACCGGGTCGCCGTGATGTACCTGGGGCGCATCGTCGAAGAACGCACGCGCGAATCGTTGTTCGCTCAACCCGGTCACCCATATACCCGCGCCTTGCTGGATTCGGTGCTCACGCCCGATCCGCGCCTGGGCATTCCCGAGATCGGCCTGCACGGCACCTTCCCCAACCCCATGTCACCGCCGTCCGGCTGCGCCTTCCACCCGCGCTGCCCGAGCTGCTTCGCCCCCTGCAAAACGGCCTACCCGGCCAATGGTCCGCTTATCGGCGGCAACGTGCGTTGCCACCTTCACGACACTTCTGCCCAAACACTGGAGCTTGTCCACTCATGAGTCGTTCACTGGCTATCAGCAACACCACAGCACAATTCGACAACGGCGAGTTTTTCAATCTGCTCCAACGCAGCGTCGCCTTGCACACCGAAAGCCAGGCAGCGGACAGCCAGCCCGAGCTGTATCGCTACCTCAATGAGTTCATCACCCCGCATGTCGAGGCGATGGGTTTCAGCGTCAAGATCTATGACAACCCGGTGGCCGAGCGCGGCCCCTTCATGATCGCCACGCGCATTGAACACCCGGACCTGCCGACCGTGCTCAGCTACGGCCACGGTGATGTGGTGCGCGGCTATGAGGCGCAATGGCGCGAAGGCCTGTCGCCGTGGCACGTCATTGCCGAAGGCGATCGCTGGTACGGCCGCGGCACGGCGGATAACAAAGGCCAGCACCTGATCAACCTGACCGCCCTGGAACAAACGCTCAAGGCGCGCGATGGCCAGCTGGGTTTCAACGTCAAGCTGCTGCTGGAAATGGGCGAAGAAGAAGGCTCGCCGGGCTTGAACGCATTCTGTGCCGCCCACAGCAAAGAGCTTGCGGCGGATATTTTCATCGCCTCGGACGGCCCGCGCCTGGCGGCATCACGCCCGACGATTTTTCTCGGCTCGCGCGGGGTCTTCAACTTCGAGCTGGTGGTCAACTTACGTGAAGGCGCCCATCACTCCGGCAACTGGGGCGGGTTGCTGGCCAATCCCGGCATTATCCTGGCCAATGCCATCGCGAGCATGGTCGATGAACACGGTCGGGTGAAAGTGGCGGGCCTGATGCCCGAGACACTGCCGGAGCCGGTTCGGCAGGCGCTGGCCGATATTGCCGTGGGTGGCGGACCGGGCGATCCGGACATCGACGCCAACTGGGGTAACCCGCAGCTCTCGCTGAGCGAAAAGGTGTTCGGCTGGAACACCCTCGACGTCATCGCCTTCAAGACCGGCAACCCAGACGCCCCGGTGCATGCGATTCCCGGCAAGGCTAACGCCCACTGCCATATCCGCTTCGTGGTCGACAGCGACTACACGACCTTTATCCCGGCGGTACGTACCCACCTGGATGCGCATGGCTTCAGCAATGTCGAGGTCAAGCAAAGCCGCATCGATGTGATGCATGCCACTCGGCTGGACCCGCGGAGCCCTTGGGTCGATTGGGCGCTCGGCTCCCTGGCACAGACCACCGGCAAAAAACCTGCGCTGCTGCCAAACCTCGGTGGTTCGCTGCCCAACGACGTGTTCGCGGACGTGCTCGGCCTGCCGACATTGTGGGTGCCGCACTCGTACCCGGCCTGTTCACAACATGCGCCGAACGAGCACTTGCTGGCGCCGGTGGTCAAGGAAAGCCTGCAAATCATGGCCGGGCTGTTCTGGGACCTGGGCAACGACGCGGCACGCCTGACCCGGGAACATCAGTTACGGGAGCAGGCGCAATGAGCGCCACGCCACAACAGGCCCTGGACTGGCTTGCCGACCAGCGCCCAGCCATGGAAGCGCTGCTGCGGCGGATCGTCGACACCGACTCCAACAGCTATGACAAGGCGGGTGTCGACGCGGTGGGCGCGCTGCTCGCGGCAGAACTGGAGGCCGACGGCATCCTGCTCAAGCGCATACCGGCCGAGGGTTTTGGTGACGTGCTGTTCGCCGAAGTGCCAGGCGATCCTGGAAAGCCGGTGTTGCTGCTGGGCCATCGCGACACGGTCTTCCCCAAGGGCACCACCACGACTCGCGGCTACAGCCGCGACGCCAACCTCGCCTACGGCCCCGGCGTCGCCGACATGAAAGGCGGCCTGGTGCTCAATTGCTTCGCGCTCAAAGCACTCAAGCGCGCCGGCCGGTTACCCTATCCGGTGCAGGTCCTGTACACCGGCGACGAAGAAATCGGCTCCGGCAGCGCCAGGCCCCATATCGAAAACGCCGCCCGTGCCGCCCGCGCCGTGCTCAACACCGAACCTGGCCGGGCCAGCGGCAACGTGGTCAGCGCACGCAAAGGCGGGGCCACGCTGATCATCGAAGTCAGCGGCCGCGCGGCGCATGCCGGGGTCAACCATGCCGACGGGGCCAGCGCCATCGAGGCCCTGGCACGCAAGATCGTCAAGCTGCATGCCTTGACCGATTACCCGGCCGGCATCACCACTAACGTTGGGCTGATATCCGGTGGTACGTCGAGCAACACCGTCGCGCCCAGCGCCTGTGCGCGGCTGGACGTGCGCTTCATCGAACTCAAGCACTGGGATCGGATCTTCAGCGCAATCCAGGCCATCGTCGCCGAAGAAGAACTGATCGGCACCCGCGCCGTCCTCAAGGAAGCGACGACCTTTCTACCGATGGAAGCACGCCACAGCGAACGACTGCTGCACCTCTACCAACAAAAAGCACTGGCATTGGGTTTCAGCGTCGAAGGCGAATTCACCGGCGGTTGCGCCGACTCCGGCTTTACCGCCAGCCTGGGCGTTCCAACCCTGTGCGGGCTCGGCCCGGTGGGTGGCAAGGTCCACACCGATCGTGAATACCTGGAGCTGGACACCCTGGTACCTCGCGCCCTGGCCCTGGTGGCGACCATTCTGGCGGTCGGCGACAGCGTTTGAGGTCATGGTTTTCTACGTGTGGTCTCCGACAGGTTCACAGGCAGCTCCTGGCACTGTCGGGTATCGTTTCAAGGTGACGGGAATGGCTCACTCGGGCGAAGTTTTTGACCTGTTCTACTGCTGCAATCACCGAACATTCGGCCGACACGTCTGGCGCTATGGAGTAGAGGCATCGCTTACCCATGGAAAGGCTATGCAATACACGCTCATCCAGTTCACCGAGCACGACAAAAGAACAGTCACTCCTGGCCACTTGCACATCAACGCGCTTGCCAGGCACGGTGTCCACCGCATCGACATGGAGCAGCGCAATATTGTCAAAACAGCTGAACCCTTGATGAATCAAGTCAATATGAGCGCTATCAAGTCCGCACACGATGACCACGATGCGCGTGCAACTTGATGGCTCGCGCATCCACTTCATGGCGTTGGGACGACAATCGACAGCTTGGCTCATAAGCGATGCCTTTATGGTTCCAACCGGCGAATGGACCAGGTCATTGGTTAAATGACGCCGCGTGCCTGCAACACGCTTTTCGCCAGGCTTCGGGTCGCCGCTAACACCGCCTCCACCTGTTGATCCATCTGTGCAGTGGAGGAGGCTACGTCTCCAAGCTCGACCACGCGCAACGGATGACCAAAGACGGACCCCAGCCACGTCATGCCGGAATCCGTGCCAGTTTCGACATCCAGTAAAAAGCTGCCGTGGGAGACGCCGCGCAACAGTTGGCTGGCATGGCACGCGTAGGCCCCGTCGGACGGCTCCGGACTGGACCCGACCTGCAGCCAATCGAGCCTCAACGCCTCGGACTGTTTGATGGCTAGATAAGCCACCTGGTCCCATTCATCTATCGCCACATGCAGCTTGTCGATCATGTACGGGGGCAACGCGGCGCTGGTAACGATCACCACTCCGGCATCCGCCGAAGGCTCCTTGATCCAGACTGCGGATTGCGTTATCGCATGCATGGCGGTACTCCCGGCGGTTGGATAGGAGCAACGTGCTCCGGGTGACGATTCGACGATGGGATCGTGACATTCAATATTGATGCCGACTCACCCATCGCGTCGTGAGCTCCCTGGTTTTTTGGCGTTAATCAGCCGTTGCGAAACAGGAAGCTGTAGGCATTCAGCGCAGGCGCCCCACCCAAGTGCGCATACAGCACTTTGGAGCCTTCGGGGAACTCACCACGGCGGACCATTTCAATCATCCCGTGCATGGATTTGCCCTCGTACACCGGATCGGTCAGCACGCCTTCCAGGCTCCCGCACAAACGAATGGCTTCCAGCGTGCCTTCGTTGGGCAAACCGTATTCCGGGTAGGCAAAACGTGTATCGAGCACCACGTCGTCTTCGGTGATCTCACGGCCCAGTTCCACCAACTCTGCGGTGTGCCGGGCGATACGCAGGATCTGCGCCTTGGTTTGCTCCGGCTTGGCCGAGGCATCAATGCCGATAACGTTCCTCGAGCGGCCGTCCGCGGCGAAACCGACGACCATGCCGGCCTGGGTACTGCCGGTTACAGAGCAGACCACGATGTAGTCGAACGTGAACCCCAGTTGTTTTTCCTGCGCTCGCACTTCCTCGGCAAAGCCGACGAACCCAAGGCCGCCGTAGGGGTGTTCGGAACAACCCGCCGGTATCGGGAACGGCTTGCCACCCCGCGCCACCACATCGTCCATGGCCTTCTCCCAGCTGGGCCGGATGCCGATATCGAACCCGGCGGCGTCCAGTCGTACCTCGGCGCCCATGATGCGCGACATTTCGATATTGCCAACGCGGTCATACACCGCATCGGAGTAGTTCACCCAGTTTTCCTGCACCAGCACGCACTTCATGCCCAGGTGAGCGGCAACGGCGGCCACCTGGCGGGTCTGGTTCGACTGGATACCGCCGATGGAAACCAAGGTATCGCAGCCTTGCTCGAGCGCTTCGGGAATCAAATATTCGAGCTTGCGCGTTTTGTTCCCGCCGAAGGCCAGGCCACTGTTGCAGTCTTCACGCTTGGCATACAGCTCGACCTTGCCACCCAGGTGTTCACTGAGGCGCTTCAAGGGCGTGATGGGAGAAGGACCGAAGGTCAACGGATAACGTTTAAAACGATTCAGGTTCATGACGCTGCTCCTTGATTACTGGACATCAAAGCGCCAGACCGAAAGGCAAAGGTTGCCTTCCAGGTTCTTTCAGGCGGGCTTCGATGAGTTCAATATTAAGAAGATTTCCAAAAAGATGTGTTGCAAACTTCTAGCGCTTAAAGAACTATAATTTCTCGCTATAAATATCGAACATACTTTAATTGCGAATAAATAGTCATGAACGCAATAAACACTCGCAAGAAGCCAAGCGTATCAGCCCCGGTGCCGCAGCCGCTGGATCGAACCGACCGCGCCATTCTCAAGGCCCTGCAACGAGATGCTTCCATCTCCAATGTGGCGCTGGCAGAGAAGGTGAAATTGAGTGCACCGGCGTGCCTCAGGCGCGTCGAGCGGCTCAAGCAAGTCGGCCTGATCAAAGGCATAGTCGCGCTGCTCGACAATGTCGCGCTGGATGCGGGGATGGTGGTGTTGATCGGCGTGGTGCTGGACCGCTCCACACCGGAATCCTTCGCCGCATTCGAGGCAGCCGCACAAAAAGTGTCCGGCTGCATGGAGTGCCATGTGGTGACGGGGGAGTTCGACTACTTCATGTTGATACGAACCAAGGACAGCAACAGTTTCAACCGGCTCCACGCGGAACAGTTGCTTTACCTGCCTGGGGTTCGCCAGATTCGATCGTTCATGGGCTTGCGTCAGGTCTTGTCGACCACCCACATTCCCCTTTGAAGCGTCGCTAGTCGAGCAGTCCGCCCTGCTCCCGTACGTGCTTGATGTCTCTCGAGGGCGGGGCTCCGAAACGCCGGGCATATTCACGGCTGAATTGAGCGACACTTTCATAGCCGACGCGCAACGCGGCGGTGTTCACGTCAACCCGATCGGTCAACATCAGGCTGCGTGCGGCTTGCAGCCGTAACGCCTTTTGATACTGAACAGGGCTGGTGCCTGTCAGCTTGCGAAAACTGTGATGCAGCGTAGAACTGGCCATTCCTGATCGTTCGGCGAGATCGGCCACGTGCAGCGGTTTGTCGTAGTGATGTTTCAGCCATTCAATGGCTCTCACGATGCCCTTGTCTCGGTAACCGTCGCGGGTGACGCTGCGTAACCACTGCCCTGCACCACTTAACAACAGCCGAACGCATATTTCCCGCTTGATCAGATCCGACATCAAGCCTGCTTCAAGCGGCCGTTCGATCAGCGTAGCGAGTCGAGCGAATGCATCGAGCATCTCACTCGACGCCGCACCGGATACGAAGCCCCGCGCTTGAGTAGCCATTTCCTGCGTGGGGGGGGCCAAGGTCTGGATCACCTCGTTGAGCATGGAAAGGTTGAGCTTCAACACCACGGATAAATAGGGGGTTGCCTCGCTGGCGGCGGTAACGCGGGCCAGTGTGGGGATGTCGACCGACGTGACGAAGAACGCCCCCGGCCCGAACTCACAGGCCTCCTCGCCGAACGTGATCTCCTTCGCCCCCTGCAGAATGATGGCCACGCAAGGCTCATAAATGCAGTAAGTGGGCGTACCCAGCTCAGCCATTCGATAAAAGGCCAGACCTGGAATCGATGTTTTGCAGACCTCGTTCAAACCAATCTGCCGGGTGACTTTTTCGATCAGCCGCCTGAGTGCCTGGAGACGCTCGTTGGGCTGTATGGGATCGCGCAACGTCAGAGAATGCAGGTGGCCGGAACCGAACTGCGAGAAGGAACCGCTCGTCATCACATGCGCCCCTGTTTACGGAATGTTCGAGTCTGCTGAGAGTGCGTGACCAACACAAGCGCATCGGCAGGATTGTGCAAAAAATATGGCGTATTAGGGTCACCCGGCCAACCCTCGCTGTTCTAACTTCCAGTACGAATACCGGCTTCGATGATCCCGTGAAACCTCGGTCGCGAAAGGAAAGTAGGATGGACAGACGAGATTTTCTTACTTACTCGGCAGTGGGTACTGTTGCAGCCGCCTTGCTGCCAGCATCGAGTGTCGCAAGTTCGGCAGCCCCAGCGCCCTCTTTGCTGACAGAGCGCGGGAGCGTGATGCGTACTGAAGGCCGGCCAGTGCGCACTGACCTGCCCTCCAATTCGCCCTCGCCTACCCTGCGATACATGACGCCTCAACGCTTTGGCATGGGCGGGACACAGATTGGCAATATCTTTGCACCGCTCAGCGACGAGCAGGCCGGCCTGGTTCTACAGGCCGCCTGGGACGCGGGTGTAAGGCTTTACGACACGTCGCCGTTCTACGGGTTTGGTTTGAGTGAATATCGGGTAGGCCGCTTTCTGCACGGCAAAAATCCGAACGACTATGTGGTCTCCACCAAGGTAGGACGGGTTTTGACTGCTGCGGGTGGCCCGCGCGCGGACCATGCCATCTGGAAGTCACCCGCGCCCTTCAACTACCGGTATGACTACACCGCGGCAGGTGCGCGTCGTTCCGTGGAAGACAGCCTGCAGCGGCTGGGGCTGCCGCGTATCGATATCGTGTTTATCCATGACATCTCGCCCGATAACACCGAACTGGAAGGCGGTTGGGAAGCGGCGTATCGCATTGCGCGCACAGGGGCGATGGTTGAGCTTGAAAAGATGCGTGATGAGGGCCTCATCAAGGCATGGGGCTTCGGCGTCAATACGCCGAATGCTGTGGTCCAGGCAATGGCCGGTGATGACCCGACTCCCGACATCGTGTTGCTTGCCTGCCAGTATTCGCTCCTTGAGCACAGCGATGCGTTACGCAACACCTTTCCGGCATTGAGCAGGAAGGGCACCAGCGTTGTGGTTGGAACACCACTGAACGATGGATTCCTGGGAGGACGCAGCCGATACAACTTCAGTTTGGATCTGCCTGCCGGAGCGGTGGAAAAGCGCGCGCGAATCATGGCGGTTGCCAAACGACATGGCATCGACATTCATACTGCCGCCCTGCAGTTCGCGGCAGCACATCCGCAAGTGTCAGCGATCATTCCGGGTGCCCGTACGCCGGGGCAGATCGTTTCCAATGTGCAGGCGATGAAGGTCGGTATCCCAGCAGCCTTTTGGGAGGAGCTCAAGAGCCGGAACCTGATCGATGCCCAAGCACCGGTCCCTTCCTGAGCAGGGTCTACGCCCGTGCAACCTGCTGATGTGGCGCTGGGCCTCATCAACCCGACACTTATCCTCCTGGTTGCAGCAACGCTGCGGGTAGCAGCCGCTTGACCAGCCTATTCCAGTAAACAAACTGCGCACGCGTCCAACTAAAAACACTCGCCCAAGGCCGTAATAAATGAAGATACGCACGTCTTTCATGATTTTAGGCGGCCTGCTTGCGCTGTCCGGCAGTGGCTACTTACTCGCCGACACACTCGCGCTGAGCGTTCCATTGCCGGCTCCACTCCCACAGCTAAAAGTGCTGACACTCCTTATAGGTATACACCTGCTCGGCATGTGCTTCGGTCTCGGTGGGGCGACGATGCTGGACCTCTGGATCTTGCGTTGGATGCGCCGGGGCAGCCTCCCGGTTGAAATCGGACGCACCTTTCACTTCATCAGCGACGCGGTCACTATTGGACTCTGCCTCCTGTGGCTTTCAGGCCTTGGTTTCCTTGCCCTTTACGCGATGGAGTCGCCGGAAAAGTTTGAAAACCCCAAACTCTGGGCGAAAGTCATTGTGGTGATCGTCCTGACCTTCAACGGAATAATCATCCACGCGCTTGTGCTGCCAGAAGCCCTACGCGACCTGAGTCGCCCCCTTCTCTTTGGCGTGTCCCGCAAAAGAGCGGCCTTGTTTCTCGCCTCCGGTGCAGTTTCGGGTGTGTCTTGGTACACGGCTTTTGCCTTCGGCATTTTTCGTGAGTTAAACAACAGTGTCACCTTCACCCTGCTGGTCATCATGTGGCTTACGCTGGTAGTCGCCGCCTCTCTCGCCGCAATGCTGCTCTGGTTAAACTCTGCCGCGGGAACCAGAAAACCTCCGTCGCTCAGTCATCCGACGTGAAGATAAAGACCCGCTTGGGCATTGCGCGTAACTGCAACGCTTGCCGACCACGGCAAAGCGGCCAGGTCTTCCTCACGCATAGCCTTACCTGTAGCTCGCAAGGCCGTTATGAAATCTGTCGAGAACGTTGTTCATCCAAAATCCTTGGCAGATTGCCTTCGATCCAGTCAACCAGGCCTTCGACATGGCGGGCTACTTCAGTTCCCATAGGGGTAAGGCTGTACTCAACGTGGGGTGGCACGACCGGATAGGATTTGCGCAGGACGAAACCATCGAGTTCCAAAAACTGGAGGGTCTGCGCAAGCATCTTTTCGCTGACGCCTCCAATCTTGCGACGCAGATCGCTGAAGCGATGCGTACCCGCGAGCAAGGCCACCAATACTAATACTCCCCAGCGGCTGCTGACGTGCTGGAGCACGACCCTCGAGGGACAATCCGGGTCGAATAATTCACCGCTGCGCAGTCGGTCGGCCACTGTTGCGGGACGGGTTGCTCCAGAGGACTCGGAATCCGGCATGCTTACTTACCTTTAGGTACGTACTTACGAAAAGTTAGTTAAGACCCTACTCTGCCTGCTCTATCACTTTTTGTAAAAGGAACCCCTCATGATCGCCGTCACCGGAGCCACCGGCCAACTTGGCCGCCTCGTTGTCCAGCAACTCAAGCAAAAAGTACCCGCGTCCAACCTGGTCGCGCTGGTGCGCAGCCCTGACAAGGCGAGTGATCTAGGCGTGGAGGCACGTGTTGCCGACTATGACAATCCGCAAACCCTGGTCGCGGCGCTCAGCGGAGTCGACACGCTTCTACTCATTTCCTCAAGCGAAATAGGTAAGCGACTCTCACAGCATCGAAATGTCATCAACGCAGCAAAGCAGGCTGGTGTGGGTCGCGTCGTTTATACCAGTGTACTGCACGCGGATACCTCTTCATTGAACCTCGCCGAGGAGCATCGGCAAACGGAAGCCGAGCTCACAGCATCGGGGTTGGCATTCACGATATTGCGTCATGGTTGGTATACCGAGAACTACACCGGCTCTATCGCTGGTGCGTTATCGGCCGGTGAATTTATCGGCAGCGCAGGTGATGGAAAGATTGCCGCGGCGACACGGGAAGATTTCGCCCAGGCCGCTGCCGTCGTGCTCACCCGCGACGATCAAGAGGGGAAGGTCTACGAGTTGGCGGGTGACAGCGCCTGGACGTTATCGGAACTCGCAGCCGAGGTTTCTCGGCAAACGGGCAGGAACATTCCCTACAAGAACTTGCCTGAAACTGACTACGCCTCTGCGTTAATCAATTTCGGCCTCCCGGAGCCACTCGCACAGGCCCTGGCGGGCTACGATGTCAACGCATCCCAAGGCGCACTTTTCGATGATAGCCATCAGCTTTCGACGCTGATCGGCAGGGCCACGACTTCACTTTCAGCAGCAGTGGCAATCGCGCTCAAAGGGCAATGATCGCAGGACACCGTGATGCCGCCGAGCAGCCACGCCAACAAAGAGCGCAAGGGCTGTAAACCCCTGCGCACCGTTGAGCAATGGCGAATTCGGGTCAGTGAAGATCGGGTGGCCAGCCAGGCTTAAGCTTATTGCTGGTGCATGATTGCTCCATACCGGCGCCCGTCAAAAATCGACGGTCGCCGATAGTTGCAAGGTACGCGGATACCCCGGGGAAAACGCACCATAAGAGGCCACGCCGGACCAGTACTCACGGTCGAACACGTTCTGTACCGTGGCGCGGAATGTCGTCGGCCGCCCTTCTATCTTGGTGGCGTAACGCGCACCGGCGTCAATGCGGGTCCAGGCGTCGAGTTCCTGGGTGTTGGCCTGGTTGACGTATTGGCTGTCGGTGTAGATCGCACCACCCGTGAGGGTGAAACCTTCCAGCCAGGGGGTGTCGTATTCCGCCCACAGGTTGGCCTGGATATCGGGCACGCCGACCGGCTTGTTGCCTTGGTTAGCGGCAGTCGCCGACTTGGTCAGCTCGCCATCGAGGAAGGTCACCCCCCCCATCAAACGGGTGCCGGTGGCCACTTCGCCGAACACGCTGAGTTCCAGGCCACGGTTGCGCTGTTCGGCCTGCACCGAATACACGCCATTGGCGCCCAGTTCGCCGGCAGGTTTCTCGATCTGGAACAACGCCAGCGTGGTCATGAAGGTGCCGTGTTCATACTTCACCCCCAGTTCGTGCTGCTTGGACTCATACGGCGCAAAGGTTTCCCCGGCATTGCTCGCCGTGCCCGGTGCCGCATCGCCTTTGCTCAGCCCTTCGACGTAGTTGTAGTAGAGGGAGACGTCCTCCCAGGGCTTGACCACCACCCCCAGCAACGGCGTGGTGGCGTTGGCGCTGTAACGCGAGCTGACGGAGCCGGCGGCATTGTAGTTACGCGACTCGATAAACTGCCGGCGTACGCCCAGGCTCAGTTGGAGACGGTCATCCAGCATCCCCAAGGTGTCGGTCAACGCCACGCCGGACAGCTCCGACTCGGAGATTCGCAGCACCTTGGGCGTGTTGATGTATTGCTTGGGCGTGTCCACCGGGTGGTAGATATTGGAGAGGATTGTGGTGCCGTTGTTGATGCCCCGCGATAGCTCATCCTGGTAACGGGTCGCCATCAGCGTGGTGGTATGGGTTACCGGGCCGGTGGCGAAGAGCCCGCGCATCCCCACATCGGCGGTAGAACGGTCGACGTTGAATTTGTAATAGCCCGGGACGTTGCTGGTGTCGCCCGCGTCATTGAGGATGCGCGGCACCTGGTCGGACATGCGTTTCACATCCGACCTGCCGCCCCCTGCATGGGCGAACACGGTGAGGTTGTCGCTCAGATCATATTCACCGCCGAGCAATGCGGACTGTTCCTTGGTATCCGACCAACCCCACTTTTGCGGCAGGCTGGTACGGCCATTGGGGGCGGATGGCACGTCAACGCCCGGCGCGATGGTGAACGGGCGTGAGGCACCGTCGAAGCTTTCTTTCTGGCTGATGTAGTCCAGGTTCAGGCGCAGCCGCTCGCCACGATAATCCAGGGCAATCGCACCGATCCCTACGTCGCGATGCTGGTCGTTCACCGCCGTGTCGCCGCCCTGCAGGCTGCCGTTAAAGCGCACGCCGAACTGGTTTTCCTCACCAAAACGCCGACTGATATCCAGGTGCCCGCCCGCCTGGGAGTCTGACGCGTAGCTGCCGGTAAACCGGGTCAGGTCTTCCTCCAGCGGCCGTTTGGGAACGATGTTGATGACCCCACCCACGCCACTGTTGGGCGAGATGCCATACATCAAGGCACCCGGCCCCTTGAGCACTTCGATACGCTCGGCGTACTCGGTAAAGGCCCGGTAATTGGGCGCTACGCCATACACGCCGTCGTAGGCCAGCTCACCCAGGTTGCCTTCGCCGATGGCAAAACCGCGAATGAAAAACGAATCGACGATACCGCCGGTCTGGCCGGTCGAGCGCACCGACGGGTCGCGTTCCAGGGCATCGGCAACGGTGACGGTTTGCAGGTCGGCGAGGGTTTTGGCGGTGTAGCTGGTGACGCTGAACGGCGTGTCCATCACGTCTTTGTTGCCCATCATGCCCAGCCGCGCGCCGCGCGCCACCTGCCCACCGGGGAGAACCTCGGGCAGCGCCGTCGGGCCGTTGTAGCGGCCGTCGATCGTGGTGGTGTCGAGGGTCAGGCTGGGCGTGCTGTCATCCGTGGCGGCAGGCGTTGGTGTCTCAGCCCAGGCATTGGCGCCCGCTGCGACCATGACGAAATTCAACAGGGCGGTTCGAATAGCGAGGGTTAACGCGCGTTCACCGCAAGGCCGACTGGCAACAGGCATGACGAGAGGATCCTTTCAACGAGAGAAAATGGGAATCACTCCTAATGCCAGTCGACGTGCGAAAAAGTATCACCCACCCACCTGTTTTTTTGCACGGCTCACTCGTACAGGCGATCCAGCGGGATCGCGATGACCGGTAGCGCCGGATCAAACACATGCCGTGTGGTCTTGTACGGAAAGATCTCGCCGCGAGCGATGGTGTTGAAAATCCGCGCGACCTCGAACGCGTGCCCCGTGTGCCAGTGCCGTACGCACACCCGTGGGTCCGCGTAGTCGAGCTGGATGCACGGCACCCGACACAGACCCAACTGCAACGCGGCATTCAGGCGATGGTTACCGTCCATCACGATGCCTTGCGAGCGCTCGACAATGATCGGTTCCAGCCAATGCCCTGCGCGGATAATCGAGTCGCATAGCCACTGCACATTCGCCGGGTCCACCTGTTCCGATTGCAGCACTTCGCACACCGGTCGCAGCGCAATCTGATAGGTCTGCGCAATGGCCCCTTCCTGTCCGGGCAGCATGTTCAGCAAGCTCCGGTCTTGGCGACCGCTGCGTGTCGGCGGGCCATGTCCAACAGGCGTTGCGCCTGTTCGATCAGCGGCAGGTCGACCATTTCGCCGTCAACTTGCACCGCATGGCTGCCCCCGGCCACGGCACTCATCACCCGACCCGCCCAGGCCAATTGCTGCGCATCGGGTAGAAATGCGCGCTGCACCGTCGCCAACTGCGCGGGATGGATGCACAGCTTGGCCCCGAACCCGAGGGAGCGAGCGTAGAGCGAGTCCTGGGCGACCACCGCCAGGTCGTTGATCGCCGGCGTGACTCCGTCGATCGGTGCCGGCAAACCCGCAGTGCGAGAGGCCAGCACGATGCGGTTGCGTGCGTACACAAACGCCTCAGGCACCTGGCCGCAATTGATATCCAGGGAAAAATCCAGCGAGCCAAAGGCCAGGCGTGCCAGGCCGGGAACCGCAGCAATCGCCTCCACCTGCTGCAAGCCTTTGGCCGTCTCGATGATCGCGACAATGTGCAATTGGGGTTGCCACGCCAGCAACTGCTCGACCACCCGCGCCAACGCTTGCGGCGCCTCGGCCTTGGGCAGGAATACCCCGGTGCAACGCTCGGGGTAACGCATGTCGCCCAACCACGTCAGGTCCTGGCGGAACAACGCGCTGCCGACGCTGTTGAGCCGGATAAACCGCCGGCACGCCACACTTGGCGCACTCTCCTGCCACGCCCAGATGGCAGCTCGAGCAGCGGCTTTGCTATCGGGATGAACCGCATCCTCAAGGTCCAGGATGATTGCATCCGCTCCGGCCTCAGCCGCTTTGGCAAAGCGCTCCGGACGGTTCCCCGGAACGAACAGGTAGCTGATGGGAAGCAGGGCAGTCGTGATCAGACGATCAGTGTTCATAGCAGTTCTCCTTGGCGTGCATCAGTCGTGGTTTTTGCAAAATTTTCAGGGGCCTCGGGGCGGCTGAATTGCGCCTCTGTCAGCGCCCTCGCCGATCAACGTTTAACCCCTTATTGATCAATGAATTAACAACGCTTTCAAACTTGAGACGAACGCCCGCAAGAGCGTGCAAATACACGTTCGCGCAACGCTGTTCGGCCGGGATCAATTAGAAATATTTGAAAACCTTACTTGATAATCGTTCTCGGTAGCAATATTGTTCACGCCGCCAAGAGAAACTTTTCATGACCCTAGGCAAGTCTTAACGCTCACCGAAAGTATGGCCTCGCGACATCATTTAACCATCACTCAGCGGTGAGTCAGATTAAGAAAAACGGCAGTTAGTGGCCGATCGCTACACCCGTATAAACCTTATGGAATGGGGTTCTTATGCAATTGTTTTATGAACCGATTATTACCATCAAAGCCACAGTTTCGCCTGCAGGATTCGTGTGGCATCCACCGCCAAACGCATAAGCGTTAAAAACACGACGAACGACAAGACCACATTCATCGATCTCTTCCAGAGATTTAAATATGAATGACGACGCTATAAGCGCCAGGGGATAGTTATGTCTATTGCAACAACGCGCCTCAATGAAGCGCGTACTGAAGTTCATCTTTCGAAAATGCTTAATCCATTATTGGACGCATGCATCGCACAGCTGTTACATAGCCAACCCGACAAACTGCTTGAACTCGTTGCGCAACACGGCTCCCCCCTGAATCTTGTATGGCCACACGCCTTTGCACTGAACACCGACGCATTGCAATCCGTGCTAGAACAGCATGAAGTCCGACATGCGATCTTCTATGGCGCCAAAGCCAACAAGTCACAATGTTTACTCGGCGCAGCCAAGGCGTCCGGTATCGGCGTCGACGTTTCCAGTATTTACGAGATGCAAGCAGCACTGCGCGCCGGTGTGCCGGCCGCTCAGTTGTGTGCCACCGGCCCGGCCAAAACCGAAGATTTTCATCGGGCGCTGGTCCATGCCGGTGCACTGATCTGCGTGGATTCGCTGGAAGAGTTCGACCATTTGAAAACACTGGCCGAAGCCAGCAGCGAGGCCATAAAGGCCAGGGTTTTACTGCGTTACAGGCCTAAAGCCTGTGGGACCAGCCGCTTCGGAATGGGGGCCGCGGACCTGCTGGTGTGCTTGCACTTACTGACCGGACTCAGGGCATTTTTTGACTTCGAGGGTTTCCATTTCCACCTCGGTGGCTATGGGTTCGAATCTCGAGCACAGGCCTTTCGTGAAGTGACCGATTTCGTCGATGTGGCTCGCACGATGGGGTTGGCACCGACCATGATCGATATCGGCGGAGGTTTGCCCATCCGCTATGTCGAGCCACACGCCTACGAGCGCTTTCTACAAAACGACAATACGCCCGGTCACTATTACAACCAGTCAGTGCCCAAGTCTTATTACCCTTACGGCAGCAACTTGATGGCGAGCCAATGGTTAACGTTGTTTCTGGAAAGTGCCTTCTCGCCGCGACAAAACATTGCCCAGTACTTGAAAGCCAACAGCATCACCCTGGCATTGGAGCCGGGCCGAAGTCTGGTGGACCAAGCGGCAATTTCGGTATTTCGCATTACACGCAGCAAAAAACTGGCCAATAACAAAACGGTGTTATTTGTTGAAGGCAGCAGCTTCAGTGCCTGCGAAACATGGTTCGCCTCGGAATATCTGGTCGACCCGATTTTAATCAGCGCGGCGCCAACATCCGCCACACCGATGCAAGCCTATATTGCCGGGCATAGTTGCCTGGATGATGACGTCATCACCCACCGCCTGATCAACTTCCCGACTTCCCCCAAGGCCGGCGACTTATTAATTTATGCCAACACCGCCGGCTATCAAATGGACTTATTGGAGAATGAGTTCCATCGTCACCCCCTGCCTCGGCGAATGGTGGCGACCTGTTGCACGTACGGTAACTACGCGTTTTCACCTGACGACTAAAGGAAGTACTTCATATGATACTGACTAAAGTTTCCGAGCTGATCGGCAATACGCCTATGTTGGGTATTTATATCCCGGGCACTGATGCCCGGCTGTTATTAAAGATAGAGAAAAACAATCCCGGCGGCAGTATCAAAGACCGCATGGCGCGCAACATGGTACTCGCCGCGCTCAAGTCCGGACGCTTGAAACCAGGTGGCGTGGTGGTTGAGTCGTCGTCGGGCAATACCGGCATCGGCCTGGCCATGGCCGCCGTCGAATTCGGCCTGCAATTTATCGCCGTGGTCGACCATCACGCGGCGCAGGACAAGATCGCGGTGATGAAGGCGCTGGGCGCCGATATTCGGTTTGTCGCGGGAACTTATCGTGAAGATGAAGTCGCGGTGGTAGAGCGCCAGCGCCTGGCGGCCGAACTCGCCGAGCAGATCCCGGGGGCCGTGTTCATGAACCAGTCCGACAACGCGGCCAACGCCGGCGGCTACAGCGACTTTGTGCGGGAAACCATCGTTCAGGCCGAAGGTGTGATCGGCGCGTATGTCGGTTGCGTCGGTACCGGCGGGTCGATGACCGGGATTGCCCGAGGCCTTAAACAGCACAACCCCGACATTGTGACCGTGGCGGTGGAGCCCGCGGGTTCCATCGTTTTCGGGCATCCCGGCTATCCGTACTATCAGTCCGGTACCGGCACGCCTGCCGGGGACACAGTGGGGCTGGTGCTCGATTACAGCTGCATCGACCTGGGCGTGCAGGTCACCGACTCACAAGCCTTCGAGACCTCGCGCTATATCGCCCGCCACCTCGCCCTGCTGGTAGGCGGCTCGACCGGTGGCGCAATTTTCAAGGCCCTGGAGCTGATTCACAAAGGTGTACTGAGCGGCAATGTAGTAGTGCCGATTGCCGATGGCGGCGAAAAATACCTGCACACGGTCTTCGATGATAAGTGGCTGGAGGAACGCGACTTGCTCGACCCCGGCGTCGCGTCGCAGCTGGATGCCTGGCTGGGCAAGAACCACTGGCAGGAGTCCAGCTCCGCCCCGCTGCAACTGAGCGTCGCATGACCCTCTTTCGACCAAGGAGCGCCTCTGAATGAAACCGCTGAAAGTCGCCATTTGCGGCGGTGGCCGAACAGGTCATCTCAACGCCATCCTGTTCAAGCAACTGCCTGACGTCCAGGTTTCGCTGCTGACCAGCAACCTGGAAGTCGTCGACCACCACACGCGGCAGGTGCCGCTCCAGGCCCTGCTGCCGGACGGCTCCACGCTGAACGCCCGGCTGGATCGGGTGACCGCCGAGGCCAGGCCCGCCGTCGAAGACGCCGACATCGTCATCATCACGGTGCCAGCCCATGCCCGCGCCAAAACCCTGCAGGCCATCGCCCCGCATTTGAGCACGAGCAAACCTGTGTACATCGGTGCGATTCCGGGCTTCTGCGGGTTCGACTGGCTGGCCGAGGCCACACTGGCAAACCACCCGAACCTGGTGATCTGGGGCATGAAGGACGTACCTCATACCGCCTTCGATCTTACCCCCGGTCGGTCGATAAAAATGGGCGGCGGCAAAAGCCAGTTATATGTCGCGACCCATGCCCGCGAATCCCAGGCGTCGCGCCAGCACTTGCACGACATCCTCACACGCCTCTACGGCCCTTGCGTCACGCTGCTCGATCACTACCTGGAGATCACCCTGACGCCCGGTAACCCGATCATGCACAGCTCGGTGATCTACGGGTTGATCGGCCCCTACGGGCAATGGCACCGCAAGATCTTTCCCCAGCGCCTGTGCTGGTGGACGGAGTGCCCCGAACTGGGCGCCTACTTCCTGGAACGCATGGATCAGGAGAGCCAGGAACTGTGCGCGGTCATCAGTGCGCGCATGGGCGTCGACCTGTCGTCCGTCAAATCCTTGAAACAGGAAATCGTCGAAGCGTACGGCGATCAGATTCGCGACCAAAGCAGCATGTTGTCCATTCTGCGCACCAACCAGGCCTACAACGACATCCTCGCGCCCATGGTGCCAGCCGGTGATAACCGCGCCGGGTATGTGATCGAGCGTGAGAGCCGTGCGTTCAACGAAGACGTCGCCTATGGCCTGGTGCTGCTGGTGGAAATGGCCAGGCGTTTTGAACTGAAAGTGCCCTATATCGAAGAAGTCCTGCACTGGAGCGTTGCCTACATGCAAGGCCTGCGCGACTCGGCGCTGGATTACTTCCCGAGCCAATGGCCTCGCACGGCATAACCCTTTTAATGAATGACCCAACGAGCAGAGAGCTGATATGGATGACCTCAACACCTTGATCGCCTACTCCCGCAAGAACGCCCTGCGCCGGCTGATTCGTTGCTTGTTTGCGGAAAATATCCTGGATCGTTCTGCGCTGGCGTTTACCCACGACGGCCAGCAAGCCACCTACCCGCTCAAGCAGAACGGCGCGCAGCTGTTTTTCTCCGAGATTGCGCTGGGCCCGGCCGACACGCTGGTCAATGACGGCGACGTGGTGCTGCTGACGGCCGAAGGCGTGCGCCAGGTGATCACCCGCCATCAGGACCTGCTGGATGTACTGCGCGACAGTTTCGACTTCGAGCCCAGCGACGAAGGTGTGGCCGGTCTCAAGTCGGATATGGAAAACAGCCTGCTGAACGACGCCCACGCACGTCAGTTCCGCCAACACTGGAACGCGCGCCTGGCGCAGGCCGCTCAACGCCAGGGCCTCAGCAGCCTCACCGATTACCTGCGTCGGCATGCGAGCATCAAGGACGCCGCGATCTTGTTGGATCAGTGGGGCTCGCTGGAAGGCCACCCCTACTACCCGACCTGGAAAGCCCGCCCCGGGCTGAATGACGCTGAGGTCGAGCAACTGTCTCCGGAGTTCAACGCCCAGGTGCCCCTGCGGATAGCCGCCTTGCGTGCCGACATGGCCAAAAGCGAAAGCATGCCTCACGTGACCAACTACCACGCCTGGTTCGCCAGCAATTTCCCGGCACACTGGGAGCAATGGAAAGCGGCGCTCAACGCCAAAGGCCTGGATGAAACGCAATGGCTGCCCCTGCCGATTCATGCCTGGCACTTGCAGGCCTATGTGCTCAAGACGTTTGCTGCGGAAATCGAAGAAGGCCTGCTGATCACTGAGGGGCCGGATATTCAGACGCTGCCGACCATGTCATACCGCACGATGATGCCGGTCCTGGACCACGCTGCACCGCTGATCAAATTGCCCATCGCGTTGTGGATGACCAGCGAGTTGCGCAGCCTGCAAGCCAAGTCGATCCATATGGGGCCGCGCATCAGCACGGTGATCACGCAAATCCTGGAAGCCGAAAACGGTTTCGACCAGCAACTGGAAATCTTCCCGGAAGAAATCGGCGTGCGCTACCGCCACGCAATCACCCAGGACGACGTACCGGGAAAACACCTGTCCGTGGTGTTTCGTGCCAGCCGGCAAGCGTTCGAACGCAACGATGAGCGTCTGCCGATCACGGTGGCTTCGTTGTTCACCCGTTTACCGGGCAGCGGTCGGCCGCTGTTTACCGACCTGATCGAACGCGACGGGGTGCGTGCCGACGCCGCCAGCGTAGAACAGTGGTTTCGCCACTATGCCAAGGTCGTCACCCACCCCGTGGTGGCAATCTATCTGCTGTACGGTATCGGGCTCGAAGCGCACCAGCAGAACACCATGGTGCTGTTCTCACCCGATGGCGTGCCGCGCAGCCTGCTGATCCGCGATTTTGGCGATGGCAGAACCTACGCCCCGCTGCTGGAAGAACGCGGTTATACGTTACAGCCGCATGTGCAGCCTGGCATTCTGCCTACGGTATTTAGCGGCGATATCGAGCCGGTGCGCATGTTTGTACTGGACGCCGCGTTCCTCACCCACTTGCATGAAATGGCCCTGTGGCTGACCAAGGAGTACGGCATGGACAACACACGTTTGTGGGCAATATTGCGCGAGGAAACCGAAAACGCCTTTGCCGCCGTGCGCGAGCGGGTCTCGCCGCAGGTGTGGGAGGTCGAGCGCCAGGCCTTTGTCGAGGATCCATGGCCTACCCGTTCGTTACTGCGCATGCATTTGATGCAGTATTCCAACTACCGTTTGCAGCACACCCTGACCAACCCGCTAGCTGCCGTTTAATCACTGAGGCCGTCTCATGTCCCAAGCAGGTGCCATCCAGGGTTCGCGTGTAAGAATCCTCATTTATCTTCTGTTCGCGATCCAGCTGGTCTCCATGGGCGCGATGGAAATGAGCGGGCCGTTCTGGCCCGTGCACCTGCGCGGGCTGGCGTCCTCGGAGTCGGTATTCAGCTTCGCCAGCATCGCCGTGTACGTCGGGCCGATGCTGGGCATCATGCTGACCAGTGCATTCTGGGGCCGTATCGGCGATCGCTACGGCCACAAGCTGATGATGATCCGCGCACTCGCGGGGTTGTCCCTGACCCAGCTCGGGCTGGCCTTTTTCAGTGACATCTGGGTCATCCTGGTCCTGCGTTTTCTGCAGGGCGCCTTTGCCGGCTATATAGCCCCGGCGCAGGCTTACGGGGTCAGTATCGAAGCGCCGTCGCGGCGGGCGCGGTTATTCGCGATCCTGCAGATATCGACCAATGTCGGCTCACTGCTCGGTGCGGTCGTAGGCGGCCTGATCCTCGATTACGCGACGTTTTTCTGGATCAACATCGTCGCCTCGGTGCTCTGTGCACTCTGTACCGTCATCGCCGCCGTGACGTTGCCGGATGTGCCTCCCGTACCAAAAAAACCGACGGTGGCCACCCGCACGCCGGTCGCCGGCACCGACAGCGTATGGCGCAGCTCTCCGCTGCTGTCGCTGCTGTGCGTCATGGGCATCCTGCTGCTCGCGCGCATGCTGCCGCAGACCTCGTTCTCGCTGTACGTGAGCTCGACGTTCGAGGTCAACAACTCCGTCGTCGGCTTGTGCTACGGGTTGCTGGCGCTGGGCTTCATCCTGTCGGCAACGGCATGGTCGCGCTACTTCGAGCATCGTTCCCAGGCAGAAACCCTGCAACGCATCACATATGTCGTCATGGGCTGCATCGCCCTGACCGCCGTGGCGGGCGTAACGCGAAGCCCCGTGGTATTTATCGTCGCCTACTTCATTTGGGGGGTGCTGCTGGGGGCGACCACCCCCGTGCTGATGGCGTTGGTCTCGAAAACCGCCGACAGCTCGCGCCAAGGCTACGTACTGGGTATTGCCCAAAGCACTGCGCAGTTCGCCTCGATTGCCGGCATCTCCATCGGTGGCTTGCTGAGCCAGGTCTACGGCCTGCAATACACCTATCTTTTCGTGTGCCTGGCCTATGCAGTGGCGCTGATTCCCATGGTCGCGCTGCGGTACTGGTCGGTGTCCGCGCCTTCCAATGGCGTTGCAGGCAGCGACTGAACAAGGAGTGAGGGTTTGAACATTGAACAACTGCGTGCCGACACACCGGGTGTCGAGCATCTGATCCATTTCAATAATGCCGGTGCGGCGCTGATGCCTGAGCCGGTGGTCCAGGTCATGACCGGGCACCTGCAACAGGAAGCCCGCCTCGGCGGGTATGAAGCGGCCGCCCGATGCGCGCCTGAACTGGACAATGTCTACACCGCCGTCGGGCGCCTGATCAATGCGCACCCCACTGAAATCGCAGTGGTCGAAAACGCCACCCGAGCCTGGGACATGGCCTTCTATTCACTGGCGCTCAAGCCCGGCGACGCCGTGCTGACCTCCATGACCGAATACGCCGGCAACTACATCCCATACCTGCAATTGAGGCAGCAGCGCGGGATCGAGATCCGGATCATCCCCAACGATGAACACGGCCAGGTGTGCCTCGCAGCCTTGGCGGCCATGCTTGAAGACGAGCGCGTCGCCCTGGTATCGCTGCCGATGATCGCCACCAACGGCGGGCCTGTGCAACCCGTCGAGCAGATCGGTGCCCTCGCCCGGGCGGCGGGTGTGTTGTTCCTGCTGGACGCTTGCCAGGGGGTGGGCCAGGTGCCGATCGATGTGCAAAAGATCGGCTGCCATATGCTCGCCGCCACCAGTCGAAAATACCTGCGCGGGCCGAGGGGCATGGGGTTCCTGTACGTAGAACAATCCCTGTGCCAACGCCTGGAGCCGGTTTTTCTGGACCTGCATGCGGCGTCCTTGCTCACGGCAGACAGCTTTGAAATTCGTGCGGATGCGCGACGCTTTGAAAATTGGGAATGCAACGTTGCGGCCAAGCTGGGCCTGGGGGCCGCAGCGGAGTATGCGTTGGCGCAGGGTATCGAACCGATATGGCAGCGCATCCAGCACCTGGCGGGTTACTTACGCCATCGACTGACCGACGTGGCGGGTATCACCTCGCAGGACCTGGGCCCTGTAAAGTCCGGCATCGTCACCTTCAGTCATCGCCACCACAGCGCCCCACAGGTGCAGCAGTGGCTCGCAGCGCAACCCAAACGCATCAACGTGAGCACTTCGACAGCAGGCTCGACCCTGCTCGACATGCAGCAGCGGGGCTTGCTTGAGCTCAGCCGTGCATCGGTTCACGCTTACAACACCGAAGCTGAAATCGATTTGCTGATTGACGCCTTGATACGCCTGTCACACGCCTGATCACGGGACACGATGGCGCTTGCGCTCAAGCTGGTTTGTCAACTAGCATTGGGAATACTTCTCAATTACAAACAAATCTGCCGCCATGAGCGAAACCTCTTCCGCGAATCACCTCAATCACCTGCGCGCCATCGAGGCCCTGTACAGCGGGCATCATGGCTGGCTGTATGCCACGTTGAAGAGAAAACTGGGTAACGCGATGGATGCGGCGGATCTGGCCCAGGACACCTTCACCCGGATCCTCGCCTCACAGGTCACGGTGATTGACCAGCCACGGGCGTACCTGAGCTGCGTGGCCAAGGGCATCCTGGTCAACTGGTACCAGCGCAAGGCACTGGAACGCGCGTACCTGGATGCACTGGCGAACGTGCCTGCCCACGAAACGCCGTCGCCCGAAGCGCACTTCATGGTGCTGGAAACCCTGCACGAAATCGACGCCATGCTCGATACCCTGGCGCCCCTGGTCAAGCGCGCCTTCCTGCTGTCGCAGATCAACGGCCTCAAGTATGACGACATCGCCGAGCAGCTGGGTGTATCGCTGATCACCGTCAAGCGCTACATGAAACAGGCCTTCGTACAGTGCCTGATGCTGGTGGAGTGAATGCTCGGTCTGCGCAAGGAGCCGCCGCTGGACCCGCAGGTACTCGAAGAAGCCGCCGAGTGGCTGATGCGCTTGAGCGAACGCGAATTGAGCGAGCATGAGCGCGCCGAATGGGAGCGCTGGAAGGTCAGCAGCCCGGAGCGGGATCGCGCCTGGTCGCGTGCGCAATTGCTGCAGAGCAAGTTCGGCGGACTGCCGCCCGCCCTGGCGATGTCGGCGCTGGACCGGCCAGACAGCCCGGAACGTCGTGCAGCACTGGGCAAGCTGGCGATCCTGCTGGCGCTGGCGCCCGCGGGTTGGGGGAGCTGGAAGCTGGCGCAATCGCAGCAATGGTCAGCGGACTATCGCACCGACGTTGGCCAGCGCCGCGAACTGACCCTGGCCGATGGCTCGCGCATCACCCTGAACACCGCTACCGCCATCGACGTCGTATTCGACGACCGTCAACGGCTTATTCACCTGCGCGAGGGCGAAATCCTGGTGCAGACCGCCGTGGACACCGCCCCCCTGCCCCGGCCGTTCCTGATCAGCACCCGCCAGGGAAGCATGCAGGCGCTGGGCACACGGTTTACCGTGCGTGAAGTCAACCCTCGCACCCATCTTGCGGTCATCGACGGCGCGGTGAGGGTGATATTGGCCGATAACCGCCAGACCCTGCCGCTGATCGTCAATGCAGGGCAGCGCACCGACTTCTCCTCACAGACCTTTGGTGACCTGGCGCCGACCGATCGCTACATCGGTTCATGGACCCAGGGCATGTTGATGGCCGACAAGATGCGCCTGGCGGATTTCGTCGCGGAACTGACGCGCTACCGCCGAGGTTTCCTGCGCTGTGATCCGGCCATCGCCGACTTGCGCATTTCCGGGGCCTTTCCGATCAGTGATACCGATCGCACCTTGAGCATGCTGGTGCACACTTATCCGGTGCTGGCGAACAGTCATTTGCGCGGTTACTGGGTCACCCTGTCGCCCGCCTGACTCTCACGCAAAAATAAACGGCGGCCGGGGTGATACTTTTTTCGATCTCGACTGGCAAAGACAGGAACAGCCTTTTCCTCTCGTCCATGGGTCATCCTTTCATGCTCGTAGCACGGCCCCTGCGTCCGGCTCGTCCGCTCAAACCGATGGTGCACGGCGTCGTGCTCAGCCTGCTGCTGGCCGGAGCCATGTGCCCGGTGGCATTGGCGGAGGCACCGGCCCAATTGGATTCGGTCGCTGTGCAGGCCTACCACATTGCCCCCGGCCCGCTCGGCGCGACGCTCTCAAGCTTTGCCGTGGACGCCGGTATTGCCCTGTCGTTCCAGCCGTCGATCACGGAGGGCCTGATCAGCCCCGAACTGAACGGCACCTACTCCACGCAGGAAGCCGTCACGCGCTTGCTCGAAGGCAGCGGCCTGGAGATGGTGTTGCGCAGCGATGGCAGCTACACCCTGGTACTGCGCCGGCTGACGCTGTCGGCGACCACGGTGGAGGCTGCGCAAAAACACGCCGATAGCCTGCCGCCGGTGTACCCGGGCGGCCAGGTGGCCGAGGGCGGGCGTCTCGGCCTGCTGGGCAATACGGATGTGATGGACGCGCCGTTCAGCATCAGCACCTATACCGCGTCATTGATCAAAGACCTGCAGGCGACCACCGTGGGCGACGTGCTGGAGCGCGACTCTTCGGTTCGCTCCACCGGCCAGGCGGGGGGTATCGTCGATTCATTCTTTATCCGTGGTTTTCCGGTGGGCGAAGGCAACCTCGGGGAACTGGCGTTCGACGGTGTGTACGGCGTGGCCTCCAATTACCGGGTATTCACCGACTACGCCGAACGCATCGAAGTGGTCAAAGGCCCTGGCGCCCTCCTCTACGGCATGTCCCCCAACAGCGCCGTCGGTGGCGTGATCAACGTGGTCCCCAAGCGCGCCCTGGACGAGGACCTGACCCGCGTCACGGCCACCTATGCCCAGGACCGACAACTGGGCACCCATATCGACCTGAGTCGGCGGTTTGGCGAGGACCGGCGATTCGGCATGCGCGTCAACGGCCGCGTGCAGCAGGGTGACACTGTCATCGACAAGCAATCGCGGGATGTCGGGGTCAGTGCCATCGCCCTGGATTACCAGGGCGATCGCCTGCGCACCAGCCTGGACCTGATCAACCAGCAAGAGCAATTCGACGCGGCGTCACGGCCCTTCCTGATCGCGCCCGGCGTGCCGATTCCCCACGCCGCCAACGGGCGTACCAACGTCAGCCAGGCGTGGGGCTGGTCCAAGACCCGCGACGAGTCGGCATTGCTGGGTGGCGAGTATGACGTGAACGACGCACTGACCCTGTTTGCCCATGCCGGCGGTGGGAAGTCGAACGTGGCACGCCTTTCCGACCAGACCCCGACCATCATCAACACCGCCGGCGACACCTCGTCGATCCCCGGCTATTACAAATTCAAAGTACGGCGCTACACGGTCGACACCGGTGCCCGACTGCGTTTCGACACCGGGCCGATCAGCCACAGCACCACGCTGCAGGTCACGCGCTATCGCGATGAGTTGTCGCGCGGCATTATTTCCGGCCCGCCGATCCTGTCGAACATTTACCACCCTGTCTCACGACCCGAGGCCGACATTGCCACGCCGGCCACGCCGAAAGTCTCGGCGACCGAATTGTCCGGCGTCGCCGTTGCCGACACCTTGTCGATGCTCGAGCAGCGCCTGCAGGTGACGGCCGGCCTGCGCAAACAGACCATCCGCTCCAACAACTACGACGCGGCGGGTACGGTGACCACGGCTTACGACGACGGCAGGACCACGCCGCTGTTCGGCGCAGTTGTCCGGCCCTGGGAGCATGTGTCGTTCTACTACAACTACCTGGAAGGCTTGAGCAAAGGCGATATCGCTCCCGCCACGGCCTCGAACGCGGGCCAGATCTTTGCCCCCTATGTCTCACGCCAGCATGAGGTGGGGGTCAAGCTCGACTACGGCACGGTCATGTCCACACTCGCGCTGTTCCAGATCACCAAACCCAGTGGCGAGCTGTCAGGCACCACCTTTGCGGTACAAGGCGAACAGCGCAACCGGGGCCTGGAGCTGAACGTATCCGGTGAGGCCGGCCAAGGCACACGCCTGCTCGGCGGGGTGACGCTGCTGGATGCACAACTGACCAAAAGCGCGGTTGCGGCCAACCGGGGCAATACCCCGGTGGGGGTGCCGAAGGTGCAAGCCAACCTCTGGGCCGAGTGGGACGTACCCTGGGTCGAGGGGCTGACGCTAACCAGCGGGGCGTTGTACACCGGCAGTCAATATGTGAACCAGGCCAACACCCAGCAGTTGGACCCCTGGACCCGCTTCGACATGGGCGTGCGCTACAGCACGCGCATCGCCCAGCGGCCGACGACCTTCCGCGCCACGGTACAGAACGTGTTCGACCGTGAGTATTGGTCGGGGGTCGCTTCCTATGGTGCGTTCTCTCAAGGCTCGCCACGCACCCTCCTACTGTCGACCACGGTCGATTTCTGAAACCTTCGGCCCGGCACGGCACGTTGCACCGCCACCCGGCCCGACCACTGCAAAGGCTTTAACCATGGTTACCATTGTTCGACGCAGCCACGCCTTCGCCGGGCTGCTGCTTGCGGGTTTGCTGGGATGGGCGCTGCCGTCAACGGCCGCCGAGCCGCAGGCACCACGCAGCACCGTCACCGATTTGCTCGGGCGCCAGGTCAAGGTGCACCTGCCGGTCCGGCGGGTGATTCTCGGGGAAGGCCGTCAGTTGTACCTGGTTGCCGCGCTGGATACGCAAAACCCCATCGAGCGAATCGTCGGCTGGCGCAAGGACCTGATCCAGTCCGACCCGGACACCTATGGCGCTTACCTGCGTAAATTTCCCGCCATCGCCAAAATCCCCACCTTTGGCGGTTTTGAAGACGGCACCTTCGATATCGAGCAGGCCATTTCCCAGCGCCCGGACGTGATCATCCTCAATATCGAGGCCCAGCACGCAACCGAGGACGCCCGCTATATCGAAAAGCTCGATGCCCTGGGGATTCCAGTGGTGTACGTCGACTTTCGCAACCACCCGATGCAGAACACCGAACCGACCATGCGCCTGTTCGGCCAGTTGTTCGGCAAAGAGGCGCGTGCCGAAGCGTTTATCGACTTTCGCAACCAGCAGATTCGCCGCGTCACCGACGTGATCAACGCGCAACACCCTTCGCGCCCCAGCGTGTTCATCGAGCGTATCGGTGGCTACACCGACGATTGCTGCCTGAGTTTCGGCAATGAAAACTTCGGTCTGTTCGTCGATATGGCGGGGGGCAATAACATCGCCAGAGGCGTTATTCCCACCACCTTTGGCCAGCTGAATCCCGAGCAAGTGATCGTCGCCAACCCGGAACAGGTGGTGGTCACCAGTGCCAACTGGGAAGCCTTTGCCCCCGGTGGCCACTGGGTCGGTGTGGGCCCCGGCGCCGACATGGCCCAAGCCCGGCGCAAACTGGCCTGGTATACCCAACGCCCGGCCTATGCCGGGATCAAGGCGCAGGATGACCAGGCGTTCCATGCCATCTGGCACCAGTTCTACAACAGCCCTTATCAGTTCGTGGCCATCCAGCAGTTGGCCAAGTGGTTTCATCCGACACTGTTTACCGACCTGGACCCTGAAGCCTCGTTTCGCGAATTGCACGAGCGATTCCTGCCGGTGCCCTATGAGCCGGGTTACTTCGTGAGCCTCAAGCCATGAGTGCCGTGATCCAACGCGACACCTACCGGGCCCTGGTGCTGCGCAAACGCCTGATCCTCGGTGGCCTGCTCTTGCTGCTGTTGTGCAGTGTGCTGCTTGACCTGGCCCTCGGGCCGGCGCGCTACAGTTTCAATGAAGTACTCGGTGCACTGTTTGCGCCGGACAGTGCGCCGGCACAGGTTCGCGTGGTGATGTGGGACATCCGCCTGCCGATCGCGCTGATGGCGGTTGCCGTGGGTGCGGCGTTGTCACTGGCCGGCGCGCAGATGCAGACCATCCTCAACAACCCGCTGGCCAGCCCCTTCACCCTGGGCATTTCCGCCGCCGCCAGTTTTGGTGCAGCCATGGGGCTGGCGTTTGGTGTGGCGTTGTTTCCGTTGGCGGCGCAGTACATGGTGCCGGTCAACGCGTTCATCATGGCCATGCTGTCGGCGTTGCTGATTCACTTCCTGAGCATGCGTCGCGGGGTCACCGCGGAAACCATCGTGCTGTTGGGTATCGCCCTGGTCTTCACGTTTAACGCGTTATTGGCCCTGGTGCAGTTTTTCGCCACCGAGCAAGCCGTGGCGGCCGTGGTGTTCTGGACCATGGGCAGCCTGACCAAAGCCACCTGGCCCAAACTCGGGGTGATCTGCCTGGTGATCGTGATCACCCTGCCGATCTTTGCCAAGCGCGCCTGGGCCCTGACCGCACTGCGACTGGGTGACGACAAGGCCGCCAGCTTCGGGATCAACGTACGCAGCCTGCGCTTTCAGACGCTGATCATGGTCAGCCTGCTCGCCTCGTTCCCCGTGGCCTTTGTGGGCACCATCGGCTTTATCGGGCTGGTCGGCCCGCATATTGCGCGGATGTTGATCGGCGAGGACCAACGCTTCTTCCTGCCGGCCTCGCTGCTGACCGGCGCACTGATTCTGTCCGCCAGTTCAGTGGTGAGCAAAACCCTGATCCCCGGCGCCATCTTCCCGATCGGGGTGGTCACTTCGCTGATCGGCGTGCCGTTCTTCATATCACTGATCCTCAGCGGGAAGAAAAACACATGGTGAAGATTCAGCTGCAAGACCTGGGTGCCCGCTATGGCCAGCGCACGATCATCCGTGGCGTTACCACCGCCGCGTTCACCGGCGGCCAGGTGGTCGCGGTGGTGGGGCCCAATGCGGCGGGCAAGTCCACCCTGTTCAAACGCATGGCCGGGCTGATCGACGGGCCTGGACAGGTGATCCTGCAGGACTCGAAAAAGGGCCGGCAGGGCATCTGCTACATGCCCCAGGGCTTGAATGCCAGTGCGCGGTTGACGGTCTACGAATCGGTACTCCTGGCCCGCAAGCAACTGTCGCCGCAATGGACCGTCCACGATGACGAGTTGAACCTGGTGGACGAAATGCTCGAGGCCCTTGGCATCAGCGACTTGTCCTTTCGCAACCTCGGCGAACTCAGCGGCGGCCAGCAGCAACTGGTGTCCATCGCCCAGACCTTGGTGCGCGAACCGGAAATCCTGCTGATGGACGAACCCACCAGCGCCCTCGACATGCATCGCCAGGTGCAAGTGTTGAACTTCATGGGCGCACTGGCCCGCCAACAGCAGGTCATCGTGTTTATTGCCCTGCATGACCTGAACCAGGCGTTGCGCTTTGCCGACCAGGTGTTGGTGATTGCCGATGGCACCGCCCAGGGCAGCGGCGCGAGTCATGAGGTGATCACCGAACACATGCTGCGCGAGGTGTACCAGGTTGAGGCGCGGATCGAGCAGTGCAGTCGGGGACAACGGCATATTTTGATCGACGGCATAACTTGACCGCGTACCCAGCGCGAGCCATGGATTGATGCGAGAACATGCCGATAGCCGAAACCCGCGTCGTCGGCTTGGCTTGGTTCGTCCTCGCACTGACTCCAGGCTTAACCCTCATTGACCGCGCGTTCGCATCGCACCTTCACAGGTCAGGCAACGACACGCCCTGGAGCGCCGTCAGCCCAAGCAACAGGTACCCTGGCTACTGCCGACGGCGCCAGGTCACTCACGCTGTCAAGTCGACCAATTTGCTCCGCAGAGAGCTGCAGTGTCAGCGCTCCAAGGTTATCGGTAAGTTGGCCAAGTGAGCGCGGGCCGATGATGGGAACCGCACCATGCGTGCCTGCCCAAGCAATGGCAACCTGGCCCGGGCTGACGCCGTGTTCACCCGCTATAGCGACTACCGCGTCCAGCGTCTGCGTGCGCTGTGCCGAGTTCTCCGGCTGGAACACACGCCCTGCGAACCCTTCAGCGCGCCCCTTTTCACCTTGCCGGTACTTTCCGGTCAACATACCGCCCCCCAGGGGCGACCACGTCACGATGCCGAGACCGAGCGCATGCGATGCCTTGAACAAATCGGCCTCGGGCTCGCGATGCACCAAGCTATGTTCGAACTGCGCAGCCGCAATCGGAACGGCATGGGACAGTTCGGCCAGCGTGACCGCACGGGCGAGGCGCCAGGCGGGGAAGTTCGACAGGCCCGCGTACAGGATCTTGCCGGCACGCGCCAGGTCCTCGAAGCCTCGGACGATTTCCTCAAGGGGCGTGGTGCCATCCGGGTGATGCGCCCAGTAAATATCAATCCGATCGGTTTTGAGCCGTTTCAGGCTTGCCTCTACGGAAGCCACCATGGCCTTACGGCTGTTGCCGGTGACCAGTCGGTTCGCATTCTGCACTGCGCCACTGCTGAACTTGGTGGCGAGCACAAAATCCTCACGCCGCCCTTCCAGCAATGTACCGAGCAGTTCTTCGGATTGCCCGAATTGGTAGACGTCAGCCGAATCGATGAAGTTGCCGCCAGCTTCGGCATAAGCGTTGAACACAGCTTTGCTGGCGTCGGGATCGGCGCCATAACCCCAGCCTGTGCCGAAGTTGCCCGTGCCGAGCGCCACCTGTGAAACCTGCAAACCGGTCTTTCCAAATGATGTGTACTTCATGCTGTGCTCCGTCAATTGAATCGGCCCTGTTGTCGGGATCGACTGGGCGCATGACCGCCTCGATAGCGTTCCCCTGCGCTTTAGTGACTTGCATCTTCAAGATCTGTGTAGATAGACCAGCAGTGAAGCCTATAGCCCTCATTGATGTCAATCGCAATCAAAGATCTTGACGACGAAGATTATGATCGACATCATTGAAGTACTTGCCTCACAAGGGTGCTGGAATTTCGCGCGCCCATCTGACCGCGCCCACCTGCTTTCGTCGAGGCGGGCTTGGCCTTCGAGTGTGCCGCTATGGTCCAGGAAAACCTCGCCGGGACGCCCAAGGACAAGGGCATCGTCACCTTCAACGACCCTCAGGTGGGTCGCAGGCGAACCCAAGGTTTTCCAGCTGGGTCAACTGATTTAGCACAACGCACGTGGTCACCTGACCAGGAGAAGACGATGACATTCAAGGCACTGCTCGCCAGCAAGACCGGTGACACCCTTTCAACCCGCTTGGTTGACTTTGAGGACGAGGATTTGATGCCGGGCGACGTCACCGTCGCGGTCGAATACTCAACGGTGAACTACAAGGACGCGATGGCGCTCAGTGGCCGGTCACCGATCATCCGCAAGTTTCCGCTGATTCCGGGGATCGACTTTGCCGGGGTCGTAGAGTCGTCGACCTATCCCGGCATTGTGGCCGGCGACCGTGTGCTGGCCAACGGCTGGGGGCTCAGCCAGACTCACCACGGCGGCTTCGCCCAGAGGGCACGGGTGAGCGGTGATTGGCTGGTCAAGATTCCCGCAGCGTTTTCGGCCCGGGATGCCATGGCCATCGGCACAGCGGGGTACACCGCAATGCTGTCCGTGCTGGCACTGGAACATGGCGGTCTGACGCCTGCGCGCGGCGACATCCTGGTGACCGGCGCCAATGGCGGCTCTGGATCGGTGGCGATTGCCCTGCTGTCCAAACTGGGCTATCGCGTGATCGCATCGACCGGGCGGCTTGAAGAAGCCGATTACCTGCGCGCGCTCGGCGCGAACGAAATCATCGACCGCCACACCCTGTCCGCACCGGGCGCACCGATTTCCGAAGAGCGCTGGGCGGGCGCCATTGACTCGGTCGGCAGCCATACGTTGGCTAACGTGCTGGCGCATACCCGGTATCGTGGCGTGGTCGCGGCCTTCGGACTTGCACAAGGCGCGGATCTGCCCGCCTCTGTGCTCCCCTTCATCCTGCGCAACATCACCCTTGCTGGCATTGATTCGGTCAATGCGCCTCAGCAGATACGGCTGCAGGCTTGGTCGCGCCTTGCCAGTGACCTGGATCTGGACAAGCTTGCCCGAACCTCAAAGGTGGTTGGCCTCGGCGATGTTCCTGACATCGCCAGCCGCGTGCTCGCAGGGAAAATTCAGGGGCGCACCATCGTTGACGTGAACGCGTGACGGGGCGGCGGGGTTTTCCAGTGCCACCACGCGCTGTTGTCCGAGGCGCTGCCTCTGCTGGCGAAAATCGATGATCAACCGAGGATCGACCGCTTGCTCTCTCGCACGCCCATGAAGCGCATCGGCAGGCGCGCTTGAGGTCTCCCGGACTATTGCTCGCTGCCTGGCGAGACCGGCAAGGAAGCCGATATCCGGGCGTGGCAAACCTCGAGTATTTCATCGGCGAGCGGCGAATCATCCGGACACGCTCGCGACAACACCATCGCGCCAACGGCATGAGCCAGTACGTCGATCATCTTCGCTCTCGTCTCGCCCGGCGCAGCGTTTTCGACGGTCGGAGACTTTTGCACCAGCGCTTGCAGCATGCGGTCTATGCCTTCGGCGAATGCACGCTTCAGCTCATCCGACTGACGCGCGGCGTCTCCACACAGGGCCGCCATGGTGCAGCCCTCGCCACGCCGGTCACGGTGATCCCTCGACACGTAGATATCGATGAACGTCTGAATATCAAGCGCCTCGGTGCCGGCGAGCGACCGGGAAAGACTGCTGGCTGCAGCCTCGGCCATCAAATCGGCCTTTGAGCCGAAATGTTTGTAGAAACCTCCGTGGGTGAACCCGGCGGCCCCCATGAGATCCACCAAACCTACGCCGTCAAACCCCCGCTCACGAAACAACACGGAGGCCGTCTCGACGATGTGCTCGCGATTTGCCTGCGCCTGCGCTTTGGTCACTTTCACCTGCGATACCTCGAATTTGCACAAAAAACCTACGCCATAGTACATAGATGTTGATTGCAATCAAAATAATTGACAGCTTTGATTATGATCACCATCATAAAGACAAGCCAAATCGCTCTTTCGCCACAGCCACAGAAGACACCTCACATGACCGATCAAAATCTGTTTACTGCTTATACCCTTGGCTCACTGACCCTCGCCAACCGCATCGTGCTCGCGCCCCTGACGCGCAATCGCGCCGGCACTGGACTGGTGCCCAGCGAGTTCGCCCCCACTTACTACAGCCAGCGCGCTTCAGCCGGGCTGCTGATCACCGAGGCCACCCAGATTTCGGCGCAGGCCCAGGGTTACCAAGACACACCCGGTCTTTACACCCAGGCGCAGATCGACGGCTGGCGCCGGGTCACCGAAGCGGTGCATGCCAAGGGCGGCAAGATTTTTGTGCAGCTGTGGCACGTTGGCCGGGTTTCCCATGTGGACCTGCAACCGGGCGGTGCCGCCCCAGTAGCGCCGTCGGCCATCCGTGCCCAGACCAAGACCTTCGTCAATAACGGCTTTGCCGACGTGTCCGAGCCACGCGCACTCGAACTCGACGAACTGCCAGGCATCGTCAACGATTTCCGCCAAGCGGCGGCAAACGCCATTGCGGCCGGCTTCGACGGCGTGGAAATCCACGGTGCAAACGGCTATTTACTCGATCAATTCATCAAGGACGGCGCCAACCAGCGTACCGATGCCTACGGCGGTTCGATCGAAAATCGTGCGCGCCTGTTGCTGGAAGTGACCGCTGCCGTGGTCGCCGAGATTGGCGCGGACCGCACGGGCATTCGCCTGTCGCCGGTCTCGCCCGCCAATGGTGTGTCGAGCAGTGAGCCGCAGGCTCAGTTCGATTACATCGTCGACCAACTCAATGCGCTCGACATCGTTTACCTGCACGTCGTCGAAGGCGCGACCGGTGGGCCACGCGACGTGGCGCCGTTTGATTTCGACGCGTTGCGCCAGCGCTTCCAGAACACCTACATCGCCAACAATGGCTACGACCAAAACCTGGCCAACTCGCGGCTTGCGCAGGACAAGGCTGACCTCATCGCCTTTGGCCGCCCGTTTATCGGCAACCCGGATCTGGTGGAGCGGCTCAAGGCCGGTGCGCCGCTGTCCGCCTTCGACCCCACCACCCTCTACGGCGGCGGTGCGACGGGCTACATCGACTACCCGACACTGGCCGAATCAAGCGCTGCCACCAACTAGGCAGGGCCTGACCGGGCCAGGTTTTATTTGTGCATCCCTCTCACTGCGTGACCGAAGCTTGTATCCAGGAAGGTCCAGGTAACTCCGTATAAATGGCGCGCTTGGTGTCGTTACCTGTGTTCTGGCACCAAACGAGCCAGCGTCGATTACAGAACGATCACGACTGGGGGCACAAGGGGTAAGGCAGGAGCGCGCAAAAGGCTGGAAAGATGAAGTTGAATAACGATAAGTGCGACATCAATGAGTGCGTTGAATCAACCGCAGCCGCACCACCCGATACAGGACACACAGGCCCACATCAGGATCAAGCGCCACAACGTGACGAAGCGACACCTGCGCAGTCACCGACCAGCAAAGTACCTGAAGACGCGGCTCAGCCTGTAATCGTCTGGCGTAGCTTGATGTTGCAGCAGTAACGCTGCGAAGTCGCATTGCTCCGTCAACACCCGTCACAGTGCAACCAGACATCGAGCCCGGTACGGACAACGCGCGCGGGTGCAATCTGTCCCCAAACAGCCATGGTTTGCTGCATCAGATGACAACCCCTTGGAGGACTTCAAAATGAGCCATAGCCATCTAACCGCCCCTACCCTGTATATCGACGTCGATGGCGAGACATTTGCCTATCGCCGCTGGGGCAATGACAGGACAGATCAGCCTCCGCTGTTCCTCCTCCAGCATTTCCGTGGCGGCATGGATCATTGGGACCCCATCATGACGGATGGGCTGGCGGCAGGGCGCGAGGTCATCCTCTACAACGGTCGCGGCATTGCATCTTCTTCCGGAGAGCCGCGTAACCGAATTGAGCTGATGGCCGACGACGCTGCCGCAGTGATCCGCGCACTCGGTCTATCAACAGTCGATGTGCTGGGTTTCTCGCTTGGCGGTTTTATCGCCCAGGACCTGACACGACGCCATCCCGACCTCGTGCGCAAACTGATGCTGCTGGGTACCGGGCCTCGTGGCGGTAATCCGGACTCAGACCCTGGCGTGCTGGAGGCCGCACCACGGCCCATTCCCACAGTGGACGATTTTCTGTTTCTGTTTTTCGGTCGCTCCGAGGCGGCGCGGCAGGCAGGGCTCGAGTTCTGGGAGCGCCGTCATCAGCGTGTCGACCAGGATCCACCCAGCTCTGTGCAGGTGATGCAGGCACAGATCGAAGCCCACATGCACTTTATGCCCAAGCTGGACCCAAATGATCCCTTCAATCATCTGCGCGCTATCAAACAGCCAACGTTCATCCTGAACGGCATGAATGACGTCATGATTCCAACAGTCAACTCCTGGTACATGGCCCAGAACATCCCGAACGCCCAGTTATTCCTGTACCCGGATGCGGGCCACGGCGCTCAATTCCAATGCCCTGAGCGCTTTCTGAAACACGCCATCGCGTTCCTCAGCGAATGACAACTTACGGAGCCAGCACATCATGCTGAAGTTTAAATTTTTGTTGTGGGCGCTGACCAAGCTGTTACAGCGGGCCATCAAGAAAAACCCCGGCTGCGCAAAATTTGTTAAAGGCAAGTCGTTGGTCTTTCAGATTCGAACAGAGAATGGCGTGGGTCGCTACTTCACCGTTGCGAACGGAAAGATAAAATCCGCCGCAGGTTTAACGCAAAAGCCGGCATTCACGCTGTCGTTCAGAAACACAGAAAGAGGCTTCGCCATTCTGTCGGCTAAAGACAGCAAGGATGAATTCCTGACGGGGTTGCGTACAGGCGATCTGAAAATCAGCGGTGATTTTGTCGAGGTGATGTGGTTCCAGGGATTAACAGAATACTTGCAGCCGGCTAAAGACCCCGCGCAGGTCTTTTTCACGACGCCTTGCATCGTGCGGCTGCCGATCATCACGATTCGGGCGCCGGGGTGCAGCCTGGCGTGCAGGGTGTTGACCAAATGGCTCGCCGCCGCCACGTGAACCTGCCACATGGCTTGGCCATCCTGCGGCTGCAACTGCCCCAACGGGGCGGTACGCATGAAACCTGCCGCGTGGACGATGGCATCCACCGTTTCGATGGGCTGCAAGGCTTGATCCAAGGCCTGCAAGTCACTCAGATCGCATTCAGTCCAGTGAAAGCGCGGATGGTCGATACCGGCAGCGCGGCGACTCAGCCCCTGCACACGCCAGCCTTCTGACAGCAGGCGTTGCGCGATGGCCATTCCAGGCCCAGTCGCCAGCGAACGTATTCGCCAGCGCCTGGGCAGGCCATCGGTTTACAGCGCCGGGGGTTTAGGGAATACGCCACGGGCGTGTTCGTAGGCCTGGGCAACGCGCAGTGCGAGGGCGTCCTGGAAGCGCGGAGCAACGATCATCATGGCGACCGGCAAACCGTCCGCAAGCCCCGCCGGGATCGATGTCGCGGGGTGCCCCGTGAGGTCAAACGGCGCGGTATTGGCGAGCATGTCCAGTGCACTGTGCACGTACTCCTCGACGGGGGCGTCCGCGGCGGTCAACGGCGTGGCTACGAAGGGCATGGTGGGCATTACCAATACGTCAAAATCCTTGAATGCCTCGTCGTACTGGCGCGTCAGTTCCGGTACCAGCATCCGCGCCTTGGCGTAGTAGGCGCCATGCAGGTTTTTCAGGCTGTAGTGACCGGTCAACGCAACCGCTCGCACGCTACTGGACAACGCATCGGCGTGTTCGCGGCGTTTTTCGCCGAAGTAACTCATGATGTCCGGGTCGTAATAACCGTCGACGTTCATGCCGTAACCATTGCCCTGCAGCATCTGATACGCCGCGCCGTCAGTGGCAATCACGTTCCACAGATCCAACGCCACGCCGGTGTGCCACGGCGCGCTTGCTTCGCCGACACTGGCGCCCAGGCTTTCAAGCTGGGCAACCGCCGCCTTGACCAGGGCGTCCACCTGCGGCTCGGACATTCCCGGGATCGCAAAACCTTCTCGCAGCAAGCCGATTTTCAAGCCGGCCACGCCCTGCTCCAGCGTCGCGAGGCAGTTGACCGCTGGCGGATTTTTCTGCCGGGAATCAAGCCCATCGGCCCCCGCAATGACATCGAGCATCGCTGCCACATCACGTACGTTATTGGCCATCGGGCCCACATGGTCGATGGTCCGCTCAATCGGAAAAGCGCCGGTGTAAGGCACCAGGCCGTAAGTCGGTTTGTGCCCGACGATGCCGCTCCAGGCCGACGGCATCCGGATCGAACCGCCCTGATCGCCGCCAATGGCCATGTCGACTTGGCCAAGCGCCACCAGCACCGCACTGCCGCTGGACGAGCCGCCTGCGTTGCGCGTCAGGTCCCAGGGGTTTTTAACCGGGCCGCTGGCGGAGGTAAAACTCGCCCCGGAAAAACACAAGTCTTCACACACCGACTTGCCCACCACCGTGGCCCCGGCCGCCAGCAAGCGTTTGACCACAGTGGCGTCTTCGGACGGGATATAACCGTCCAGGCTCAATGAGCCGTTAGCCATGGGCACGCCAGCCACCGACACATTGTCCTTGATGACCACCGTCCTGCCGGCCAACGGGCCTTGCGCCGCGCCGACGATTCGGGTTTTCACGTACCAGGCGCCGTGCAGGTTGTCTGCCTCGGCGGCTTTGTTGTATTCGCGTTCAGGCGGTTGCTGCGCGACGTTGGCAGCGTAGAGCGCATCGATGGCTTCGTAGGAATTCAACGTTTCATCGGCCAGGTTGAGGAAGGCCTCCATCTGGCTATCTGTCAGGTGATAACCGTGGTCTTCGGCGGCAATCAGAAAGTCGGCTTTGCTGGGGCGTTTTACGGACATGGTGTTCTCCAAATGACGTTAAGAACCACCCGATCTCGGGCGATCATTGACGCGCGCCACCCGTGCCCACTGCACAGGTTACGGCTCGCTCCGGAGGACTCCATTGTCCACGCCGGTCGCCACGCGGTGATCCATACCTGCCAAGGGAGGCGTATGGCAAACGTCCACGCAGAAGAGGATCAAGCCCTCACAAGCTTGATGCTCAAAGGCTGTTCAGGAACAGGCTTGTCGGAACAACTCATGGGCCTTGACCAGCGCTTCGGCGATTTTTTCCACCGGTTCGCGCTTGGCCATGGCTTGATCTCGCAAGGCGTTGTAGGCATCGGTCTCCGACATGCCCTTGGTTTCGATAAGGATTATTTTCGCCTGTTGCACGGTGCGCATGACCGCCATGCGCCCTTCCAGGCGCTTGACGTGTCGTTCCCGTTCGCGGGCCTTGCGTGACTGACTCAGCGTGATCGCCAAAGCGGTCAGCAACCCGAACGACTTCACGGGCGAAGGAATGACAGAGCAAGCGTTCAACTGCACCAATGCCTCAACGATGATCGGGTTCTCATAGGCAATTACCGGAATGATCGGCGGCGTGCTGGCGTGCAACAGCCATGGCGTGTTGGTCGACAGGCTTTCCGGCGACACCGCCAACACGATCACGTCCGCCTCGGCGCTCAAGCGCTCCGGGATCGGCCATTGCACACGCACCTGACAACCGATGCGCTGCAACTGCTCGATCAGGTTGCGTCCATCCTCGTCATCCGGGTGCATCACCAATACGCTGACGTCGCGCAGGTCCTTGATACCTGTGGCGCTGTCGTTGCGCAGGCGTTTCTTGGCGGCGCGCAAGGTCATGGACGTCTCCCCACCGAGCCGGACCATTCATTGAAATTGGGTGCAATGGCGTAAGGGTCAGGCTTGAGTGCACTCTGGCTTTCGTAAAGGATGTCGAATTGGCCCTCGACGTTGGCCCGGCCAATCCGCGAAAACAGGTACGTGTGGTGATTGTTGGCATCGACCCGAATGCGTCCTTGTGGCGCTTCGAATTCCAGCCCGCGCATGGCCTGCAGCACATCCTCCACTTGCGTGCTGCCAGCTCGAACGATCGCCTTGGCCAGCAAGTGCACCTGAAAGTACGCCGCCTCCCAGCAACGGTCAGTGACCTGGTGTTGACCAAACAACTCGCGGTATTGGGCGATGCATTGGCGGTTGGTCGGCGTGTCCACCGACTGAAAATACGTAGCCGCCGAAATATGTCCCGCCCCCAGGTGAATCCCCATTTGCTGGATGTCGGTTTCGCTGGTCGTCAGGCTGGCAATCGGCATCACCGAAGGGTCGAAGCCTGCATCGGCGTAGGCCTGGTACAAATGCCCCATGGTTTCGCCGACGACCGTCGAGAAAATAAACGAGGGATTGAGCTCCCTGGCCTTGACCATCAGCTTGGCAAAATCTTCCGGACGTGCGTTTTTCAGCGGCAGGTAATACTCGCCCAGCTTGGTACCGCCACGCTCGTACAACAGGTCGCTCATCAAGCGATTGGTTTCGTACGGGTAGACGTACTCGGAACCGATCATCAACACGCGATTGCCGAAGTTGTCGAGCATGTAATTGCCCAGCGGCAGGGCATTGTGATTCGGTGTGGCGCCGGTGTAGATGATGTTGCGCGAATACTCGAAACCTTCGTAATACACCGGGTACAGCAACAGGGCGTCGTAGCGCTCGACAATCGGCAGTGCCGCCTTGCGTGCAGCCGAAGTGTAGCAACCAAAGAAAAACCGCAGGTGTTCTTCGCGGATCAGCGATTCGATGTGCATGGCGTACAGCGCAGGCGTTGAATCGGGGTTACGGGTGATCAACTGCAGCGGGCGACCACCGACCCCGCCTGCCGCATTGATCTGCGCAATTGCGAACTGCGCGCCGCGCATCGTCGAGCCCTCGGCAGCCGCCGTGACACCGGTATCGGAAAACAGACCGCCTATGCGGATCGACTGGTCAACCATGCCTATCAACCTTGTTCAACGTGAGAAAAGACACCCGCTCGTGGATGGGGGTCTGGAGGCCTGTGCAAATAATGATTGAGCGAGACGCCGTATAACAAAATGGCTGCTCTCAGGCGGGTTGTGCCTGGGGCTGGCGCGACAACACTGTCAGGGCCAGTCATGCGAGGGGCCTTCCACACCTGCCGAGGATGGGCGTGTGACAAGGGACCCTGCGAGGGTGTTGCCTGTCGCTCATGCAGATAGTGGGCCACACGCCATGGACGAGCTGCACCCGCGGCGCCGGCCGGTTTCAATCCTTGCCGTGGAGCCCATCCATGCCGCCCACACGCTCACGGTATTGGTGCATTCAGGGTGCATTCGCGCCAAAGCAGCGCAGGCCAGTGACACGCGGCAATAGATGCAGGCGTCACTCGCACGCCCCTTCGACTGCCCGGAAAACGCCCTGATCGCAATTGGCACTGCCCTTGCTATAACTCTCCAGAGACATCGCGCCAGCTGTTTGCCCTACGCCCCCTTGGCAAGTAGGGAAGCACCTCGCGTACGACTGGATCGGACACAGCTGTCCCGCCAGATTCGGCACAAGAAGCCTGATTTCCCGACTATTGATTTAGCCGGGATGTCGGGCTTTTTTTATTCCTGGAGAGAAGTGAATGCACAACGACAAACGCCGTTTGATCAAGCATGCCCTGTTGCTGGGCGCCTTCAGCCTGTTGCCGTTTTCCCTGGTCAGCCAGGTGCAGGCAGCCGAGACCGTGAAGGTCGGCATCATCCACTCGCTGACCGGCACCATGGCCATCAGTGAGGCCTCGGTGGTGGATGCGGAAAAACTCGCCATCGACGAAATCAACGCCAGCGGTGGCGTGCTCGGCAAGACCATCGAACCGATCGTCGAGGACGGTGCCAGCGATTGGCCGACCTTCGCCGAGAAGGCGCGCAAGCTGTTGGAAAACGATCACGTTGTCGCTACGTTCGGCGCCTTCACCTCGGCGTCGCGTAAAGCGGTATTGCCGGTGTTCGAACGCAACAAGGCGTTGCTGTATTACCCGACGTTCTATGAAGGCCTGGAAAAATCCCCGGCCATCATCTACACCGGCGCCGAAGCGTCGCAGCAAACCCTGGCAGCCGTCAGCTGGTTGATGGCCAACAAAGGCAAGACCGTCTACCTCGTGGGCTCGGACTACATCTGGCCGCGCACCACCAACAAGCTGGCACGGGCGTCGGTGACCAAGCAGGGCGGATCCATCGTCGGTGAGGATTACCTGCCCCTGGGCAACATCGAGTTCTCCTCGGTGATCAACAAAATCAAGGCCGCCAAGCCCGACATCGTGCTGTCGACCATCGTCGGTGGCTCAAACGTGGCGTTCTACAAACAGCTCAAGGCCGCCGGCATCGACAGCAGCAACCAGACGCTGATGGCGCTGGCCGTCACCGAAGAAGAAGTCACCGGCATCGGTGCCGAAAACCTCACCGGCTTTCTCACCTGCATGAGCTACTTCCAGAGCCTGAAAAACCCGGTCAACGAGAAATTCGTCGCCGCCTTCAAGGCCCGCTATGGCGACAAACGCGTGGTCGGCGACCCAATGGCGGCCGCGTACACCGCCGTGTACCTGTGGAAGAAAGCCGTGGAAAAAGCCGGCAGTTTCGACGTCCCGGCCGTGATCGCCGCGTCCTCGGAGCTGACCCTCGACGCGCCTGAAGGCGAGGTCAAGGTCCACAAGGACAACCACCACCTGTGGAAGCGCGCGCGCATCGGCACCCTCAACGCCCAGGGCCAGGTTGACGTGATCTACGAGTCCGCGCCCATCGAGCCCAACCCTTTCCCGAAACTGTGATGCAGGGTCGGGCGCGATCTGACTCGCGCCCTCTCCCGCCCACGCGGTCCGCCAACGTGCAGCGACAGGTAGCGACGCAATGACTTTCGATATTTTGGTGATGCAGGTCTTCAGCGGGTTTTCGCTGTTCTCGGTGTTGGTGCTGATGGCCCTGGGGCTGACCATCGTGTTTGGCCTGATGGGCGTAATCAACATGGCCCACGGCGAGTTGATGGCGATGGGGTCGTACATGACCTACGTCACGTCCGTGGTGTTTGCGCGCTACTTTCCCGACTACATGGGCTGGTATTTCGTGATCGGCATCGGCGTGGCCTTCGTCGTGACCTTCGCGTTCGGTTTCCTGCTCGAACGCTGCTTTATTCGCTTCATGTACAACCGCCCGCTCGACACGCTTCTGGCGACCTGGGGCCTGTCGCTGGTGCTGCAGCAGATGTTCCGCCAGGTCTTCGGCCCCAAGGAAGTCAGCGTGCCCACGGTGCAATGGCTGCAAGGCGCGTGGAAGATCAGCGAAGGCCTGGAACTGCCGCTCAATCGGATTTTCATCATCGGCCTGACACTGGTGATCGCCGGCGCCGTGTTTCTGTTTTTGTACCGCAGCCGCTGGGGGCTGCGCATTCGCGCGGTGACCCAGAACCGCGCCATGGCGGGGGCAGCCGGCATTAACACCGCCCGTGTCGATGCGGTCACGTTTGCCCTGGGCTGCGGGCTGGCCGGGATCGCCGGCAGCTCGTTCACCATGCTGGCCTCGACCGGCCCGGTCAGCGGCCAGCAGTACCTGGTCGACACCTTCATCGTCGTGGTGTTTGGCGGGGTGGAGAGTTTGCTGGGCACCTTCCTGTCGGCCTTCGCCATCGGCCAGACGCAGATTTCGCTGGAATACCTCACCACCGGGTCCATGGCTAAAGCCATCACGCTGCTGGTGGTGATCGTGCTGCTGTTCTTCCGCCCCAACGGCTTGTTCGCCGCGAAAGTGAGACGCTGAGATGAACGATATGACTGAGACGCCCCTCACCCGCCCCAACACGTCGACGCCGACCACGCGCCGGCTGCGCACCAGGTTGCTGCCGTTGCTCGAGCGCCACAGCCTGGTCTGGCTGTCGCTGCTGTTGCTGGTGATATTGCCCCTGAGCCTGGGCGACTTTCGCCTGGGCCTGGCCGGCAAATACCTGAGCCTGGCGTTCTGCGCCGTGGGGATGGTGATGATCTGGGGCTACGGCGGGATACTCAGCCTGGGCCAGGGCATCTTCTTTGGCCTTGGCAGCTACATGATGGCGATGTACCTGAAACTTGAAGCCACCGCCAACGACGAAGCGGCGAGCGCGCTCGCCGCCTTCTACGGCTCGGCGTTGCCGGACTTCATGATCTGGAACAGCGTCGACGCGCTGCCCTGGTGGTGGAAGCCTTTCGAGTCGGCGACATTCACCTTTGCCGCGATCCTCGTCCTCCCGGCATTGCTCGCGTTTGTGTTCAGCTACGCGTATTTCAAGAAGCGCGTGGGCGGCGTGTACTTCTCGATCATCACCCTGTCGTTGGCGGCGATCATGTCGATCATGATCATCGGCCAGCAAGGCTACACCGGCGGCGTCAACGGCCTGACCGACTTCAAGACCGCCTTTGGCCTGAGCCTGCAAACGCCTCAAACGCCCTGGATTCTGTACCTGATCACCACCCTGTTGCTGCTGGGCTGCGTGGCGTTGTGCGGGTTCATCCTGCGCAGCCGGCTGGGCAAAGTGGTGGTGGCGATCCGTGACCGTGAGGACCGCGTACGGTTTTCCGGCTACAACACAGCACTGTTCAAAGCGTTCATCTTTGCCGTCGCAGCACTGATCTCCGCGCTCGGCGGGGTGATGTTCACCCTGCAGGTCGGCCTCGCGTCGCCGTCCCTGGTGGGCATCATTCCTTCGACCGAAATCGTGATTTACGCAGCCCTTGGCGGGCGTCTATCGCTGGTCGGTGCGGTGTACGGCACGCTGTTGATCGGCGTGGCCAAAACCTACCTGTCGGAAAATTTCGTCAACTTCTGGCAGTACTTCATCGGTTTCCTGTTCATGGGCGTGGTGCTGTTCTTGCCGACCGGGCTCGCCGGTTTGCTGCAACGCCTTGGCCACAACAAACAGGAGGTGCAGTCATGAGTGGCCTGTTGCTGAGTGTCGAAGACCTCACGGTGTCGTTCGACGGTTTCAAGGCAGTGGACAGCCTTAATTTCTATGTCGAAGAAAACCAGGTGCACGTGGTGATCGGGCCTAACGGCGCGGGCAAGACCACCCTGCTTGACATGATCTGCGGCAAAACCCGCCCGAGTGCCGGCAGCATTCGTTTCAAGGACCTGCAACTGGCCAACATGATCGAATACCAGATCACCCGCGCGGGCGTTGGGCGCAAGTTCCAGAACCCTTCGGTGTATGAAGACCTCACCGTGCGCGAGAACCTCGACATCTCGTCGCCCGGCAAACGCGGCATTTTCAACTGCCTGTTCGCCCGCAAAGACCCGGCCCTGCAAGCAGAGATCGAGCAGACCGCCGAGATGATTTTCCTGCAGGACCAGCTGGGGCGCAAAGCCGGGCTGTTGTCCCACGGGCAAAAGCAGTGGCTGGAGATCGGCATGCTGCTGATGCAGCGCCCGGAACTGTTACTGCTGGACGAGCCGGTGGCCGGCATGAGTGCAGGCGAGCGGGAAAAGACCGCAGGCCTGCTCAAGCGCATCGCCAAGGGCCGCGCCATGGTGATCATCGAGCACGACATGGAGTTCGTGAAGTCAGTGGCTGACAAAGTCACCGTCCTGCACCAGGGCAAAACCCTGGCCTACGGCTCGATGGATCAGGTGCAAAACGATCCTCGCGTCATCGACGTCTACCTGGGGCACTGAGCATGCTGACCGTCAATAACCTGAACGTGTATTACGGCGACAGCCATGTGCTGCGCAATCTCGACCTGACCCTCGCACCAGCCGAGTCCCTGGCGATCATGGGTCGCAACGGCATGGGCAAGACCACCCTGCTCAGAAGCCTGGTGGGCATGCTGCCGGCGCGCAGCGGCAGCATCACGCTGGCGGGCCGGGAACTCAGCGCCAGCAAGAGCTATGAGCGGGTCGCCGCCGGGGTGGGCTTCGTGCCGCAGGGGCGGATGATTTTTCCGTACCTGACGGTGGAGGAAAACATCCTCACCGGCATGCAGGGCGCCCCTGCCGCACCGATTCCCGACTACATCTACGAGTACTTCCCGGTGCTGTTCGAGATGCGTCGACGCAAGGGCGGCAACCTCTCCGGCGGCCAGCAACAACAGCTGGCGATTGCTCGCGCGCTGGTCTCCAACCCCAAAGTGTTGATCCTGGATGAGCCGACCGAGGGCATTCAGCCGTCGATCATCAAGGACATCGCCCGGGCCCTGAACCTGCTGAAAAAAGAACGGGGGTTTTCGCTGATCGTCTCCGAACAGGTGCTGTCGTTTGCGATGGCGGTGGCCGACCGTTACCTGATCATCGAGAAAGGCGAGTTCGTGCACAGCGAGGTCCGCGAAACCGTCGACCGCGAGCGCATCCTGCGCTACCTGACCATCTGAAACCAGACCTGAGAGCACACACCATGTTGATCCTCGACCGCATTCTGGGCCAGGCCAGCGACCCTGCCCTCGCCGAACGCTTGCATGACCTCAGCCACGCAGGCCTGGTCGAAACCCTCAGCCTGTCGGCCAGCGACATTCAGCGTCATCGCCTGCGCCTGGCCAGTGATCGCGGCACCGACTGTGCGATTCGGCTGGAGCGCAATCAGCAGCTGCGTAACGGCTCGGTGCTGATGCTCGACGGTCAGCGCGCCATCGTCGTGCACATGCAGGACGTGCACTTTCTCGACCTGCAACCGCGGGACGCTGCCGCAGCGCTGGAGCTGGGGTATTTCGCCGGCAACATGCACTGGGCCGTGCGCTTTGCAGGCACTGCGTTACGGATCCCGCTGAATGGCCCGGAGGCCGACTACCTCGAGCGTCTGGCGCCGCTGCTCGCGGACGGCCGGGTGCTGCGCCTATGAACGCCGCATCGGCCGAGTTGCGCAGCAGTCTGTTGGCGCTGCAACAGGCCGACAGTTTTTTCCCCGGCGGTGCGGTTGCCTGGTCATGGGGCCTGGAAACGCTGGTGGCCGATGCACGCCTGGGGCAGAACGACTCGTTGACCGACCCCGTCCCTGCCAGGCGCCGTCAGCGCGGCCTGCAGAATGATCGCAGCGTTCAGGTGCGGGCCTTCGTCGAAGGTCAACTGCGCCATCGCTGGAACAGTTTTGACCGGGTGTTTTTGTGCGCCGCCTGGCATGCAGCGGCTGACCTCACCACCCTGATGGACCTGGACAGTCACATCGAGGCCCTGACCCTGGTCGAGGAACTGCGCCAAGGCTCACGTCGCGTCGGCCAATCGTTGCTGGGCGTGCATGTCGCGCTCGGTACCCCCGGCGCTGCCGCTTACCAGCAACACGTGCTCGCCCGGGCAACGCCGGGGCATTTGCCGGTGTTGCAAGGGTTGCTGTGGCAACAACTCGGTATGCAACTCGAGCACTGCCAACTCGCCGCCGCCCATGGGTTGTGCACCGGATTGGTCAGTGCCGCTGTGCGCCTGGGCGTAATGGGGCATGTGGATGCGCAGCGGGTGCTCACCGACATCCAGCCCTTGCTGCTGCAACTGCTGGCTCAGGCGCCGCTCGCCCTCGACGACGCCAGCGGCTTCACGCCCATGGCCGAGATCGCCGTGATGCGGCACGAAACCCAGGACCTCCGTCTTTTCGCCAATTGAGGTGGCAGGCACGAAAACGCCTGCTGCCGACACAGGAGCTTGAACATGCTGCTGACGCCCACCGAACTTGAGCGGCTGACGCTGTACACCGCCGCCGAACTCTCGCGCAAACGCCGCGCCAAAGGGCTGCGCCTGAACTTTCCGGAAGCCTCGGCGCTGATTGCCGATGAAATCCTCGAAGGTGCCCGTGAGGGACGCAGCGTGGCCGAGCTGATCGGTTTCGGCTCGACACTCCTCAACACTGACGACGTCATGCCCGGCGTGGCCGAGCTGCTGCCGGTACTGCAGGTGGAAGGTACGTTCCCCGATGGCACCAAACTGGTCACCGTGCATCAGCCGATTCGACCCGGCCGGTTGCCGTTGGCCGTCATGCCGACGCCTGGCGAAATCATCTCGCCCGAGGGCGATATACAACTCAACAACGGTCGCCCCACGACCACCGTACGGGCCATCAATACCGGCGACCGGCCGGTGCAAATCGGCAGTCACTACCACTTTTTCGAAGTCAACAAGGCGCTGGATTTCCCGCGCGCCGCCGCCTTCGGCATGCACCTGGACATTCCTGCGGGCACCGCCGTGCGTTTTGAGCCGGGGGAGCTGCGCGAAGTGCAGCTGGTGCAATTCGGCGGCACGGGGGACATCCACGGTTTCAGCGGTTTGACCAATGGCAACCTGCACGATCCGGCCTGCAAAGCCATCGCGCTCGATCGAGCCCGCGCACAACAGTTCAAGGGGGCGTGACCCATGGCAACAATGACGCGCAAGGAATACGCCGCGATGTACGGCCCCACCACCGGCGACGCCGTGCGCCTGGGGGATACGTCGCTGCTGGCCGAGGTGGAATTCGACTACGCGGTGCCCGGCGATGAATGCCTGCACGGCGGCGGCAAGACCCTGCGTGACGGCATGGGCCTGATGCCGGGGCATGACAGCGCAGACGGCGCGCTGGACATGCTGATCTGCAACGCGCTGATCATCGACCCGGTGATCGGCATCGTCAAAGGCGACATCGGCATCAAGGACGGCAAGATCGTGGCCATCGGCAAGGCCGGTAATCCGCAGGTGATGGACGGTGTCCATGCGCAGCTGATCTGTGGCGTCGCAACCACCGTGCGCGACGCAGAAGGCCTGATCGTCACGCCGGGCGGGATCGACGTGCACGTGCATTTCGACTCGGCGCAACTGTGCGATCACGCGCTGGCGGCGGGTCTGACGACGCTGATCGGCGGCTCGCTCGGGCCGATTACCGTGGGGATCGACTGCGGCGGCGAATGGAACGTCGGCAAGATGCTGCAGGCCTCTGAAGCCTGGCCAATCAATTTCGGCTTTCTCGGCAGGGGCAATTCCAGCAAGCCGGAATCGCTGCTCGGCCAACTGCGCGGTGGCTGCCTGGGATTGAAGATCCACGAGGACTGGGGCGCGATGCCCGCCGTGATCGATACCTGCCTCAAGGTGGCCGATGAATACGACTTTCAGGTGCAGTTGCACACCGACACCCTGAATGAATCGGGTTTTCTCGAAGACACCCTGGCCGCCATCGGCGACCGCACGATCCACATGTACCACACCGAAGGCGCAGGCGGCGGCCACGCCCCGGACATCATCAGCGTGGCGGGAAAATCCAATTGCATCCCCTCCTCGACCAACCCGACCAACCCGTACACCGTCAACACCTTCGACGAGCACCTGGACATGATCATGGTCTGCCATCACCTCAATCCGGACGTGCCGGAAGACGTGGCGTTCGCGGAGTCCAGAGTGCGTCCGCAGACCATCGCCGCCGAAGACATCCTGCACGACACCGGGGCGATTTCGATCCTGGGTTCCGACAGCCAGGGCATGGGGCGCATCAACGAGGTGATCTGCCGCACCTGGCAACTGGCCTCGAAGATGAAAGAGCAACGCGGCCGTCTACCGGAAGAAAAAACCGGATTGGGCGACAACGAACGCATCAAGCGTTACATCGCCAAGTACACGATCAACGCTGCGCGGGTGTTCGGCATCGACAGTTACATCGGCTCGCTGGAGCCGGGCAAGCTCGCTGACCTGGTCCTGTGGCGGCCGGCCTTTTTTGGCATCAAGCCGGAGCTGGTGGTCAAGGGCGGGTTTATCGTGCACGGCGTGATGGGCGACTCGGCGGCCTCGCTGTACACCTGCGAACCCCTGATCATGCGCCCGCAATGGGGGGCCTTTGGTGAGGCCAAACAGGCACTGTCGGTGAATTTCGTCAACCGCCTTGCGGTGGAGGCCAATACCGCTGAGAAACTGGGCCTGAAAAAAGCCCTGTTGCCGGCCTTCGGCACCCGCACGCTGCGCAAGTCCGACATGCTGCACAACGACGCCTGCCCGGACATTCGCGTCGACCCCCAGACCTTCGATGTGTACGCCGACGGTGAGCGCCTGACCTGCGAGCCGGTCAGCGAAGTGCCCCTGGCCCAGCGCTACATGTTGCGCTGATCACAGCCAATAAAAGGAACCTGCTAATGAGCACTGCATTCAACGCCGCACCGCAGCCGCAACCCCACCCGGGCGCCGCGCGCGTCGGGATCGGCGGCCCGGTCGGCTCGGGCAAGACTCGCCTGCTGGAGCAACTGATTCCGCGCTTCATCGCGCGCGGCACCGAGCTGGCCATCATCACCAACGACCTGGCGACCCGCGAGGACGCCGAACGCGTGCAGCGCAGCGGCCTGATCGACCCACAACGGGTGCTCGCGGTGGAAACCGGCGCCTGCCCGCATACGGCGATCCGCGAAGACCCGACGCTGAACCTGCAAATGGCCGACGAGCTGGAAGCGCGATTCGAGAACCTGGACCTGATTCTGATTGAGTCCGGCGGCGATAACCTGGCCTCGACCTTCTCGTTGGATCTGGTGGATTACTGGATCTTTGTCATTGATGTCGCCGGCGGCGATGACATCCCGCGCAAACGAGGGCCTGGCGTGTTGAGCTGTGATCTGCTGGTGGTCAACAAATATGATCTGGCGCCCTATGTGGGCGTGGATCTGCCACGCATGCGTCGCGAATCAGCCGAAGCCCGCAACGGCCGGCCCGTGCTGTTCACCAACTGCGCGACGGGTGACGGGGTCGACGCGGTCGTCGACGCCATCAGCCGCGCCGTGTTGTTTGACCGACCATGAACGCGCCGCAGGAACTGTTTCGCCCGTTGATTGCACCGCCCAAGGCATCGTCGCAGGTGCAGGCCCGGATTGCCTTCAGCAAAGCGCCATCCGGCGCCAGTTATATCAGCGAACAGCGCGTGGGCTATCCCTTTCATCTGGGCCGCACCCTGAAGCTGCCGGACGACCCGAAAGGCATGGCGGCCGTGTATGTGCAGTCGTGCTCGGGCGGGATTTTCGCAGGCCAGGATTTGCGGATGCACCTGCATGCCGGGCCGGACACTCAAGTGCATGTCAGCACTGGCGCGGCGACGGTAGCCCACAGCATGCTCGAGCAATCGGCACGGCAGACCGTCAACCTCACCGCCGAACACGGAGCGCTACTGGAGTACCTGCCCATGGCGACGATCCTGTTTCCCCAGGCAAAACTGCACAGCCAGGTAAGGGTCAATCTGCACCCGGGCGCCAGGGTGATGCTGTGCGACGCGTTTTGCCTGCACACCCCCAAGGACAGTGCCGGCCTCTTCGATGTCTACCGCGCCGACCTGGAAGTGCGCTGCCCGGCAGGCCGCTTGCTGGCCGGCGATCGCCTGGCGCTGGACGGGCAAGACCTGCTGCGGCAATTACCGGGCGTCAGTGGTGCCTTCCAGACCCTGGCGACATTCATGCTCGTGGGTCAGGGCTTGCCTGTCGAAGCGCTGAAAACCGCATTGCGCAATGCCCTGCCCACTCACCCCGACAGCTATCTGGGTGTCAGCGCATTGCCCAACGATTGCGGGGTTTCATTACGCATCATGACCCTTGATGCCGTGTCACTGCGCAACAGCCTTCACATAGCCTGGGCGTGTGTACGTGAGCATCTGACCGGTGTGGCACCGCGTATGCGCCGCAAATGAGGAGTGACGATTGCAACCCACGCCGGCTGACGGCGTTCAGCGATTTTCTGTTCGACCGCTGGCAGGAGGCGCCGTGGGATCAATGACCTCATTCGCCGCAGCCGATGCATCGTAGGCATCTCGAACAGCCGCTAAGTTTCGTAGGAAATTTTGTAGGTCTTGCCTATCCGCTCGACATGTGCAAATCCAAGCTCGCCAAGGTGCATACCCGCAATAAGAATCTTGTCCGAGCTGACGACATCCAACAACTTTGAACGTGTGGCGGCGGAAAGCAGCGGGTCTTGGTCAAATGCAATGGATGCGTCGGGACGCGCAATCTGGACTTGAGGGAAATGAACGATATCCCCCCAGATCAACAGACTCCTCTCATCGGATTCGAGGCGATAACCGGAATGCCCCGCCGTATGCCCCAGAAGGGGCGTCGCACTGATGCCAGGGAGGACTTCGTTATCAGTAAACGTGCGCATTTTCTCCCGATACTGATCGAACACCTTCCGAGCAAACAGAAAGTTGCCACGAGCACGCTCACTCGCTCGGCTGAGATTGCCATCGTCCTCCCAGAAAGAAACCTCACGCTGGTGCACGACCAACTCTGCATCGGGAAAGACAGCTGCCCCGGAAGAATCAACCAGCCCCCCAACATGGTCGGGATGTGCGTGGGTCAGAAGAATGGTGTCAATGTCAGCGGGTTGCACGCCAGCAAGCGCGAGATTCGCCTTCAGCTTTCCGCCCCACTGCTTGAAACCACCAGCCCCCGCATCGATGAGAATCGTGCGGCCCCTTCCACGCACCAGGTAACAGTTGATGTGGATCGAGGATGGGTCGCTCACGCCTGCGTCCTGCTGCAACTTGGACGCCTCCGCAGGATCGATATTGGAGAGGAGATCCAGACTTGCGCAAAGGTATCCGTCACTGATGGCCGTAATCGAAAACTCGCCGATCTGCTGGCCCGGAAATTTCATGTCGCTCATTGCAGCACTCCTTGCGCGTCATCAGTTCCGCGCGTAAATGGCAGCAGCTGGATAGCCGAAGCAACGGATGCGCGCCGTTAGCCCCGCATGGCGCTCTATGGCCTCATCCAGTCGCGCCATGAAGACATCCATGACCGATGGCGTTCTGAGCGGTTCGAGGCGGTACCTGATTTCGGCGTAAGCAGGATGCCCGCGCCCTTGGCGAACGGAGACATAGATGACATGCACGTTGTCCAACGTAGCCTGGAGGACGTCCGTGCAAAGCCGAGTACATTCTTCAGTGAGTTCCGCCAGATTCGCCTCGTGCGGCATCTTTTCCGCCTGGATGAAGATTGTCAGGTTAGGCATGTCGGTTTTGCCCCGCGTGTGGGGGCAGTGCGCCACTGCCACTCGTCAACTGCGCGGTCATCGGAGCATAGAGGTGTACGTCGTTCGGAAGGGTATCCACATCGAGACGGATGGAGCTATCCAGCTTCGCCAGCCATCTGATTTCAGGGCACTTCTCCAATGCGACGGCGCGCATCGGATCAGGCGCCAGCCCCCTCTCGATGAGCGGCTCGGGACCGACTGCGCTTAGGATCAGATGCTCGCCTTCACCGACGGCAGGCGCACGTTCAAGGGCGCCATACAGATTGCGGTGCCAATCGGTGATGTGCCGCTGCCAGCGTGCAAAATTGCCACCGCCCTTCTGGCGATACTCATCGCCCTCAAGCACGGCCAGGCCGTCGATCGAATGCATGGCAAGGTAGACAGGGCAACCCGTGCTCAACGCCTTGAAGCGCTGCGAGGTATGGAACCCGCTCACGGAAATAAGCGCGGGTAGTTTTTCCAGGCTATAGAAATCATTCCACTCGGCTTCGCTGGCGGGGTCGGCAAAGCTGCACTCGACGGTATAGATCATGGATAACTTCGCGACCGGACATCTTGTGTCCGGCCCTCCTTATTGATGTTTCATCACGGTATGGCCTAGACATCAACGAATAAAGCGATCTTTCGGTATGCTTCAGTGATAAAAGATCAAGCTTAGCTGGATCACCACCCTTAGACCGAGAGCGCTTATGCGAAAGAAGATCCCGAGCAGCACGGCATTGACAGCATTCGAGGCGGCCGCTCGTCACGGCAGCTTCGCGCGCGCGGCAGAGGAACTGTCTTTGACTGAAGGCGCCATCAGTCGCCAGATTGGCCGGCTGGAAGCCTTCCTCGGTGTCGCGCTATTCGAACGAGTCGGCAATCGTGTCCGGCTCCTGCCCAACGGGGAACGCTACGCGGCCCAAGTTCGCGAATCGCTGGACCGCCTGGATCGGGACAGTCAGTACTTAATGGGGCAGCCGAACGATGGCGCGAGCCTGGACATCGCCACTATCCCGACGTTCGCAATGCGATGGCTCATTCCTCGCTTGACACGATTCCAGCAAAAGCATCCGAACATCACTGTGCATTTGGCCGAGCGCATGGACCCCTTCGTCCTGGCCGGGAGCGGATTCGATGCTGCCATCCATTTCGAGCACCCAGCGTGGACGGGTATGCGGACTCACCACCTTTTGCATGAAGTGCTGGTTCCTGTTTGTCATCCTGCATTGCTCCAAGAGAGCACAGGAGCAGCGACACTGGATATGCTTCCACGCCTGCACCGACGGCAGAACCCGGATGCCTGGCAGCGCTATTCCCTGGAAACGGGGATCCCACTTACCAATCCAGCGATTGGTGCGCGCTACGATCTTCACGGCATGTTGATCGAGGCGGCATTGGCCGGCCTCGGTGTTGCGCTGGTCCCGCGTCTTTACGTTGAAACTGAACTGGCGTTAGGACGTCTGGTCGCTCCGTGGCCAGAGGGGAAAACCATTTCCAAAACCTTCTGCCTCATCCTCCCCGAGCCCATCGCATTGAGCAGAGAGCCAATACAAGCGTTTGCTCAATGGATGCTGGACGAAGCGAAGAAAGCAACGACGGTTGAGTCATAGGGAACCTCCTTTTGCAGGCCTGCCACCAGGTTGTCCCATACGCTTTTATGTATGCATCGATGCATGCCCCCCGGTAATCAGGCAAGGTGCTTGAGCAAATCTAGTTGAGCTAAAATGCCGGAAACACAGACCTCAAGGACGCGCGATGATATTGCAACACAGGCCAGTGAAGGCTGACGACATCAAAACTATCTGTAGCTTTCCCCTGAACGCTCGGGAACTGTTTTATATGTTCCCGAAAGCTCAATACCCTCTGACTGAAGCTCAACTGTCTAACGCTATTACTCAACGATTCGACTCCACGGTTGTCGAGACCCGGAACAGCGTTGTCGGCTTTGCTAACTTCTATCGGGCTGAAACGGGTGGGGTTTGCTGTATCGGCAATGTCATCGTTGCCCAAGAGGCACGAGGTAAAGGTGTGGCGACCTTCATCGTGGAGACGATGACAGCTCTGGCGTTCGACCGCTACGACGCCCCAGAGGTGCAGATCTCGTGCTTCAATGAAAATACAGCAGGCTTGCTGCTTTATCCAAAACTAGGCTTCTTGCCCTTTGCTGTCGAAGAGCGAATCTTCCTGGATAGTCGTAGATCAGCACTCATCCATATGACCCGCAGCAGAGCGGCCCGAGCATAATACTCACCTTGAAAGCCCGCCTAATGCAGCTGCTTTCAGGTATTCAGTCAGTTGCTTTGGTTCTGCTGTATCAGTGCTGAATGGGCAGCGCAGTGCAACAAGGATCAAGGGGTGGGTACTGCATTACCTCAGTTGGAAACAAGCGTTACGGGGTTTGATAGGATATTTATTACTTCTTGTCGAAGCATCCTGCTGAGTAGCCCAGCGGTCGCGCATAAACGTCAGTCCAGCGGTGAAAAGCTGTCGAATCCACTAAGCCGCAGAGAAGAACGCCACTTTAGCGGTAAGACGATCCGCTAAATCTGATAGCTCGATGCTGGCTGCTGCCACTTGGCGCGCGCCATTGGCCGACTCAACCGTCGAGCCATGAATGCGGTTGATGTTTTCAGCGACCTCATCGGTCACGCTACTCTGCTGCACGGAGGCACTCGCGATCTGGGCGTTCATATGACTGATAGCGGCAACCTGCTCACTGATCCTTGCCAACGCCTCCTGCGCACTGCGTGTTTGTGTGACCGTTTGGCTCGCCAGCTCACAACTATCGCGCATGGTTTGAGATGCTGTTTCGGTACCCGATTGCAACGTACTGATCATCTCTCGAATTTCTTCGGTCGACTGCTGTGTCCGGTTGGCCAAGGAACGTACTTCGTCCGCTACCACCGCAAATCCACGCCCGTGCTCGCCAGCTCTAGCAGCCTCGATAGCTGCGTTCAAAGCAAGCAAATTGGTTTGCGAGGCGATGGAGTTGATTACGTCGATCACTGACGCAATATTTTCACTATGTTTGGAGACCTGGTTCACGGTAGCAGTCGTTTGCTCGAGGGTTAATGCCAGCTGTTCGATAGCAACGGTGGTGCTTGCAACCAATTTGTTCCCACTTCCCACGTCAGTATCAGCCAACCGGGAGGCATCAGCTGCCTGCGCGGCATACCCGGATACTTCATTAACCGTCGCCGCCATTTGCATGATGGCTGCGGCTACCTGCTCGGCTTCGCGGGTTTGCAAGCTGGTCTGCTCATTATTAGCCGATGATGCGGCAGACAACTGGGTGGCCGAGTAATTGACTTCTTGGGCCGCCTTACGTACTTGACGAATGGTCTCTGCGAGATGGCCCAGCGTGTCTTTCAGGACGCCCATGACACTGCCGGGATACTCTGTGGAAATCGTTTGATTCAGATCACCAGCTGCCAGTCGCTCGATGACCAATGCAACGTCTGTGGGCTCAGCACCCAGCGTGGATTTAACAAAGCGAATAAGTACGGCCGACAACGTGATGCTCAGCAGCAGGGCAATACCTGTCGCGATAAGCATCAGCGTACTGAACTGGCTGGCGGTTGCCTGCACTGCGCCCAACTTTGCCTTGATTGATGCTTCCTCGTAGTCGATCAATGCATTGACGCGCTTGAGCCACTCACTGTAATCCAAAGACGTTTGACGCATCAGCAGCGCCTGAGCCCCTGGTATGTCACCCGCCTGGCGCAGGGAGATTACCGCCCTGGTGGAGTTAAGGGTTTGTTGTTCGATGTCCTTGATAGCGCTCAGTAATCGAACCTCCTCGCCAGTTACACTTGCGCCCTTGAACAACTGATCCATTGGAGCTGCCGAGTCAGAGTAGGCCTTTTCCAAGGCTGAGACTTCCGATAAGTGTTTTGCCAAATCCAAATCAGTCGTTACCAGCACGGCATCCCGAATAGCGATGGCGCGGTTATGGACACTGCCTCGGAAATTGATTGCGTAGCGCTGCACCTTTGCGGCATTTTCGCTTACGTCGCCCAAGGTGGAGTCAATGAACGCAACGCGGTGAATGCCGATGGTGGTTATCAATATGAGCAGCGCCAGGATGGCCGCGAAACTAAGCCCTATGCGTGTGGCCAACGAAAGCGTTTTCTTCATGGAAATCTCGGAAACATGACCTGTACAGGCCTGTGTTGATTTGGAAGACGCGAACGGTGCTACCAGCCCATCACGCTTAATGCCTCTACGATACGTAGACGCAGAATGGTCATCTAGTTAGTAATACGCACGGCCATGATAGCTCATAGCTATCATGGCCGTGCGCATGCTTCACAGTGGGCCTCGCGAGTTAGACAGCAGGTACCGAGGCAGAGAGCGTATGGGTAAACGTCGCGCCTGAGGAGCTTCACCGGAACCGTACTTAGCGAGCAATCATCCCGGCAGCTTGTTCGGTTGCTTCAGTCGTGCGAGTTGCGAGCTTGCGAACTTCGTCTGCAACGACCGCAAAGCCACGGCCCGCTTCGCCCGCGCGCGCCGCCTCAATTGCCGCGTTGAGCGCCAAGAGGTTTGTCTGGCTCGCAATGCTCTGAATAGTCCCAACGATTTGCGATAATTGAGCAATGTTGTTCTCAAGCGTCCGCTGATGCTTGACCTCTGCCTGTCGTAACGCCTCCTGCTCATGCTGCAAATGGACATCCACAAGGGCACCTACTACCCGAAGCGGTGAGCCGGAGGAGTCGCGCCGAGTCTGACCTCTCGCTCTGAACCACCGATACTCGCCGCTCTTCATCTTCAAGCGATACTCGATGTCAAAGGGCGTTTTACCAGAACGGTCGCTTAGGTGAGCACCAAAGGCGGTGAGGCTTTGCTCCTTATCGTCCGGATGCAGCCTGGACGCCCAGCTATCCAAAACATCCGGGAACTCCTCCACCGTTTCAAAGCCGAGCAATCGCCGGAACTGAGGAGACCACCAGAAAGGGTTCTTTGGATTTACCGGGTCTCCCGAGATAACTTCCATATCCCACAACCCGTCCGAGAGCATCTCCCTGGCCAGTTCAAATCTGGTGATGATTACCTCGTGTTCCTGGTCGCGCTCAAGCTGATCATGGATATCACGCAGAGAACCAGCTACACGTATAGGCATGCCGCGATCATCCCGTAGAGTTTCTCCTTGGGCATAGAACCAACGGTATGAACCGTCTTTCATCGCGAGCCGATTTTTCACTTTATAAGGTGTGTGCCCGGACTTATCGTTCAGATGGCGGGCAAAAGCATCAAGAGTGGCTTGCTTGTCCTGCGGATGCAGGCGATCAGCCCAACTGGCTAAAACATTCGGGAAATCGCGCTCATCTCTGAACCCCAGAAGGTTTCGTAGTTGCTGAGACCACCAAAAGCGATTTTTAGGGTTCACAGGGTCGCCGGCAACTACTTCCATATCCCAAAGCCCCTCGCTAGAGGCTCGGTTCACAAGATCAAACCTGACCTCATGCGCAGAAGCGGACAACGCTGCCTCGCGAAGCAGCTCACGGGCTGCTTCCAATTCATGCTCAAGCTCAGATATACGGGACTTGGAGCCGCGATCGAGTGAGTCAAAAGCCCTCCAAGCACCAAGAACTGCAGCGCTTTCAGCGCACCCGTCTACTTGTGGCGGTACCCCGCAAGTGATTGCAGCTACCAGTTGTTGAATAGCGCGACGATCACGGCGCCTTTTGAAGAAGATAGTCATGACGATTGGACTCATAGATGTTGCGGGCCCTATCCATGGCACCTTGCCATCTATATCGTCATGAACGAAAAAAACTGTACACGGATTTTATACTTGTACATATTTATCCAGCGATTATTTTTAAGCTCGACGAAAACCTTTGATTGATCCTTTCACTGGAATGAGTAAGCAGTGGATCAGAGGTAACCGTGCGGTAGACACGTCTTGACGAAATCATCTTAGGCCTGAGTATTTACGAGCTTTTGGTGTCCGGGAGAGAGCCTTTGGTCAGATGCTTCGCCGCCCAGATCAGGCAGAGCCTCGCGGGCCGCATCTGCGAACCGAGTAGTACTGTTCGCTCCTTGCCGTTGTCTTTTGGAATGCGCTTTTCCCGTAGAGGTGGCGGGAAATACGACCCTGAACACAACCGGTTCCAGATGCGGTAGAGGTTATGATCGCGTTGCCGATCAAAGTCCGTGTGCTCTACCGCATTGCGCACAGAGCGACGTAAACCGATTCAGTGTGCGTCCGAATTCAAGACTCTCATTCAGGACTTAAAAACACTGGATGGTGCTGGATTTCAGTTACCGCCGGAACGAAAAAAGGACCCGAAGGTCCTGATTTCAATCGCTTGCAGAATTCAGTGGAACTCTGCAGCGCAATATTTGGAGCGGGAAACGAGACTCGAACTCGCGACCCCGACCTTGGCAAGGTCGTGCTCTACCAACTGAGCTATTCCCGCTTGGTGATGCGCATTCTATAGAATCCTCAGCACCCGTCAACCCCTTGATTCAAAAAAGTTTTATTTCTTTTCAACGGTGGTGCGCAGATGCGGCCAGGCGGCGCGCAGATATTGGAGCATCGACCACAGGGTCAGGCCCGCGGCGATCAGCAGCAAGGCATAACCTGTGAGGACCCAGAACGAGAAGTCCGATGGGTTGGCCAGCAGGATAACCAGCGCGAGCATTTGCGCGGCGGTTTTCCATTTGCCCATGTTGGACACGGCCACGTGGGCGCGGGCGCCGATTTCGGCCATCCATTCGCGCAGGGCCGAGACGACGATCTCGCGGCCGATGATGACCGCGGCCGGCAGGGTCAGCCACAGGTTGCCGTGTTCCTGCACCAGCAGGACCAAAGCGACGGCCACCATGAGCTTGTCGGCCACGGGGTCGAGGAACGCGCCGAAGGGCGTGCTTTGTTCCAGGCGGCGCGCCAGGTAGCCGTCGAGCCAGTCGGTGGCGGCGGCAAAGGCAAACACAGAACTGGACGCCAGATAACTCCATTCGTACGGCAAATAGAACAACAAAATGAAAATAGGGATGAGCAGGACGCGTAGAACGGTGATCAGATTAGGGATATTCATCGGCACAACTGGCTACGAGGTGGAAAGGCATTCTATTCGCTATGCAGATTCGCATAAATCAACTCAGCGAGCTTTTTACTGATACCGGGTGCTTTGGCTATCTCGTCAATGCTGGCACGGGACAGCTCCTGCAAGCCACCAAAATGTTTAAGCAAGTCGCGACGCCGCGTCGGGCCAACCCCTGCCACCCCTTCCAGGGTTGAGGTTCGTCGGGTTTTGCCACGGCGGGCGCGGTGGCCGGTAATGGCGAAACGGTGGGCTTCGTCGCGAATCTGCTGGATCAAATGCAACGCGGGTGAGTCGCCCTTCAAAGTGAACTCATGGGCGGCATCATTCAAGTACAACGTCTCGAAACCCGCCTTGCGCGTCGTGCCCTTGGCCACGCCCAACAGGATCAGGTCAGGCACCGCCAGCTCATTGAGCACGTCACGGGCCATGGACAACTGGCCCTTGCCGCCGTCGACCAGGAGGATATCCGGCAACTTGCCCTCGCCGTCCTTCAACTTACTGAAGCGGCGCGTGAGGGCCTGGTGCATGGCGGCGTAGTCATCGCCAGCGGTGACGCCTTCGATGTTGTAGCGCCGGTAATCGGACTTGATCGGCCCTTCCGGCCCGAACACCACGCAGGAGGCTACCGTGGCCTCGCCACTGGAGTGGCTGATGTCGTAGCACTCCAGGCGCTGGGGCGGCTCTTCCAGGTTAAGGACTTCAGCCAGGGCGTCAAAGCGGGCGGCGACGTGCTGGCGGTTGGCCAGGCGCGCGCTCAGGGCCTGCTCGGCGTTGGTCACCGCCAGTTGCTGCCAGCGTGCGCGGGTGCCACGCACGCGGTGGCTGATGTCCAGCTCGCGGCCGCGCAGTTCGTGGATGGCTTCGATCAACGCGGGGAAGTCTTCGTGCACCACATTGACGATCAACTCCGACGGCAGGTCGCGCTCGGGGCTGCTCACGTAGTATTGGCCCAGGAAAGCGGCCATGACTTCGGCGACCTCCTCGTCAATACCGGTCTGCGGAAAGAAGTTCTTGCTGCCCAGCACTCGCCCACCGCGCACGCTGATCAGGTGCACACAGGCACCGCCCGGATTGACGAAGGCCGCGATCACGTCGACGTCGCCGGTGCCGCCTTCCATGCTTTGCTGGTCCTGGACACGGCGCAGCAGCGAAATCTGGTCGCGCAGCTCAGCGGCCCGTTCGAAATCCAGGGTGCTGGCCGCCTGCTCCATGGCAGTGGAAAGCTCATCGGTGAGGGCATTGCTGCGCCCTTCGAGGAACATCACCGAATGGCGTACATCCTCGGCGTACTCCGCCGGCTCAACCAACCCCACACAGGGCGCCTTGCAGCGCTTGATCTGGTACTGGAGGCAGGGCCGGGTGCGGTTCTTATAGAAGCTGTCCTCGCACTGACGCACAAAAAAGGTTTTTTGCAGCAGGCTCAGGCTTTCACGAATGGCCCCGGCGCTGGGATAAGGCCCGAAGTACTTGCCCTTCGCTTTCTTCGCCCCACGGTGAATGCTCAGGCGTGGGAAGTTGCCGTCGGATAAAAACACATAGGGATAGGATTTATCGTCACGCAGCAGAATGTTGTAGGGCGGCCGCCATTCCTTGATCAGCGTCTGCTCAAGCAGCAGCGCTTCGGTTTCGTTGGCGGTGATGGTGGTTTCGACCTGGGCGATACGGGCCACCAGGGCGGCGGTTTTCGGCGCGAGACCGGTCTTGCGAAAGTAGCTCGCCAGACGGCTCTTGAGGTTTTTGGCTTTGCCGACATAAAGCAGGCGTGCCTCGCTGTCGAACATGCGGTACACGCCAGGGCGGCCACTGCAGGTTGAGAGAAAGGCACTCGGATCAAACGGTGTGGTCATGTCAGGCGCTGGCGTCCACCATGCCGTGGCGCACCGCGAGCAGGGTCAATTCAACATCACTGCTGATGGCGAGCTTCTCGAAGATGCGATAGCGGTAGGTGTTGACGGTCTTGGGCGACAGGCACAGCTTGTCGGAGATCGTCTGTACCTTCTGGCAACCGACGATCATCAGGGCAATCTGGATTTCCCGCTCCGACAGCGCATCAAACGGCGAGTCGCTGGTGGGCTGGAAGGACTTGATAGCCAATTGCTGGGCGATCTGCGGGCTGATATAGCGCTGGCCGGCAAACACCAGCCGAATGGCCTGGACCATTTCCGCCAGGCCCGCACCTTTGGTGAGGTAACCGGCAGCGCCAGCCTGCAGCAGGCGTGTCGGAAACGGGTCTTCCTCGCACACAGTCACCACCACGACCTTGATGTCCGGATGGCTGCGCAGCAATTTGGTCGTCGCGCCAAGACCGCCGATACCAGGCATCTTGACGTCCATCAACACCACATCGGGTTTCAACTCCCGGGCCTTGATCAGGAATTCCTCGCCTGACTCGGCCTGACCGACTACTTGCAGGCCATCGATGTCAGCCAGCATTCGTGTAATGCCTGTACGAACGAGATCATGGTCATCGACTACTAGCACCCTAATCAAGCAGACACCTCGCGAAATGGTCTTATAGGTTGCTGAACACCTTAGCAAAAAACCAAGGCACAGACCTAATGGCACGCGTCATATAGAGAGAGATTGATTGAGCGACAGCCATCCGCCGGGCGGCAGATGGCTCAATTTGCTGGGCGAAGGGTCAGGAATCCTGGGGCTGTGGCTTGGGTTTTCCATTCATCGCAATCGAGTGCTCGGCCAACGTCGAGGTCAAGCGACGGATCGCAGCCTGGTCTTCCTTGAACATTGCGCGATAATCCCCGAGGACTTTTTCTTCAATCTGGCTCAGATTCTCCAATTGAATCGGCGTGGCTGCGCCGGTCAACACGTAAAGTACATCCACGCCTCTTTCGGCGACACGAGACAGGTAATCCGCTTTAGGCGCACGCCCTCCACTTTCATATTTACCTTGTGCGTTGGCTTCAACGCCTCCGATTTCACCAAACACTTTTTGCGACAGGCCAAGTCGCTCCCTTTCTTGCCGTAAACGCGAACCGATTCCACTCATTTGGATGTATGATCCTATTTGGCACACCCCAAGAGGTGACACATTCATCTCTTATTAAACAAACTTGAACGGTTTTGAACTATGCCCGGAATCCGTACCGCTGCACAAGCCAAGGCCTGGCTGGAACATCAAGGAAAGTCAGTTCAAGCGTTCGCCCGTGAACATGGCGTAGATCCGGCAACCACCTATCAAGTGCTCGCTGGGCGCAAAAAGGGACGGCGTGGGGAAGCCCATAAGGTAGCGGTCCTTTTGGGCATGAAAGAAGGGATCATCCTTGCTGAGACGGGAGGCCTGAACAACGATCAGGAAGTCGGCGCCTGAGGCCAGTATGCGCTTATAAGGAGTGGGTGCACGTTTTAGCTTGAGCGACAAACACGCTCCATACGCCAGAAGCAGTCTTCTTCACCTACGATGCTGAGCCCCATGCGCTGATAGAGCCTCCTGGCCGGGTTGGTCTTGAATACGGTCAAACGCAACAGTCCCAACGTTTGCGCCCTGAGCGCCATCTGCTCCAACACCCAGCCACCCGCACCCAACCCGCGATACGCCTCGAGCAGATGCAACTCGCGAATATAGAGGGCCCGGCTGTCGCGGCTCAGGCTGATAAAGCCCAAGACACTGTCGTCCCGGCAAATCAGCCAGTTTTCCCGATCGGCCCAGGCCGTATCAAAGCCGTCGTTGGACCACCACAACCCGTACTGCACGTAGTAGCGGGCCATGGCCTCGTGGGTCAACTTCCGCGCAAAGGGCAGGTCCTGGTCCGTTGCAGCGCGCAGGTGAAAAGCCATTAGACAGCCATCACTTGGCTGACCCAACCCCCGCCATCGCGACGGGCAATCAGCAACGCATCCCCCACGCCAGGGACAGCAGCAAGCAAACGGCCATTGGCGGCCCAGATCGCACTGCGACCGGCGCAGGCCCAGCCACCCGACGGGCCGCCATGATTGGCCATCAACACCAGCAGGCCATGTTCAACGGCATAGCCTTGGAGCAGCGCACTGTCCGTGGCGTAGCCGCCCTCACTGATCAACACCCCGGCGGCATACACCGTGGCGCCCGCTCGCGCCGCGGCACGGGGATGGCTGGCGTGGGAAAAGTCTGCGCACACCGCCAGCGCAATCCGCTCATCCCCACGCTCAAGGACCGCACCGCCCTGCCCTGGGACAAACACAGCCTCTTCGCCGGCATGCAGATGCTGCTTGGTGTAGACCGCCAGGGAGCCATCCGCTCCCAGCACCAACGCACCGATCAGCACGCCCGCCTCTGGCGTCAGTCGGATCGGCATCCCCACCACCGCCGTCAGTCGCAGCTCACGCGCCATCTCGCGCAGGGGCGCCAGCACCTTATCCCCCGGCGCAATCGCCAATTCAGCGGCCAGCGACGGCTCATACCCCGTCAACGACAACTCGGGGAACACCAGTAATTGCACACCTTGTTCCGCCGCCGTGCGCATAAATGCGAGGTGCCGTTCAATATTGGCCGGGACATCGCCCGCGATGGAAATGGATTGAGCAGCAGCAAGGGTGAAGGCAGTCATGGTCGCGTCCAAGCAATCAGTATCAAAGTGCAAACAGCATATCGGCACTCCCCCCATAGCCGTAAGTCCCCCACCGCAATAGAAATTACTGATTGAATCTGCCTGCGTGCCTCGAGTAAGCTCCCCCATACATTTGGAGACACACCATGTTGCAACTCACCCACACTCAGGTTTGCCCTGCTGCCAGCGCCCAGCGCTCGGTGTCGGCTACCCGTGTGAACGGTTCGAGCGCACTGGTCAGCTTTTATTTTGGGTATTGGTTTAGCCGCTGGCGCGCCTGATACCTGAAATCGGCGCCCACTTACCAAGGGGTCGCCTACCAGAGAAATCTAACCCCCGGTCGGCTCCCCGACCGGGGGTTTTGTTTTTTCAGGTCCCCATAAACTTTTCAACTTGATCAAGAACACTTAAAGGAATCACGACATGAACTACGCCACCTATTACCGCTACGACATGTGCACTGCATGGCGATTTAGCCAGCTCCGCTCGGGACAGCCTGCCGCCTCCGATCGGTCACCTATCGGTGGCAAACCAACACACGTCGCCGATACGGCGAATTGTCGAACACCCCAGTAGGCCGAGCGCGCGGGAATAGCCCGCCGCTTGCCCAGGAAACCTTGAATATGAACTCCTCCGTCGCCGCTCTGCCCCTCTCTGCCTTGAACAGCGCCAATGAAGCCCTGACCCAGCGCCTGCCCAGCTCGCTTGAGCTCAAGCACCAATTGCCCCTCAGCCCGTTCCTCAACGAACAGATCCACGCCCACCGCCAAGCCGTGCGCGCCATCCTCAATGGCGAAGATTCACGCTTGCTGGTCATCGTCGGTCCGTGCTCGATCCATGACCCGGAATCGGCGATGGAATACGCCCGTAACCTGAAGAAACTGGCCCTCGACGTCGGCGACCAGATGCTGCTGGTGATCCGCGCCTATGTCGAAAAACCCCGCACGACGATCGGCTGGAAAGGCCTGGCCTACGACCCTCGCCTGGATGGCAGCGATGACATGGCCGCCGGCCTGACCCTGTCCCGCGAGCTGATGCGCGAAATGCTGCGCCTGGGCCTGCCGGTCGCCACCGAGTTGCTGCAACCCATGGCCGCCGGCTACTTCGATGACCTGCTCAGTTGGGTGGCGATTGGCGCGCGTACCACGGAGTCACAGATCCACCGCGAGATGGCCAGCGGCCTGGGCATGCCCGTGGGTTTCAAGAACGGCACCGATGGCGGCGTCGCGATTGCCTGTGACGCCATGCGCTCGGCGTCCCACCCGCACCGCCACTTCGGCGTCGACAGCCAAGGCCATCCGGCGATCATCCAGACCCCGGGCAACCCCGACACCCACCTGGTGCTGCGCGGCGGGCATCACGGGCCGAACTACGATGTGCAGAGCGTGGCGCGGGTAAGACACGACCTGGCCAAGTCCAAGGTCACCCCGCGGATCATGGTCGACTGCAGCCATGCCAACAGCAACAAGGACCCGCTGCGCCAACCGGCCGTGTTCAACGATGTGTTGGAGCAGCGCTTGCAGGGTGATACCTCGCTGATCGGCATGATGCTCGAAAGCCATTTGTTCGAAGGCTGCCAGCCATTGAGCCCGTCGATGAAATACGGGGTGTCGGTGACCGATGGCTGCCTGGGCTGGACCGCCACCGAGCAGTTGCTGCGTGCGGCTGCCGAGCGCCTGCGCGCTTAAGGCTGATGGATCGAGGCGCTGCTGCCGCAGGTACAGCGCCTCATGAGAACCTGCGGCACACAGGCCATTCGTGACGTGCAGGCAAGAGTCCTTTTCGGCGTCGACGGTGTTTCCGAAGCAACGACGAGGGGATACTCAACGCCATTGCCTACGGCCCTATTGGAGTTACCGATGTCTACCCTCACGCCAAAAGTCCCCACCTTCGGCCTCGGCACCTTTCGCCTGCAAGGCCAGGTGGTGATCGATTCCGTCAGCACCGGCCTGGAACTGGGCTACCGTGCCATCGACACCGCGCAGATCTACGAGAATGAATCGGACGTTGGCCGGGCCATCGCCGCCAGCGGCATCCCGCGGGACGAGCTGTTTATCACCAGCAAGATCTGGATCGCCAATCTTGCTGAAGGCCGGCTGATCCCAAGCCTCAAGGAAAGCCTGCACAAGCTCGATACCGATTACCTGGACCTGACCCTGATCCACTGGCCATCGCCGGAAGACCAGGTGCCCGTCACCGAATTCATGGAGCAGTTGCTGGAAGCCAAACGCCTGGGCCTGACACGCCAGATCGGTGTTTCCAACTTCACCATCGCCCTGATGAAACAGGCCATCGCAGCCGTGGGTGCCGAGCACATCGCCACCAACCAGATCGAATTGCACCCTTATCTGCAAAACCGGCAGGTTGTGGATTTCGCCACCGCCAACGGTATCCAGATCACCTCGTACATGACCCTGGCCTACGGTGAAGTGCTCAAGGACCCGGTGATCCAGCAGATCGCCGAGCGTCATCAGGCCACCCCGGCGCAAGTGACCCTGGCCTGGGCCATGCAATCGGGCTATGCGGTCATCCCGTCCTCAACCAAGCGTGCCAACCTGCAAAGCAACCTCAAGGCTCTGCAACTGACCTTGAGCGCTGCTGACATGGCGCACATTGCCGGGCTGGAACGGGGCCAGCGCTTGACCAGCCCCAAGGGCATCGCGCCGAAGTGGGACTAAACCCCCGCCACCGGTGTGCGGGATAACTCGCGCAGCCATGGCAACACCCGCAGGCCGGCAGTGGCCTCGGGGGGATCGATGATGTCCATGAAGTGTTCGAGATTGACGTTGTCCGGCACGCCGGGCAGCCGCACCAGCACCGCCGGCGTTACGCCAGGGTGTGCCCCCACATCCAGGTGATCGTAGACCAATACATGGCGCACCTGGGGCTGGGGCCCACAGGCCTGGGCCGTCAGCCCCGCATTGATGATCAGCACGTCGAAGGGTTCGGCCGGGATGGCCGTGAGTATCTGGACTTCCTCGAAGGTTTGTACCGGCACGATCCGGTGGTACCCCAACTGATTGAGCATTTTTTCGATATACAACCGTTGCAGGTGTTGTTCATCGGCAATCAGGATGGTCAGTGCTTTGTTCGGCATGGCAAACCCCTGGGCAGGCAGCGCTCGTCAGTGAGCGAGGCCCATTTTCCAGACATATCCCGAAGACAAAATCAGGCATGTTCCCCCTTCTTGTAGGAGTTCTCCCAAATCAACCGAATGACCACATTCCGCGGTCAAGCCCGATTGCGGTAACGGCCCAGGCTGTGATGCAACTCTTCGATGGCCTCTTCCAGCGCCGCTACCGCAGCGCCCAGTTCCCCGCTGTCACGTCGTTCACAGACGCTTTCCAGGATCTCGCAACAGTTGATCAACGCCTTTGCCCTGACCATACGCGCGCCCCCTTTGACCCGATGAGCCAGGTCATGGAGCCTGGCGAAATCAGCCTGGGATTTCAGCGGCTGCAACAGCGCACAGTCCTCGTTGAGGCTGCCGAGCAACGGCGTCAGCAGCTCGTCGAGAGCATCGTTATCACCCTCCGTCAGCGTGATCAGCGAGCTTAAGTCAAACGTAATCCCAGCCTCAGTCGTTGAAACGTCGGCGGTGCGTGACGCCAAGGCCAGGCGTAAGTCCTCAAGCCCGGTCGGCTTGAACAGGCAACCGTCCATGCCTGCTTGCCGGCAGCGTTCGGCTTCCTGCGACAAGGCATTGGCGGTGAACCCGAGGATCAGGCACGGCGCCAGCCCACGCTGGCGTTCCTGTGCACGAATATCACGCGCCAACGCGTAACCGTCCTTGAAGGGCATATTGCAATCGGTGATCACGCCGTCAAAATGCCCGGCCTGCCACAGTGAAAATCCTTGGGCGCCGTCCTCGGCCAAGGTGATGCGATGCCCCAGGAAACTCAGCTGTCGAGCCAGCAACAAGCGGTTGGCCGGGTAGTCATCCACCACCAGGATATTCAACCCGCGCGCTGGCGGAACGTGGGGGACCGGTACATTGGCAGGCACGGCCGAGGTCAGCGCCAGCGTCAACGTCACATCCACCCGCGTGCCCTTGCCCAGCACACTGCTCAAGTGCAATTGACCGCCCATCATCTCGCACAGGTTGCGACTGATCACCAACCCCAGGCCCGATCCGCTTCGCGCCGGCTGTTCGTTGTTGCTGCCCTGGATAAAGGGGTTGAACAAACGCTGCTGATCTTCGGCACTGATGCCAATACCCGTATCTTCCACCCACAACCGCAGGTGCAACTGGTCGTCGGTCAATACCGGTGCACCCTGGGCGCCCAGGCGCACCTGGCCGGAGGCGGTGAACTTGATCGCGTTACCCAATACATTGGACACCACCTGCTTGAAGCGCAGCGGGTCAACCAGCACCGGCCGGTCGATCAACGGGTCGAGTTCCACCTGCAGCACCAGGCCCTTGTCCCGCGCCAGCCCCTCGAACACCCGCGCTACTGAGGCCAGCAGTTCGTACAGATTGGCCGGTTCCAGGCTCAGGGACAGGTGGCCGGATTCGATTCGCGCAATGTCGAGAATATCGCCGATCAACTCCAGCATGCTCCGGGACGCCACCGACGCAACCTCCAGCGCATCGCGGTCAGCCACGCCCTGCTCGGCGTTTTTCAGGGCCAGTTCGATCATGCCGATCACCGCATTCATAGGGGTACGGATCTCATGGCTCATGGTCGCCAGGAAGGTGGTCTTGGCACGGTTTGCGGCGTCGGCCTCCTCCTTGGCTTCCTGCAACTGCCCCAGCAAGCGCTGGCGCTCGCTGACATCCACCCAGCCGGCGATCATGCCCACCACGCTGCCATTGCTGTCACGGTACGGGAGCATCCATTGGTAGATGGTCAACACCTCGCCGCCGGGCACCTTGAGCACGCGGTCATGAACCTGCGGCTCGCCCAACGCCATCAAACGCAAATAGTCGGCATGGAACGACTGGGCCTGGGGCGGGTTCCCCGTGTCGGTTTCCACCACGGTCTTACCGATGACGTCTTCCAACTTGAAGCCGAACACATCGAGGTAGGCATTGTTGCAGGCCATCAGGCGCCCCAGGCGATCGCGCACATAGATCGGATGCGGCGTGCCGTCGATCAACACACTCATGAACCGCATCTGGTCGCTCAACGCACGCTCGGCCTGGGTGCGCTTGCGAATCAGGCTGCGCAGGTAGAACACCCATCCCAGGGTGACCAGCAGCAGCAGCGCGGCCAAGCCAAACCCCTGGAGGATGATGTTGCGGTGACGTATCCAGTAGTTGTCTTCGATGATGATCTCGCTGCGCCAATGGTTGGTCAGCTCGTCCATTTCTTCTGGAGTAATGCTCAATAACGCCTTGTCGAGGATCGAGTACAGCTCCAGTTGGCTGCGGTTGACCCCAAAGGCAATGCGTGCAGGCTCACTCCCGACAGTGCTGGTAATGCGCAGCCGCTTGCGGTAATTGCGGGCGATCATGTAGCGCGCGCTCATCAGTGAAACCGCAGTCGCATCGACACTGCCGTTGACCACCAATTCCATGGCCTGCTCCGGGTTCTCCACGTCGACAAACCCGATGCCTGGGTAGTCCCGGCTGATTTGCCCGGCCAGGCTGTTGCCGCGAATAAGCGCCATGCGTTTGCCAGGCATATCTTCCAGGGTCACCAGATGCTCGTCGTGGGTGCGCACCACCAATACATAGGGACTGGACAGATAAGGGCGAGTAAAGCGGATCTTTTCGGACCGCTCGACACTGGGGGTGACGACCGCCAGCATGTCCACGCGACCGGCACTGGCCTGTTCAATTTGCCGCGGCAGCGAACTGCCCCGTTCCACATCAAACCTCAAGCCTGTACGCAGACTGATACGCGAGAGAACCTCGGAGCTCAATCCCTCGAATTGCTCTTGTTCGTTGAAAAAAGACAACGGCACGAATTTATCGAGCACCGCCACTTTCACCCGCGGGTGCTTCTCCAGCCAGCGCTGTTCACTTGCGCTCAAGCGCAGTTGCTCCGCCTCCAGGAACCCGCTGCCGCCGGCACCCCAACGGCGCAGGATTTCCATCTGCTGGTTGGCCGGAACAGCGGCCAGTGCGCTATTGATGATGCCCAACAGGCGGGTATTGTCCTTGGCGAATGCGAACCCGAAAGGGTTGACCTCCAATGCGGAGAAATCCGCCATACGCACGTTATTAAGGTGATTCTTGTTGATCAGGTAGCGGGTGCTGATGGCGTCGCCCAGGTACACATCCGCCTGGCCGAACGCCACGGCTCCAATGGCTTCGAAGGTCGAGGCAAACAAGTGCAATCGCGCATCGGGGTAAAAGGCCTGGACGGCCTCGGGCTGCATGTAGTGGTAGAGCATCGCCAGGCGCTTGCCTGCAAGGTCAGCCTTCAGCGCCTGGTTTTCTCCCGCACGCGTCACCAGCGCGGGTTGGTCATTGGCGTAGGATCGGGACAGCACCAGCTCCGGGTCGGCCGCCTCGAACCCGTTGGCCGATCCCACAAAATCCACGGCGCCGGTCTTCAGGGCTTCGATCACCTCATCACGGGTGTCGTAGCGCTTCACGTCGATGGTGATATTCAGCGCCTGGGCAACCAGTGCCGCAAAATCGGCCGTGATGCCCTCGAGCTCGTCATTGTTGCTCAAGTCAAAGGGCGCGTAGTCGGGGGCCGACACCCCCATCAGGAGCGTGCGGCGCTCGCGTAGCCAGCGCCAGTCGGCTTCGTCCAACACCACCGAGGGATTTTCAAGAGTGGAGTGACCCAGCAGTTTCAGATCGTGGGATTCCTCCAAGGCCATCACCGCCCAGGGCAACAGCCCCATCAGCAGGATGGCCGCGCGTTTCACCCGCCGGGAGGTGAGCATTTCAGATCAGATGATTGCGCTGGGCGAACTTGGACAGATGCACCACCGACGACATACGCAACTTCTCCTTGAGCCGCGTCTTGTAGGTACTGATAGTCTTGTGGCTCAACAGCATGTCCTCGGCAATATCCTTGTTGCCCAGGCCCAGGGCCAGCTTCTGCAGCACGGTCAATTCGCGATCGGATAACGCCTCCACCAACTCCTGCTCGGTCGATTGCAGGTCGTCGCGACGCACCGAACTGGTGGGCAGGCTGGGGAAGCAACTGTAGCCGGACCTGATCGCCCTGATCGCCTTTTGCAGCTCATCCAGTTCACCGGTCTTGGCAACAAAACCCATCGCTCCGGCGCGCATGCAGCGAGTGGAAAAAAACACCGCCAGATACGAGGTCAGTACCAGGATCCGGCAGGGTAACTCCAGCGCCTTGATCCGGCTGATCACCTCCAACCCACCGAGCTTGGGCATCGCCAGGTCGAGAATGACCAGGTCCGGACGTTCTTCGCGAGCAATCTGCATGGCATCAGCGCCATTACCCGCTTCGTAGATAGTATCGAAGCCTTCCTGCCTCAACAGATACTTCACGGTGGCGCGTATAAAAGGGTGATCATCCACGATTAAAGCTTTGTTGCTCATAAGACTCCCCTGGGAAGATCAGTACGCTTACATATCACTCGAGACCCCACTACCTGTGAAAAGTAACAGTTCCGACAAGCGGCACTGATTACTCGGTCAAACACCTCAGGCAGTACAGGCCCCTCCTTTTGAAAAACACAGTAAACATGTGAAGCCACGCCTTGATTCCTGAACAGGCGCAAGCGCGCAACCTTAGCAACCGCGTGTTTTTGCCAATGAAGGGATAATCTCGACTAAATGTAGGACTTTTCCTCAGCGTCCTCCATAAGCTACTCGGTGGTGCTGGGGCTCCAGAACGCCTGTACCACCAGGGTCGACCGGGAAATTCGCGTCACCAGGGCGTCCAACTCGTCACCGTCTACCGAGGTCACCGCAAGTGTGGCTTCGATTTCAACTTCCTCAGTGCCGAACGGCCGCACATCGACATCGCTGGCCGGGTAGTTACAGCGCGCCAGTTCGGCTTCCAGCAACGCCAATACCGCGGTTTGCTGGGTGCGCCGGGCAATCACATAGAGGATGTTGGTGACCTCCGCCGACACCACATCCAGCGGTTGGCGGTTGATGTTATTGACGATGGGCCGCAGCAGCGTATTGGCCGCCAGCACAAACAGCGTGCCCAACAACGCCTCGAGGACCAGGTCGGCACCGGCGCACGCCCCCACCGCTGCCGATGCCCAGAGCGTGGCGGCGGTGTTGAGACCGCGCACATTGCCTTCTTCGCGCATGATCACACCGGCCCCCAGAAAGCCGATGCCCGACACCACATACGCCACCACCCGCACGGCGCCTTCCGCACCGCCGAGACGGTTGGCCATGTCGACGAAAATCGCCGCCCCCACCGCCACCAGTACGTTGGTACGCAGGCCCGCCGTGCGTTGGCGGTACTGGCGCTCGAAGCCGATCAGGCCACCGAGGATAAACGCGGCGGTGAGGCTGACCAGGGTATCGACCAGGGAGTTGAGGTTGATATTGTCGATTGCTTGCATGGGAAACCGTCCCTGTTCACTGCCAGCCAAACTTACGGATGTAGTAGCCCTTCACCGCCTGGGTCAGCGCCATGTACGCCAGCAGGATCACCGGCAGGAACACAAAGTACAGCGACGGCAGCGCCTGCAATTTGAAGTAATGCGCCAGCGGCCCCATCGGCAGGAAGATCCCCACGGCCATGATCACGCCGGTCATCACCATCAACGGCAGCGCCGCGCGGCTTTGCAGGAACGGGATTTTCGGGGTGCGGATCATGTGCACGATCAGCGTCTGGGTCAGCAGCCCCACCACGAACCAGCCGGACTGGAACAGCGTCTGGTGGTCAGGGGTGTTGGCATCGAACACATACCACATGAGTGCGAACGTGGTGATGTCGAAAATCGAACTGATCGGCCCGAAAAACAGCATGAACCGCCCCACGTCCCCCGGCTGCCAGCGTTGGGGTTTGGCGAGCATGTCCTCGTCGACGTTATCGAACGGGATCGCGATCTGCGAGATGTCATACAGCAGGTTTTGCACCAGCAGGTGCATCGGCAGCATCGGCAAAAACGGGATAAACGCGCTGGCCACCAGCACCGAGAACACGTTGCCGAAGTTGGAGCTGGCGGTCATCTTGATGTACTTGAGCATATTGGCGAAGGTGCGCCGGCCCTCCAGTACGCCCTCCTCCAGGATCATCAGGCTCTTTTCCAACAGGATGATATCGGCGGCTTCCTTGGCGATATCCACCGCGCTGTCCACCGAAATCCCGATATCCGCCGTCCGCAGCGCCGGTGCGTCATTGATGCCGTCCCCCATAAAGCCCACCACATGCCCGTTGGCCTTGAGCAGGCGCACGATGCGTTCCTTGTGGCTGGGCGTCAGGCGGGCGAACACATTGGTGGTTTCCACGGCCTTGGCCAACTGGGCGTCGGTCATGTCCTCGATGTCGTTGCCCATCAACAGGCCCTGTTGTTCCAGGCCCACTTCGCGGCAGATCTTGGCGGTGACCAGCTCGTTGTCGCCGGTCAGCACTTTGACCGCCACACCATGGGCTTTCAGCGCCTTGAGAGCGGGCGCAGTGCTTTCCTTGGGCGGGTCGAGAAATGCGACGTAGCCGATCAGCGTGAGGTTGTTTTCATCCGCCAGGCTGTAAGTGTCGCGCCCCGGGGCCATCGGTTGCGCAGCCACGGCCACCACCCGCAGGCCTTCTTCGTTGAACGCGGCAGTGACCTGGCGAATGCGCGCCAGCAGGTCGTCGGTCAGCGCTTCGTTGACCTCGCCATGGCGCACGCTGTTGCACACCGAGAGGATCTCTTCCACCGCACCTTTGCAGATCAGCAGATGCGGCCGGCCCTGCTCGGCCACTACCACCGACATGCGGCGGCGGTTGAAGTCGAACGGGATTTCATCCACCTTCTGGAACGCGGTGCCGACCTTCAGTTCGCGATGCACCTCCACGTGCTCGAGCACCGCCACGTCCAGCAGGTTTTTCAGGCCGGTCTGGTAGTAGCTGTTGAGGTAAGCCATCTCCAGCACGTCGTCGGACTCCTCGCCCCACACGTCCACATGACGCGCCAGGAAAATCCGGTCCTGGGTCAGGGTGCCGGTCTTGTCGGTGCACAGCACATCCATCGCGCCAAAGTTCTGGATCGCATCCAGGCGCTTGACGATGACCTTCTTGCGCGACAGGAATACCGCGCCCTTGGCCAGGGTGGACGTGACGATCATCGGCAGCATTTCCGGGGTCAGGCCCACGGCAATCGACAGCGCGAACAGCAGCGCTTCGGTCCAGTCGCCCTTGGTGAAACCGTTGATGAACAACACCAGCGGCGCCATCACGAACATAAAGCGGATCAACAGCCAGCTGACTTTGTTGACGCCGTGCTGGAACGAGGTGGTCGCACGGTCGGTGGCCGTCACGCGTTGGGCCAGCGCACCGAAATAGGTGCTGTTGCCGGTGGTCAGAATCACCGCCGTCGCGGCGCCGGACACCACGTTGGTGCCCATGAACAGGATGTTCTCCAGGTCCAGCGGGTTGCGGGTGTTGGTGTCGTGCTGCTGGGCGAACTTCTCCACCGGCATCGATTCCCCGGTCATCGCCGCCTGGCTGACGAACAGGTCCTTGGCGCTGAGCACGCGGCAGTCGGCGGGGATCATGTCCCCGGCCGAGAGCACGATCAGGTCGCCTGGTACCAACTGCTTGATGGGCAATTCAATGCGCTTGGCATCATCCCGGCGCAGCACCGTGGCGGTGTTGCTCACCATGGCTTTCAAGGCATCGGCGGCCTTGTTGGACTTGGCCTCCTGCCAGAAGCGCAGCAGGGTCGAGAGCACCACCATGGAGAAAATCACCGTGGCGGCCTTCATGTCTTCGGTCAGCCAGGAGATCACCGCCAGCAAGGTCAGCAGCAGGTTGAACGGGTTCTTGTAGCAATGCCACAGGTGCACCCACCACGGCAGCGGCTGCTCGTGCTCGACTTCATTGAGGCCGTATTGCACGCGCAGGGCGTCGGCTTCCAGGCCGCTCAAGCCCTCGGTATGGCTGCCCAACGTACCGAGCAATTGCACGGCACTGCTATTGGCCGCAACCACCAGGGTTTGCGCCAGGGTGGGCGGCACTTCGCGGCTGACGCTGGCATCGGTGACGGTTTCGAGCATCGCCAGGCGGCGGAAATGCCGGGCGATATGCCGGGTCCGCAGGAAGCCGGCGAAGAACTCTTTCAACAGAGTGAGGTTCATGGTGTGTTACTCCTGCGCGAGGAAAAAACCGTCGTGCAGGTACTGCCTGTCCCACCGCGCCCGCTTCATAGGCACAGTCAGCCCGGCCCGCCCGCCGTAAAAGGCAGGCGCGTCCGTAGCATCCCGAGGTTAACCGGGTGCTGGTCAGCGTCGATGAGAGGGATCACACAGGGGCCAGGACTGGCCGCTGTCGGGATGCCGCTTCTCGCTAGGTGGCGAGACAACGGCATCGAAAAAAAATGCGCGTTATCTTGCCAAGTATGTGCCGGTTACCGAGACCGGCCGACAACTGTCACTCGAACAAGTACCCACTGAGGGTCTCCGCTATTGATGAAAACGCGCGAAGCTTACGCCCCGATTTAAGGAGAGTAAACCGTAGGAAAGTTTCCATATGGTGAATAAGAGGATTCTTCAGGGAGGGTTCAGGAACCTCCAGCCTGAAGCCGCCGATGCTTGAATGTGAGGTGGCAGGTTCGCCAAATCCCATAGCAGCTGCCGAGCGCAAGCGAGGCTGCGTCAGCGGTTCGTCTGACACACCCCGAACGCAGCCTCGCTTGCGCTCGGCAGCTGCTACGTACGAGGTGGTGGGCCAGGTTTTTGCGAAATTAATCGTCCCGCGTCAGCACTTCCAACAACTCAATCTCAAAGCGCAGATTACTGTTGGGCTTGATATGCGCGCCCATCGACCGTTCGCCATACGCCAGGTGCGCCGGCACAAACAACCTGCGCACCCCGCCGACCTGCATGCCCATCAAACCCTGGTCCCAGCCCTTGATCACCCGCCCGGTGCCGATCACACACTGGAACGGCTTGCCCCGCTCCCAGGACGAATCGAAGACCGTGCCGTCTTCCAGGGTACCGGTGTACTGGGTGGTGATCAGTGCGCCCTTGACCACGGCTTTGCCGGTGCCCGGGCGGGTGTCGGTGATCTGGAGTTCGTCGGGGCTCATGGGGGGCTCGTTGGATACAAAGTGTTCGCTTGTGTCGTCTTAAGCAGGAAGTTAGCACGATGCTGCAATCGCCGCATTGCGATGGTGCTTTTGGAATGGGATACCAGCGTATCTCGGCGCCAAGGCAATCCATATCTATTGGGAATCCACTCATCCGAACCTGTGAATATTGACAGTAGCCAAGCACTTTCTGAAGGTATTTGATTGATTTCGTTATTCCCAATGGACGAATGGAGCTTTCATCATGTCTATGTCGAATACAAGCGACCTCCTCTTACCCCAGATAGAAATTCCTGGAATGGAACCACAAATTCCAGAAGATATTGAGCACCCTGAAAACCCTAACGGCCCTGCCGATGGCGGCATCGGTCGACGGCACGTCGAACACCCGTTAATAGCGCATATGAAACGACCGGAAGGCACCCCTCCTGGCACTCAGTTTTATTTATACTGGGGAAACAATCCTTTACCTGTAGCGCAAAAGATCATATCCGACGAAGACGAAGAATTAGTCTTTATCTCATTTAGCGTGTATAGCAATTACATAAGAGAGTTTTGGGCCGACCCCGTGTTTGTCCAAGTAAAACGCCCAAGCGGTAACCCCCAGAATTCGGAGCCCTTGCGCCTGCGCGTTAACCGGCGTCGACCAGGTGGACGTGACTCTGATGATACCCCAGGAAACCAGAATCTCGTATTCGAACTTCCGCCTGATGTCGTCAGTAACGGCATAAATGAAGAGCGCGCCCTTCTTGGTATAGAAGTTATTTTCCGGTACTGGGAAAATATGTCAATCTACGACCTCATAGTTTTAGTTTGGGGATCGGAGAGAGTTTTTCATCGAGTTGCAATTGACGAACTGAATAAAGACATACATATTCTAGTGAAACACTCAACCATTGAGGCTGCCGGAAATGGTGAAACCATACCCGTGGCCTTTCAAGTTATTGGTCCGACGGGTAACTATCCTGATGAATGGGAGCCCTTCTCGGCGGTTAAATCAGTGGACGTACACCTTAACACTGTGCGCCCGGCGGCACCACGAATTGTATTTCCCATTACTGAGCGGGACATAGACTTAGCGGAACTGGGAACGCATAACGTAATAATAGAACTCTATATCGATCAGCCGGACGCAGCCCTTTACAGCCGAGTATTCCTTATCTGGGCAGGAATAGACAGCGAGGGGAACTCGGTTCCGCAGATAACTAGTCAGGTTATAGCAGGTGATGGAACCTATACATTCGAAATCAGTAATGCTCTAGTCACTGCCATTGCGAAAGGTACCGCGACTGTGCATTACATTTTTCAGGGTAATTCATTGCCGGATAAACCCTCCTATAAACTCCATCTTAGGGTCGTAGGCGACATCATTAAATGGCTTGCGCCAACAATCGATGAACAGATAGGAGATCATCTTGACCCCAACCTCCCCAAGATTACTATTCGTTTTCGTTCACAAGCAAGTTGGCAAGCCTCTGATACATTATCAGTGACGATGCTGGCGAGTAGCGAAGACGACACCATTGAGTATATGGATGAGCGACCAGTAGGGGAGTTTTCACCAGGTGAGGAAATGATATTTGAAGTTTTAAGAGGCGACCTTCAACGTTTTCATGATCGCCTTACTGAAGTGTATTACAGCGTTACCCGAGGCACGGCAAGTCCAAAAAGTTCCCTGCGGCTGAAAGTGCAATTAGAGGCACTTATGCCCCCGCTAAGGGATTACACTAGCTTTAATGATTACAACTGGAACAATTGGAATAACAGAATCATAGGCCGTGGTGAACTGGCTATCGACGGCGCTGAAAATATATGCTGGCGGGCGCTCAAAACTGCTTCAGAGCAGATAGAACCTGGCCTACAGAAAAATTATGACAACTTGAAGAGCAACACAAAATACGAAATCAGTTTTTATAGCAAAACAGCCAGCAGCGTACAGTCAACAATCACAATAGTCTTTTGTGGGATAACCGCAACGAAATCTTTAGTACCCAATAGAAATTGGGCAGGATTCAGCCACATTTTCACTACAGCCACTCTAACGCCCCACCAGAACCAGACCGCAACAATATACTTCTCGAATAACACCGCAACCACGTTTCTTGTGGACCAAATTCAAGTTTTGGAAACAGACACTAAAAAAATTAAGTAACTTCTACAAAAAACATGGCCCCTACAACCCAAAAATAAACGACGAAAACAATAGAGCATTTAAAATTTTCAAACCTACCACCAAGGTAAAAAATACCCTTGCCGCACAAGACAAGGGTATTTTTTCATACCCTAGCGCCAGGATAAAAGCAGCAATATTATAGCCGGCCGATAGACCCCACGTATTCAACAAGGCGCGGCACTCAATATGCAATATCATTTTTACCCGTGCTCGACATCCACTACCATCACCGCTCGTACATCTTTTACCGGCAAGAGCTGGTGGGGCTAGAACTCAAACGCCTGATAGCCCCTTGTAGCGAAGAAGCTTCACAAACGAAAAACGCTTCCCCACGCTTACTTTAGTTGATTGTGAATACAAACCGTCGGCTGCAACTATCGAAACGGCTACGAAACATTATTCTTTCGCACGCGGATCAAAATACTGATTTCTAACGTTACCGCCCCAAAGCACATAGGTACCATCGACTCGGCGAGCCGCAAATGACGGATCTGGCCGCGGCGGAATAGGAGGTGGCGGAGGCGGCACCTGAACATAAGGGAAGCGTTTAATTGAATACAGTTCCGTAACACCACTGCGTAGGTACTGTGCTAGTTCCGGAGGAATTTCACCTGCATCCTCCATCGCCAGTGTTGCGCCCCATACCAAAACCGCCCCCTCCGTGCCGCCTGCACTAGTAATCACACCATAGGCGCCATTAGTACAATAAACATCGCGAATCAAACTGGCCATCAGCACTTGACGTAGTGCCGCACTCATCGTCCCGCCGTGAGTGTTCAAACCGGTAACTACAATAGAACTGGTGCGACCGTCAGCATGGCGACCTAGCACTAGGAAACTGACATCATTGGAATAGACACTAATATTTCCATCATCAATATTTACCGAAGAAGATACATTGGTACGTCTTTGTCGCGCGATGACGTGCTCCGAGCGGCGTTGTGGATAACCGGGCACCGGATGGCCATCTCTGAAGGACGCCAACAGTTCTTTTTTTATTTGAACAGAAAGCGGCGCTCCACCGTATCTAGGGGCACCCCAGGCCTCCGCCTGACCGCTGCTATTTGCCATTAGGAATGCCCATCGTGCGGCTTTACAGATAACTATATTTCCACGTGCAGCCAACGCCGCTGCAGAAGACGACATATCTCCGCCTTCACCAGTCCGCCCCCAACTTACGGCTTTACGTCTATTTTTTGTTATCGCGCAAAATGCGGTGGTCGCAGCGATGACAGACTGCACACCCCCATCATCTAGAATTCTCTCCAGGCTAGCTGCCGGAATCGTCCCTCCACCGGTTGCATGCCCCCACACAGCAATCTCGCCATCGTCGCTAATCGCACAGAATGAAACAGCAGTAGCAACAATTTTTGTTATAAACATCGTGTTAAGCTGGGCGCGAACATTAGGGGGAATGCTGCCGCCATTCTCGGGTAATCCCCAGGCATACACTCGACCTCCACGGGTTCGAACGGCAAATGCGTTATCCGCTGCATAAATAGCTTCAGGTGGATCGAACCACAAGGCTTGTTGAATATCTGACGGCACCGCAGAAACCAAATTCCCCGCCGGCCCCAGCGCGCCAATTCTATTAGCTCCCGGCTGAGGATTATCATAGATAAACGCAAAAGCGCTCCGAGTACTGTAGACAGACTTGATGCCTTGTAGCAGAGGGAGCTGCGCTGGAATAGTCCCACCCCAACACAACAATTGATTAGTACTTCCTAAATTAACCAGCGCGGCAAAACTGAACTCTGAGGAAAATAGCTTAATAGCTCTATTATTCTTCAAATAGTTAAGAATCTCCGTAGGCACAGGCAATCCCCAACCACTCTGTCCTTCTAAATGCACATTACCGCTACTTGGTTCTAGCAGTGCAAAAACGCCACCGGTAGATACAAACAACCTATCCGCAGGCTCCGGGATATGAAATGAAAAATTACCTCTCTGCTTCAAAAAACACCATTCATTTTCCTCATCGGAGATCCCCTGAAAACCGGCACGTACCTCATAGTGCGCAGAGAAGACTTCTTCGCCTTGATCACCCTCAGACGTTACAGGAACTACCGAAAATTGTAGAAATTTTCCTGTGTCATCTGCCCTCACTTTAAAGTCCAACTGACCTTCTTCTACCAAGCGAACTCCGTTGAGATGCCAATAGAAGCGCGAGATTCCTTCGGCACCTCCGCCATTGCGATCGTAGCTGTAAATACCGCGTACTGTTGCAGTCACAAATACATCACCGATAATTTCCAAATCATAAGCAACTGGCGCTATTTTTCTATTGCCTTTCATTATTCTCACTCCGATCATGACTGTAGACAGAAGAGTGAAAAAAGCACCTCTGGTATAAAACAACCATGACTACCAAACTAAAATCACTCACCGCAACGACATCGAATCAATCATTTTGGTAAAACAACTTCATTGACAACGAGATTTTTCGCGCCCCAAACCACATAACTCCCATTTTCGCGCCGTGCGACAAGCCCAGAAGACAATCTAATGGTCGAGGGTGCTAATGGCGGCATCTGCTTAATAGAATATAACTCTTGCACTCCGGACTCGAGATACGGCTTCAAATTCTCAGGAATTTGCCCTGCTTCATTTTGAGCACTGCTCCCACCAAAGGCATTCACAGCGCCTTGCACCTCTCCCTGGGTGCTAATGACACCGTAAGATCCGTTACTGCATTGAACGTTCGTGATCTTACTGGCCATTAACACTTGACGGGTTCCCTCAGGTATCGAACCTCCGTAACTACTATTCCCCCATGTAATCAACGCATCTGTGCGCCCATCGGGATGCTGGCTTCGTAAAAAAAAGCTAGTATCATTCGAGTGAATCGTAATAATCCCGGACACCGTGACTATCTGGTCAAGCCTATTATTCCTATTTCCAAGCTCATCACACACACACCGACTTCCGGTATTACGCAAGCTTTCCTGATACCATTCATCAACATTCATTCTTTTAAACATGGCTTCAATTCTAGGTTTTTCACCACTTGCATTAAGTACATCTTCAGCATTTTCCACTTCCTCTTCAGCCTGCTTTCCTAGAGAGGGTGTACTCCCGCCCATCTCAACTCTTCCCCATGCCTCAAAGTTTCCGAAACGGTTGGCCATGCAAAACGCGTAGGCGGAAGCTTTGCACATGACGATACCACCACGCGCAGACAACTCCCTGGCCGCAGCGCTCATGACACCACCTTCCGGCCCCCCCCAACTTACCGCTTTTCTACGGCGCTTAGTGAGTGCACAAAAAGCATTACGGCCGGCTACAACAAGCTCGACACCATCATCATCAAGAATCGCTTCAATATCCGTAGGGTTCGCAATACCGCCCGTTTGAGTGCTCCCCCAAGTTACAAACGTCTTAAAATTCGGATCAGCAAATCGCTCAGGACCGACCGCACAAAAAGCGCCTCCACTACTGATAATTTTTTCTACATGTATTCGATCCAATTGAGTCCTAACTGTTTCGGAAATGAATCCACCATTATCACGATTGCCCCATGAGTACACCCGCCCTGCCTCTGTCAACACTGTAAAAGAATAGGGGGCGGCATAAATTGCCCGCGGCTTGTCAAACAATAACGCCCGCTGAATTTCCTCGGGGACAACCCCCCCACTCGCCGTGGCTCCAAAAGCACCAATTGTATTCCATCCGGGCGGAGGACTGTCGTAAATCCAGGCAAAGGCTTGAAGATTACTGTACACAAACCTTATGTTATTTAAATCCAACTCCGCAGGAAGTGCACCAATATTACTTCCCCACAGCATCAACCTCGTCGTACTGCCCAAAACAGGTACAAGGGCGGCAAAATCTTTTTCTGTAGAGTAAACACGCGTGGCGGGATTATTTTGTAGATACTGTATAATTTCCGGTGCCGGCGTTCCTGCATAAGACCCGCTCCCCTTGACTATAATACTTTGGCTTGAACCATTCATCACAGAATAAGCACCTCCATTTGAAATAAATATACGATCACTCGGTTCATTACTATAAATAGCAAAATTACCTCGCTGCTTTAAAAAGCTGCACTCACTTTCCTCATCAGATATATTTTGATAGCCAAGCCCTATTCGATAAATTTGTGATATCTCCTCCTTGCCTACTTCACCTTGACTAGATCTTGGAATTATTGAAAAGCGCAGCGTTTTACCCGCAACATTGTAGGTAATTGGAAAGTCCAGCTTCGCTGTTTCCGCATATGGAGTTTCATCAATAAACCAACGGCAGGTCGTCCCCATCTCTTCGGCCTCGGTTTCGCCCGGCCTATAGAAATAACTAGCACGAACGGAGCCACCCGGAACCAGTTCACCCACGACAGCAAGATTAGTGGCTGCCGGCATTTCCAATGTAGATTTGCGTCTCATATAAACTCCTCACCCTAACTAAGAAAAAATGAATACTCAGGCGCTCGTCTAAAACACGACAGCAGCCTTCAACTTGAAAAGCGGCCAATAATGAAACCTACAAAAAATGCTATTTTCACAAAATCAGCACTCAAACCGATTTCATACATTCTTATTCAATTACACCGCTTAGGACCCGTCTACTGTCAGAGTTCACAGGTCGAAAGGCCATTCGTCGGGTTTCCATTTCACTCAATTGGAAAAAATGCCCACTTCGATGTCCGTTCGAGATCAAATTCATCCATTCGCGGGGTTCTGTTGTTAATTTGCTTAGCGCATAATCTAATTTTCTTTATTACCAAAAGAAATAAAATAAAGAGCCCCATTTCGAATCAATGCTTACGATTTTTTCTTTTCCTCGAGCAGGACTTGACTTGCACGATCCTGTCCCTCGGATGTCGTAGTGTTTATATACTCAAACCACGGTAAACCCATGACCCAGGATGTCCTCGCCAAAGAAACCAACCGCCGCCAGCTGCAGCAGATCATCTCCGGGCTGTCCGATGGGATCATCCTTGTAGAGGTGGACCAGACCATCCTCTGGGCCAATGAAGCCGCGCTGACCATGCACGGGGTGGATGACGTCGCGGCACTGGGCAGCAATGCCCGGGAATACGCCGAACGCTTCGCCCTGCGCTATCGCAATAATCATCCCTTGCCCCTGGAGAACTACCCCCTCGCCCGCGCGGCGGCAGGCGATGAATTCAGCGACGTGGTGGTGGAGGTCATGCCCACCTCCGACGAAGAAAAAACCTGGGTGCACCGCCTGCGCAGCCTGGTCATCAGCGATTCCCATGGCACGCCTGAATTGCTGGTATTGATCCTCAGCGACGCCACCGAATGGGCCAGCGCCGAACAGCGCTTCGAGAAAACCTTCAACGCCAACCCGGCGCCGGCGGTGATCTGCCGCCTGAGCGACCTGCGCTATATCAAAGTGAACCAGGGCTTCCTGGAGATGACCGGCTACAACCGTGACCAGGTGATCGGCCGCTCCGTGTATGAACTGGACGTGCTGGAGCATGCCGAACGCAGGGAGCTGGCCGTTCAGCGCCTGGGGGAAGGCGCGACCATCCCGCAGATGCAGGCCGAGCTGAAACTGCCCGGAGGCGGCAGCAAACTGGTGATCGTCGCCGGCCAGCCGCTGGACATGAACGAGGAAGACTGCATGCTGTTTTCCTTCACCGACCTGGAGCCACGCCGCAAGGCCGAGATCGCCCTGCGCCAGAGTGAAGAGCGCTTCGCCAAGTCGTTTCGCCTGACGCCGGTGCCCACCTTGGTGTGCAGCGCCGCCAACCGCCAGGTGGTGGATGTCAACGAAGCGTTCATGACCATTACCGGGTACACCAGCGAAGAGCTGATCGGCAAATCCATCGAAGACATCAACTTCATCGACAGCCAGGAGGCGGCCGCCCAGTTATTCGCCACCCTGGAGAAAGCCGGCAACCTCGATGGCCAGGACCTCAAGGTGCGCAAGAAAGGCAACGAGGTCATCGACTGCGTGGTCTCGGCGGACACGGTGACCATTCAGGATGTCCCCTGCTACCTGCTGGTGATGATGAACATCACCGAACGCAAGCGCTCGGAACTGGAGTTGGTGGCGGCCATCGAGGAAGTGATGCAGGACGCGTCCTGGTTCAGCCAGACCCTGATCGAGAAACTGGCCAATGCCAAGAGCGTCAACAGTCCCAACCTGCCGAACGTGGCCTTCACCGACCTGACCGCCCGTGAGCGCGATGTACTCGGCCTGATCTGCGAGGGCCTGGCCGACAAGGAGATCGCCTCACGCCTGAAATTGGCGCCCAACACGGTGCGTAACCATGTGGCCACGGTTTACTCGAAACTGGGGGTGCATAGCCGTAGTGCAGCGATTGTCTGGGCCCGTGAACGCGGGCTGTTTGCCGGTGAACTGCGAGTTAAGAAAACCCGATGAAAGTGCAAATGCACTAGTGCGGCTAGTGCGAATTCGCCTTATGCAGCGCAGTCCCAATCCCTAACCTTCAAGCTGTGAGTACAGGGCTCTCAACCTGTGCCGTCGTAAAACGACACCTTGAAGGAAGCCACATGTTTACGCTCTCTCAACTGCGAAATTGCATCGAAGAAGGCCTCGCGCCGCTGACATGCGAGTTCACCCTGTGCCGGGATGCGTCGCTGACCCTCAAGGTCTACGACGCCGACACCGGCCGGGTGGACCTGGTGGTGACGGGGATCAGCACCAACCGGCTGCAGACCCCGCAAGACGTGGAAAAGATGGTGGAAGAACTGCGCTACGAACTGCAAAGCAACAACATGGGCAAGGTCACGCTGGAAGACGCGCCTTCAACGACGAACCAATGAAATAGAACACCCCGCCCGCGACGATGAACGCCCCCAGCATGTAGAACATGTAGTGGGCCGGCAGGCTGGCCAGCACCAGCCCGCACAACACCGGCCCCAGCGCAGCCCCCAGGTTGGACAGGTTCTGCGCCCCGTAGTACATGCCGCGCAGGTGGTCCGGGGCGATCCGGTCGATAAACATGTATTCGGCCGGGAACACGATGATTTCCCCCACGGTAAATACCGCCATCGCCAGCACCCACCACAGCACGCTGGTGGACAGCGCAAAACCAATCAAGCCCAGCATGAACATGCCCAGGCCGGCGATCAGCCATTGGCTGAGGTAACGGTGGGAAATACGTCGACCAATCACGTACTGCAAGGCGATCACCAGCACGGCGTTGGTGGTGAGCACGGCACTGATGACGGTGTAGGTGTATTCAGCACTGGTGGTGGTGACCAGGTACTGCGAGAGGTAGGCGGTGAACTGGCCGAACACCACGGCGCTGAGCACACCCCCAAGGGTGAAGCACACCAGGCGATGGTCACGCAGGAGCACGCGGCCGACGGCCAGGAACGGCACCGGCTTTTGCGTCACATCGATGGTCGCCAGGGTGCGATCACCCCAACGCCAGTACAGCAGGAAAAACCCAGCCCCCAACAGCGCCGACAAGATGAACGGCAGGCTGATGTCCAGCTTGGCCACCATCGCCCCAAAGAACGGCCCCGCGGCATAGCCGATATTGGTCAGGGTGTACTTGATGGAAAACACTTCGCTGCGCGCATCTTCCGGCAGCAAGCTGGCAAAACCGGCCTTTACCGCAATATCGATGACCGCATAGGCCAGGTTGATCAGGATCAGGCAGCTGTAGAACGCCCAGATGTTCTGCGCCAGTACCGTACCGATAAACCCCAGCCCAAACAGCACGCTCAACCCCAGCAACAGTCGATAACTGTTGATGCGGTCGACCAGAAAACCGCCATACACGCTGAGCAGCGAGCCAAGGATCAACGAGCTGCCGATCACCAGCCCGACCTGGGTGATGTCGAGGGCAAATTGGCGGGTGAGGTAGATCACCAGGTAGGGAAAGGTAATCGCCTTGGCCAGCGTCAGCAGCAACGTGGCGGACAACAGCAGGTTCACGGCGCGGGGGTAGTTTCTTATTGTGGCAAGCATCCTGCTCTCTTTCTTTGAAGGTAACACGGTCTTGATGGCCGGTTACCTTACCGCAAGAGCCGAAAAAAAACGCGGGTCATTTCTTGACGGGTGTGATCTCCAGGATGGTGCCGTTGGTGGTTTTGAGCAGCACGAACCTGTCGCCCACACGGGCCCACTGGCTGTCGGCCTCAGGCTGCTTGAGACCGCGTTTCTTCCAGTCGCTGACCGCCGATTCCTTGCGCATCAGGATGTCCGGGGCACGGTCGCCTTCTTTCAAATCACGGGTATTGATGTTCGAAGGCTGCACGGTTTCCTGGGGAGTATCGCCGGCCTGCACGACAAAGCTGGCGGTGGACAGGCTGGCGGCGACCAGGACACAGGCAGCGAGGGTTTTGGACTTCATGGGTGCTCCTTCAATGAATGATGCGTACCCAGGTTCCGACCGCAGGCGTATGAAATCATTCAGCCTGCTGAACCTTACCCCCCTGTGGCGAGGGTTCCCCTTACAGCCAGGCCGCATCCCAAAGCGGGTAGTCACCGATATGCTCGACCAACCTCGCCCGCAGCGGATTAGCAACGATATAGCGCGCAATTTTAATAAGATCTTCCTCAGCGCGCGCTGCGCGGTCATGGTATCCGTTTTGCCAAAACGCCCCCTGCGCATGACGAGCGCGATTGATGGTCAACGTACTTCGCGACTTCACCCGCCTCATCACCTGGGGCAACGTTGCGTCTCGCAGCTCAAACAACCAGTGGAGGTGGTCCGGCATGATGACCCAGGCCAAAGAATTGATCAGGTTCAGGTCATGAGCCTGCTTGAGTTCCTGAACCAATAAACGCCCCAGCTTAAAGTTGGTAAATACCGGACGGCGTTGGTAAACCACAGCGGTTACCAGATATGCACGACCTGGCTCTGAATAACGACCACGCCTTAACAAATGAGAATTGGGCTTTTGAAGCAATCCATTGCTCCCTTGAATGGATGAGTGATCCATTCAACCTAGCAAGCAACCACGCTGATCCTGCTCGATACCATTTCCCCATATGTCCCCTGACCCTGTGGCGAGGGAGCTTGCTCCCGCTGGGCTGCGCAGCAGCCCCAACAAGCCCAATCGCGACATGCCTGAACGAACGCGGTGAAGGGATTGGGGCAGCTTCGCTGCCCAGCGGGAGCAAGCTCCCTCGCCACAGGGTATTCACTGGCTTACGCGCCCCGCGCATTGCCGCCATGAAATAAATCCTGTAATTTTTCATGAAATTATTAGATATAAATTTCATGAACCAGCAAGAAGAACTCGACGCCCTGGCGATCCTGATCCACGACCTGCGCAAGTACAAGAAGCTCACCCTCGCCCAACTCGCGCAGAAGATCGAGCGTTCGGTAGGCTTCCTATCCCAGGTGGAACGGGGCTTGTCGCGTCCGACCGTGGCGGATCTCACCGCCATCAGCCATGCCCTCGACGTGCCCACCACCTATTTCTACAGCCTGTCCACACCCAAGGCCGTGAGCTGGGTCACCCGCCCCAACGAACGCCGCACGGTGTATTACGCCAACGGCATCACCGACATCCTGGTGTCCCCCAGCATGAACGGCGCCTTCTCGATGCTCGACAGCCTGCTGGCACCCGGTGCCAACAGCGGTGAACAGACCATGAGCGACCGCGCCGAGCAGGCCGGATTTGTACTGGAAGGGGAATTGACGCTGTGGGTGGAGGGCGAGGCCGATTCGGTCACCCTCGGCCCCGGTGACAGCTTCCACCTGGCCAGTTTCGCCCACTGCCGCTACGCCAACCTCACCGACCTGCCCGCCCGCGTGCTGTGGGTTTACAACTAGGAGCAACACCCGTGAAAAGCCAAACCTCCACGTTACTGGCCGAAGTACGGACATTTCGCCAGAACCATCCCGACGTGCGTTATGTCGACCTGATTGCCCTGGACATCCCCGGGCATTTCTACGGCAAGCGCTACCCCATCGAGATGCTGGAAAAGGTCGCCGCCGGCAGCCCCTTGAAGCTGCCGCAGAACGCCGTGCTGCTGGGGGTTCAGGGCGGGCTGTTCAAGATCGGCGACTACTGCTTCCACGACGGCGACCCGGACGCCAACCGCCGCCTGGTACCCGGCACGCTCAAGCCGGTGAGCTGGGAATCGCAAGCGCTGGGGCAGATGTTGATTACCTCGGACGGCACCGAGGCACCGATCGAATTCGAACCTCGCGAAGTCCTGGCCAAGGTGCTGGAGCGCCTGCACCAAAAAGGCATTCACCCGGTGGTGGCCTTCGAACTGGAGTTCTACCTGTTCGACAAAAAGCTCAACAACGGCCTGCCGCAATTCGCCCGTGACCCGCTCAGCGATGACACCGACGACCAGCCCAACCTGCATATCGAACGGCTGTCGCGCTTCAGCGAAGTGCTGGACGACATGGCGCAGACCGCCAAGGACCAGGGCATCGACATCACGGTGATCACCGCCGAACTCGGCCCCGGCCAGTTCGAGATCAATTTCGGTCACCTCGACGACGGCCTGCGCGCCGCCGACTGGGCAGCCCTGTTCTGTCGCAGCACCCGCGGCGTGGCGCTCAAGCACGGCTACCGCGCCAGCTTCATGGCCAAGCCTTACCTGCAATTTCCCGGCAGCGGCATGCATGTGCATGTCAGCCTGTATGACGGCGCGGGTAACAACCTGCTCGCGGCGCACCAGCAACAACCCCTGCGCCACGCCGTGGCCGGTTGCCTGGAATTGCTGCCCCACTGCATGCCGATTTTCTCGCCCAACCACAATGCCTTCCGCCGCCTGGGCGGTACGGTCAACGCGGCCACCCGCGCCTGCTGGGGGTTTGAAGACCGCGACGCGTGCGTGCGCATTCCCGACTCCGACCCGCGCAACCTGAGGATCGAACATCGCCTGGCCAGTGCCGACGCCAACCCGTATCTGGTGCTGGCGGCGATCCTGGTCGGCCTTGAACATGGCCTTGAAGCCGGGCGAGAACCTATCGCGCCACTGAACGAGGACCGCAATAGCGGCACCGACTTCCCTGTCGAAATGCTCGATGCCGTGCGCGCCATGCAGCATCAGCCGGTAGTGCGCGATAAGCTGGGCGCCGAATTTGTCGACGTGTACTGCGAGAACAAACGCCAGGATCACCTGGCCTTTCAACAAGAAATCCATGCGCGGGAATACCGCTGGTTTCTCTAACGACGGAATAACCGATGACCGACCAAAGCGCCCCGGCCCTCAAGGAAATCTTCAACCTCGAACGCCTGGAACACATCGCCAGCGAGATGACCGCGGTGTACCCGGCGTTCGACGCCAAGGGGTTTCTCAAGCACGCCAAGGCCGGGCTCGCCGAGTTATCGGTGATGCAGCGTGTGGCGCGGGTCAGCGAAAGCCTGCACGCGGTGATCCCGCTGGACTATGCCCAGACCCTCAAGCTGCTTTACGCCCTGGCGCCGCGCCTGAACAGCGGGTTTGTCAGCCTGTGCCTGCCGCACTACGTGGCGAGCTACGGCCTGGATGACTTCAAGCGCTCCATGGCCGCGCTCAAATACTTCACCCCTTTTGGATCGGCTGAGTTCGCCATAAGACCCTTCTTGCTCCACGACTTCGAACGCACCCTGGCGGTCATGCAAATCTGGTCGCTGGATGACAACGATCACGTACGCCGCCTCGCCAGCGAAGGCTCGCGCCCGCGCCTGCCGTGGTCGTTTCGCCTGGCCAAGGTGCAGGCCAACCCCGAACTGTGTGCGCCGATCCTCGACAACCTCAAGGCCGACAGCAGCCTCTACGTACGTAAATCCGTGGCCAACCACCTCAACGACATCACTAAGGACCACCCGGATTGGGTGCTCGGCCTGATCGAAGGCTGGAATCTGGATAACCCGCACACCGCCTGGATCGCCCGCCATGCGCTGCGCAGCCTGATCAAGCAGGGCAACACCCGCGCGCTGACGATCATGGGCGCAGGCGCCAAGGCCGAGGTGAAGCTCCATCACCTGAGCGTGACACCGGCGGTGATCACCCTGGGCGAGCGGATCACCCTGTCGTTCAACCTGGAATCCACCGCTGCCACTGCGCAAAAGCTGGTGGTGGATTACGCCATCGACTACGTCAAAAGCGCCGGGCACAGCGCGGCCAAGGTGTTCAAGCTCAAGGCGTTTACGCTGGGCGCGGGTGAACGGCAGAGCATCCGCCGCGAGCAGCATATTCGCGCGTTGACCACGCGCAAGCACTATCCCGGCAGGCATGCGGTGCATGTGTTGGTGAATGGAGAGCGATTGGGCAGTGCCGAATTCGAATTGAGGGATTAACCCGATCCAGCCAACACCACAGATCAATGCGGGAGGGTTTCTTCAGCTGGATTCGCCGAGCAACAGTGGCTGCTCCCGCGCGCACAATTCCACCACGTAATCCCACAACACCCGCAATCGCACCGACTTGTGCAGTTCCCGGCGCGAGCTGATCCAGTAGCTGCGCTGGATCCCCTCCCCCGGCAGCAACGGCACCAGCTCCGGGTCACCCGACGCCATGAAGCACGGCAACACCGCAATCCCCAATCCGGAGCGCGCGGCCTGGTGCTGGGCGATGACACTGGTGCTGTGGAACACCACCTTGGGGTTGCGGCAGAAACTGCTGAGAAACTTCAGCTCCTGGCTGAACAGCAGGTCATCGACGTAGTCGATCCAGGCGTGGGCGGCGAGGTCTTCGCGTTTTTCGATAGGGGGATTGCGGTCCAGGTAGGCGCGGCTGGCGTAGAGCGCCAGGCGGTAATCGGTGAGTTTGCGCGTGACCAGTTGATCGACGCTGGGGCGTTCGAGGTGGATGCTGATTTCCGCCTCGCGGTTGAGGATGCTGACGAAGCGCGGCACCGCCACCAGTTCCACTTCCAATCCGGGGTAGCGCTCGAACAGCCCGCCCATGCGGCCGGCAAGGAACATCACCCCCAACCCTTCGGCCACCCCGAGGCGGATCTTGCCCAGGGGCGCAGCGGCGTGGGTCAGTTCGTCCTCGGCCAGCAGCGCGACGTTTTCCATGGCCTCGGCGTGTTTGAGCAGGGCTTCGCCAGCGGGGGTCAGTTCGTAGCCCTGGGCGTGCTGTACGAACAGCGCGGTGCCGAGGCTCTTCTCGATGGCTTCGATATGCCGGGCCACCGTGGCGTGCGTGGTTTTCAGGCGCTGCGCGGCGGTGAGCAGGCGGCCGCTGCGCTGCAACTCCAGAAAATACCGCAGGTCATTCCAGTCGAACATGTCGCCTCCATTGCATGGCCCGGATAGCGCTGTTTAAAAACGCACAGCAGCTGGGTAAAAACTAACATTTTTAAGACGAAAACTAACAACTAGGATGGAGCCAATAAGAAAAACAAGCGAGACCTCAGATGCCCATTGCAGCTGCGCAATACGATTACGTGGTGGTAGGCGCCGGCCCCGCAGGCTGCCTGCTCGCCAATCGACTGTCCGCCAACCCCGCCCACCGCGTGCTGCTGCTTGAAGCCGGTGGCCGCGACAACTACCCCTGGATCCATATCCCCGTCGGCTACCTGTTCTGCATCGGTAACCCACGCACCGACTGGTGCTTCAAGACCGAAGCCCAGGAAGGCCTGCAAGGCCGTGCTCTGAGTTACCCACGGGGCAAGGTGCTCGGCGGCTGCTCGTCCATCAACGGCATGATCTACATGCGCGGCCAGGCCCAGGACTACGATGGCTGGGCGGCGGCAGGCAACGACGGCTGGGCCTGGAAAGACGTGCTGCCACTGTTCAAGCAGAGCGAAAACCACTTTGCCGGCAGTTCGGAATTCCACAGTGACGGCGGCGAGTGGCGAGTCGAGCAGCAGCGGCTGCATTGGCCGATCCTGGACGCCTTTCGGGATGCTGCGGCGCAAAGCGGCATTGCCACGATCAGCGACTTCAACCGGGGCGATAACGAAGGCTGCGGCTACTTCCAGGTCAACCAGAAGGCCGGGGTGCGCTGGAATGCGGCCAAGGCGTTTCTCAAGCCGATCCGCCAACGGCCCAATCTCACCGTGCTGACCGAGGTCGAGGTAGACCGCGTGGTCCTGGAAAACGGCCGCGCCTCGGCCGTGATCGGGCGTCAAAACGGCCAGCCAGTGAGCTGGAAGGCGCGCAAGGAAATCGTGCTGTGCGCCGGCTCCGTGGGCTCGCCGGGAATCCTGCAACGCTCGGGGATCGGCCCGTCCAGCGTGCTCAAGCCGCTGGGCATCGACGTGCGGCATGAACTGCCGGGCGTCGGCGGCAACCTGCAGGATCATCTGCAGCTGCGGCTGATCTACAAGCTGGAAAACGCCCGCACCCTGAACCAGATCGCCGGTACCGTATGGGGCAAGATGGGCATGGGCCTGCGCTACCTGTACGACCGCAGCGGCCCGCTGTCGATGGCGCCCAGCCAGCTCGGCGCGTTTGCCCGCTCGGGCCCGGAACAGACCTCGGCCAACCTTGAATACCACGTACAGCCGCTGTCCCTGGAGCGCTTTGGCGAACCGTTGCATGGGTTCCCGGCGTTTACCGCCTCGGTCTGCGACCTGCGCCCGCAAAGCCGTGGCCGCATCGATATCCGCTCGGCCAACCCGGCGGATGCGCCGCTGATCCGGCCCAACTACCTCAGCCACCCGGAGGACCTGCGGGTGGCCGCCGACGCGATTCGCCTGACCCGACGCATTGTCGCCGCACCGGCCCTGAGCCAGTTCAAGCCGGTGGAATATCTGCCGGGTGATTCGCTGCAAACCGAAGAGCAATTGCACGAAGCCGCCGCGCGTATCGGCACGACGATCTTCCATCCGGTCGGCACCTGTCGCATGGGCAGCGATAAAGACGCGGTGGTCGACGCCCAGTTGCGCGTACATGGTGTGCCCGGCCTGCGTATCGCCGATGCCTCGGTCATGCCGCGCATTACCTCCGGCAATACCTGTTCACCGACGCTGATGATCGCGGAAAAAGCCGCGCAGCTGATCCTTTCGCCGAACACAAGGAGTCTCGCCCCGGAGAAAGAACTGGTTCATGCAATCTGAATAGCGGCGCCAAACCTGGCGCCGACAGTGGAACAACAATAAATAATCACTGTGAGGGCTTCCCGATGTCAGAACATGCTCAAACCCTGGGCTCGGCCACCAACGCGAGCACCGGTAACGAATCAAGAAAAGTCATCTTCGCCTCGTCCCTGGGGACGGTGTTCGAGTGGTATGACTTTTTCCTCTACGGCGCCCTGGCGGCGGTGATCAGCAAGCAGTTCTTTGCCGGGGTCAACGACACCACGGCGTTTATCTTTGCCTTGATGGCCTTTGCGGCCGGCTTTGTGGTGCGCCCGTTCGGCGCGCTGGTGTTCGGCCGCCTGGGCGACATGATCGGGCGCAAGTACACGTTCCTGGTGACCATCATCCTGATGGGCGTGGCGACCTTCTGCGTCGGCCTGCTGCCAACCTACGCCAGCATCGGCATCGCGGCGCCGATCATCCTGATCGTGCTGCGCATGCTGCAAGGCCTGGCATTGGGCGGCGAGTACGGCGGTGCGGCCACCTATGTGGCCGAGCATGCGCCGGCCGGCAAACGCGGCCTCAACACCAGCTGGATTCAATCCACCGCGACCCTCGGTTTGCTGCTGTCGTTGCTGGTGGTGCTGGCATGCCGGTACTTCACCGGCGATCAGTTCGAAGTCTGGGGCTGGCGTATTCCGTTCCTGTTTTCCATTGTGCTGCTGGGTATTTCCACCTGGATCCGCATGAGCCTGCACGAGTCGCCGGCATTCCTGAAAATGAAAGAGGAAGGCAAGGCCAGCAAGGCGCCGATCCGTGAGTCCTTCGGTAAATGGGAAAACCTCAAGGTGGTGCTGATCGCGCTGTTCAGCATCAACGGTGGGCAAGCGGTGACGTTCTACGCGTCGCAGTTCTATGTGCTGTTTTTCCTCACGCAGTTCCTGAAGATGGACCCGGCCCTGGCCAATATGCTGCTGATCATCAGCGTGGTGATTGGCGCGCCGTTCTTCGTCTTCTTTGGCTGGCTGTCGGACAAGGTCGGGCGCAAGCCAGTGCTGATGCTCGGCCTGCTGCTGGCCACCGCGCTCTACTTCCCGATCTTCAAGGGCCTGGCGCACTACACCAACCCGGCGATGGACCAGGCCAGCCGCCAGGCACCGATCACCGTACTGGCCGACCCGGCCACCTGTACCTTCCAGTTCGATCCGGTAGGCAAGGCGAAATTTGACAGCCCGTGCGACAAGGTCAAGACCTTCCTGGTCAAGCAAGGCCTGCCGTACAGCAGTGCCGCCGCCCCGGCCGGCAGCCCGGTGCAGGTCAGCGTGGGTGAAGTGCGCATCGACGGCTTCGACGAGGCAGCGCTGCGCGGTGCAGTGACCCTGGCCGGTTACCCGACTTCTGCGGATGTGGCCCAGGTCAACAAGGTGATGGTGGTGGTGCTGATCGTGGTACTGATCCTGATCGCCGCCATGTGCTACGGCCCGCTGGCGGCGCTGATGGTGGAACTGTTTCCCACACGTATCCGCTACACCTCGATGTCCCTGCCCTACCACATCGGTAACGGCTGGTTTGGCGGGTTCCTGCCGACCGTGTCGTTTGCGCTGGTGGTGTACACCGGGGATATCTTCTATGGCTTGTGGTACCCGGTGGTGGTGACGGGGGTGAGCCTGATTGTGGGGATGTTCTGCCTCAAGGAAACGCGGCACGTGGATATCGATAACAACTGAATAAGCTTCAAGGGGCAGGCTGCAAGCGCCAAGTAAACGCCAATCGGCTCTTTCTTGAAGCTTGCAGCTTGAAACTTTAAGCTGTACATCCATACAGATAATAGTTGCTCAATTCCCTTCTTATGCCCATCCTGCTCTCCATTCAACTGTGTAACGAATGGGCTGACCATGCGGCTGTACCTCTGTGAAAAACCCTCCCAGGCCAAGGACATCGCGGCCGTGCTCGGCGCCGGTCGCCGTGGCGACGGTTGCTGGTTGGGCAATGGGGTCACCGTCACCTGGTGCATCGGCCACCTGCTGGAAACCGCCCCGCCCGACGCCTACGACGCCAAATACAAACGCTGGGTGCTGGCCGACCTGCCGATCGTCCCGGAAAAATGGAAGATGCTGGTCAAGCCCAAGACCGCCAGCCAGTTCAAGGCCGTCAAGCGCCTGCTGGGGGAAGCCCAGGAACTGGTGATCGCCACCGACGCCGACCGTGAAGGCGAGATGATCGCCCGCGAACTGGTCGAGCATTGCCGCTATCGCGGGCCGATCCAGCGGTTATGGCTGTCGGCACTGGACGATGCCTCCATCCGCAAGGCCCTGGCGGCGCTCAAGCCCGGCGCCGAAACCTTCAGCCTGTACCACTCGGCCCTGGGCCGCTCCCGCGCCGACTGGCTGATCGGCATGAACATGAGTCGCCTGTTTACCCTGCTGGGGCGTCAGTCCGGCTATCAGGGCGTGCTGCCGGTGGGCCGGGTGCAAACACCGACCTTGCGCCTGGTGGTGGACCGCGACCGCAGCATCGCCGACTTCGTGCCCGTGGCGTACTGGGCCATTGATGTGGACCTGCGCCACCAATCCATGACGTTTACCGCACAATGGCGCGCGACCGAGGATGCCTGTGACGACCAGGGCCGCTGCCTTGACCCGCAATTGGCCCGGGACGCTGCCGACGCCATGAGCAACGCCGCCAGCGCACGGCTGATCAAGCTGCGCACCGAACGCATGCGCGAGGTGGCACCCCTGCCCTTCGACCTCGGCACCCTGCAGGAAATCTGCTCGAAGAAGCTCGGCCTCGGCGCCCAGGAAACCCTGGATATCGCCCAATCCCTCTACGAAACCCACAAGGTCATCACCTACCCCCGCAGTGACTGTGGTTACCTGCCATTGAGCCAGCACAGCGAGGCGCCGAAGATTCTCGCCGCATTGAGCCGTGCGGATGCGGCAGTCAATGAGCTGATGCCGCATATCGATCCCCAGCGCCGCTCACGGGCCTGGAACGATGCCAAGGTCAGCGCGCACCACGGCATCATTCCCACCGGCGCCGGCAAGGACGTCGGCCAACTCACCGGCAAGCACCGTGCGGTCTACAGCCTGATTCGCGCGCGCTACCTGGCGCAGTTCCTGCCCAACCATGAATACGATCGCACCCAGGCGGATTTCGACTGTGCGGGCCAGGCGTTGCGCGCGGTGGGCAAAGTGGTGATCGAACCGGGCTGGAAACGTGCCTTGCCCGAAGCCCTGGCCCCGGCAAAGGGCCGTGAAGCACCGACGCCCCAGGCCTTGCCGACACTGGTGCAGGGCCAGGATTACGCCGTGGCCAAGGTCAACCTCAAGGACCTGTGGACCCAACCCCCCAAGCCCTTTACCGAAGGTGACCTGATCAAGGCGATGAAAAACGTCGCCAAGCTGGTGGAAGACCCGCTGCTCAAGCAAAAGCTCAAGGACACCACCGGCATCGGCACCGAAGCCACCCGTGCGGGGATTATCCAGGGATTGCTCGACCGCGGTTACCTGGTGAAGAACGGCAAGGCGCTGTCGGCCACCCCGGCAGCCTTCAGCCTGATCGACGCGGTGCCCCGCGCCATTGCCGACCCCGGCACCACCGCGATCTGGGAGCAGGCGCTGGACATGGTGCAAAGCGGTGAGATGAGCCTGGAAGAATTCGTCGCCAAGCAGGCGGCGTGGATGAGCAAGCAAGTGGCCCGCTGCAACGGCATGCGCATGACCATCACCGGGCCGGCCAGCCCGCCGGGCCGAGGTGCTGCGCCGTGGAAAAAGAAGCGCAAGTCGGCCCCTCGCAAGACCGCCACTGGCCCAGAGCGCGCCAGGAAACCGAAAAAAACCGGGTGAAAGGCGAAAAAAACCGGCGAATGACGTTTTTCGACGGGTTTAACGCCGCATTGGACCTTGCCCCGACGCGGGCCGTCTAGGATTCTGTAGGGGATAACAACAACACCGGAGTGGCCGCCATGAAAACCGTCGCACAATTGCTCAAAGCCAAGGACCAGAAAAACCAGGACGTCCACACCATCCAATGGGACCACACTGTGTTTGAGGCGCTGGTGCGGATGTCGGAGAAAAACGTCGGCGCCCTGCCGGTGGTCAAGGAAGGCACGGTGGTGGGGATCATCAGCGAACGCGATTACGCACGCAAAATAATGCTCAAGGGCCTATCGTCGGTCACTACAAAGGTCCATGAGGTCATGAGCTCGCCGGTGATCACCGTCGATACCCATAAAAGTGTCGAAGCGTGCATGAACATCATGACCGACAGTCACCTGCGCCACCTGCCGGTGGTCGAAGACGGCAAACTGCTGGGCCTGCTCTCCATCGGTGACCTGGTCAAGGAAGCCATCGCCGAACAGGCAGACCTGATCAAGCAGTTGGAGCAGTACATCCGCGGCGAATAGGGGACCCCATGCTCGATACCCTGGAACATCAACAGGACCACCTCGACACCCTGCTCCGCGCCATGGCCGGACGGCGCTTCCTGGTATTGACCGGTGCGGGCATCAGCACGTCGTCGGGAATCCCCGACTACCGCGACAGCGAAGGCGTGCGCCGGGGCAAGGCGCCGATGATGTACCAGGAGTTCCTCGCCACCGCCCAGGCGCGGCGGCGCTATTGGGCACGGGCGATGCTGGGGTGGCCGCGTGTACGTATCGCCCAGCCGAACAACGCTCACCGGGCACTGGCGACCTTGCAACAACGCCAGCACATCAGCGGCCTGATCACGCAAAACGTCGACACCTTGCATGACCAGGCCGGCAGCCATGACGTGATTGAATTGCACGGCAGCCTGCACCGGGTGCTGTGCCTGGATTGCCACCTGCGCAGCACACGCGATGTGATACAGCGGCAGATGGAAATCGACAACCCGTACCTGGCGCAGGTCCATGCGGTACAGGCACCCGATGGCGATACCTTGCTCGACCCCACGTTTGAAGAGCACTTCCAGGTTCCCCGTTGCCCCCATTGCCAGGGTGAGCGACTGAAACCGGACGTGGTGTTTTTTGGCGAGAACGTCGCGCCAGCGACGGCTGCCAAGGCAATGGCCGCGGTAGAGCATGCCGAAGGGCTGCTGGTGGTAGGTTCATCGCTGATGGCTTACTCCGCATTTCGCCTGTGCAAGGCAATGGTCGAACAGGGCAAACCGGTGATCGCCATCAACCTGGGCAAGACCCGGGGTGATGAGTTGTTGCAGGTAAAGATCGAAACCTCGTGCGAACAGCTTCTGCCCTTGTTGGCAGACCGCCTGCAGTCAACCCCTCCTCAGCCATAGCGACCGTCCAGCGCAAAAAATGACGCTCGAGTCACGCATTTGCCGTATCTCCCCATAGCCACGACGAATTATGTAGTGATCAAAAATAATCACTACATAACCGTTGACGTAACCTTTTTGTCCTTGCATGATCTAGACGTCTCCCGGATCGGGAGCGTTGGTAGCAAGCGTTTTGAACAAGCTCGTCTGACCGCCGAGCTGTTTTTTCCGGATGTGCACTGCCCACAAGGCAGATTGATGAAGCTGACCGACCCGAAAGGATCGGTACAAGGCGCTCAAATGCGGCTTGTCTTCGTTATGAAACCATTGCGTAGCAGTTCATCAGCAAGACTACATGCATCAGGTTCAAGACCCTGCCCGTATTCGGCAGACCGTCACTGACGCCCGGTTTTCCAAGCCGGAGACAACTAAGCAGTTTTAACGGAATCAACTGATAGATCGCCAACTGGTCAAGGGGCTTACACATGAATCTGAACAACCAACCAACTATCGATGAATTGGCTGAGATGTTCGCAGCGCAGAAAGACACACTCGACGACCATATCCTGTGGATTGGCAAATCGGGCGAAGTGCAAATCGACTGCCTGGCGCCCCACACCGAAGAAGCCGAGTTCGACCGCAATAACCGTGAACTGGCGGCGCGCCTGAAGATGTACCGCCGTGGCCAGGGTTATGTCGGCAAGAAGGCCGCGGCCGATCGCAACTTTATCGAGCAAGTGTTCCACACACTTAATACCGAATGGCAGAACCTCAAAGGCCAATCGCAAGTTAAAGTGATTGATAGATACTGCTGATAACAGTGCACCTTTAAATTCAAGCCCGCTGGTTTATTCGAGCGGGCTTTTTAATACCTGTTTTATAACACCGCCGGAAACCTGCCCTTCCCCGCCTCATCCCGAAAAATATCAAACAATACCTGCGCCGCCGCCGACAGTTCATGCCCAGGCTTGGTCAGCACCCCAATCGGCCGCTCGATCACCGGATCGGTCAAGGTGATGCAATGCGCCCCCGCCTCCTGCATCTGCTGCGCACACAAGGCCGGTACAGCGCTGACACCCAGGCCGCTGGCGACCATCTTGCCCACGGTTGCCAATTGATGGCTTTCCAAGGCCACCGGCAGCTTCATCTTCAAGGCTCCCAGGTGCTCCTCCAGCATCACCCGCACCGTGGAAGGCCGCTGCAACGTGATGAACGGGTGCTCCAACAAGGTTTTCCAGTCGACCTCGGCACACTGTGCCAGCAATGAATCACCGGGCACCACCGCAATGAAGCGGTCCAGGTACAACGGCGTAAAGGCCAGCGACGAGCCTTCCGAGGGTTCAAACGCCACGCCCAGTTCCACATGGCGGTCGCGAACCATCTCCAGCACTTGCTCGTTGATCAAGTCATGCACCGTCACGTTCACCTGGGGGTAGCGTGCGCGGAATATCTTCAGGATCGGCGGCAGCAGGTTGCCGGCAAACGACGGCATCGCCGCCACGGTCACCCGCCCGCGTTGCAGGGTGAACAGCTGACGCAGCTCGTCCTCGGCATTGTCCCAATCGGCCATCAGCCGACGGGCCAGGGGCAGCAGGGATTCGCCCTCGGGCGTGAGGGCCACGTTGCGCGTATTGCGGCTGAACAAGCGCCCGCCCAGCCCTTCCTCCAAGCCCTTGATGGTCAGGCTCAACGCCGATTGAGAGAGGTGCAGGCGCTCGCAGGCGGCGGCAAAACTCAGGCTTTGGGCCACGGCCAGAAAGGCACGCATCTGTTTAACGGTCATGGCGCTACTCCGGGCGGCGAGTTGACTATGCTGTTTTCTAAATCAATCAACCTTAAAAAACAACTTAACAAATCAATCCGTCGGCGCAACACTCGATTCATTGGCTGGCCCACAAACAATAAAAGAGGTGCATATGGCAGGTTTCGATAAACGCGTGGCGTCCTACGAGGAAGCACTGGCAGGCCTGGAAGACGGCATGACCGTGCTCTCCGGTGGTTTCGGCCTGTGCGGCATTCCGGAAAACCTCATCAATGAGATCAAGCGCAAAGGCACCCGTGACCTCACCGTGGTTTCCAATAACTGCGGCGTCGACGGCTTTGGCCTGGGCGTGCTGCTGGAAGAAAAGCAGATCAGCAAGGTGATCGCTTCCTACGTCGGTGAGAACGCCCTGTTCGAGAAGCAGTTGCTCAGCGGCGAAATCGAAGTGGTCCTCACCCCCCAAGGCACCCTGGCGGAAAAAATGCGCGCAGGCGGCGCCGGTATCCCCGCCTTCTTCACCGCCACCGGCGTCGGTACTCCGGTGGCCGAAGGCAAGGAAACCCGCGAATTCAACGGTCGCCCGTACCTGATGGAAGAATCCATCACCGGCGACTTCGCCATCGTCAAAGGCTGGAAAGCCGACCACTTCGGCAACGTCATCTATCGCCACACCGCCCAGAACTTCAACCCGCTGGCCGCCACCGCCGGCAAGATCACCGTGGTCGAAGTCGAGGAAATCGTCGAACCGGGCGAGCTGGACCCGGCGCAGATCCACACCCCTGGCATCTACGTCGACCGGATCATCTGCGGCACGTTCGAGAAGCGCATCGAACAGCGCACCGTGCGCAAATAATCCGCCCCAGCCCGAACAATAAGGACTCATAAAATGGCTCTTACCCGCGAACAAATGGCTCAACGCGTCGCCCGCGAAATGCAGGACGGTTTCTACGTCAACCTGGGCATCGGCATTCCGACCCTGGTGGCCAACTACATCCCCGAAGGCATGGAAGTCATGCTGCAGTCGGAAAACGGCCTGCTCGGCATGGGTCCGTTTCCTACCGAAGACACCATCGATGCCGACATGATCAACGCCGGCAAACAGACCGTGACGGCGCGCATCGGCGCCTCGATCTTCTCCTCCGCCGAATCCTTCGCGATGATTCGCGGCGGCCACGTCGACCTCACCGTGCTCGGCGCCTTTGAAGTGGACGTACACGGCAACATCGCCTCGTGGATGATCCCCGGCAAACTGGTCAAGGGCATGGGCGGCGCCATGGACCTGGTGGCCGGTGCGGAAAACATCATCGTGATCATGACCCACGCCTCCAAGGACGGTGAGTCCAAGTTGCTCAGCCAATGCAGCCTGCCGCTGACCGGCGCCAATTGCATCAAGCGCGTCCTGACGGACCTGGCGTACCTGGAAATCGAAAATGGCGCTTTTGTCCTCAAGGAACGCGCACCTGGCGTCAGCGTTGAAGAGATTGTGAGCAAGACCGCCGGTAAACTGATCGTCCCGGACCACGTTCCAGAAATGCACTTCCAGTGAGGACAGATTCCATGCAAGACGTCGTGATTGTTGCTGCCACCCGCACCGCCGTGGGCAGCTTTCAAGGTTCACTGGCCACCATTCCGGCACCGGAGCTGGGCGCCGCCGTGATCCGTCGCCTGCTGGAGCAGACCGGACTGGACCCGGCCGAAGTGGATGAAGTCATCCTCGGCCAGGTACTCACCGCGGGTTCCGGCCAGAACCCCGCACGCCAGGCCTCGATCCTCGCCGGCCTGCCCCACGCAGTGCCGAGCCTGACCCTGAACAAGGTCTGCGGCTCGGGCCTGAAAGCCCTGCACCTGGGCGCCCAGGCCATCCGTTGCGGTGACGCCGAGGTCATCATCGCCGGCGGCATGGAGAACATGAGCCTGGCACCCTACGTACTGCCTGCTGCGCGCACGGGCTTGCGCATGGGCCACGCCAAGATGATCGACAGCATGATCACCGACGGCCTGTGGGATGCGTTCAACGACTATCACATGGGCATCACCGCCGAGAACCTCGTGGACAAATACGGCATCAGCCGTGAAGCCCAGGATGCTTTCGCCGCCGCCTCCCAGCAGAAAGCCACCGCCGCCATCGAGGCCGGCCGTTTTGTCGATGAGATCACGCCGATCCTGATTCCCCAGCGCAAGGGCGACCCGATTGCCTTCGCCGTCGATGAGCAACCTCGCGCCGGCACCACCGCCGAATCCCTGGCCAAGCTCAAGCCGGCGTTCAAGAAAGACGGCAGCGTCACCGCCGGTAATGCCTCCAGCCTGAATGACGGCGCCGCTGCGGTGCTGCTGATGAGTGCCGACAAGGCCAAGGCCCTCGGCTTGCCGGTATTGGCCCGTATCGCCAGTTACGCCAACGCGGGCGTCGACCCGGCGATCATGGGCATCGGCCCGGTCTCGGCCACCCGCCGCTGCCTGGACAAAGCCGGTTGGAGCCTGGGCGACCTGGACCTGATCGAAGCCAACGAAGCCTTTGCCGCGCAATCCCTGGCGGTAGGCAAAGAGCTGGAGTGGGATGCGGACAAGGTCAACGTCAACGGCGGCGCCATCGCCATCGGCCACCCCATCGGCGCCTCAGGCTGCCGCGTGCTGGTCACCCTGCTGCATGAAATGATCAAGCGCGATGCCAGGAAAGGCCTGGCGACCCTGTGCATCGGTGGCGGCCAAGGCGTAGCCCTGGCACTCGAACGACACTGATAAAAGAGCAACACAGAAAAGGCCCGGCTCCACGAAAAGCCAGGCCTTTTCTTTATGCGGTTTCCCTGAAAAAACACAGTCCCTCCCCTATAAGTTCTTCATTGCCTGTCAGTTTGAGGCACGGCAAACACCGCATTCGCCCGCGCCACTACCTTCTCCCCCACCTGCAGGCTCACCGTGGCAAACGCCATTTGCCGCCCTCGCTTGTGATGTTCCAAGCGCACGGTAATCCACTCCCCCACCTGTACCGCCCCCAGGTAATCCACGGTCATGCTCGCCGTAATCAACGGCAACGGCGGCTCACTGGAAAACGCCATGGCATAACCCATGCCGACATCTGCCAGGGTCGCCAGCACCCCGCCGTGCACCGTCCCACGTCCATTGGCATGGCGATTGTCGGCGCGCAGGCCGATTTCCAGTTGCAGGCCGTCACCTCGGCAGTACGCCGGGCCAAGCAAATCCAGCAACGGGCTGCTGCGCGGCAGCGGGACAAAACCTTCGGGCACGGCGTGGGCAATCATGGCGAGTCTTCCTTGGGGTCGGATTTGAGATGTACGCCACACGCACAACGGCAGCCATCACCATCAGCCCTGCAAATCCTGCACGATACTTTGCGTTAATTCGCCGGACCCGCTTTAATCGCCGCCAATGCCCCCCACATCTCAAGGATCTGCAATGCGCCATCCGGACGGCCCCCTTCAATCGCTTCGCGCGCCCCTGTTGATCATGTTGGCCGGCCTGGCCCTGGTCGGCTGTTCACCCAAGGACCACTCCCGCGCCACGGTGATCAATGGCGAACAAGGCCGGGCCGGTGCGCAACTGGCCTATGAGCACGAACTGACCCTGGCCCTGCCCGGCGCCCTGCTCGCGCCGCGCATGCAGGCCACCCGCGAGGCCTGTGAATCGGCGCGGTTTGGCGCGTGCAATATCCTTGGCATCACCGAAGACAGCAACGGCGGCGAGATCATCCTGCGGATCGCGCCCAGCGGGGTCGAACCGATGGTCGCCATGGCCGCTGAAGGTGGCAAACTCGGCCAGCGCATCACCACCGCCGAAGACCTGGCCGACGCGGTCGCCGATGTGCGTCGCCGCCAGGATCGCCTGCACGCCCAGCAACAGCGCCTCGATGAACTGGCCAAGCGCAAGGACATCAGCGTCAGCGACCTGATTGCCTTGAGCAAGGAGCAGGCGGGCATTGAAAACGAACTGCAGGAACTCGCCCAGGTTGCCGCCGGCCAGCAGCGTCGCCTGGATACCAACCGCGTCACCCTCAACTTCCGCTCTTCCGACGGCGCCAACCAACCGTCACGCTTCAGCCGGATGTTCAGCAACCTGGGGACCAACCTGGTGGACGGCACCGCAGACGCCCTGGAACGCGCCAGCTATGTGCTGCCGTTCGTGATCCTGGCGTTTCCGGTGGTGTGGTTGTGGGTGTGGCTGTGGCGCAAATTTGTCCGGCGCCGCAGCTGATCAGCGCTTCATGCAGCGCTGGTATCGCTCATCCACGCGCTTGGCAAACCATGCCGTGGTCAGGTTGCGGGTGATCTTCGGGCTTTTGAGCTCGATGCCCGGCAGGATAGCGCGCGGCATCGGCTTGCCGGCGGTCTGGTCGGCCAGGGCAAACACACGCTTGTAGAGGGTGGTGTCTTCAAAGTCCAGCTGTTCGCCCTGTTCCAGCTGGCTGCGAATACTGGGGTTGCGCATGTCCAGCTTCGCGCCCAATGAGCGCACCGCCAGTTCGGTGGTACCGGGCAGCAATGAGCCGTAGCGAATCAAATCCCCGTCCAGCGCCAACTCAGTGCCCGACGCGCGGCTGACCGCCGCCTGGAACGCCGCATTACGGCTGGCGTACCAACCCGCATTGAAGTCGGCAAAGCGGTACAGCGGCTGGTCATAGCTCACCGGGTAACCGAGCAAATGGGCGATACCGAAGTACATGCCGCCGCGCCGGGTGAAGACTTCCCGACGAATCGTGCCATCCACCGTGTAGGGATAACCCCGCGCCTGCTTCTGGGCGAAGTCGATGCTGACCTGCATAGGGCCAGCGGTGTGCACCGGGTTGAAACCGCCAAACAGGGTGTTGCCCAGGGGCACCACGCTGATGAAGTCATCGAAGATGCCACTCAGGTCCTTCTCCGTGCGCGCGGCACTCAAGCGGTCGGCATAGGACTTGCCGGTGGGCGAGCGCAGTTGCAGGGCGCTGCGCACCACAAAAGCGGGCACATGCACCTTGGCGGCACGGCGCAGGATTTCATCCTGGGCGATCTTGCCCATGTTGGGCACGGGCGGGTCGACCTGATAGGTGGACTCCTGCTCGGTCACCGCCAATACGGCACAGATATTCTCGGTACTGGGGTAGATCTTTTGAGTGTCAAAGGCGGTGTAGATGTCCTGGGCCCAGCCGTTGCGGTCTGGAACCTTCGCCGGGAGCAAACGCACGATCTCGGCCTTCACCTCGGCTTCGCTGCGCGCTGGTTGCTGCGGGCCGCGTGACGTGGAACAGCCGGCCAGCACCGCCAATGAGGTGAGGCAGAGGATCAGGCAGCGTGGGGACATGGGGCTTCCTTGAGGACGATGGGCCAGGCGTTGCGGATATGGACCGGTAAGTCTAACGCGGGTTCGCCGATTCGCCTTCTCGCCAACCCGGGCCGAACGTGACAGGATCTGTCATCCCTCATTCGTACACGGAGTTTGAATGCCATGCTCAGCCTGAACTTCCTCGTCACCTGCCTGATTGTCGTACTGATCCCCGGCACCGGCGTGATCTTTACCGTGTCCACAGGCCTCACCGCTGGCAAGCGCGCGAGTGTGTTCGCCGCGCTGGGTTGTACGGCCGGTATCCTCCCGCACTTGCTGGCATCCGTGCTCGGCCTTTCCGCACTGCTGCATACCAGCGCGCTGGCTTTCGAAGTCCTGAAATACGCTGGCGTCGCCTATCTGCTGTATCTGGCGTACGCCACCTGGCGTGATCGCTCGGCCTTCGCCATGAATGACGCACCGACAGTCGCCACCGCGCGCAGTTTGATGCTGCGCGGTTTCCTGCTGAATATTCTCAACCCCAAGCTGACCATTTTCTTCCTGGCTTTCCTGCCCCAGTTCGTGGCGCCAGGCAGCACGGCACCTGCCGTGCAAATGCTGGTGCTGAGCGCGGTGTTCATGGCAATGACATTTGCGGTGTTTGTGATCTACGGCCTGCTGGCCAACGAGTTTCGCCGCGCGGTAATCGAGTCGCCACGGGTGCAGAACTGGCTGCGCCGCAGTTTTGCGGCGGCGTTTGCGGGGCTGGGGTTGAACCTGGCGTTCGCGCAGCGCTGAAGGCTTTTGATAGGACGATAGCCGCTGAAAGCTCCCACGTAACGGCAAGATAAGCTCTACAGCCCCAGCCTGAAAACCGCTGCAAAGTCCCTCGCCTGAATACACAGTGCGAGGGATTGCAGATGGTTGTTTTCGTTAAAGCCCTGGTTGAAGGGGCTGCCTCTTGAACCCGGCCATTGGCAGGCTGGCCCTGACCCCGATGGATGTGAAGACGGTCGACGTTGAAAGCGTCTTCCGTGACTTTCGCGAATGCCTGAATACGTTCGATGACTGGGCGCAAAGCTTCTGGCGCTTATCGGCGCTGGAGGTCGAGCAGGTCTTCAAGGTCGGCGATGAGGTGGCGCTGGTCGCGCCGATCAATCGCTCAATCATCCCCAGCAGCACCGTCGCCACGTGCCCGGCCAATGGCACCCTGACCCTGGTGCATATGTTCCAAAGCACGCGCTTCGTGCCCATCGGCGACACGCCGGTGATGCTGCAGCGCGTCGATCCCAATGGCGGCCCGTTGGGCGAGCCGATCCACAAGACCATCGGCCCCAACGGCATCCTCGAAATCACCGAGTGTGATCGCAACCAGCCGTACCGGATCACCTTCTATCCCAACGTTTCCAGGGACCACGTCCAGGCGCTGTATGGGTCTTATCAGTCGGTGATCTCGGGGTTGGAGGCGCGCCTGCGTGAAGAGTGGACCCGCACTTTCCAGGATCAGTGGAAAGACTATACCGAAGCCAAGCCCCTCGATCGGCGCCGAATGCTGGAAGCAGCGTTTTTCAGCGGCCTTGGAAAAGCCCTCTTCAATGTGTGGGACAACGTTACGCAGCTGTATGACCTGCTGGCGGACCTCAAGCCCAACAGCGAAAAGCTGTTGGCCTACCTCTCCCAGGCCGAACTCGATGAACTGCTGAAGCTCGGCAACGACACGATTGCCAACGGTTTGCTGGTGCTCAGCGATGAGCCGCTGTTGTTTATCTACCTGTCGGCGATGGTCAGTTGGATGCGCCTGCTGCCACCGCCGCAGATTAATGAACTGTGGGGTGAGATCACTGGCGAGGTCCTGATCAATCTGCTGTTGATTCGTGTATTGGGTGCGATGGGGGGGGTGGCGCGGCTGGGCCCCCAGGTACTGAGCGCGATTAAATCCAAGCGCGCGCGGGAGTTGTTGGAGTTGCTGGCCAAGCAGCTTGTAGAGCCGGGGTTGGAGCCGCATGTCGAAGCGGTGAAGCCTTTGCTGCTCGGTGGTCCGGCGACAGCGATCAAGACTGTACCGGTTGCGCCGTTGAAGGCTGGGGATCAGTTGGTTTCCAACCCGGTGCCGGCGGTTCGTAACAAGACACAGAAGACCGTG